>NZ_FYDN01000010.1:0-295971 GCF_900187485.1 Pseudomonas sp. Irchel s3a12
CAGATGCATTCTTTATCGGCGCTTGGGTGAAAGGAGGAGGGGCGAAATCTCCCACGGTCTGTGCTGCGTCAACAGTCAGAATCGAGCCTTGTCCCTCCTCCTCCCTTCAAGTCCTACCATACAAGCGAGCCTGCTCCCACATTGGAAATGGTTTCTGGCTTCGGCTGTGGTTTTTGGCCTACTACGCTTATAAGACTTCTCCCCAACCGACAGCCCAATCATGATCGCGAGCCGTACCCCACCCGTTGCGGGCAAGACCGGACGCCCCGAGTTGCTGCTGATCTGCGGCAGTTCGCTGACCGTGATCGCGATTCTGTGCATCGTCACGTTCCTCCTGATCCGCGAGCACGCCAACGCTCAGGAGTCGGCTACCCGCAGTGCCACCACCATCGCGCAACTGATCGACGCCGATGTCCTGCGCACCGTCGAGTTGTACGACTTGACCCTGCAAGGCCTGATCGCCGCCGCCCAGCGCGACGACCTGCAAGATGTCTCACCGCAGATCCGCCATCTGGCGCTGTTCGACCGCTCGACCACCGCGCGCTTCAAGGGCGACATACTGCTCCTCGACAAGCACGGAGATGTGATTGCCGACTCCTCACGGATCGAGCCAAAACCGGGCAACTTTGCCGACCGCGAATACTTCCTTGCCCACGCTTTCAATCACGACGTCGGCATGTTCATCAGCCGCCCGTTCAAGACCCGTTGCGACTGTGAGGAGGCCAATCAGTGGCGAATCAGCTTCAGTCGACGGATTTCCTCGCAAACCGGCGAGTTCGCCGGGGTAGCCGTGGCGTCGATGAAACTCGATTACTTCGATCAGTTGTTCAACAGCCTCGACATTGGCAAAGACAGCACGTTGAACATCATCAACAACGACGGCGTCCTGCTGGCGCAGAAGCCGTATCTGCAAAGCGATTCCATCGGCAAGAGCTACGGCAACCGACCGAATGTCGTGCGTATTCTGGGAGACAAGGATGGCAATGGCAGTTTTACCAGCACCTCGAGCATGGACCATCAACAACGCCTCTATACCTATTCGCGGGTCGGCAATCTGCCACTGACGGTGATGGTCGCGCTGTCCAGCGATGAAGTATTTGGCACCTGGCGGCGCACCGCGATGCTGATCAGTGGTGCCACGGGCGTGTTGTGTATGGGTTTGCTGTGGCTGACCTGGCTGTTGGCCCGCGAGTTGCGCCTGCGCCAACGGGCCGAGCGCGAGTTGGCCCAACTGGCCGCTACCGATGCGCTGACGGGCGTGGCCAATCGGCGGATGCTTGATCAGGCGCTGCGTCACGAGTGGTTCCGCGCCCAGCGCTCGGGCAAACCGATGTCGGTGATGATGATCGATGCCGATCACTTCAAGGCTTTCAATGATCGACATGGACATCAGGCCGGCGACCTGGCGCTGAAGACGCTGGCCAGGGTCATCACGGAAAACGTGCGGCGACCGACGGATCTGGTGGCGCGCTACGGAGGTGAAGAGTTTTCGGTGATTCTCGCCGAGACCGATGGCCATGGCGCACAGCAGATAGCCGAGCATATTCGTCAGGGGGTGGAGCAGTTGCCGTTGGTCGACGGGGCCGAGCGGCCGATGACCGTGAGTATCGGCATTGCGAGCTGGACGGCGGCGAGTGAGATGACGCTGGAGCAGTTGTTGTTTGCGGCGGACAAGGCGCTTTATCAGGCCAAGGAAAGTGGGCGTAACCGCGTCGTCAGCTATTAAGATCAAAAGATCGCAGCCTTCGGCAGCTCCTACATGAGAATGCGATCACCCTGTAGGAGCTGCCGAAGGCTGCGATCTTTTGATTTTAAAAGGGCATAAAAAAAGGCCATCCGAGGATGGCCTTCAAAAAACTAGAGAGGTTTTTTACTTACACCGCCGCAACCGGGCGCATGTAAGAGATTGGTGCGGTGCTGGCGTCTTCGAACGTCACCACTTCCCAAGCGTCTGTCTGCTCAATCAACTTGCGCAGCAGCTGGTTGTTCAGTGCGTGGCCGGACTTGAAGCCCTTGAACTCACCAATCAGGCTGTTACCCAGCAGATACAGGTCGCCAATGGCATCGAGGATCTTGTGCTTCACGAATTCGTCTTCATAGCGAAGGCCGTCTTCGTTCAGTACGCCATCGGCATCGACCACGATTGCGTTTTCAACGCTGCCGCCGAGTGCGAGGTTGTGCTTGCGCAGGTACTCGATATCACTCATGAAACCAAAGGTACGGGCGCGGCTGACTTCCTTTACGAACGAAGTGCTGGAAAAATCCACGCTTGCACTTTGGGTGCGGTCCCGGAATACCGGGTGATCGAAATCGATCTCGAAGCTCACCTTGAACCCTTCGAAAGGGACGAAAGTGGCGCGCTTGTCGCCGTCTTCCACTGTCACTTCACGCAGGATGCGGATGAATTTCTTGGCGGCGTCCTGTTCTTCCAGGCCTGCCGATTGAATCAGGAATACGAAGGGTCCAGCGCTGCCATCCATGATCGGGACTTCGGACGCGGAGAGCTCGACGTAGGCGTTATCGATGCCCAGGCCAGCCATGGCCGAGAGCAAGTGCTCTACCGTGTCCACTTTCACGTCGCCGTTAATCAGCGTCGTCGACATAGTGGTTTCACCGACGTTTTCCGCGCGGGCAGGAATCTGCACCACAGGGTCGAGGTCAGCGCGACAAAACACAATGCCAGTGTCGACAGGCGCAGGCTTGAGGGTCAGATAGACCTTCTCACCGGAGTGCAGGCCTACACCTGTGGCACGGATAATATTTTTCAGTGTGCGTTGTTTAATCATGGCTTGGGCCGCTTCAGCGCAAATTGCGAACTGGTATCAACAAAGGCTGGCGATGATAGCAGACCATGCCTTTGCTGAACACCAATCACCTTCATAGCCCTGATACATTCCATCAATCGGCCTGACGACGCAGGAAAGCCGGGATGTCCAGGTAGTCCAGATCATCTTGCGGATTCATCTTCGCGGCAGCCGCAGCACCGGCCTGAGCCTGGTTGCGCATGACGGTCGGACGATCCAGATCACGGTAGTTGACCGCTGGCGCTTCCTGACGGGCCGCAGCCGGTTGTTGTACCTGGGCAGAAGCCATGGAGGTGTGAACGGTGTTGTCGATGACCTTCACAGGCTTCTCGATTTTCGCGCCCAGACCAGTGGCAACCACAGTCACGTGCAGTTCGTCGCGCATGTCCGGATCGATAACGGTACCGACCTTGACCATCGCGTGTTCGGAAGCGAAGGCTTCGATGATGCTACCCACGTCGGAGTACTCACCCAGGGACAGGTCAGGACCGGCGGTGATGTTCACCAGGATGCCGCGTGCGCCTTGCAGGTTCACGTCTTCCAGCAGCGGGTTGCGGATCGCCGCTTCGGTGGCTTCACGTGCACGGTTCGGACCGCTGGCGCAGCCAGTGCCCATCATCGCCATGCCCATTTCGCTCATCACGGTACGTACGTCGGCGAAGTCGACGTTGATCATACCCGGACGCTTGATGATGTCGGAGATACCGCGAACGGCACCGGCCAGTACATCGTCAGCCTTGGCGAAAGCCGACAGCAGGCTGGCGTCTTTACCGAGGATGGTCAGCAGCTTCTCGTTGGGAATGGTGATCAACGAGTCGACGCTTTCCGAGAGCATGCGGATGCCTTCATCGGCGATCTGCATACGCTTGCGGCCTTCGAACGGGAACGGACGCGTTACGACAGCAACGGTCAGAATGCCCATTTCCTTGGCCACTTCGGCGATGATCGGCGCAGCACCGGTACCGGTACCGCCGCCCATGCCAGTGGTGATGAACACCATGTTGGTGCCCTGCAGGACTTCGGCAATGCGCTCACGGTCTTCGAGAGCGGCCTGACGACCTACTTCAGGGTTGGCGCCAGCGCCCAGACCTTTGGTCACGCCGGTACCCAGTTGCAGAATGGTACGCGCACCGATGTTTTTCAGCGCTTGAGCATCAGTGTTGGCGCAGATGAATTCAACGCCTTCGATGTTGCTCTTGACCATGTGATTGACAGCGTTGCCGCCGCCACCGCCAACACCGATAACTTTGATTACCGGGCTTGCGGGGATGTTGTCTACGAGTTCGAACATTTTCCCTCTCCTTACATTCTCTAGTTTTTTCGCCTACTGCTTTTTTGTTGCGGTGTTGCGGTAAAGCTTTAGAAGTTGCCTTGAACCCACTTCTTCAATCGGTCCAGCAACGGCGCCTGTGGCTCTTCGTTGCTGTAGCTGTCGCGGCTGCCGATGCCGGAGAACGAAACCCCGTCGGACTGCTTTTGCAGGCCGTACATCAACAAACCAACGCCAGTGGAATAAATCGGGTTGCGCACCACGTCATCCAGGCCCTTCACGCCATGCGGCACGCCGAGGCGCACCGGCATGTGGAAGATTTCTTCGGCCAGTTCAGTGGCGCCTTCCATCTTCGAAGTACCGCCGGTGAGGACGATGCCCGCCGGGATCAGGTCTTCGTAGCCGCTGCGACGCAGCTCGGCCTGAATCAGCGTGAACAGTTCGTCGTAACGCGGCTCGACCACTTCGGCCAGGGCCTGACGCGACAGTTCGCGTGGTGGACGGTCGCCAACGCTCGGCACCTTGATGGTTTCACCGGCACCGGCCAGCTTGGCCAGGGCGCAGGCGTAGCGGATCTTGATTTCTTCGGCGTACTGGGTCGGGGTGCGCAACGCCATGGCGATGTCGTTGGTCACCTGATCACCGGCAATCGGGATCACTGCGGTGTGGCGGATCGCGCCTTCGGTGAAGATCGCGATGTCAGTGGTGCCGCCGCCGATGTCGACCAGGCACACGCCCAGTTCTTTCTCGTCGTCGGTCAGTACCGAGTAGGCCGAGGCCAGTTGCTCAAGAATGATGTCGTCGATTTCCAGACCGCAGCGACGCACGCATTTTTCAATGTTCTGGGCGGCGTTGACGGCGCAGGTGACCACGTGAACCTTGGCTTCCAGACGTACGCCGGACATGCCCAGTGGTTCGCGAACGCCTTCCTGGTTATCGATCACGTAATCCTGCGGCAGGGTGTGCAGCACGCGCTGGTCAGCCGGGATCGCCACGGCCTGAGCAGCGTCGAGCACGCGCTCAAGGTCGGCCGAGCTGACTTCACGATCGCGGATCGCGACGATGCCGTGGGAGTTCAGGCTGCGGATGTGATTGCCCGCCACACCGACGAACGCCGAGTGAATGCGGCAGCCCGCCATCAGTTGGGCTTCTTCGATCGCGCGCTGGATCGATTGCACGGTGGACTCGATGTTGACCACCACGCCCTTCTTCAGGCCACGGGACGGATGGGTACCGATCCCGACGATTTCCAGCGAGCCGTCGTCGGAAACCTCGCCGACCAGCGCCACCACCTTGGAGGTGCCGATATCGAGACCGACGATCATTTTGCCGCTTTGCACGTTTGCCATGGGTCCTGCCTCTTCTTAATTCTTCGCGACAGCGGGTTGGGCTGTCGTCGGCGCTACTGGTTCCCGCCAGCCAACAGCGAGGCCGTTGGCGTAGCGCAGATCGATGCGCGCAATGTTCGTAATCTGGTCTTTAAGCGTCTTGTCATAGATGGCGATAAAACGGCGCATCTTTTCCACCAGGTTGCCGCGTCCCAGCAGCAACTCGATGCCGGGGCCAGAACTGCCGGCACCGGTGGTCAGGAACCAACTCCCGCGTTCACGCAGTTCCAGGCGTGCAATCGAGAAGCCCAACGGCCGCAGCATCTGGCTCAGCACCTGATACTGCTGCATCACTTGCTGCTGAGCCCGTTGTGGGCCGAACAGCTGTGGCAGATGTTCGTAGTTCGCCAGTTCCTTGGGCGTAAACGCCTGGCCCTGGTTGTTCAGCAATGACTCATCCCCCCAACGCGCCACCGGCAGCTGCTCTTCGAGGCGGATCACCACCTGGTCCGGCCACACCCGACGTACTTCGGCGTGGGCAATCCACGGCATCTGCTCAAGCTCGGTGCGCATACCGGCCAGGTCGATGGTGAAGAAGCTCGACGCCACGTACGGGGCGATCCGCTGCTGCACCGCTTGCTGGCTGATGTAGCTCAGGTCGCCTTGCACGGCGATCTTGGTGATCGGCCGGTCGGCGTACGGCAGCAAACGCGTTGCACCTTCGTAAGTACCAAAGCCCAGCACCACCAGCAGCACTGGCCAGAACAGACTTTTCAGAAAGCCGAAATTGGCTTTCGGCAGGCGCGCGGACATCGGCTCTTTCGCCACCATTCGGCTGGCACCCCGTGGCACCGGCTTGCGGCCGGGTGCGGGAGGCTGATGTCGGAGCTGAGCGCCTTGCATCGTCTTAACCTCGAGCGTCTTCAACACTGGCGGCCAGAATGGCCAGAACCAGTTGCTGGAAATCCAGGCCAGCCGCACGGGCCGCCATCGGTACCAGACTGTGATCGGTCATGCCCGGTGCGGTGTTCACTTCCAGGAACCAGAACTGCCCGTCGGCGTCCTGCATCACGTCCGCCCTGCCCCAACCGGCAATACCCAGCGCCTCACAGGCCTTGGCCGTGAGATCCATGAGTTCCTGTTCCTTGGCGGCATCCAGCCCGCACGGAATGCGGTACTGGGTATCGTTGGCGATGTACTTGGCGTCGTAGTCGTAGAACGTGTGCGGTGTACCCAGGGCAATCGGAGGCAACACCTGGTCACGCAGGGTGGCGATGGTGAACTCCGGACCTTGAATCCATTGCTCAACCAAGACTTGCGAATCGTAGGTACTGGCCGCTTTCCATGCGTCGATCAACTCGGACGCAGAACTCACTTTGGCCATCCCGATACTTGAACCTTCATGCGCCGGTTTGACGATCAAAGGGAAGCCCAGTTCCGTCGCCGCCGAAATACAATCGGCTTCGCTGCACAGCACGGCGTGACGCGGCGTCGGAATCCCGAGGCTGTGCCAGACCTGCTTGGTGCGCAGTTTGTCCATCGCCAGTGCCGAAGCGAGAATGCCGCTGCCGGTGTACGGAATGCCCGCCACTTCGAGCAGGCCCTGCATGGAGCCGTCTTCACCGCCACGGCCGTGAAGAATGATGAAGGCGCGGTCGATCTTTTCGCTGAGCAGCCGTTGCAGAATGTCTTCGCCAACGTCGATGCCGAACGCGTCCACGCCAGCGCTTTGCAGCGCGTCGAGTACGGCGTTACCGGATTTCAGCGACACCTCACGCTCGGCACTCAGGCCACCGAAGAGCACGGCGACACGGCCGAAGTCTTTCGGCGCGATAGTGGAAAACAGCTTGGCGTAGGCAGCAGTCATTTCAACTTCCCCTCGACCGGCGCCGCCACGGCGCCAGCGAACAATTCACTTTTCAACAGCTTCGGCGCGAGACCGCCGATATCACCGGCGCCCTGGCACAGCAGGATGTCGCCGGCACGCAGCAGCGGCTTGACCAGCGGCGCCAGATCGACGCCACGCTCGATGTAGATCGGGTCGAGCTGACCGCGCTGACGGATGCTGTTGCACAGCTTGCGGCTGTCGGCGCCCGGGATCGGCTCTTCGCCGGCCGGATAGACTTCCATCAGCAGCAGCACGTTGGCGTCGGCCAGTACATTGACGAAATCGTCGTACAGGTCACGGGTGCGGCTATAACGGTGCGGCTGGTAAACCATCACCAGACGGCGCTCCGGCCAGCCACCGCGCACGGCTTTGATCACTGCGGCGACTTCGGTCGGGTGGTGACCGTAATCGTCGACCAGCATCACGTTGCCCCCGTCCACTGGCAGTTCGCCGTAAACCTGGAAGCGTCGACCAACGCCCTGGAAGCCCGACAGGCCCTGGACGATGGCTTCATCGCTGACGCCTTCGTCGGTGGCAATACAGATGGTTGCCAGCGAGTTGAGTACGTTGTGGTTGCCGGGCATGTTCACCGACACGTCCAGCGGCTCGCGATCCGGGCGCAGCACGGTGAAGAAGGTCTGCATGCCTTGCTGGCGAATATTGATCGCGCGCACGTCAGCGTCTTCACTGAAGCCGTAAGTCACGGTCGGACGTTTCACCAGCGGCAGGATTTCACGCACCACCGGATCGTCCAGGCACATGACCGCCAAACCGTAGAACGGCAGGTTGTGCAGGAACTCGACGAAGGTTTTCTTCAGCTTGTTGAAGTCACCGTCGTAGGTCGCCATGTGGTCGGCGTCGATGTTGGTAACCACGGCCACCAGCGGTTGCAGGTGCAGAAAACTCGCATCGCTTTCATCGGCTTCGGCGATCAGGTACCGGCTGGTGCCGAGCTGGGCATTGGTGCCCGCCGCATTCAGACGACCACCGATAACGAACGTCGGGTCCAGGCCTCCGGCCGCGAACACCGAAGCGATCAGGCTGGTGGTGGTGGTTTTGCCGTGGGTACCGGCGACGGCGATGCCGTGGCGATAGCGCATCAGCTCGGCGAGCATTTCTGCACGCGGCACCACCGGGATACGACGCTCAAGCGCGTTCGCCACTTCCGGGTTCGAGGTATTTACCGCGCTCGACACCACCAGCACATCGGCAGCAGCGGCGTTCTCGGCACGGTGGCCGATGAAAATCTGCGCGCCGAACGACTCCAGACGCTCGGTCACCGGCGAAGCTTTCAGGTCGGAACCGGACACTTGGTAGCCCAGGTTCAACAACACTTCGGCGATGCCGCACATGCCCACGCCGCCGATGCCGACGAAGTGGATGCGACGGATGCGGCGCATTTCCGGTTGTGGCATGGCTTTCTGATTCTCAACCATGTGCCACCTCCAGACAGGTATCGACCACGCTACGGGTGGCATCGGGTTTCGCCAGACGGCGGGCCGCTTGGGCCATATCTTCGAGTCGTTGCGGTTGCATCAAGACCTCTGTCAGGCGCGCGGCAAGGTCCGCGGCACCAGTCGTTCTTTGTGGCATCAGGAAGGCAGCGCCTTCACGGGCCAAATAATCGGCGTTGCGGGTCTGGTGATCGTCGATCGCGTGGGGCAAAGGCACCAGCATCGAGGGCAGACCGGCGGCAGCCAGCTCACTGATGGTCAACGCGCCTGCGCGGCACACCACCAGGTCAGCCCAGCCATAGGCCTGGGCCATGTCTTTGATGAACGGCTGCACCTGCGCTTCCACGCCGGCGGCGCGGTAGCGCTCTGCAGTCACTTCATCGTGGTTTTTGCCGGCCTGATGAAACACTTCCGGGCGCAAATCGGCAGCGACTTGGGCCAGGGCTTCAGGCAGCAATTTGTTCAACGGTTCTGCGCCCAGGCTTCCGCCAAGGATCAGCAAACGCGCTTTGCGGCCGGCCAGAGCAGGTCGCGATGTGTCGAGGAACAGCTCGCTGCGCACCGGGTTGCCGGTGGTACGGCGGGTGTCCGACAGAGTAAAGGTGTCGGGGAACGCTTCACACACCCGAGCGGCGAACGGCACCAGCAACCGATTGGCGGTGCCGGCCACGGCGTTCTGCTCGTGAACGATCACCGGCACGCCGGCCAGTTTCGCGGCGAGGCCACCCGGGCCAGTCACATAACCACCGAAGCCGACCACACACACCGGCTTCAAGCGACGAATGATTGCCCGCGCCTGCCATACCGATTTCAGCAGCATGAACGGCGCCTTGAGCAGCGACAGCTTGCCCTTGCCGCGCAGGCCTGTGGCGTTGATGCGGTGCAGTTCAAGACCTGCCGCGGGCACCAGTTCGTTTTCAATTCCGCGTGGCGTGCCGAGCCAGTGCACGGTGTAGCCGCGCGCCTGAAACTCGCGAGCACAGGCCAGCGCCGGGAACACGTGGCCGCCGGTTCCGCCGGCCATGATCAATACGTTAGCGCCCATGATTCGGCTCCTCGGCGAAGTCGCTCTCATGGAATTCCATCTCTTCACTGCCCAGGTGGGTTCGACTCTCCCACTCAATCCTCAATAACAAACCGAGGCAGGCACAGCAGATCACCAACGAGCTGCCGCCATAACTGAGGAACGGCAAGGTCAGACCTTTGGTTGGCAGCAGGCCGACGTTCACTCCGATGTTGATCAGGAACTGACCAATCCACAGGAACGACAGGCCGTAGGCCACATAAGCGGCAAAGAACTGCTTGGCTTTCTCCGCCCACAAGCCGATGTACATGCCACGAATACACACGAACACGAACAGCGCCACGGTGCACAGCGAACCCACCGCGCCGAGTTCTTCAGCCAATACCGAGAACACGAAGTCGGTGTGCGCTTCCGGCAGGTAGAACTGCTTCTGCACGCTGTTGCCCAGGCCCACACCCAGCCATTCGCCACGACCGAACGCGATCAGCGCTTGGGACAATTGGTAGCCGGCGCCGAACTGGTCGGCCCACGGGTCAGCGAAGTTGGTCAGACGCGCCATACGATACGGCTGCATTTGAATCAGCAAGACCACCGCTCCGACCGCCAACACCACCATCAGCGAGAAACGGAACAGTCCGACCCCGCCGAGAAAGAGCATCGCCGCCGCAGCGCCCATCATCACCACGGTGGCGCCGAAGTCTGGCTCCATCAGCAGCAGGCCGGCCATCGGCAGCAGCACGATGAACGGCTTGAAGAAGCCCATCCAGCTCTCGCGCACTTCCTTCTGACGCCGCACCAGATAACCGGCGAGGTAGATCACCACGAACACTTTGGCGATCTCGGACGGCTGCACGTTGAAGAAGCTGAAACCGATCCAGCGCATCGAACCGTTCACTTCGCGACCGATGCCGGGAATGATCACCATCACCAGCAAGCCGAACGCACCGATCAGCATCAACCAGCCGAGGCGTTGCCAGGTGGCGATCGGAATCATCATGGTGACGATGCAGGCGCCCAGGCCCAGCACCACATAAATAAGGTGGCGAATCATGTAATACAGCGGACTGCCCGACTGCGCGGCTGCCACCTCAGTGGACGCCGAAGCGATCATGATCAAACCGAGACCGAGCAAAGCCAGGCAACCGGCGAGCATCGGAAAATCGAGGTCGATGCCGCGCCCGGTAATAATCGGCGACGGGTACGGCTTGATGATATTGAACAGACTCATGCCAGTTCCTCCACAGCGCGGACGAACTGGTGACCACGGTCTTCATAGTTCTTGAACATGTCGAAACTGGCGCAGGCCGGCGACAGCAGCACCACGTCACCCGGTTGGGCGGCGGCGCGGCATTGCGCGACGGCGTCAACCAGCGAGGTCGCGCGAATCAGTGGCACGGCATCACCGATGGCTTCACCGATCTTGTCGGAGTCGCGGCCCATCAGGATCACGGCACGGCAGTTGACCGCT
The DNA here is from genome assembly GCF_900187485.1 of Pseudomonas sp. Irchel s3a12. Taxonomy (NCBI): domain Bacteria; kingdom Pseudomonadati; phylum Pseudomonadota; class Gammaproteobacteria; order Pseudomonadales; family Pseudomonadaceae; genus Pseudomonas; species Pseudomonas sp. Irchel s3a12. Next base: position 11,237 of record NZ_FYDN01000010.1, read on the forward strand.
ACCGGATCACGCAGATCGTTGAATTCGGCACCCTTGCCATCGCCACCGGCGATCAGGATGACCTTGCCGTCGATATCCGCGCCCAAGCCTTCGATGGCGGCCAGAGCGGCGCCGACGTTGGTGGCTTTCGAATCGTTGTAATACGCCACGCCGTCGAGATCACGCACCCACTGGCAACGGTGTTCGAGACCGGCGAAGTTGCGCAGCGCCGAGAGCATGGCCTCGAACGGCAAGCCCACGGCATGACCGAGCGCCAGCGCCGCGAGGGCGTTGGACTGGTTGTGTGCGCCGCGAATTTTCAGCTCACGCACCGGCATCAGGTTCTGGAATTCGAAGGCCAGATACTTCTCGCCATCTTCTTCGCGGATACCGAATGCCTTGAAATCCGGTTTGGTCAGGCCGAAGGTCCAGCATGGCTGACCCTCGCCCATCAACGGACGGCTCAGCGCATCCTGGCGATTGACCACGAACTGCTTCGCGCCACGGAAGATCCGGTGCTTGGCCAGGTGGTACGCCGGCAGACCGCTGTAGCGATCCATGTGGTCTTCGCTGATGTTCAGCACGGTGGCCACTTCGGCATTGAGCTGGTCGGTGGTTTCCAGCTGGAAGCTCGACAGTTCCATGACGTACAGCTCGACGTCGTCGCTGAGCAGGTCCAGCGCCGGGGTGCCGAGGTTGCCACCGACGGCAACGCGCTTGCCGGCCGCAGCCGCCATTTCGCCGACCAGGGTGGTGACGGTGCTTTTCGCGTTGGAACCGCTGATGGCCACGATCGGCGCCCGCGCGTTACGCGCGAACAGCTCGATGTCGCCGGACAGTTTCACGCCACGGGCCGCAGCGGCTTGCAGGGCCGGGGTCGCCAACGCCAGGCCGGGGCTCACGTAGAGCTCGTCGGCACGGCAGAGGAATTCGACGTCCAGCTCGCCACAACGCACTTCCACGTGCGGATAGTCACGCTTGAGCGTGGCCAGTTCCGGTGGATTTTCCCGCGTATCGGCGACGGCAAACGACGTGCCCCGGTTCGCCAGGAAGCGAACCAGGGACATGCCGCTCTTGCCGAGGCCGACAACGATGCGGAAGTGGTCAGAAGCGATCAGAGACACTCGTTCTACCTCAGCTTCAGGGTGGCAAGGCCGATCAGCACGAGAATCACGGTGATGATCCAGAAACGGACGATCACGCGCGGCTCGGGCCAGCCCTTGAGTTCAAAATGGTGGTGAATCGGTGCCATGCGGAACACACGGCGACCGGTCAGCTTAAAGGACGCAACCTGAATGACGACTGACAGGGTTTCCATCACGAACACACCGCCCATGATGAACAGGACGATTTCCTGACGGACGATCACCGCGATGGTGCCCAGTGCCGCGCCGAGTGCCAGTGCACCGACGTCGCCCATGAACACTTGCGCCGGATAGGTGTTAAACCAGAGAAAGCCGAGGCCGGCACCGATCAGCGCACCGCAGAACACGATCAGTTCACCCGCGCCCGGCACGTAAGGGATCAGCAGGTACTCAGCGAATTTCACGTTACCCGACAGGTAGCAAAAGATGCCGAGGCCACCGCCGACCATCACGGTTGGCATGATCGCCAGACCGTCGAGGCCGTCAGTCAGGTTGACTGCGTTGCTCGAACCGACGATCACGAAGTAAGTCAGCACGATGAAACCGAGGCCCAGCGGAATGCTGTAGTCCTTGAGCATCGGCAGGATCAGCGTGGTTTCCACCGGGGTGGAGGCGGTCATATAAAGGAAGATCGCCGCGCCGAGGCCGAACACCGACTGCCAGAAATACTTCCAGCGGCTCGGCAGACCACGGGAGTTCTTCTCGATGACTTTGCGGTAATCGTCGACCCAACCGATGGCGCCGAACAGCAGAGTCACCAGCAAAACAGTCCAGACGTAGCGGTTGCTCAGGTCAGCCCAAAGCAGGGTGCTGACGCCGATCGAAGACAGAATCAGCGCGCCGCCCATGGTCGGGGTGCCCGACTTGGACAGGTGCGATTGCGGGCCGTCGTTACGCACGGATTGACCGATCTGACGGTTCTGCAGGGTGCGGATCATCCACGGGCCATAGCACAGCGACAAAACCAGCGCGGTCAGTACACCGAGAATCCCGCGCAGGGTCAGGTACTGAAAGACCGCGAAGCCTTTGTAGAACTGTTGCAGATACTCCGCTAGCAGCAGCAGCATTAATGTTTCTCCAGACTGGGCCCGCACAGAGCCGCAACGATGTTTTCCATCGCTGCACTGCGCGAACCCTTGATCAAAATGGTGGTGTTTGTGTCCTGCTCGGCGTCGAGGGCCTGAATCAGTTCGGCTTGGCTGCCGAAGTGATAGGCCTGTTCACCGAAAGCGTTTACGGCGTGAACCATGTTTGGCCCAACGGCATAAAGCGCGGAAACCTTGCCCCGGGCGTACTCGCCCACGTCGCGGTGCCCCTGCTCCGCCCAATCGCCCAACTCGCCGATATCTCCGAGCACCAGGACGGTGCGGCCGGAAAAGCCGGCGAGTATATCAACGGCCGCGCACATCGAGGTGGGGTTTGCGTTGTAAGTGTCATCGATCACGCGCATACCGTTTTTCGCCAGTTGCGCGACGGTGCGACCCTTGACCGGTTGCACGGCGCCAAGCCCGGTGGCGATGCCGAACAGCGACACGCCCAAGGCGTGAGCGGCAGCGGCGGCAGCCATGGAATTGGCGACGTTATGGGTGCCGAGCAGGTTCAGTTGAACGTGCTCGACACCTTCAGGTGTGTGCAGATTGAAGGCCGGGCAACCACGGGCATCAGTGGTCAGGTCGCTGGCGTAGAAGTCAGCCTGAGTGTTGCTCAGGGCGAAGGTCAGCACTTTGCGCACGCCCGCACGGGTCTTCCAGATGCCGAAGGCTTTGTCATCGAGGTTGAGCACGGCGACGCCGTCGGCCGCCAGCCCGTCGATGATTTCGCCTTTGGCTTCGACGATTTTTTCCGGGCCGCCAAACTCACCAACGTGCGCGGTGCCGGCATTGTTGAGGATCGCCACGTGAGGCTTGGTCAAGCCAACGGTGTAAGCGATTTCGCCGAGACGCGAGGCGCCCAGTTCGATCACCGCCGAAGTGTGTTCCGGGGCCAATTCGAGCAGGGTCAGCGGCGCGCCGAGGTCGTTGTTCAGATTGCCACGGGTCGCCAATACCGGACCGCGCGTGCGCAGGATGCTCGCGAGCATTTCCTTGACCGTGGTCTTGCCGCTGGAGCCAGTGATGGCAGCGACTGGCTGGGTGAATGCAGCACGGTTCAGCGCACCCAATTGGCCGAGGGCCTGACGGGTGTCTTTGACCAGCAGTTGCGGCAGCGTGCTGTCGGCAACTTCACGTTCGACCAGTGCAGCGACGGCGCCTTTGGCGGCGACATCGTTCAAGTAGTCATGACCGTCGAAACGCGGGCCGGTCAACGCAATAAACAGTTGACCCGGCTGAATCGCACGGCTGTCGATGCTGACGCCGTCGAAACTGGCATCGGCGGCGATCAAACGTGCGTCGAGCGCGTTGGTCAGTTCGCTGAGTTTGAGGGCCTTAAGCATGGGCCACCTCCCACGCGGTCAGGGCGTGATCAGCCTCGACCAGATCAGAGAAGGCATGGCGCTCGCCGTTGATTTCCTGATAGTCCTCGTGACCTTTACCGGCCAGAACAATCACGTCATCGGCCGAGGCGCCGGCAATCAGTTGTGCAATCGCCTGACCACGGCCGGCGACGAAGGTGACTTTATCCACAGCAGTGAAACCGGCGCGGATGTCATCGAAAATCACTGCCGGATCTTCAGTGCGCGGGTTGTCGTCGGTGACCAGCACCTGATCGGCCAGACGCTCGACCACTTCGGCCATCAACGGACGCTTGCCGCGATCACGGTCACCGCCGCAGCCGAACAGGCACAGCAGTTGACCTTTGACGTGCGGGCGCAGCGCGGTCAGTACTTTCTCCAGTGCATCCGGGGTGTGGGCGTAATCGACCACCACCAACGGCTGCGTGCCGCCACCCAGGCGCTGCATGCGACCGGCCGGGCCCTCGAGTTTCGGCAGTACTTTGAGAATTTCGTCGAGCGCGTAATCCAGACCGAGCAAGGCACCGACCGCTGCCAGTACGTTGCTCAGATTGAAACGACCGAGCAGGGTGCTACGCAGATGATGTTCACCCTGCGGCGTGACCAGTGTGGCGCGCACGCCGTGATCGTCGAACTGCGCTTCGCGGCAGAACAGGTAAGCGCTGCTGTCGAGCAGGCTGTAGGTGATCAAGCGCGATTCACGTTTTTCCGCGGCCAGTTGCCGGCCGAAATCGTCGTCGAGGTTGACCACGCGGCACTTCAGATCATTCCAGGCGAACAGCTTGGCCTTGGCCTCGGCGTACGCCTCCATAGTGCCGTGATAATCCAGATGATCGCGGGACAGGTTGGTCATCACCGCGACGTCGAACGCCAGCGCCGTCACGCGGCCCTGATCCAGACCGTGGGACGACACTTCCATGGCCACGGCTTTGGCGCCGGCCTTTTTCAGGTCGCCCAAGGTCGCTTGCACCGCGATCGGATTCGGCGTGGTGTGCAGACCGCTTTGCAGTGCGCCATAGAAGCCGGAACCCAAGGTCCCGACGATGCCGCAATGCTGGCCGAGCAAATCCAGCGCCTGCGCGACCAATTGGGTCACGCTGGTTTTACCATTGGTGCCGGTCACGCCAATCAGGTTCAGGTGATGACTTGGCTCACCGTAAAAACGCCCGGCGATGTCCGACAGCTGCGCTGCCAGGCCTTTGACCGGAATCAGCGGCACGTCAGTGATCGGCAGAACGGTGGCGCCTTCCACTTCATAGGCTACAGCCGCAGCGCCACGCTGCAAGGCATCGGCGATGTGCGCACGGCCATCGAATTTGCCGCCCGGCACGGCGAGGAACAAATCGCCCGCGCGCACGTTGCGGCTGTCCAGCGCCAGTTCACGGATCAACAGATCGTGGCCGGCGTGGGGGAATATCTTGTTCAGACTTAATGACATCAGCCGCGCCCTCCATTGGCTTTCAGCGGTATGACCGGGGTGGCGTTGGCCTGCTGTGTCGTCGGCAAGTTGTCCGGCGTTACGTTCATCAGGCGCAGGGTGCCGGACATCACACGGCTGAACACCGGCGCGGAAACCAGACCACCGAAGTAACCGGCCTTGCTTGGCTCATCGATCACGACAACGATGGCGTAACGCGGATCGCTCATCGGGCCGAAACCGGCGAACAGCGAGCGGTAAGAGTTTTCCGCGTAGCCTTTGGTGCCCACCGAGGTCTTGCGCGCGGTACCCGACTTGCCCGCTACGTGATACGCCGGCACCTGCGCACGGAACACGCCGCGCGGCGCTTCGATCACCTGGGTGAGCATGCCTTGCAAGGTTTTCGCCACGGCTTCCGGCAGCACTTGCGTGGTCTGCGGCGGCTTGTCGGTTTTGATCAGGGTCAACGGCGCGAGACGACCGTTGTTGGCCAGCGCCGAGAACGCGTGCACCAACTGAATCGCGGTCACGGAAATACCGTAGCCGTAGGACAGGGTCGCAGTTTCAGCCTTGCGCCAATCGCGGTAGTTCGGCAGGTTACCGACACGTTCGCCCGGGAAGCCGAGGCCGGTGTCCTGGCCGAGACCGACTTTCTGCGCGAGGCGGAAAATCGTTTCACCGCCGATATCGAACGCGACCTTACTCATGCCGACGTTACTGGAATTGATCAGGATACCGGTCAAGTCGAGCACCGGACCTTCGCTCTTGGAAACGTCCTTGATCGTGTATTTGCCGATCTGCAGGGAGCCCGGATACACCTCGACGGTGTCGCTCGGTTTCCAGCGCCCGGTTTCGATTGCAGCGGCCATCGAGATGGCTTTCATGGTCGAACCCGGTTCGAACACGTCGATCATCGCGCGGTTACGCATCATGGCCGGTTGCAGATTGCGGCGGTTGTTCGGGTTGTAGGTCGGCTGGTTGACCATGGCGAGAATCTCGCCGGTCTTGACGTCCATGATCACCAGGCTGCCGGCCTTGGCGCCGTTCTCGATGATCGCGTTGCGCAGTTCGCGGTTGGCCAGATATTGCAGACGCAGGTCAATGGACAACGCCAAGGGCTTGCCGGCCTTGGCGTTTTTGGTGACCTGAACATCCTTGATCAGCCGACCGCGCCGATCCTTGATGACTTGTCGTTTGCCCGGCACCCCGGCGAGCCATTCGTCATAAGCCAGCTCGACACCTTCACGACCGTGGTCATCGATGTCGGTAAAACCGACCATGTGCGCGGTGACTTCACCGGCCGGGTAGAACCGGCGGAATTCTTCGATGCCGTAGACGCCTGGGACTTTCAGATCGAGCACAGCCTGGCCTTGCTCGGGGGTCAGCCCGCGCACCAGATAAATGAATTCTTTGTTGGCCTGGGCTTCAAGGCGCTCGGTCAGGGCTTTGGGATCCTGACCCAGCGCGGCGGCAAGTGCCGGCCACTTCTCTTTAGCGGTTTGCATTTCCTTGGCGTTGGCCCACAGCGTGGTCACGGGGGTACTTACAGCCAAAGGCTCGCCGTTACGGTCGGTGATCAGACCACGGTGAGCCGGAATCGGAATGTGACGCAGACTGCGCGCGTCGCCCTGACCTTTGAGGAAGTCACGGTCAACCACTTGCAGGTCGATGATGCGCCAGCAGATCGCCGCGACCATGATGCCGAGCAGCGCCACCATCAGGCGGAAGCGCCATGGGAACAGTGCGCCTTCGAGTTTCATCATGGCGCCACCATCTTCACGTCAGCCGCGCCAGGAATGTGCATTTTCAGTTGCTCGGTAGCCAGCACTTCGATCCGGCTGTGCGCGGTCCAGGTGCTTTGCTCAAGAATCAAACGCCCCCACTCGGCCTGCGCCTTATCACGCACGCTGAGTTCGTTATAAAGGGTGTTGAGCAACTGCCGGTTCCAGTGCGCGCTGTACGACACGGCGATGGCCGAGACGAGCACGCCGATAAACAGCAGCAGCATCAGAAAGCTGCCGCCGGGCAGTGGCTTGGCGAAAAGCTTGCTCACCGCAGCTTCTCCGCGACGCGCATGACGGCGCTACGGGAACGTGGGTTGGCTTTGAGTTCGGCGTCGGAGGCCGTCTGCGCTTTGCCATGGACTTTGATTTTCGGTTCGAACGCGACATGGCGAACCGGCAGGTTGCGCGGCAGGTTGTCGGCTTCGCCTTTCACCAGCTTGCGCATGAACAATTTGACGATGCGGTCTTCCAGCGAGTGGAAGCTGATCACCACCAGACGGCCGCCAATTTCCAGAGCATCCAGTGCGGCTTCGAGGCCGGCTTCCAGATCACCCAGTTCGTTGTTGACGTGAATGCGCAAACCCTGGAATGCACGGGTGGCCGGGTTCTTGCCCTTTTCCCATGCCGGGTTGGCGACTTTCAATACTTCGGCCAGATCGGCAGTGCGCTCGAACGGTTTGATATCGCGACGCTCGGCGACCGCGCGGGCCATGCGACCGGAGAAACGTTCTTCGCCGTATTCCTTGAACACCCGGGCGATTTCCTCAGCCGGCGCGGTGTTGACGAATTCGGCAGCGCTGATGCCGCGGGACGGATCCATGCGCATGTCCAGCGGGCCGTCGTTGAGGAAACTGAAGCCGCGCTCAGCGTCGTCGAGCTGCGGCGAAGACACGCCGAGGTCGAGCAGAATGCCGCTGACCTTGCCGGCCAGACCTTGCTCGGCAACCACCGAACCCAGTTCGGCAAAGCTGCGCTGCACAACGACAAAGCGGCCGTCTTCGGCCGCTAGCGTTTGCCCGGTGGCAATCGCTTGTGGATCTTTGTCGAACCCGATGAGCCGACCGTCCGTGCCGAGCTGGCTGAGGATCAGCCGGCTGTGTCCGCCGCGCCCGAACGTGCCGTCCAGATAGCAGCCATCAGGACGTACGGCGAGAGCCTCGACGGCTTCGTCAAGCAGTACGGTGATGTGGTTAAAGCCGCTATCAATAGTCACAGGATCAAATCACGCAGTTCATCAGGCATCGCGCCCGGTTGTTGAATAGCAGCAAGGTCAGCGGCAGATACCGCGTTCCATGCATCCTCGTCCCACAATTGGAACTTGTTCAGTTGGCCTACCAGCATCGCGCGCTTATCGAGCTTGGCGTATTCGCGCAGACGCGGTGGAACCAGAAAACGACCGCTGCCATCGAGTTCGAGGTCGACGGCATTACCAATCAGCAAACGTTGCAGGCGACGGTTTTCTTCGCGAAGCGAAGGAAGCGCGCGCAACTTGGTTTCAATAATTTCCCACTCGTCGAGCGGATAGACACACAAACACGGATCAACGGCATCAATGGTCACGATCAATTGGCCAGAACTACGCGAATCGAGCTCGTCACGGTACCGGCTCGGCATGGCGAGACGGCCCTTTGCATCGAGACTGATAGCGTTAGCTCCGCGAAACACGTCTGCGTTTCTCCAATTTTTATCGTTTTGAGCTCAAAAAACCCACTTCATGCCACTTTCCGCCACTTGCGCACACTATAGGAATGCGCCCACCACACCGTCAAGGCGCGGATTAAAGGAAAACCCTTACAGAACGGAGATTTAGGAGCATAAAAGGAGGTGCAACGAGAATCTGACGGATACTTTTGACCAATAACTTGATGCAGCACTGAAAGCTGCGCTCGAAAGTTAAAGTAATTTGTTAAGAGTAAGATTTTTTCGGTATTACAAAAGCGCTTCTGCTGTTGATTGAAGCAAGGTGGGAAATGGCTATTACTGCGTTTGCCGCTGCCGGACTTTCAGAGCAGGCCTGCTGATATTACACAGCCCTGTTGCCAATGATTCAAGCAGGGAAAGAAAAAGGTGGAGAGTCGATCTGTAAGCCGGGTTCTGTCTTGAACAGTCATTCGTCTACGATGGCCATCACTGGACATCTTTAGCAACCTACCCGGTCCCAGCGCGGGCCACGCCTTGAGACCCTATTTGGTCTTGCTCCAAGTGGGGTTTACCTAGCCACGAACTGTTGCCAGACGTGCGGTGCGCTCTTACCGCACCTTTTCACCCTTACCGGCGCCGAAGCGCTTAGGCGGTTATTTTCTGTGGCACTTTCCGTAGGCTCACGCCTCCCAGGCATTACCTGGCACTTCGCCCTATGGAGCCCGGACTTTCCTCCCCCCCCTAATTTTCATAGAGGGCAGCGACTGTCCGATCGACTCTCCGCCGCGAAGGTTAACGGCAGAGCGCCCGAAGAACAAGCGCTAAAAGCCTCAAGACCGCTATGGGTGACGGCCTACACGCCTTTCTGTTTCTCCAGCGCGACCTGATACAGCACGTTTTTGCGCTCGCCAGTGATTTGTGCTGCCAACGCGGCGGCACGCTTGAGCGGCATCTCTTCGAGCAACAGATCAAGAATACGCATCGCCTCGCTGCTGACGGCATCCTCGGACTCCGGTGCCGTCCAGCCCGCCACCAGCACTACGCATTCGCCACGCTGCTGATTGCTATCGGATTCGACGAACGCGCGCAACTCTGCCAATGGCAGACCTTTGAGCGTTTCGAAGGTCTTGGTGATCTCGCGGGCGAGCAATGCCTGGCGCTCACCGCCAAACACGGCTTCCATATCCTGCAGACATTCAAGAATGCGGTGCGGGGCCTCGTAGAAAATCAACGTACGCGGCTCTTCTTTAACCGCTTCCAGTCGCGCCTTGCGTCCGACCGACTTGGCCGGCAGAAAACCTTCGAAGATGAAACGGTCAGACGGCAGACCGGCCGCCGACAGCGCAGCGATAAGGGCACAGGCGCCCGGCACTGGCACGACATTGATCCCGGCCGCGCGGGCCTGACGCACCAGGTGATACCCCGGATCGGAAATCAGCGGCGTTCCCGCATCGGAAATCAACGCGACGTTATCACCCGCCAGCAAGCGGGTAATAAAGCGGCTACCTTCATCTCGTTCATTGTGTTCATGACACGCGGCCAGCGGCGTGCCGATCCCGAAGTGCTGCATCAGGCGCGCCGAGTGACGAGTGTCTTCGGCAGCGATCAAGGCCACTTCGCGGAGGATCTTCAGGGCCCGGGCGCTGATGTCGTCCAGGTTGCCGATGGGCGTCGCCACCACATAAAGCGAGCCAGCAGCGGAATTCAGGGAACCTGGAGCAGTCAAAGCGCACACCTCGTGATCGGTAAAAGCGGCCATTGTAGCGCGACACGAGGCTTGCGACGCGCTTCGAGCCACCACGGTTTTGTCCGTGGTTATGCAGCACTGCAACATTTACTTCAGCTAAATCGTCCGATTCACGCCAGTAACATCGCGCCCCGGCCAGTGCTTGGGTACAATTCGACGCTAATTTGATCGAGTATCAGGAACACTTACATGATCGCTTGCCTGCGGCTGTTCACTGCCCTCTGCCTCGCTGCCTTGTTGGCGGCTTGCGCCAGCTCCCCTTCCTCCAGCCTTGGCGAACTTCCACGGACCCCGGATGCCAGCATCGAGCAACTGCTCGAACAGGCTAGCCAGGCGAAAACCCCGGAAAAAGCCGCCCTGCTGCGCCTGAGCGCTGCGGATCTGGCTTACCGTCAGGGTAACGCCGGACAGTCCGCGCAGATCCTTCAACAAGTGCCAATGGAGCAACTCAAGCCAGGCCAGCAGATTTTCGCCAGCACGCTGAATGCTGAACTGGCCATGACCCGCAATCAGCCGAAAGCCGCGCTGACTGCCCTGAGCCATCCAAGCCTGCAGCACTTGGGCGAGATGCCTGAAGAGCAGCAAGTGCGCACCGGCACCGTACATGCCCGCGCCCTTGAGGCCGATGGCCAGACCCTGGCCGCTGCCCGCGAGCGCGTGTTCATCGCGCCGATGCTGCAAGGCGACGCCGCGAGCAAGAACCACGAAGCGATCTGGACCCTGATCGGCTCGCTGCCAACTGATCAACTGCAACCGAACAGCACCGACGACCTCGGCGGCTGGATGGGGCTGGCCATGGCAGTGAAATCCGCTGGCACCCTGGAACAGCAGCAAGCGGCGATCGACACCTGGCGCGCGCAAAATCCAAAGCATCCGGCCGCCATCAACCTGCCGTTGCCACTGACCAAACTCAAGGAACTGGCCAGCCAGCCCCTGAGCAAGATCGCCCTGCTGCTGCCACAGGACGGCCAGTTGGCCGCTGTCGGCAAGGCACTGCGTGAAGGTTTCATGGCTGCGCACTACCAGGCTCAACAGGCCGGGCAAAAGCCGCCAGCGATCGAGTTCTACGACAGTTCCAAGCTGACTTCGATGGACGAGTTCTACCGCAAGGCTCAGGCTGACGGCGTGCAACTGGTCGTTGGCCCGCTGGAAAAACCACTGGTCAAACAGTTGAGCACTCGCCCGCAACTGCCGATCACCACCCTCGCGCTGAACTACAGCGAAGGTGATCAAGGCCCGGCGCAATTGTTCCAGTTTGGCCTGGCGGCTGAAGACGAAGCCCGCGAAGTATCGCGCCGCGCCCGTGCCGATGGCCTGCACCGCGCCGCGATCATGGTGCCGAAAGGCGAATGGGGCGACCGTGTACTGCGTGCTTTCAGCCAGGACTGGCAGGCCAACGGTGGCAGCATCGTCGCCACTGAACGGGTTGATCAGCCTGTGCAACTGGCCCAGCAGATCGCCGACATGTTCCAGCTGCGTCAAAGCGAAGCCCGCGCCAAGAGCCTGCAGAATGCCGCCGGCACCAACGTAGCCGCGCAGCCTTCGCGTCGTCAGGACATCGAATTCATCTTCCTCGCCGCGACCCCGCAACAGGCGCAGCAGATCAAGCCAACCCTGAACTTCCAGTACGCTGGTGACGTTCCGGTGTACGCGACGTCGCACGTTTACAGCGCCAGTGGCGACGTCAACCAGTACAACGACATGAACGGCATTCGCTTCTGCGAAACCCCATGGCTGTTGGACACCAGCGACCCACTGCGTCAGCAAGTGGTTGCGCAGTGGCCGCAAGCCGCCGGCAGCCTCGGTCGCCTGTACGCGATGGGTGTGGATGCCTATCGCCTGGCTCCGCGCCTGGGTCAACTCAAGGCCCTGCCAGACAGCCGCATCGACGGTGAGTCGGGCAGCCTCGGCATGACCCAGACCCAACGCGTTGTGCGCCAGTTGCCCTGGGCACAGTTCGTCAGCGGCCAGGTGCAGCGCCTGCCGGACACCCCGCGCTGATGCCTGACAGGTCACGCTCGCAAAGCGGCAAGGATGCCGAGCGCCAGGCGCTCGAGCATCTGCAACAACAAGGTCTGCGCCTGCTGGCGCAGAACTGGTTATGCAAACGCGGCGAGCTTGATCTGGTCATGCTTGATGGCGATACAGTAGTATTCGTTGAAGTTCGCTACAGAAAAAACACTCAATGGGGTGGCGCGCTCGCTAGCATCGATGAGCGCAAGCAGCAGAAACTGATTTTCGCTGCACAGTATTTTCTTCAGCGCGAATCGCGCTGGGCCAATTCCCCTTGCCGCTTCGACGTGGTGGCCATCGACAGCCATCCGAGTCAGCTGAACTGGTTGCAGAATGCTTTCGACAGTTGATCGCCGGCGTTGCGACCCGGACAATCCCACCGACAAATTTTGCTCTTTGCTTTGCGGGCTGCACATTCATGTGCCGGACAGCCGCGCTACTTAAGGTCACACAGATGGACATGCAATCCCGAATTCGCCAGCTTTTCCAGGCCAGTATCGACACCAAGCAACAGGCGATGGACGTACTTGCACCGCACATCGAGCAAGCCAGCCAGATCATGGTCAATGCCCTGCTCAACGAAGGCAAAATGCTTTCTTGCGGCAATGGCGGCTCGGCCGGCGATGCCCAGCATTTCTCTTCCGAGCTGCTCAACCGCTTTGAACGCGAGCGCCCGAGCCTGCCGGCCATCGCCCTGACCACCGACACCTCGACGATCACCTCGATCGCCAACGACTACAGCTACAACGAAGTGTTCTCCAAACAGATCCGCGCGCTCGGTCAGCCAGGCGATGTCCTGCTGGCGATTTCGACCAGCGGCAACTCGGCGAACATTATTCAAGCGATCCAGGCCGCACATGATCGCGAAATGATTGTCGTAGCTATGACCGGACGCGATGGTGGCGGCATGGCGTCACTGCTGCTGCCCGAGGACGTCGAGATTCGCGTACCGGCCAATGTCACTGCACGTATTCAAGAAGTCCACTTGCTGGCGATCCATTGCCTCTGCGATCTGATCGACAGCCAACTGTTCGGGAGTGAAGAATGACCCCTAATCGCCTTGGCCTTCTGGCCTTGACCCTGTGCCTCGGCATCAGTGGCTGCACCTCAGTGGTGAACGCCAGCCGTGAAGCACCGATCGACGACGACCGTGGCACGCGCACCTTCGGTAGCAAGATCGATGACTCGTTGATCGAAACCAAAGTCGGTGTGAATGTGGCCAAGGCCGACCCGGCACTGGACAACGACTCGCATATCGTCGTCACCAGTTTCAACGGTGTTGTCTTGCTGGCCGGTCAAACGCCTCGCGCAGATTTGAAAGCCAAAGCCGAGCAAGCGGCAGCCGCCGTGCAACGGGTAAAAACTGTTCATAACGAACTGCAGGTCATACCGCCGTCCGGCTTCCTGGCTCGCCAGAATGACACCTGGCTGACCTCCAAGATCAAGACGCAGATGCTTACCGACGCCAGCATTCCTGGCTCACGCATCAAGGTCGTGACCGAAAACGGCATCGTCTATCTGCTGGGCCTGCTGACCAAACAGGAAGCCACTCAGGCAACTAATCTGGTTCAGGGCGTTTCCGGCGTGCAGAAGATCGTCAAGCTGTTCGAATACATCGACTGACGCACAACCCCATGTAATAAAAAAGGCGATCCATCTGGATCGCCTTTTTTATTACTTCACCACTTTCAGGCTTGGCCGGCCGCTAGGGCGCGGCGGTTCACTGTCCGGTGGCGGCAAGTCGTCATCCGACTCGATCTCTTCTTCGTCATCCATTGGCGACTCGAGATCGAACACCATGCCCTGACCATTCTCCCGGGCGTAGATCCCCAGGATCGCGCTGATCGGCACGTACAGACTGTGCGGGACGCCACCGAAGCGACCTTCGAAGGTCACCACGTCGTTGTCCATGTGCAGATGACGCACAGCACTCGGCGAGATGTTCAGGACAATCTGCCCGTCGCTGGCGAAACCCTGCGGCACCTGCACTGCCGGGTACTCGGAATTGACCAGCATGTGCGGGGTGCAATCGTTATCAACAATCCACTCGTAGAGCGCGCGGACCAGATAAGGTCGACTGGAGTTCATAGCGGCTCCTTAAGCCTTAGCGCATATCGCGTTCGACACCAGACAGACTCGCCTGGAATGCCTCACGCGCAAACGAGCGCTCCATATAATCAAGCAGCGGCTTGGCTGGCCGCGGCAGTTCAATACCCAGAATCGGCAAACGCCAGAGTATTGGCAATAGGCAGCAATCCACCAGACTTTGTTCCTCACTGAGGAAAAACGGCTTGTCGGCAAACAGCGGCGACACGCCCGTCAGGCTTTCACGCAATTCCTTGCGCGCCACGACACGCGCAGCCTCCTTGGACTTGGGATCCAGAATAAGATCCACCAGACCACACCAGTCGCGCTGAATTCGATGAATCAGCAAACGGCTGTTGGCACGCGCCACCGGATAAACCGGCATCAACGGCGGGTGCGGGTAACGCTCATCCAGATATTCCATCACCACGGTCGACTCCCACAACGCCAGGTCACGATCGACCAGCGTCGGCAGACTGCCGTAAGGGTTTACCTCAATCAGTTTAGGCGGCTGGCGACCAGCTTCCACATAAATGATCTCGGCGCTGACACCCTTCTCTGCAAGCACAATGCGCACTCGGTGGGAATAGTGGTCGGCGGGGTCGGAGTAACAGGCCAACCGATTGGTCACGCCCATGGCGATCCTCCTCGCTTGTTGAATTTGTCGGAACCGGAAAAACGCGCGCGCCCAGAGGGCGCCTCCCGCAACACCTGGCAAACCAGACGTTGCGCTATCGGAGGCGCCCTTGGGCGCGCGCGATTAACAGCAATGCTTGAAGCGTATCAGTGCACGTCTTTCCAGTATTCACGCTTGAGCAGGTAGGCGAACACAAAGAAGAACGCCAGGTACAGCAAGACATAAGTACCGATGCGCTGATGTTGCAGCTTAACCGGGTTAGCCGAGTAAGCCAGGAAGGTTACCAGATTCTTGACCTTCTCATCGAACTGCTCTTCGTTCAGAGCACCGGATTTCGGCACGATGGTCAGTTGATCGCACGCTTCATGAGTCAGAGGCGTACCGGTCAGCGGATCATATTGCTTCTTGCCGTCTTCGACGATCTGCACCTGTTTGCAACCCACGACCTGACGACCTTGCAGGCCGACGAGCACGTTAGGCATGCCGACGTTCGGGAAAACCTTGTTGTTCACGCCCCATGGACGTGCAGGATCTTCGTAGAACGACTTCAGGTAACCGTAGAGCCAGTCGGTGCCGCGTACGCGAGCGACCAGGGTCAGATCCGGTGGTGCGGCACCAAACCAGGTCTTGGCGTCTGCCGGCTGCATGCCGATGTTCATGTGATCGCCAATCTTGGCGCCAGTGAACACCAGTTTCTCCAGCATCATTTCGTGAGGAATGCCCAAATCATCGGCCACCCGCTCGTAACGCTGGAACTTGGCACTGTGGCAACCCATGCAATAGTTGGCAAAGGTACGTGCGCCATCCTGCAGCGCAGCGTTGTCGGAAACGTCGATGTCGACCTTTTCCAGCTCCGGACCACCGTGTTCAGCGGCGAAGGACAGAACAGGCAGAGCAGCAAAAATCAGAGCAAAAAATAACTTTTTCATCAGCCAGTCACCCTTTCCGGAACCGGTTTGGTCTTCTCGAGCCTGGTGTAGAACGGCATCAGGATGAAGTACGCGAAGTACAGGAAGGTGCAGACCTGCGACAGCAACGTCAGAGACGGCGTCGGAGCTTTCACGCCAGTCCAGCCAAGCAGCACAAAGCAAACGCAGAATATGACGAGCCAGACTTTGCTCATCCAGCCTTTATAGCGCATGGATTTGACCGGACTGCGATCGAGCCACGGCAGGACAAACAGGAAAGCAATTGAAGCGCCCATGGCGATGACGCCCATGAGTTTGTCAGGGATTGCTCGCAGGATCGCGTAGAACGGCGTGAAGTACCAGACCGGCGCGATATGCTCCGGCGTCTTGAACGGGTTGGCCGGCTCGAAGTTTGGTTTTTCGAGGAAATAGCCACCCATTTCCGGGAAGAAGAACACAATAAAGCAGAAGATAAACAGGAACACAACGACACCGACAATGTCTTTCACGGTGTAGTACGGGTGGAAAGCAATGCCGTCCAGCGGGATGCCGTTTTCATCTTTGTGCTTCTTGATGTCGACGCCGTCAGGGTTGTTCGAACCGACTTCGTGCAACGCCAGAATGTGCAGCACCACCAGACCGAGAATCACGATCGGCAGAGCCACGACATGCAAGGCGAAGAAGCGGTTCAGGGTGATTCCGGAGATCAGATAGTCACCACGAATCCACTGCGTCAGGTCGTTGCCGATCACCGGAATCGCACCGAACAGCGAGATGATCACCTGGGCACCCCAGTAGGACATCTGACCCCATGGCAGCAGGTAACCCATGAACGCTTCAGCCATCAGCGCCAGATAAATCAGCATGCCGAAAACCCAGACCAGCTCGCGCGGTTTCTGGTACGAGCCGTAAAGCAGGCCGCGGAACATGTGCAGATACACCACGATGAAGAACATCGAAGCGCCGACAGCGTGCAGCAGACGCAAAATCGAGCCGTGATTGACGTCACGCATGATGCCTTCGACAGACGCAAAAGCTTCTTCTGCCGATGGCGTGTAGCTCATCGTCAGCCAGACGCCGGTGACGAGCTGGTTGACCAGCACCAGCAGCGCCAGAGAGCCGAAGAAATAGAAGAAGTTGAAGTTTTTTGGAGCGTAATACTTGCTGAGATGGTCTTCCCACATTTTGGTCGCAGGAAAGCGCGCATCAACCCAATCCATGAACTTGCTCATCACGCTTTCTCCGTATCGACGCCGATGACAATCAGGTCATCGGTCTCATAGGAATGCGGGGGAACTGGCAGGTTCAAAGGCGCAGGTTGCGACTTGTAGACGCGGCCAGCCAGATCGTAGTGGGAGCCGTGGCAAGGGCAGAAATAGCCACCGACCCAGTCTTTGCCGAGATCCGCAGGTGCCACTTCGGGACGGAAAGTTGGTGAGCAACCCAGGTGCGTGCAGATCCCGATCAGCAGCAGAATTTCCGGCTTGATCGAACGCACTTCAGGGTCGACATAGGTGGGTTGCGTGGAGTTTTTGGAGGTTGGATCGGAGAGCTGGCCCTCGATCTTCTTGAGATTCCCCAGGATTTCCGCAGTACGGCGGACAATGAACACCGGCTGGCCGCGCCATTCAGCAATCATCTGCTGTCCTGGCTCGATTTTGCTGACATTCACTTTCACCGGTGCACCGGCGGCTTTCGCCTTGGCACTGGGAAACCATGACCCCACGAACGGGACCGCAGCCCCCACCGCTCCTGCAGCACCCACCACGGATGTGGCTGCTACCAAGAAGCGACGCCGGCCTGCATTCACGCCGTCATTGCTCATTCAGTCCTCTCCCATCAGCTTTTGTGGCCTGTTAAATCAGGCATCTACTAAATACATCAATGTTACTTATAAAAATTTTGCCGAATGGTAATGAAAAGCCCCAATTCTGACAAGGGAATTACCCGGAGCTCTTACCCTCAAGCCTTGCAGTATAGGGGGTCTACGGAAGTGGCAAGTTGTCGCAGCGCAATTCTTTGATAAATCACAGGCATAAAAAAACGCCCGCTTCCGTGAGGAGGCGGGCGTTCTTTTTGAACGCGGAAGCGGAATTAACGCTTCGAGTACTGCGGACGCTTACGCGCTTTACGCAGACCAACTTTCTTACGTTCAACTTCACGGGCGTCGCGAGTAACGAAGCCAGCTTTGCGCAGAGCGCCACGCAGGGTTTCGTCGTAGTCCATCAGAGCGCGAGTGATGCCGTGGCGGATTGCGCCAGCTTGACCACTTACACCACCGCCGATCACGGTGACGTAGATGTCGAACTTCTCGACAGTCTCAGTCAGCTCCAGCGGCTGGCGAACTACCATGCGGGCAGTTTCACGGCCGAAGAAGTTTTCCAGCGAACGGTTGTTGATGGAGATGTTACCAGTACCCGGACGCAGGAAAACGCGTGCGGTTGCGGTCTTGCGACGGCCAGTGCCGTAATTTTGAGTCGCCGACATAATGTACTATTCCGTTAAAACTTCAGTTCTTGGGGCTGCTGAGCAGTATGTGGGTGTGCAGCGCCCGCATAGACTTTCAGCTTACGGTACATGTCGCGACCCAGTGGGTTTTTAGGCAGCATGCCTTTAACCGCGGTCTCGATCACGCGCTCAGGGGCTTTAGCGATCAGCTTTTCAAAGTTGATCGACTTGATGCCGCCCGGGAAACCGGAGTGGGAGTAGTACATTTTGTCAGTGGTTTTAGCACCGGTAACACGAATCTGCTCGGCGTTGATGACGACGATGTAGTCGCCGGTGTCAACGTGAGGAGTGTACTCAGGCTTGTGCTTGCCACGCAGACGGCTCGCGATTTCGGTGGCCAGACGACCCAGGGTCTGACCAGCAGCGTCGACGACAAACCAGTCGCGCTTTACTGTTTCCGGTTTAGCAGTAAAAGTTTTCATTCTTTATAGCCTCAGGGGCCGCCCTGTAAATTAGACGGCGGATCTTACTGAATAGTGCGTACTTTGACAAGTCAAAGGCAGCCGGATACAGACGCTTTCGGGGGCTCGGGTCGGCGCGTCCGTTCAACGGCAAGATTCTTCGGCGGCGGCGCATCACTTCCACTGCAGAAAGAGGTCGGCAATTATGCAGATTGCGAAAAATATTTCAACCTGCTTTTATGATTGTTTTGCCCAAGGAGCACCCGATGGACTATCGCCAGCTAGGCCGTACCGACCTGAACGTGAGTGCAATCTGCCTCGGCACCATGACCTGGGGCGAGCAAAACACTGAAGCTGAAGCCTTCGCGCAGATTGAACGGGCCAAAGAAGCCGGGATCAATTTCATCGACACCGCCGAGATGTACCCGGTGCCGCCGAAAGCCGAAACCTATGCCACCACCGAGCGCTATATCGGCAATTACTTCAAAAGTCGCGGCGACCGGGCCGACTGGATCCTCGCCAGCAAGATCGCCGGCCCCGGCAACACCATCGACTACATCCGCGACAAAAACCTGCGCCATAACCGCCAGCACATCACCGCAGCGGTGGACGCCAGCCTCGAGCGCCTGCAGACCGATTACATCGACCTGTATCAATTGCACTGGCCGGAACGCAGCACCAACTTTTTCGGACAACTGGGTTACAAGCACAAGATCGAAGCCAACCTGACCCCGCTCGAAGACACTCTCGAAGCACTCGACGAGCAAGTGAAGGCCGGCAAGATCCGCCACATCGGCCTGTCCAACGAAACCCCGTGGGGCACCATGCGTTTTCTGGCCTTGGCCGAAGCGCGTGGCTGGCCGCGCGCGGTGTCGATCCAGAACCCCTACAACCTGCTCAACCGCAGTTTTGAAGTGGGCCTGGCGGAAATCGCCATACGCGAACAGTGCGGCCTGCTCGCCTATTCGCCGCTGGCGTTTGGTTTCCTGTCAGGTAAGTACGAAGGTGGCGCTCGTCCGCCGAAAGGTCGCCTGAGCCTCTACAGTCGCTTCAGCCGCTATTTCAATGCGCAGTCGGAAGCAGCGTGCAGCCGTTATGTCGCGCTGGCCCGGGAGCACGGTCTGGACCCGGCGCAGATGGCATTGGCGTTCGTCACTCAGCAACCATTCGTCACGAGTAACATCATTGGCGCGACGACGCTTGAGCAACTGGACAGCAACATTGCCAGTTTTGATCTGAAGCTTTCCGATGAAGTGCTGGCAGGGATCGAGGCGATTCACAAGGATCACCCGAACCCAGCGCCTTGATTTACCGCTAAAAGCTTCGCGAGCAGGCTCGCTCCCACAGGTACGGTGATCCCCTGTGGGAGCGAGCCTGCTCGCGAAGAGGCCGATCAGATCACCACCAAAGCGGAACGCGGAGCGTCCCCGGCGGCATTCCCACGCAGAGCGTGGGAACGATCATCAAAGCGACCGCGCAATGATCTCCTTCATGATTTCATTGGTGCCGGCATAGATCCGCTGCACCCGCGCATCCGCCCACGCCCGGGCCACCGGGTACTCCCACATGAAGCCGTAACCGCCATGCAACTGCACGCACTCGTCGAGCACCTTGCATTGCAGATCGGTGCCCCAGTATTTCGCCATCGCCGCCGTCGGCACGTCGAGCTTGCCTTGCAGGTGCAGCTCCAGACATTTATCGACGAACACTCGGCCGATCTGAATTTCAGTTGCCATCTCGGCCAGCTTGAAGCGAGTGTTCTGGAAGTCGGCAATGGCTTTGCCGAACGCCTTGCGATCGCGGGTGTAATCAAGCGTCCATTGCAACGCCGCTTCAGCTGAAGCCAGGCCACCGATCGCCACCGTCAGACGTTCTTGCGGCAACTCCTGCATCAGATAAGCGAACCCGGCCCCGGCCTGCCCCAGCAGGTTTTCTTTCGGCACGCGCACGTCCTGGAAAAACAATTCCGACGTGTCCTGCGCCTTCATACCAACCTTCTCGAGGCGCTTGCCCTTATCGAAACCCGGCGTACCCGCTTCCACCAGAAACAGGCTGGTGCCCTTGGCGCCGGCCTTTGGATCGGTCTTGGCCACCACGATCACCAGATCCGCGAGAAAGCCGTTGGTAATGAAGGTTTTCGAACCGTTGATCACATATTCGTCACCGTCCAGCACAGCGGTGGTCTTCACACCTTGCAGATCGGAACCCGCCCCCGGCTCGGTCATGGCGATGGCCGTGACCATCTCGCCCGAAACCAGTTTCGGCAGGTATTTGTGCTTCAGCGCCTCGCTGCCGTAATGCAGGATGTACGGCGCGACAATGTCCGAATGCAGCGAGAAGCCGATGCCGGTCAGGCCCAGGCGCCCGACCTCCTCGATCACCACCGCACTGTAGAGAAAGTCCGCCCCCAGGCCGCCGTATTCTTCCGGCAGGTGCGAGCAGAGCATCCCCGCCTCCCCGGCCTTGTTCCAGAGTTTGCGGTCGATATGGCCTTGTTTCTCCCATTGCGCATGGAACGGCACCGCCTCTTTTTCGAGGAAGGTGCGGACGCTGTCGCGAAACAATTCGTGCTCGGAGCTGAACAAGGTTCTGGGGATCATGCGGCACCTTTCTTTGTTGTTGGAGGGAGATGGCCTTCAGAGACTAAGCCTCCCCTCTGACACAGGACACTGGACACATCCGACAAAAAATAAGACGATCCAGCCGTCTGGTGACCACTTTCCCTTATAAAAACAAAACAAAAGTTGAATTATGTCCAAGCAAGTCTCCACGCCCTTGCGGCGCGTCAGCATCCTGGCAATCGACCGGGTTTTCGCCTCCACTCTCATGCAAGCCAAGGATTTCTTCCATCTGGCCAGCCTGCGTTATGGCAAACAACTGGGCCACGGCCTGACTCCAGCGTTCGAAACACGCTTGGTCAGCCCCGACGGCAAACCGGTGAACAGCTTCAGTGACGTGGTAATGCCGGTCGACGGTGGCCTGGAAAACGCCGACGTCATTATCCTCCCGGCGTTCTGGGACGATTTCGACACGTTGTGCGGCCGTTATCCGCAAGTGTTGCCCTGGCTGCGTGAACAGCACGCCCGTGGCGCGGTGTTGTGCGGTGAAGCCACCGGGGTGTTCTGGCTGGCCGAGGCCGGCCTGCTCAACGGCAAGGAAGCGACCACCTACTGGCGTTTCTTCAATGCTTTCGCCGAGCGCTTTCCCAAGGTCTATCTCAATCAGGACAAGCACCTGACCGATGCCGACAACTTGTATTGCGCCGGCGGTACCACGTCAGCCTGCGACCTTTACATCTACTTGATCGAGCGTTTCTGTGGGGCCAATGTCGCGCAAGCCGTGGCCCGCGACATTCTCTATGAAGTGCAGCGCAGCTATGCGCCAGGACGCATCGGTTTCGGTGGGCAGAAGCTGCACCAGGACGTGATCATCCTGCAGATCCAGCACTGGCTTGAAGAGCATTTCGCCGACAAGTTCCGCTTCGAAGACGTCGCCCGCGAGCACGGCATGAGCATCCGCAACTTCATGCGCCGCTTCCAGACCGCCACCGGTGACAAGCCACTGCATTACCTGCAACGCCTGCGTATCGAAACCGCCAAGGGCCTGCTGTCCGGCAGCCGCAAGAGCATCAAGACCATCAGTTATGAGGTCGGTTACGATGATGCGAGCTTCTTTGCGCGGCTGTTCCGTCAGCACACCGAGCTGTCGCCGAATCAGTATCGACAGCAGTTTCAGCAGGCGGCATAGCCCCCCGAAGCAAATACAAAACCTGTGGGAGCTGGCTTGCCAGCGATAGCGGTTTGTCAGTGAAATAAATATCACCTGACACGACGCCATCGCTGGCAAGCCAGCTCCCACAGGGATCGCAGTCCGCTCGAATTTTGCTTCAGCGCATAAAAAAGGGCCTGCAATTGCAGGCCCTTTTTCTTTGCCGAAAATCCGCTTAAGGCTTGTGCGCCCGCGACAGGAATTCGTGGGACTGCATTTCCAACAGTCGGCTCAGCGTGCGCTGGAACTCGAAATTCAGACGGCCGCCGGTGTACAGATCCTTCAACTCGACTTCAGCCGAAATGATCAGCTTCACGTTACGGTCGTAGAACTCGTCGACCATGTTGATGAAGCGGCGCGCAATGTCGTCAGTGGTGACGCTCATCTGCTCGACACCGCTGAGCAGCACGGCGTGGAAGATCTTGCCCAGTTCGATGTAGTCGTTCTGGCTACGCGGGCCGTCGCACAGTTCACGGAAATCGAACCACGCCACGTCGTCACATGTGCGCAACGCACGGATCTCGCGGTTTTCGATGATCAGCACATCGTTCTCGACTGCGGCGGTGCACTCCGGCGTCAGCGCGCGGAAGCTCTTGCGCAGGCTTTCGTGAGCAGCTTCGTCGAGCGGATAGTGGAACAGCTCGGCTTGTTCGAGGTGACGCAGACGGTAGTCGACGCCGCTGTCGACGTTGACGATCTCGGTATTCTGCTTGATCAGCGCAATCGCCGGCAGGAAACGCGCACGTTGCAGACCGTCCTTGTACAGGCCGTCCGGAACGATGTTCGAGGTCGCGACCAGGGTCACGCCGTTCTTGAACAGTTCTTCCATCAGCGTGCCGAGGATCATCGCGTCGGTGATGTCGGAGACGAAGAACTCATCGAAGCAGATCACCCGCGACTCAGTCGCAAAGCGCTTGGCGATGATGGTCAGCGGGTTTTTCTCGCCGCCGAGGGTTTTCATTTCTTCGTGCACGCGCTTCATGAAGCGGTGGAAGTGAGTGCGGGTCTTTTCCTTGAACGGCAGCGCTTCGAAGAAGGTGTCGACCAGGTAAGTCTTGCCGCGACCCACGCCGCCCCAGAAATACAGGCCCTTGACCGGCGTCTGATCCTTTTTGCCGAACAGTTTGCTCAGCAGACCCGGCTTGTTCTGATCGGCGGCGATCAGATCCTCGTACAGACGCTGCAAATGACGCACGGCAGTTTCCTGCGCGGCGTCATGGAAGAAGTCCGGGCGTTTCAGATCAGCTTGGTATCGTTCTAGGGGCGTCATAATTCGTTAGCAAGGCAACAAAAACGGGCCGTCACTGTAGCGACGGCCCGTGGGAATGGCAATCGGCCCTTGGTCGGACCGTGCCGCCGATTAGTCCTGAACCGGGGTCAGCGCGACGCGCAGAGCCTCGATGGCCGCATCTCGCGCAGCAGTGTCAGCGAATGCCGGGCTGTCGCCAACGCACTCGCCCTCCAGCCAGACGCTGAAGCTCAGGTCTTCGCTGCGCACGTCCAGCGGCTGCCCGGATTGCAGCTGTTTGGTCACCTGGCCTGCGGCTTTGCCGTCGGCGAAGTTGCGCGATAGCAGCAGTTGCTCGCCATCGGCTGCCAGCAGACGGAAACGGAAACTACCGTCGTCTTCACGGAAACTGACGAAACGCGCGGCTTTCGCGGCTTTCTTCTTCGTGGTCGCGGCGACTTGCACCTGATTGACGAAGGAACGCAGGCCCACGGCTTCACGCAGTTCATTGAGGAACGGCGTTGCCACGGCACGGGCTTTCTTGGCGCCGATTTGCAGGATGTCTTCCAGGTCTGCCGGGCGCTCGATCAACTGGTGATACTTGTCGCGCGCTTCGCCGAGATCGTTGTCGAGCAACTGGAACAGACGGTTCTTCGCCTCGCCCCAACCCAGACCACCGAGCAGTTCGCTGCGGAACTCATCAGCCTGCGCCGGTGTGGCGAAGGCCTGGAACAGGGTGAACAGGTGCGAGTTGTCCGGATCCTTGGCTTCGCCTGGCGCTTTGGAGTCCGTGACGATCCGCGAAATCGCGTCCTTCATCTCTTTGGCGCTGGAGAACAACGGGATGGTGTTGTCATAGCTCTTCGACATCTTGCGACCGTCGAGGCCTGGCAACGTCGCCACGCTTTCTTCAATCAATGCTTCGGGCATGGTGAAGAACTCTTTGCCCTGACCAAACAGATGGTTGAAACGCTGGCCGATGTCGCGGGCCATTTCCACGTGCTGGATCTGGTCACGACCGACCGGCACCTTGTGCGCGTTGAACATCAGGATGTCTGCGGCCATCAACACCGGGTAGCTGTAGAGGCCCATGGTGATGCCGGCGTCCGGGTCTTCACCGGTTTCGACGTTCTTGTCCACCGAAGCCTTGTAAGCGTGCGCACGGTTAAGCAGGCCCTTGGCCGCGACGCAGGTCAGCAGCCAGGTCAGTTCAGGGATTTCCGGGATGTCGGACTGACGGTAGAAGGTCACGCGGTCGACATCGAGGCCACCGGCCAGCCAGGTCGCAGCGATTTCCAGACGCGAGCGCTGGATGCGCAGCGGGTCATCGCATTTGATCAAGGCGTGGTAGTCGGCCAGGAAATAGAACGAATCGGCATTGCTGTCGCGGCTGGCGAGGATCGCCGGGCGGATGGCGCCGGCGTAGTTGCCCAGGTGCGGCGTGCCGGTGGTGGTGATGCCAGTGAGGATACGGGTACGGTTCGTCATGGGTAATCGCTTGTCAGACTGCAATCAATTCGAGAGACGCGGCAGGATCAGATCCTTGAGATCGGTCAACTTGCCATGAAAAAAGTGTCCGCATTCTGCCACTTTCAGCAGCTCATGGGGGCGCTGGAGTTTTTCCGACCAGGCGTAGACCAGTTGCGGATCGATGACTTCGTCGGTTTCCGGCTGGATCACGGTGAGTTCGCCATCTTGTGGCAATTGATCCTGTTCGCTAAGACGCATCACCGCTGGCGCGACCATGAACAGGTGCTTGAGCTGCACGCCTTGGGCTTCGAGACGGCCGCCGAGACTTGCTGCAACAAATCCGCCGAAGGAGAAACCGAACAGGGTCAGTGGCAGATCCGGGTGTTTTTCACGCAGCCATGCAGCGGCAGCCTGAGCATCGTCGACCTCGCCGGTGCCCATGTCGTGGGAACCTTCGCTGGCACCAACGCCGCGATAGTTGAAGCGCAAGGTGATCAGGCCGGCGTCGCGCGCGGTGCGCTGCAGGGTCGAGACGACCTTGTTGAGCATGGTGCCGCCCTGCACAGGGTTCGGATGGCAGATCAGCGCGATGCCGCGCGGCTGCTCGTTGTCGAGGTACAAAGCTTCGATTTGGCCGACTGGGCCATCAATCACTACAGGGGTTTCACGCATCAGCAAGGAAGGAACTCCGTGACCTCGAATCGGGTCGACTCGTCTAGCAAATTGTCTGTGCCAATCTATTGCGAGTGAATCGCGGTATACAGCGCAGGTTCGAGCCGTTAACGTAAAGCAAAGCCGTTTATAGAGGAAGGACTCGTGGAACACTCGCTCTTAGTTTGGTTGTTACCGACTCTTGCCCTGGTTGTGGGTGTCGCCATTGGATTCCTGATCGCGCGCGTTGCGCCGAACGCCGCGCCGAGCCGTACGCAGCGTCAACTGGATGATATCCAGGAGCGTTTCGACAGTTATCAAAACGAGGTGGTCACCCACTTCAACAGCACCGCGATGCTGGTCAAGAAGCTGACCCAGAGCTATCAGGAAGTGCAGGATCATCTCGCCGAGGGCGCCAATCGTCTGGCCCTGGACGAGCAGACCCGCCAGCGCCTGATCGCTGCCCTGCACGCTGACGCGGCAGTCACGCCACGTGAACGCCTGACGCCACCGCGCGATCAGGAGCCACCGCGCGACTACGCACCGAAGACCCCGAACTCGCCGGGCATGCTCGATGAGCACTATGGTCTGAAGAAGTAATCAGCCTTCGCTGAAAACAAAAAGCCCCCGGACAGTGATGTGTCCCGGGGGCTTTTTTGTGTCTGTAATCTTCGGTGTTTGTAGCGGCCCCTTCGCGAGCAGGCTCGCTCCCACAGGGGAATGCATTTCAAATGTGGGAGTGAGCCTGCTCGCGATGAGGCCATAACAGGCCAGACAAAAAAATGCCCGATCACAGGACCGGGCATTTCTTCATTCGGGCAAGCGCTTACGGATACTGCTGAACCGTACCCGGCTGCTGTTGCTGCTGACCACCATACTGCTGACCCGGAATCGCCTTCAGGTTGACTTCAACGCGACGGTTCTGCGCCCGGCCATTCACGTCACCGTTACTGGCAACCGGGTTATCCGGGCCGGCACCACGGGCGGAGAGGTTGGCACCGCTGACACCTTGCGAGGTCAGGTAGGTCGCCACGCTCTGCGCACGACGCTGGGACAGGTCCATGTTGTGCTGGCGGCTACCGGTGCTGTCGGTATAGCCAACGATCTCGATCTGGTTCTGGTTGAACTCTTTCAACGAGCCCGCGAGGTTGTTCAGCGGCTGGTAGAAGCTTGGCGCGATGTTCGCCGAATCAGTGGCGAACGTAATGTTGCCCGGCATGATCAGCTTGATCTGATCGCCTTGGCGCTGCACTTCAACGCCAGTGTTGGCCATGCTCGCGCGCAGTTTCTTTTCTTGCTGGTCGGCGTAATAACCGTAACCGGCGGCGGACGCACCCACCACCGCCGCACCGATCAAGGCACCTTTGCCGCGGTTGTCGTGACCGATGGCGGCACCGGCCAGTGCGCCGGCGAGTGCACCGAGGCCGCCGTATTTGGCGGTTTTGCTCATGCCTTGCGAGCCACCGTCGGCCTGGCCCTGATTGTCATACGGGTTAGGCGAGGCGCAGCCGGACAGCAAGGCCACGGCAGTAGCGACAATAATCAAACGACGCGTGGTGAACATGGAGAGCTCCTACTTTTTTTGCATTCTGTGGTGCAGCGGCCACTAAGTAA
The DNA here is from genome assembly GCF_900187485.1 of Pseudomonas sp. Irchel s3a12. Lineage (NCBI taxonomy): Bacteria > Pseudomonadati > Pseudomonadota > Gammaproteobacteria > Pseudomonadales > Pseudomonadaceae > Pseudomonas > Pseudomonas sp. Irchel s3a12. The sequence continues at coordinate 38,685 of NZ_FYDN01000010.1, forward strand.
TGGACCTGTGCGGGCGTTGGATCATGACAATGCACAAAAATTCCGCGGAGCACTCGTGACAAAATATTCAGGCGCGCACAAACGGGTTTTCGCGCATTTCATCACCCAGACGCGTATCCGGCCCGTGACCGGTCACCACGGTCGCATCCTCGTCCAGCGTATATAGCCGCTGCTTGATCGAACGCACGATGGTCGCCTGATCGCCGCCCCATAAATCCGTGCGCCCTACCCCGCGACGAAACAACGTGTCGCCGGCTATCAACAGCTTAGCCTCGGAAAACCAAAAGCTCATGGAACCGGGTGTATGTCCCGGCGTGTGCAGGGCAACACCGCAACCGCAGGCCAGTTCCTCATCGTCGCTCAACCAGCGATCTGGCGATGGCACCGGTGTGTAGGGCACACCGAACATCTGGCACTGCATTTCGAGGTTGTTCCAAAGGAATTGGTCCTCCTTGTGCAAATGCAGGGTCGCGCCGGTTTTTTCCTTCATCTGCCCGGAAGCGAGAAAGTGATCGAGGTGCGCGTGGGTGTGAATGATGCTGACGACTTTCAGGCCATGGGCATCAAGGCGTGCCATGATCAGGTCAGGATTACCACCCGGGTCGACGACGATGGCTTTTTTGGTGATCGGGTCGCCGATGATGGTGCAGTTGCACTGGAGCGGACCGACGGGAAAGGTTTCGCGGATGAGCGCTGTGTTCGGGGTTTGCATGGTTTTGATCCTGATGCCAAGGCGTGCCACTGCGGTTGTGATGCGCAAAATTGATGGGGTATCCTCGCGCCGTGCCAATTTTGAAACAAGACGGCAGGAAGCCAATGCCCCACTCTATGGAACACGTGCTCGTCGATAAAAGCGTCCTTTTACTGGACCCGGACATTATCAACCGCATTCGCGCCAGGAATGGTTTGCCTTTTATCGCCCATTCCGATCTTCTGAAGCTTCAGTCCCTGACCGAGGGAAAAGAGCAGGTCCACCGCAACGCACGGGATTTTTTTCGGTACTTCATCGGCAAACCGTCTCGGCCGCACCGTGCGCTCCCTAAAGGTACAGCGCTGCATCCCGGCGATCTGCTGGCCGAATGCTCGTTCAATGGCCAAGCGATCTTCGCGCTCAAACGCACGACCACGCCACTGGAGCAAAGCCCGTCGGGAGAAGTCGTCGACTTGTGCCGCCATTACGATCTGCTGCTACTGACATGCGACGAATCGCAGCTCGCGCAGTGCAAAGCCGCGCAGGCCAGAGCCCAGCGCTGGACCGGACCGGCACCCTCGCTACCACCTAAAAGTGCACCTGCACCTGCACCTGCACCTGCACCTGCACCGATCGTGCCTTTCGACATGCCGGCAACCCCGCTCCTCACTGCCGACATGGTTATTCGCAACCAAGGTGAACGTGTCGCGGAAGGCTCGGTGGTGACCACCTCGAGCGGTCGTCAATTGACCCTGGATAAAGCCATCAGCGCCGGCGGAGAAGGAACGATCCATGCCGTGGCTGGCAACGCAGAAGTCTGCAAGATCTATCACATTGAAAAACTCACGACCCGGCGCCGCGAGAAAATCAGCCTGATGGTGACGCGTAAAATCGCCGAACCCGGCATTTGTTGGCCGACCGAGTTGGTGTTCAATGCGCAAAAGGAGTTCGTGGGTTATGTCATGCCTCGCGCGGATGGCAGAACACTCCACAGCACGGTATTCGTCAAACAGGTACTGCTGAAGACCTTCGCGAAATGGACGCGGCGTGACCTGGTGAATGTCGCGACCGCCTTTTTGAAACAGGTGCACTATCTGCACTCGCTGAATATCATCGTGGGCGACATCAATCCGATGAACCTGCTCGTGACGGCAGACAGCAACAAGGTCTGGATGGTCGATACCGACAGCTTCCAGATTGGACATTTCCCCTGCGAAGTGGGCACGGTGCCGTTCACCGCGCCGGAAATCCAGGACGAAAAATATGGCGACTACCTGCGCACAAAAAATCACGAGCTGTTCGCCATCGCCACCATGCTGTTCATGATCCTGCTGCCAGGCAAACCACCCTATTCTCAACAGGGTGGCGGAACGGCTTCCGACAACATCAAGAACATGAACTTCCCCTACCGATTCAAAAAGGGCAGCGGCATCGGCCGGGCAAGCGTCGCGCCGGTGGGCGTCTGGCAGCATATCTGGAGTCATTTGCCGTATCCGCTTAAACAGGCATTCAGCAATACTTTCGAAGACAATCAGCGACGCCCCATCGATGACTGGCTAAAACTGCTGACTCAGTACGGCGAAGGGTTACGCAAAGGCAAACATTGCGATGATTTGTTTCCTGCCGCGTTTCATATCAAAGATCCCGTTGAAGACGTCTGTGGCAGTTGCAAAAAGCCCCACAAGGTGGCCAAGGACTGGTTTGAAAAAATGAAGGCGACAGGCAAGCCGACCATATGCTCGGACTGCCAGAAAACAGCGAAACTGAAAAAACTGGCCAGTGAGAGCCAAAAGAAAATCGAGCAGGCCGGCCAGCGTGCGGCGCCACCTCCGGCGCCCATCGCGCCTCGCCCAACGCCGCCCCCGCCTCCCAAAGTGGCGGCACCGGCACCGAAACGTCCTGCGCCCGCGGCTGCACCTGCAACCGCTCGCCCGACAGCGGCAAGGCCGCCGCAGCAACCGACATCCGCTCGACCGCAACCCTATCGACCATTGCCAGTGCACGCGAGCAATCCGCAAAACATCGTTTTGCGCTGGTTCAAACGACTCTTGAAGCGTTGGCTGTAACGCTCACCCCACAAGGACAATTCCATGCCAGACAACTATCTCCTCAGTCAGGAAGAACTTGCTGAGAACCCGACCACACGCGTACCCGTCTGCCTCGTGCTGGATGTCAGCGGATCAATGGAAGGCGAACCTATTGCAGAACTGCACTCGGGCGTTCAGCAGTTTTTCGAAGCAATCAAGGACGATGAAATAGCGCAATATGCCGCTGAAATCTGCATCGTGACTTTTGGCGGAACAGCGCAGAAAGTCATGGATTTCGGCTCCATCAGCCGTCAGGACGTACCGCCGCTGGTCGCTTCCGGCATGACTCCGATGGGGCACGCCGTGGGCATCGCTCTGGATTTGCTGGAAGCGCGCAAAGAGGATTATCAACAGGCTGGCGTGGATTACTTTCAGCCGTGGATGGTTCTCATGACGGATGGCGAGCCGACCGATGACATTAGCGAAGCAGCCACTCGCGTCAGCGACATGATCAGCAAACGCAAACTGACCGTGTTCCCCATCGCAATCGGTAAAGCCGCGAACGTACAATCGCTGGCTCGATTCTCGCCGTCACGCCCGCCACTGCGCCTCAAAGGCCTGCGCTTCAACGAGTTTTTTGCCTGGCTGAGCAAAAGTGTTTCCCGTGCCTCACAGTCGACACCCGGTGACGCAGTGCCACTGGATATCAAAGGCATCGAAGCCTGGGGACAGGTCTGAGCCATGCCTGACCTCCCAGACTTCACCTGTAAAACCGCTTTCGCGTCGGTCGCGGGGCGCTCGCACCTGAAAACTCAAACACCTTGCCAGGACTATGTCGCGGCAAGAGAGTCCAACGGCGTGACCTGCATAGCCCTGGCTGACGGTGCGGGCTCCAGAGCCCGGTCGGACATTGGCGCCCAGGTCGCGGTCACCGCGACACTCGCCTACGTCTGCAAGAATTTTGAAAGCCTTTGGCAAAATATGGAAAAAATCCATGCGAAGGCAGCCCAGCGTCTGGTCAATCGCTGTCTGGACGCATTCAGGCGCAAATCCGCCAAGCACGGCGGCGACATCAACGATCTGGCGTGCACCCTGTCGTTCGTTGCTTACTCGCAGGGTCGCTACATGGCCGGGCACTTGGGCGATGGTGTCATCGCAAGCATTGATTCGGACGGGCAACTCCAGACTCTCTCGCCTCCAGAAAACGGTGAATACGCCAATACCACCTGGTTTCTGACTGACCCTAAAGCGATATCGAAGCTACGGTTGTACCGCGGCCACATCGACACGCCAACCGGCTTTGCGATCATGAGTGACGGCAGCGCAGAAAGCCTTTATCAAAAATCCAGCGGATTACCTGCACCGGCAGTCAAGACACTGCTGGGGTGGAATGCGACGCTGCCTGGGAAAAAATTCAAAGCTGTGCTGAGCGAGAACCTGCAACAGTCCATCGCCAGCAAAACTAGCGATGATTGCGCCTTGGGCCTGATGTCGATTCTTGAACGTGAGGGGTCGATTAACGGCGTGGACGCTGACGAAGCGAAGTAATCGACAACCTCTGGCCCAAGGTTCGCCTTGCGCCAGAGGCATCCAGCTACGGTTACTGCAACACCCCCAATTCTTTCGCCCGGGCCACCGCTTGCGTGCGCCGCTCGACCCCCAACTTGCTGTTTATGTGGCTGGCGTGGGTTTTCACGGTATGCAAAGAGATAAACAACTGTTCGCTGATCTCCTGATTCGAACAGCCTTGGGCGATCAGGCGTAGTACCGCCAGTTCGCGGCTGCTGAGTTGCTCAGCCACTGCGCAATCCACAACCGGGCGAGACGTCGCTGGCGGGAAGTGATCAAGCAGTTGCTGTCCTGTGAGCGCCGGCGAAGTCTGCAATTGGCTTCGCAGCCAATTCTCGTGCCCCTTCATCAAGGCATCGAACGGCTGCAGCACGCCTCCGGCGGCTGCTTCCAGCGCCTGACCCAATGCCTTGCGCGCTTCAGGCTCGCGGCCACCTGCCAGCAACAGCGCCACCTTCTGCGTCAACGCCATCACACTGAGCAACTGCCGGCCGGTTTGCTGGCCGTTTTCATGCAACACGTTCAAACGCCCTTCGGCGAGCATCGGTTGCCCCTGAATAATGTCCAGCAACGCCTGTTGCAGTTCCACATGCAGCGGCAGTTGTGGATGGAACTCCGGCGGCGCAGCGGCGCGTTCGCCGGTGTAGGTCTGGCCCAATCGCGCCAGCCACGCTTCGGCCAGATCAGTACGGCCCTGCGCCAGCCATAGTTCACATTTGACCAGCGTGATCATCGCCAGGTAGTAGATCGGCGGCACGTCCCAGATGTGCATCAGGCGTTCGGCTTCGGCGAGTTCGGCAAAAGCCTTGGCGAATTCGCCACTGCTGCCGTCCAGACGAGCGATGACACAATGGCCGATCAATACGCTGATATCGCGACAGGCTCGTGCCTCGCTGATCCCGGCCAACAACCGCACGCGTGCCGCCTGAGGCTGCAAGCGCATGGCCAACAGAAAACCCTCATACAACGTCAGCCGGGCGCGCACCGCGTACAGACGTTGTGGCGACAAACCACGCAGTCGCTCAAGGCCCTGATGGACTTCATCGAGTGCGCGCAGGATTTCGCCACGCGATTGCAACACCCGTGCACGGTCGTAATGGGCCAAAGCTTCGAACAACGGATTGCCGACCCGCTGCGCCAGCTCCAGGGATTCGCGGTTAAGACCGCGTGCACGCCACAGATCGCCATCGGCAATGGCCAGATTGGACAAGGTCGATAGACACATCAGCCGTTGGCCATAACGTTTGGCCGGCAGGCTTTCCAGGGCCTCGGTGCAATATCTGATCGTCAGCTCACGGTGCCCACGCCCTCGAGCGATAATCCCGCTCAACGCCAGCCATTGCGCCAGCATCGACTTTTGCGCGGTAGCGGAAGGCGCCGGCAGGAAACGGCTCAGATGGCTGGACAACTCTTCGGCGGCATCGAGCTGACAGGCCAGCCCCAGCGCCCAGCTGTACAACACGATCAAGCGCGGGGTGCTGATCAACAGGCTGTCTGGCAGGTCCATTTTCCAGCGCAGCAGCATGCCGACGTTTTGCTCGGCCAGCAGTTGCTCCTCCGAGAGGTTCTGTACCAGATTTGCCGCAACATCCAGGTGACCGGCGCGCAACGCCTGCTCCACGGCTTCATCCAGCAGCCCTTGTGCGTTGAACCAGCGACAGGCACGCAGGTGCAGCGTTGCAGTCGGCACCATCGCCTGAGCAATCGGCCGACTGCGCAACAAATCCGAAAATAAATGGTGATAACGATACCAGTGACCGTGCTCGTCCAGCGGCACCAGAAAGACCTGATGGGCCAACAGGAAACGCAGGATCTCGGCGCTGTCGTGGGCTTCGCGAACGGCGTCGCACAACTCGCTGCAAAAGCGTTCCTGGGGGGCGGTGTCGTACAGAAAGGCTTGCACCTCGGCCGGCAGGCAGTCGATGACCTCTTCCAGCAGATAGTCGCGGATCAGCCCTTCCCCCCCGTTCAACGCTTGCGGTAGCGCCGCATCGCTGCCGGCCTCAGACACCGCGAGCAGCCAGAACCGCAAACCGGCGACCCAGCCTTCGCTGCGTTGGATCAGGTTTTCCAGCGCTTCACCGCGCAGCGAACTGCTGTGGCGATCGAGCAAGGTCAGGGCTTCGTCGTGAGTCAGGCGCAGATCCGCTTCATGTAACTCCAGCAACTGCCGTGACAGACGCAAGCGCGCCAGATGCCAGTCCGGGCGCTGGCGACTGGTGACCATCACCAGCAAGCCATCGGGCAAATGGTTGAGGAAAAACTGCAGGCAGCGATCGAGCACCGGGCCTTGCGCAAGATGGTAATCGTCGAGCACCAACAGCAGCGGCGCATCGGGATCGAGGTGCAGGGTCAGTTCATCGAGCAGGCCGTCGAGCCATTCTTCGAAGGCGAAGGGCTGATGGCGTTGGCGCATTTTCAGCAGGCCGAGTGCGCGACTGCCCAGTTGCGGAAAGTAGTCCTGCAAGCCTTCGAGCAGACGTTCGAGAAAGCGCCCCGGGTCGCTGTCGCGAGGACTCAGGCCCAGCCAAAGGCTTTGCCAGTGTGCCGGCAGACTCTGACAGAACTCCACCGCCAGCGAACTCTTGCCAAACCCGGCAGGGGCACTGACCAGCAACAGACGCCCACCGAGCCCGGCCTGCAGGCGCTCGCAAAGGCGTGGTCGCAAGACGTAGCCGTCGGGCAGCGGCGGGCGGAAAAAACGCCCGTCCAGTGCCGCGACGGCAACACTTGCGGGACCCGGAAGTGGGGACAGATCAGTCATGGCCGGCTCTTGTTCGAATTGCTGTTGGCGGCATTGCAGATGTCCGCAGACTAGCCTTAAACGAACCGGTTATGAAGGTTGCTGCTACAAATGGCTACAAAAAGGCTACACGCAAAAAAACGCCCCGAACCAGTCGGGGCGTTTTCACGAGGATGCGGCCTCGGGTTACAGCGGGTTAGCGAACGCCATCCTGACGCAGTGCGGCCGGGGTGAAGTCGCTGGTGGTGGCGGTGAAACCGAAGTCATACGCACTCTTCTCTTCGTTCTTCATGCCCAGTGCCAGATAGCGGCCGGACTGCAAGTCGTAGAGGGTTTCCAGGGCATACCACGGCACTTGCTTGTCGTAGTAGTTCTCGGCATGCGCTTCGGCGACGCGCCACAGTTGGCCGCGACCGTCGTAGTGGTCGATCACCGCTGCTTGCCAGGTGTCTTCATCGATGTAGAAGTCACGTTTGGCGTAGATGTGACGCTGACCTTCTTTCAGGGTGGCAACCACATGCCAGACGCGGCGCAGCTCGTAACGCGCCAGATCCTGGTTGATGTGACCGGCCTTGATGATGTCGGCGTACTTCAGTTTCGGATCGTCGAGCTTGTAGCTGTCGGAGGCGATGTACATCTCTTTCTTGCCTTCGAGCTTCCAGTCGTAGCGATCCGGCGCACCGTTGAACATGTCGAGGTTGTCGGAGGTACGCAGGCCATCCGCCGCAGTACCCGGACCGTCATAGGACACTTGTGGCGCACGACGCACACGACGCTGGCCGGCGTTGTAGACCCACGCCGAACGTGGTTCCTTCACCTGATCGAGAGTTTCGTGCACCAGCAGCACACCACCGGCCAGACGTGCCGGCGCGGTCACTTTCTGCTTGAAGTAGAACAGGATGTTGCCCGGGTTCGCCGGATCGTAGTCCTTCATCTTGTCGCGGAACACGAACTGATCCTGGAAGTACACCAGGCTGTACGAGCCGTTCGGTTGCGGCGTGGCCTGAGTCACCAGACGAGTCACGCTGCCGCCGCGATAGCGGGTGATGTGGTTCCAGATGACTTCCACACCGGTTTTTGGAATCGGGAACGGTACAGCGGTATCGAAGTTTTCCAGACCGTTGCCGCCGGACACCAGGTTGGTGGTGGTGGCGTTTTTCTTGATCGCTGCGAACACGTCATCCGGCACGGTCGCACCACGATGGGACGGGTAGACCGGCATCTTGAAGGTGTCCGGGTAACGCTTGAACATCGCGTACTGACCTGGCGCCAGCTTGTCCTTGTACTTGTCGACATCTTTCGCAGTGATGGTGAACAGCGGTTGCTCACTGGCGTATGGATTGGACAGGAAACCCTTGCTGTCGACCGAGCCGGCATTCTTCGGCAGCGGCTTCCACGCCGGGATCGAACCGTCGGCGTTACCGGCCATTTCCGCTCCCATCGGCGTCAGGCTCTTGCCCAGTTTGTCGGCTTCGGCAGCAGGCACGGCGGCCATGACGCCGGTCGCCAGCAGCGACAGGCCCAGAACACCGGCGTGGAACAGACTCTTTGTTATTTTCATAAATTCGTTCGTCCTGAAATGCAGTGCTTAGAAGTTCACGCCGAAGCTGAGCGCAACAAAGTCGCGGTCATCCACAGTGGTGTACTTGCCGTCGAAGAAGTTGGTGTACGCCAGGCTCGCGGTGTAGGTGTTCTGGTATTCGGCATCGACGCCCAGGCTGACCGCTTTGCGACCTTCCTCGAAGTTGCCGCCAGGGCCTGGCGAGTAACCGCTGACGTCGTGGGACCAGGCCACGTTCGGCTTGAGGTTCACACCGGCGAAGACGTCGTTGTATTCCCAGATGGCGCGACCGCGGTAGCCCCACGACATCGAGGTGGTGAAGCCGTCGTTGTCGCAATTGCGGCTGCGGTTGTTCTGCGGTGAGCCCGGCCCGGCACCATTGATGGTGCTGGCGTTGAGAATATTGGCGCAGGTATTCACACCGCCAGTGGCCGGCAACTCACCCGGGCCGTACACCGGATCGCGGCCATAGCGCTTGTCGGAACGGCTTTCCAGCCCGCCGACGTAGGTCGCGCCGACTTCGCCGACGAGGGTCAGACGGCTGGCGCCCATGACCTGATCGAAGAAGTGCGTGAACGTGGTCTGGATCTGGGTGATTTCCTTGCGCTCGTAACCGTGCAGATCCTGACCCGGCACGCCATTGAGGATCGAAGCGTTGGTCAGTGCCCCGCCGATCGGACGCACACCGGCGAACAGGATGTCGGTGGAGTTCAGTTGTACCGGCGCGTTCGGACGGTAGCTGATCTCACCGCTCCACGCGGTACCGGTAGGCAGGGTGGTGGAGAAGCTCAGACCGTAGAGGCGAATGTCTTCAGGGTACTCAATGAAGTAATTCGAGTTGCCCGCGACCAGCAATGGCGCAAGTGCCGCAAACGGCCCCGGCAGCGCGCGCGCGGTGTTGTAGACCGATTGCGGAGCACCGGTGGCGCTGAAGATCGGCGCACGGCTGTGGTAGTTCATGAAGTAGGCGCCGAACTCGGTGTCCAGCGGTTCGTACATGTACTTGAAGGACGCGCCCCACTGGCCGCTGTCACGGGCATCACGATCCGGACCGCGGCGCACCAGAACGCCTTCTTCGTTGACGTTGACACCGTTGGCCGCCAACGGCCCCAGGGCGATGGCCGGGATTTGCGAACGCTTGTTCAGCACGCGCAGGTTGTCGTTGCAACCGTCGGCAACGATGTCTGGCTGCGAGAAGAACGTGCCGCAGTTATCGACGACGGTCTGGTCCCATTCCAGCTGATAGAACGCTTCGGCCGAAAGGTTTTCGGTCAGGCTCTGGGACACGTAGAACATGTTGACCGGGATCAGGCCTTCCTTGATCTCGGCGCCCGGACGACGGAACGCGGAAACGTCGATCGGGTTGATCGAGTTGATGCCGCCACCGATGAAGGTACTTTCACCCCAGCTCACCACCTGCTTGCCCAAACGCACGGAGCCCGGCTGATCGGCGATCGCGTAGTTGTGGTAGACAAAGGCGTCGAGGATCTGCCCGCCGGACGACTTGGCGCCCTCTTTGCGGCCCGAATCGCTGATGTCCTTGAACTCGCGGCTTTCGTCCTTGAGTTCGAAGTCGTACCAGTATTTGCCACGGACAAACACGCCGGTGTCGCCGTACTTCAGTTCAAGGTCATGAATGCCCTTGAAGATTTTCGAAAAGGTTTCACCGCTCTTGAAGTTGGCGTGACCGTCATCGGACGTTTGCGACAGGCCGTGGCCGCCGTTGTTGACGCCGATGAGGTTCTTGTTCGGGCTCTGAGTAGACCAACTGGCACCGATCGACAGGGATGAGTCGAACTGGCCTTCGATTTCACCGACGTTGAAACTGACGCCGAATGCGGGCCCGGCGAGCGAAGAGGCAAGACTGACTGCCAGAGGCAGTTTCGCCCGGCGCCAGAACTGGTTTACTGAGGTCATCGACGCTACTCCATGTGCATTATTGTTATGGCAGTGAGTACTTTTAAAAACGCCTGAAGGACCGGGTGCCAGAGACAACCCGAAATCACTCCAAAAATGCATCGCCCCGTTTTGTGCGTGTGCCCCGTTCTTAAAAATCCTTGAGCGGACTATAGCCAGCAGGTGGTACTGCTTGATCCCTCTAAAGTGTGATTTGCAGCTGCCAACCACTCTGGAACAGTCCTTTCGCCAGTCCGACGCATGTCGGCACGGCAAGGATGGCTGATTTTTTCGATTTCACAAGCCAAGCGCTTGCTTGGTGGGTCTGGCGCGCCGGTTTCGGCGCGCCAGCAGACACTCAAAGTGTCGAGAGGAAGGTGCTGTTGTTGGCCTGCCATTCGGTGATGTCGAGGCGGATGCGCTTCTTGTCGAGCTTGCCGACACTGGTCTTGGGAATTTCGGTAACAAGGGCGATCTGACTCGGGATCGCCCACTTGCTCAGGTGCCCCAATTCCACGAACGGCTTGAGGTGTTCCTTGAGCTCGCGTGCCCCGATCACATGCCCTTCACGGATTACCAGCAAGGCAAACGGACGCTCGCCCCACTGCGGATCGGCGATGCCCACCACTGCTACTTCGCGTACCGCAACGTGACGGCTGATCAGGTCTTCGAGATCCAGCGAAGAGATCCACTCGCCGCCGGTCTTGATCACATCCTTGATGCGGTCGCGGATGTCGATCACGCCCATGCTGTCGAGTGTGGCAACGTCGCCGGTGTGCAACCAGCCACCAGCCCAGAGCTCGGCGCCCTTCTGCGGTTCGTTGAAATAGCCTTCGGTGAGCCATGGCGCACGCAGCACCAGTTCGCCCTGGGTCTCGCCGTCGGCCGGGAGAAAGTTACCCTCGGCATCGACAATCGCCGCTTCCACCAGCGGCCCCGGCACGCCGGCCTTGATCCGGTAGGTGGTGCGTTCGTCTTCAGTGCCGGCCATCAACTCATCATTGAGGTGCGCACAGGATACAAGCGGCCCGGTTTCCGACATGCCGTACGCAGCGGTGAGCTGAATACCCCGCGCCTTGGCGGTTTCATACAAGGTGCGATTGAGCGCGCTGCCGCCGATGACAATTTTCCAGCCGCCGAAATCGGTGCCCTGCGCGCCTTTGGCGTTGAGCAGCATTTGCAGGATGGTCGGCACGCAGTGGGAGAAGGTAACCTTCTCCTTGCGCCACAACTCGACGAGAAACTCCGGATCGTAGCGCCCCGGATAAACCTGTTTGAGGCCAAGCATGGTCGCCACATACGGCAGGCCCCAGGCGTGTACATGGAACATCGGTGTGATCGGCATGTACACGTCGTTGGTGCCGAGCAGGCGCACGCTGTCGATCGCGCCCATGATCGTCGACACACCCATGGTGTGGAGGACCAGTTGCCGATGGGTGAAATACACGCCTTTCGGGTTGCCGGTGGTTCCAGTGGTGTAGAAGGTGGTGGCGACCGAGTTTTCGTCGAAGTCCTGGAAGTCGTACTGCGGGCTCGCGGCGGCCAGCAGTTGTTCGTACTCACCGACCAGGTTCGGCAGCTCGGCGGTTTTTTCCGGCAGATCAGTCAGCAGCAGGGTTTTCTCGACCGTGCTCAGGTGCGGTGCGATTGCCTGGTAAAGACCGACGAACTCGCTGTTGACCAGCACAAAGCGGTCCTCGGCGTGGTTCATGGTGTAGAGGATCTGTTCCGGCGACAGGCGCACGTTGATGGTATGAATCACCGCGCCAATCATCGGGATCGCAAACATGCATTCCAGGTAACGATGGCTGTCCCAGTCCATCACCGCCACGGTGTCACCGGCCTTCACACCGGCCGCCGTGAGCACGTTGGCCAACCGCGCCACACGCTCGATCAGGGTCGGGTAGTTATAGCGGATCTGGTCACGGTAAATGATCTCGCGGGTTTTCTCGTAACGGGCGCCGGACATCAGCAGCCGTTTGATCAGCAATGGATACTGGTAGGCCCCATCGGCCGGGGGAATGACGCGAGTCTGCAACATAAGAATCCCTTTTCTGACTGCACGGTGTTGGCGTAGAGATCGGTACTCTAGAACCCTTATACGCCAGCCAAATCAGCCAAAGGAATGATTTGCAAAGCCGTACAAATGCTAGCTTTGCGCCAGCATTTGCCGGTTTTCGCTATTGATCAGGCAGTTTGCCCTACAGCCTCCTCGGAAGGCGTCTGTGGGAATACGACTGCTGCAAGGAAGGTCAAAGCGCCGAAACCCGCAAGAATCAAGTACAGGCCTACAAAACCATGGCGCGGTTCGACATAGGAAATCAGCGGAATCGCCGTCGCACTGGCACCGAACGATAAACAGTAACGCAGGGCGAACACCCGTGATTGCCATTGCGGGGCGACGAAGTTGGCGACCATCGCATCGTTGACGGTGACCTGACCGAAGACCACGAACATGAACGCTGCGCCGAGGGCGATCACCGCCCAGCCGTCGGCATAGGCCAGCGCAAACAGCAGCGGTGCCTGGCACAGCGTCAGGACAATGAACGGCCATTTCAGGCTGAGCCGATGCAACACCCGACCAATGCTCAACTGTGCAACTGCACCAAAGGCATAGGCCAGACTGACCACCACACCAAGGGTTTGCGGCGAGGCAAACAGCTCATGCAAACGCTCCTGAAACAGCTTCGGATAGGTCATGGTGGTGGCGTTGAACACCACGCCGCCAGTGGCCGTCGCCAGCGCCAGCACGCCGAACACCATGAGCATGGAAATACGCTGGCCAGCGGCCCCCTTGAGTGGCGTGTGCGCACGCTTCGGAATCGGCTCTTCACGCACGTGCAAGGCGAAGCCAACCCCCAGCACAATCGCCACTGCGCCCGGTATCAGAAACGCCGAGCGCCAGCCGAATTGCGCCACCAGCAAACCGGTGATCAGCGCCGAAAACGCCACACCCAGATTCCCCCACATACCGTTGATGCCGATTTCCCGGCCGCGATTTTGTGCATAAGCGACCAACATCGCCGTGCCGACCGGGTGATAAATCGCCGCAAAAATACCGATCAGGGTCAGACCGATCACCAGCATGGCCGGGCTGCTGCTCAGGCCAGCGAAAATCGCTGAAGCGCCGATGCCGAAGAAAAATACCAGCATCATCTGCCGCCGACTCCAGTGATCGCCCAGCCAACCAGCGGGTAGCGAACACGCGCCGAAGGCAATGAAGCCGCCCAGTGACAGGCCGATCAGCGTGGCGTAGTCGAGACCGAAGGCCTGCGTCATACCGAGCACGGCGGCGGGAAATATCAGCATGAACATGTGATCGATCACATGGGCGGCGTTGATATAGCGAATGACGTTTCTGGATTGATTCATGGCGGCACGCTTTACGTTGTTGTGTGGCGCTATGCTAAGTTGGCCACAAAGCGCATTCCTGCCAGACAAGTCATCGAATCAGACATGTTGATCAGCCATTTCGAACACGGCCCGGTGAGCGCCTACCCCCGGGATTATCTGGATGGCGCGCACCAGCCGCTGCACCTGCATCGTGAGGCGCAGTTGTTGTATGCCGTCAGCGGGATCATGCGCGTGGTCACGGACTCGGGTGCATGGGTGATTCCGCCAAGTCGCGCGGTGTGGATTCCGCCAGAAGTGGCGCACGAGATTTTCATGAGCGGCGACGTACAGATGCGCTCGCTGTTCATCGCCCCAGAACTGTCACCCGCCAGCCTGCAACAGTGCTGCGTATTGGCGGTGACGCCGCTGCTGCGCGAGCTGATCCTGCGTGCCGTGCAAGGGCCGCCGCATGCCGACAATCCGCTGATTCAGCAGTTGATGCTGGAAGAACTCGCCGGTCTGGAAAACCTGCCGCTGCACATTCCGATGCCAACCGACCGGCGTCTGCAAAATATCTGTCTGGCACTGCTGCACACCCCCGATCACACCAATACGCTGGAAGACTGGGCGCAGCAGGTCGGCGCCAGCTCACGCACGCTGGCGCGGCTGTTTCAGCAACAAGTGCAGATGAGTTTCAACGCCTGGCGTCAGCAACTGCGCCTGATGGAAGCCCTGCCGCGCCTGCTCGCTGGGGACAGCGTGCAGCGTGTGGCGCAGGACTTGGGTTACGGCAGCGCACGGGCGTTCAGCGCGATGTTTCGCCGTTTGCTGGGAGAGAATCCCCGCGACTACCTGAACACCCTGAGCAAACTCAGCGAACTTGTGTAAGGCCCTTTGGGAGCGAGCCTGCTCGCGAAAGCGGTCTTTCAGCCACCAATAATGTCGACTGACCCAACGCCTTCGCGAGCAGCCTCGCTCCCACAGATTTAAGTCGCGGTTCTGAGATCAGTGCATCTCGGTGAACGCGATTTTCACGCCGAGAGCGATCAGCACCGCGCCCATGGTGCGGTCGAACCAGTGGCCCATGCGGGCAAAACCGGCACGCACCCGCTGCTGACTAAACAACATCGCCACCAGACAGAACCAAAACGCAGTCGCGACCGCCAGGTAAATCCCGTAACCGGCCTGCACCGCCAGTGGCGTGTGCGGGTTGATCACCACGGTGAATAGCGACAGGAAGAACAGCGTGGCTTTCGGATTCAGACCATTGGTCACGAAGCCTGACGTGAACGCGCCGCGCGCCGTGCGTACGCCGGCCTCTTTGTGCAAGTCATCGGCCACGGCTTTCGCTGGTTGCGCGCGCAATGCCTTGAAGCCGATGTACAGCAAGTAAGCCGCCGCCGCCCATTTCAACGCGTTGAACAACACGATCGATTGCGACACGATCAGGCCGATACCGAGCAGCGAATAACCAACGTGCAGGAAAATCGCCGTGCCCACGCCCAGCGCGGTCCAGGTGCCGGCGCGGCGACCGTGGGTCACGCTCTCGCGCACCACCACGGCGAAGTCCGGGCCGGGGCTGGCGACGGCCAGCAAGTGGATCAGTGCAACGGTCAAGAACTCGGTCCAGTACATGGGGGCTCCTTTCGGCCAAGCATATCAATTTGTTTCATCTGGTAGGCTCGGCAGATTACGCCCTACGCTCACAGCACGAAAGGTACAGTTGATGACCAACACGCACCGCGCGGTATTCCTTGATCACCCTTCGCTGGATCTCGGCGACCTCGACCTCAGTCCGCTGCGTGAGTGTTTCAGCGATCTGCAGCTTTTCGCCCAGACCTTGCCCGAGCAGGTTGCCGAGCGCCTGCAAGGGGCGACGGTGGCGATCACCAACAAGATCATGATCAACGCTGCCGCCATGGCCGCCAACCCCGCTCTGAAACTGATCCTGATCACCGCCACGGGCACCAACAACGTCGACCTCGTCGCCGCTCGTGCTCAGGGCATCACCGTGTGCAACTGCCAGGGTTACGGCACGCCGTCGGTGGCGCAACACACGATCATGCTGTTGCTCAACCTCGCCACGCGTCTGGCCGATTATCAAAAAGCCGTTGGCGAAGGTCGCTGGCAGCAAGCCAAACAGTTCTGCCTGCTCGACTATCCGATTGTCGAGCTGGAAGGCAAAACCCTCGGCCTGCTCGGTCATGGCGAACTCGGCGGCGCTGTGGCGCGATTGGCCGAAGCGTTCGGCATGCGCGTGTTGCTCGGGCAGATTCCCGGGCGCCCTGCTCGTCCGGATCGTTTGCCGCTGGATGAACTGTTGCCGCAGATCGACGCCCTCACCCTGCACTGCCCGCTGAACGAACACACTCGCCATTTCATCGGTGCTCGCGAGTTGGCGTCGATGAAGCCCGGTGCGTTCGTGGTCAACACCGCGCGTGGCGGTCTGATCGATGAACAGGCGCTGGCCGAAGCCCTGCGCAATGGTCACCTTGGCGGCGCGGCCACCGATGTGTTGAGTGTAGAGCCGCCGACCCAAGGCAATCCGTTGCTCGCGGCGGACATCCCACGCCTGATCGTTACGCCACACAACGCCTGGGGCAGCCGCGAGGCTCGGCAGCGCATCGTCGGCCAATTGACCGAAAACGCTCAGGCGTTCTTCAGCGGTAAGGCGCTGCGGGTCGTCAGTTGATAAACTGCGGCACTTTTTTTTGAGGAGCAGTTATGGATCCGCGCAGTGAAGTACTGCTTCGTCAGCCCGAGTTATTTCAAGGTTCGCTGTTGTTGGCCGGTTTGCCTGCCGACGATTTGCTCGGGCGCCTGCCCAACGCATTTGGCTGGTGCTGGCATGCCGGCGACCAGGCCGCGCTGGACGCACGCTTTGAAGGCCGTAGCCATTTTGGCGTGAACATACCCGAGCGAGAATTCGACAGCGCCGTGGTGTTTCTGCCCAAGTCCAAAGACCTCACCGACTACATCCTCAACGCCCTGGCTTCGCGTCTGGCCGGGCGTGAAGTATTTCTGGTCGGGGAAAAGCGCAGCGGCATCGAAGGCGCATCCAAGCAGCTCAACCCGTTCGGCAAGCCGCGCAAACTCGACAGCGCGCGTCATTGCCAGCTCTGGCAAGTCACCGTGGCCAACGCCCCTGAAGTGAATTCCCTGGAAAGCCTGGCGCAGACCTATGAATTGCCTTTGGCCGAGGGTCCGCTGAAAGTTATCAGCCTGCCGGGCGTGTTCAGCCACGGTCGCCTGGATCGCGGCAGCGCCCTGCTGCTGGAGCATCTGGACAAATTGCCGAGCGGCCATCTGCTCGACTTCGGTTGCGGTGCCGGTGTTCTGGGCGCTGCGGTCAAGCGTCGCTACCCACACAATCAGGTGACCCTGCTTGATGTCGATGCGTTCGCCGCCGCCAGCAGTCGCCTGACATTGGCGGCCAATGGTCTGGAAGCTGAAGTGCTGACTGGCGACGGTATCGATGCCGCGCCGATGGGTTTGAGTGCGATTCTGAGCAATCCACCGTTCCATGTCGGCGTGCACACCGATTATTTCGCAACCGAGAACTTGCTGCGAAAAGCGGCCAAACATCTGAAAAATGGCGGCGAACTGCGCTTGGTGGCGAACAGCTTCCTCAAGTATCAACCGCTGATCGAAGAGCATCTGGGCGTCTGTGCAATCAAGGCCGAAGGCAATGGTTTCCGGATTTACCGGGCCAAGCGCGGCTGAAAATTTGTTCTTGCTCAATCGGATTTGCGAAGGCAGAATCCGCTCCGTCCTAGGGGAGTAGTCTCCCACGAGCGCCAAGCTCGTCCGGCATACGTCAACATACTTGATCCTCAGATCATGGCGTATGCGACCCAAGCGTCCGCAGCAGACGGATCGCAGGGTTTGACAAGACCTATGACACGCACACCTTACCCGGGGCGGGAAGGCTGTACGTGTCATAGCCGTGTCGACCCGCCCCTTAGGAAATCCTGATGCTGGACTCGTTACTCGTTCCCACCGCAATCGTTGCCTTGGCCGAAATCGGCGACAAGACGCAACTGCTCGCGCTGATTCTCGCCGCTCGCTTCCGCAAACCCTGGCCGATCATTGCCGGTATTGTCGCCGCGACCCTGGCCAACCACGCAGCAGCCGGTGCGGTAGGCGCCTGGTTTGGCAGCTTCTTCTCGAATGCCACGCTGCACTGGATTCTCGCCGCAAGCTTTACGGCCACTGCGCTGTGGACACTGGTCCCGGACAAAATGGATGACGATGAAACCAGCACCGCACGCAAGTTCGGGCCGTTCTTGACCACGCTGATTGCGTTTTTCCTCGCAGAAATGGGTGACAAGACTCAGGTCGCGACGGTGATGCTCGCCGCGCAATATCCGGAACTGTGGCTGGTGATTATCGGTACCACGGCGGGCATGTTGATTGCCAACGTGCCGGTGGTGCTGGCAGGTAACTTCGCCGCAGACAAACTGCCACTGACCTTGATCCGTCGCCTCGCCGCTTCGGCATTCATGATTTTGGCGATTGTTGCGGTGTACAAGGCGATGCAGAGCAGTGGCTGGGTTTAATCCTCAGTGAAGGATCGTTCCCACGCTCTGCGTGGGAATGCAGCCGGGGACGCTCTGCGTCCCGCTTGGAACGCGGAGCGTCCCTTGAGGCATTCCCACGCAGAGCGTGGGAACGATCACCGACTCAGGATTTAGGAGCTTTTTCGTACAACGGCATAACCTTCGGAATTGCCGCCTGCAACGAGGCAATCCGGCTGGTCGAAGCCGGGTGAGTGCTCATGAACTCCGGCGGCGAACCTTCCGATGCCTTGCTCATCTTGTTCCACAAAGTGATCGCGGCGTTCGGGTTGTAACCGGCGCGTGCGGCCAGTTCCAGACCGATCAGGTCGGCTTCGTTTTCGTTGGCACGGCTGTTCGGCAGGGTCATGCCGTAGTTGGCCACGGTGTCGGCCAGCGCCAGACTGTCCTGACCCAGACCGAGCAATGCACCTGCGCCCTGCTTGGCCATTTCAATCCCGTACGCCTTGGACATCGCTTCACGACCGTGTTCGCGCAGGGCATGCGCGATTTCATGGCCCATGACCGCAGCGATTTCATCGTCGGTGAGCTTCAGGCTGTCGATCAGCCCGGTGTAGAAAATGATCTTGCCGCCGGGCCCGCAGTTGGCGTTGAGTTCATCACTCTTGATCAGATTGACTTCCCACTGCCATTGCGCCGCATCCGGACGGAAGTTCGGCGCTTGGGCGATCAGGCGGTTGGCAATCGCCTGAACCCGCTTGGCCTCGGGGCTGGTCTTGTCCAGCACACCTTTGCTGGACGCCTCGCCGACGGTCTTCTGATACGACTGGGCATACATCTGGTCGACCTCTTGCGAGGACAGCATGCTGAACATGTACTGCTTGCGCTCCACCCCCACGGCGCCGCCGCTGGTGGTGTTGACCGACTGACAACCGACCAGCAACAGCGCTGCGCTCAGTGCACTTACAACCAATGTCTTGTTCATTCAAAAGCTCCCTGAAAACCTGCGCGTATCCTAGGCGGGTAATTGTATCGACGCCAGATACAACGGACGTGTTGCAGCGACTTTCAGACGTTTCCCACCAGAGCTGTCGCAAAAAATTCACAGCGACCGCCAAGTCCCGTGCAACTGCGTCGCGCACTGATCCATTTGCGACATTAGCTTTCAATTGCTCCGGCTCGCACTCATGGCCCAATGCCCGCTGCCGATACATCAGCGCAGACGTCCTCTTGCGTGCGGAGCTCCCATGAAGTTCAAGTCGATCCAGTTTTCCGTCGCCGCCCTGGCCGGCGCCATCGTGCTCAGTGTGGTCGCCGCGCTGGTGCTGTATGCGCTGTTCTCCGGTGCGCGCACGCAAGAAATGGTGCAACAACGCACCCAGGCGCAGTTCGAGCAAGTCATCGAACAGCGCCTGACCTCGCTGGCGCAAACCCAGGTCAGCCAGATCCAGCGCGAGCTCGAGGCGCCGCTGCTGATTGCCGGCGGCCTGGTGCGAGTCAACGCCCTGCTCGGCACGCCGGGCGCCGATGGCCAGCCACGCCTGAGCGTCAGCCGCGAGCAACTGATCAGCCTGATCAAAGAAAACGTCGAGAAGAACCCGAAGATTCTCGGCACTTACATCGGCTGGGAAAAGAACGCCCTGGACCACAATGACGCGGCCTACGTCGGCACCAGCGTCGTTGGCATCGATGCCGCCAACGGGCGCTTCCTGCCGTGGTGGTTCCGCAACGATGACGGCACCCTCGGCCTGGACAAACTGGTCGACGTCGACGACCAGAAAACCCTGTCCACCGGCGTGCGCGCCAGCGAGTACTACTTGTGCTCGAAGGAAACGAAGAAAGCCTGCGTGATCGATCCGGCGCCGTACAAGGTCGGCGACAAGATCGTCATGCTCGCCTCCTTTATCGAGCCGATCATGCTTAACGGTGCCTTCCAGGGCATTGTCGGCGCCGACCTGTCGGTGAACTTCATTCAGGAAATGCTCCTCGGCGCCAACCAAAAGCTGTACAGCGGCGCCGGGCAAATGGCCCTGATCGGCGGCAACGGCCGGATCGTCGCGTACACCCAAGACCCGAGCAAATTCGGCGAGAAAGTCAGCGACATCCTCGACGCCGGGCAGACCGCCAACCTGGCCAATCTCAAACGCGGCGAAGTGACTTACTCGGTCAACAAGGACAAGGGCCGCATCGAGTTGTACCTGCCGTTCGGCATCGGTCAGACCGACGCGCGCTGGACGCTGATGCTGCAACTGCCGCTCAACGCCGTGATGGCGGATCTGCAAAAACTGCAGGCCGACCTCGATGCTCAACGCAAATCCGACACCTTCGGCATGGCCATGGTCGGTCTGCTGATCGCCGGCCTCGGCCTGCTGGTGATCTGGCTGGTCGGCCACGGCATCGCCCGACCGCTGAAACAGATGGTCGCGATGCTCAATGACATCGCTCAGGGTGAAGGTGATCTGACCCGACGCTTGAGCAGCGATCGCAGTGATGAACTGGGCTCGATCGCCAAGGGCTTCAACACCTTTTTGGCCAAGTTGCAGGCGATGATCACGCAGGTGGTGACGTCGGTACAGAGCGTCAGCGATTCCTCGGAACACACCGCTGACATCGCCATTCGCACCAACATCGGCATTCAAAAACAAATGGCCGAGATCGATCAGGTCGCCACGGCGGTGCAGGAAATGACCGCCACCGCGCAGGATGTCGCGCGGAACGCGACGCAGGCGGCACAAGCGGCCAGTCATGCCGACCAGGCCGCCAGCCAGGGCATGCAGATTGTCCGCGATACGTCCAATTCGATTGGCGTATTGGCAGTGGAAATCGGCAAAGCGGTGGATGTGGTACAGACCCTGGCCAAGGACAGCGAGAACATCAACGCCATTCTCACCGCCATTCGCGGCATCGCCGAGCAGACCAACCTGCTGGCCCTGAACGCGGCGATCGAGGCGGCGCGTGCCGGTGAACAGGGTCGTGGGTTTGCCGTGGTGGCCGACGAGGTGCGCAATCTGGCGCAGAAAACCCAGAAAGCCACTGAAGAAATCCAGAGCATGATCCAGCAACTGCAACAAGGCACCCGCGATGTCGTGCGGGTCATGGAAGACAGCCAGAACCGCACCGATGAAAGCGTGCAGCATGCGGCGAAAGCGGCTGAGGCGCTGGAAACGATCACCCAGGCGGTTTCGGTGATCAACGACATGAACACGCAGATTGCCAGTGCGGCGGAAGAGCAGAGTGCGGTGGCCGATGACATCAACCGCAATGTGATCAACATCGGGCAAGTGGCCAATGAAGTGGCGGGGGGCGCGGATGAGTCGAGTTCGGCAAGTGCCGATTTGACCAAACTGGCAGAGCAGCAGCGGCGGTTGATCAATCAGTTCAAGGTCTGAAAAGCGAAAAGCCCCTCACCCCAGCCCTCTCCCGGAGGGAGAGGGGGCCGACCGAGTTGTCTCCCGTCATACATCGACCTGAAAAATCGTGGCGATTATGGATTCGGTGAAAAGCTTTCAAGTCGGTGTGTTTCGTCAATATCCCGCGGTCAGTCCCCTCTCCCTCTGGGAGAGGGCTAGGGTGAGGGGCTTTTGATCTGCAGGCTTTAGCCCGGGGTCAAACACTCCGGCCCGTTGAGCTTCGGATCATTGATCAGATTCGCCAACACCCGCTCACGCAGCGCCGCGGGTTCACTGGCCAGCAACCCCTGCAACACATGCAACGGCGTCTCGGGATCGAGCCACGCCGCCTGCCCCGCCTCATCGAGAATCAACGGCCGGCGCTGACTCGACGCCGGCTGAGTAATCACCGCCGTACTCAACCACACCTGTTCCTGCACCGGATAAGCCTCCCAGATCGCCGCGAAAAACAGCGAAGAACCCTCCCCCGGCGTCAGCCAGAACGGCCGCTTGCGCTGGGTCCCGCGCCATTCGTAAAAACCATTCGCCGGTAGCAGGCAACGACGCTGGCGCAGCGCCTCACGAAACATCGGCTGCTCAGCCACGGTTTCCGCCCGGGCATGTGCCGGGGTTTTCGACAGATCGGTCAGCCACGGCGGCGTTAATCCCCAACGGGCGCGGGCCAGGCTGCGCTGGCCATCTTCACTGGCACGCAGCATCAGCACCGAATCATTGGGGGAAATGTTCCACTGCGCCTGCTGATCGGCGGGAAAACCAGGCAGGGCCGCGAAGTCGCGGTTCCAGCGAAACAGGGCATAACGTCCACACATGGGGCAACACGACTCTGAAGTAATACGAAGCTCAGCCTAACAGACCAGCGTCCCGGGGAAGCTCTCCGGTTCATCGCCGGGCAGCGGCAGCGCGGCATTGTACGCGGTGATCAGCTCACGGGCGTATTCGGCCTGATCGTTATCCACAGATAAGCCCAACAGACCGAAGATCGGCAGCTCGCCCGTTCCACCGAGCAAATCGCGGCCAATCAAATGCGCCTCGATGCCCTCGCTGGCGAGCATGCCCTTGAGCATTTCACCTTCCATCAGATTTTCCGGCTCGTAGATTCGCTGCATGGGCGCCCCTTATTCGTTCTCACTGAAAACTTCCAGAAACCAGTCCTCTCCATGGACCTGCAATACGAACGTTATTGGCCGACAACACACCTGACAGTCCTCGATATAGGTCTGATCGCCGGCGGACAAGTCCACCGACGTCTCAACAAGCTCCCCACAATAAGGACATTCGTATTCAGCGGTTTCCAGCATCGCGGTCTCCCAAGTGACTTGTGCGTATAATCGCCGGTCTATTTGCAGGGCTATTTTTGTCTGGCTACTTTTTCAGACCGTGCCCCGCGGGTTTTCGATCAAAACCTTTACTTACCCTAGCCGTTTCCAACAAGAGAGCATGATGGGCGAATTCGATGCCATCCGACCTTACGACGACAGCGAAGTACCTGTGGTACTGGCAAGACTGCTCGGCGACAAGGCGTTTCTAGATATCCTCACCCACTTCCGCTTCCCGCGTTTTGCCGGTGCCTTCGGCTGGATGCTCAAACCACTTATAGCCCATCGGCTACGTCGTGAGTTCGCCGACGTAACTTCGGTGGCGACGTTGCAGGACAAGGTCGAGTCCTACGTCGACCACACCATCGAGCGCGCCACCGATGGCGTGACCTACACCGGTGTCGAGCAATTCAAGTCCGGCAGCGCTTATCTGTTCATCGCCAACCACCGCGACATCGTGATGGACCCGGCCTTCGTCAACTACGCCGTGTACCACGCCGGCCTGCCGACGCCGCGCATCGCGATCGGCGACAACCTGCTGCAGAAGCCGTTTGTCAGCGATCTGATGCGTCTGAACAAGAGCTTCATCGTCCACCGTTCGATCACCGGCCGTCGCGAGAAAATGGCTGCTTATCAGTTGCTGTCGGCGTACATCAACCACTCGATCCGCAACGATTGCGCGTCGATCTGGATCGCTCAGGCTGAAGGCCGGGCGAAGGACGGCGACGACCGCACCGAGTCGGCGATCCTCAAGATGTTCCACATGAGCCGCAAGGACGAGCCGTTCGGCGAAGTCATCCGCTCGCTGAACGTTACCCCGGTGTCGATCAGCTACGAATATGACCCGTGCGACCAGGCCAAGGCTCGCGAGTTGTACATCCGCGCCACCACCGGCACTTACGCGAAAGCGCCGGGCGAAGATGACGTGAGCATCGCCAAAGGCATCACTGGCTACAAGGGCCGGGTGCACGTGAACTTTGCCGCGCCGATTACCGAGCTGTTCGAAGACACCAAGCAATTGGCGATCGAGATGGACAAACAAATTCTCGGTGGCTACCGGTTGTTCCCGGTGCACTACCTGGCGTACGCCCAGTGGGCCGATGCCGATCCGCAGTTGAATGTGCCGAAAGCTGCCGAGGTGTTCCCGGCGGATGAGCTGGCCAAGGCGCAGCAAGAGTGGCAGGAACGCTTGGATGCGTGCCCTGAGGAGCATCGTCCGTATCTGGTGCTGCAATATGCGACGCCGGTGCGTAATCAATACCGGGTCAAGGCTGGGTTGCCGTTGTAAAGCAACGGCAAGATCAAAAGATCGCCGCCTGCGGCAGCTCCTACAGGGGATTCGTGTAGGAGCTGCCGAAGGCGGCGATCTTTTGCTTTTAATAGCGCGTGCTGATCCAGGAGACGATCAGGGCCAGCCCGAGGCAAGCAAAACCAAAACGATAGAAAAACCGGTTCATGCGCAAGGTCGCCCAATCAAGGATTGGTTCGGCATTCGGTTGCGCCTGGCGCTGAGCGGCAATGCTGGCCATCGCACGTTGTTCACGGCGACGAGTGGCGTGCAGCAGCCAACTCCCCGGAAACGCCAACAACAACGCGAGCAAGTTGATCAACTTGGCGGGATGGGCGGTAAACAGCGTCATCAAGTGCAGCGACATCACAGACCTCTATCTGAACCGGTGTGGCAGACGCCAGATCGACGACTGCGGCGCGGATTCTAACCAAACCTGCCGGTTCACCCCCAGTCTTTGCGACAAATAACCTGACAATCGACCGATGGCTGTCCTGTGTCACGGCATCGTCATGTGGATACACCAAGATGCGCGCCTCGAAACGCACATGGAACGCGACATGCTTCACGCTGAAAACCAGGATCGTCTGTACCTCATTAGCCCTTACGACGAGCAACAAAGCCTTGTCGGCAGCCTCGCCTTCAATGTCCAGGATCGCCATTGGCTGGTGTATTGCGCGCTGGGCGGGCATCAGCATGCGGATTTGCCGGAGACTGATTTGTTGACGGGTGTCAGCGTTCTCGACTTTTATTCCCAGGCTGCCTAAAAGCAAAAGCACCCTCACCCTAGCCCTCTCCCCGAGGGAGAAGGGACTGACCGAGGTGTTTTGTCGAGGTACATCGACCTGAAAGTCCGAGGTGAATGTAGATCTCAAGAACAACGCAAATCGACCTGAAACTCCGAGATGAATGCAGATCGCAGGCACAACACAGATCGGCTCCCTTTCCCCCTCGCCCCCTTGGGGGAGAGGGCTGGGGTGAGGGGGATCGATCTCCCATACGATACAAATCCCAAACCTGACACCCACAAAAAAGCCCGAAACCATCACTGGCCCCGGGCTTTTTCACATCCGCCGAAAACTTACTCAGCCAGAACCTGACCCACCGTCGGGTCCTTGAACAGACGCGTCAGCGCATCGCTCAAGACATCGCTGACCAGTTTGGTGTTGGTTTCCTGGTTTGGCGCCATGCCGAAACGCTGGTCCAGCGAGGCACCGTAACGGCCGCTATAACGGCGGTTGGCGTTCTGCACATCGGAGCGGAAGGTTGCGCCAATGGTCGCTTCGGTCACGTACATACCTTCTTTCGGCGACTGATACTTCAGCTCGGCCAGGGTCACGGTCAACTGCGGAGCGTTGGGTGCGTTGTTGGTCGGGGTGAAGCCGAGCAAACGCACGGCGGCTTCAGCCTGAGCCTGCAACTTCGGCAGGATCTGCTCGCGCTGCACGGTGATGGCGCTGGTTTCCGGGTACAGGCCGCCACGGGTGCCCAAAGTTGGCGACGGACGACCGTCAACCACACGCACGACGACTGGCTGGCCACGGCCGACCGCTGGCAGCTGGGTGGTCAGCTTCGGCTCCGGGCTCAGTTGTTGCGGGCTGTGGGCGCAGCCGGCCAGGGTCAAACCGGCCACAGTGATCAAACCGAACAACAGGCGTTGCAACATGCTCTTCTCTCCAGAATCAGGCACAAACAGGCCGGCAGTATAGCGGTGGGCCACTGCGGGTAACCAGCGCCCGGCAGCGAATACTGAAATGTCTGACAAACCCGTGGGAAAGCGGTTCCTGTCACAGATTATTCACCCGGCATACACGTTCACGTCACGGCGCCTTGGCAACCTTGCAATCAGTCCCCCACAAGGTACTCAATCATGCGTTATCTGATCTCGTTGTTCGCGCCACGCCCGTTGCACCGCAGCTTCGCCCTGCTCGACCGCAATGGCCATTGCCAGGCATTCAAGCAGTGCAGCCTGCAGCCGATGGGCGACGGTTGGGTGGAAATCGAAGAAATCCGCCTCAACTGGTTGCACCAGCCACTGCCCGCCAGCGCCCGCGTCATAGCGTCGCAGCCCCGTGCACGGGTGCAAGCGATGTTGAGCATCTGACCGGATGCCTAATAAAAGTCATTAAACACGAGCAACTGCCCGCATTTCTTCGATACAATCTCCCCCCGATTATAAGGACGTCTCCTGATCGGGCCCCGCAACAGCGTCAATGCGCATGCATCGACACCCAAATCGCCCACAGAGAGCCGCCCACACAGATCGAGTGAAGTTGGCGCGCTTGCCTGTTCTTCCGGCAAAAACCCCGCTTTTCGCGAATCTGCAGAGCTGTCATGACGCTCGGCCACCGCGTTGTTTTGCCTTTGCGGGCAAGGTGCCAGGCCTGGACAGCCCTTTTTTGAGGTTCACGTCTTCAAAAGAGCGTGAAAAAAACGGGTTTTCACAACTTCACAAGAGTGTGGCGAGCAAATGAAAAGTTTTGCGTCTGAACATGCACCATTAGCGTCTGAAACAGCCCAACGACACAGGACCGGGTATACCTCGAATATCGGAGCCTGAAGCCTGTCCGCTACGGATTTGGTTGCACAAAAACGGATGTCTCGACCATAAGTCGAATTGCCAGCTGCGTGCTGAAATGAGTTCATGGAGCTCTTGAAAGCCAAGCCGCATACATCCGTCGAAGTTGCGAAAAATTGCGAAGATTCGGACATGGCGAACCTGACCATGGATAGCCTGGACATCACTGACCTGTCCCGGAACGCCTGGCAGCCATGCCGACAATTTGGTGCTGCAGATTTTGGAGACGCGTTAAATGGCGCATAACGAAGCAGTCGACGTAGTTCTGGTTGGGGCGGGCATCATGAGTGCCACCCTGGCCGTGCTGCTCAAAGAGCTCGACCCCGCGATCAAGCTGGAAGTCGTCGAGCTGATGGATTCCGGTGCTGCCGAGAGTTCCAACCCATGGAACAACGCCGGCACCGGTCACGCTGGCCTTTGCGAGCTGAACTACACGCCGCAAGCCGCCGATGGCACCGTCGACATCAAGAAAGCCGTGCACATCAACACCCAGTTTGAGGTGTCGAAGCAGTTCTGGTCGTACCTGACCAAGAAAGGCACGTTCGGCTCGTGCAAATCCTTTATCAGCCCGGTGCCGCACCTGAGTTTCGTTCAGGGCGACAAAGGCGTTTCCTTCCTCAAGGAACGTTTCGACGTCCTGCACAAGCATCACGCCTTCTCCGACATGGAGTACACCGAGGACAAGGCCAAGATGGCCGAGTGGATGCCGCTGATGATGCCGGGCCGCTCGCCGAGCGAAGTCCTCGCCGCGACCCGCGTGATGAACGGCACCGACGTCAACTTCGGCGCCCTGACCAATCAGTTGCTCAAGCACCTGACCAGCGCTCCCGACACTCAAGTCAAATACTGCAAGCGCGTTACCGGCCTCAAGCGTAACGGCGCTGGCTGGACCGTCAGCATCAAGGACGTCAACAGCGGCAGCAGCCGTGAAGTCGACGCCAAGTTCGTTTTCCTCGGCGCGGGTGGCGCGGCGCTGCCGTTGCTGCAGGCTTCGGGCATCGAGGAAAGCAAAGGCTTCGGCGGCTTCCCGATCAGCGGTCAGTGGCTGCGTTGCGACAACCCGGAAGTGGTCAAGCATCACCAGGCCAAGGTGTACAGCCAGGCCGCAGTGGGTTCGCCACCGATGTCGGTGCCGCACCTGGACACCCGCGTGGTCGACGGCAAGAAGTCCCTGCTGTTCGGGCCATACGCCGGTTTCACCACCAAGTTCCTCAAGCACGGCTCCTTCATGGACCTGCCGCTGTCGGTTCGCGCCGGCAACATCGGGCCGATGCTGGCCGTGGCGAAAAACAACATGGACCTGACCAAGTACCTGGTCAGCGAAGTGATGCAATCGATGGAGCAGCGTCTGGATTCCCTGCGCCGCTTCTACCCTGAGGCGAAAGCCGAAGACTGGCGCTTGGAAGTGGCCGGCCAACGGGTACAGATCATCAAGAAAGACCCGAAAAAGGGCGGCATCCTGCAGTTCGGTACCGAACTGGTGTCGGCCAAGGACGGCTCCCTCGCCGCCCTGCTCGGCGCTTCGCCAGGCGCTTCGGTGACCGTTTCGATCATGCTGGAACTGATCGAGAAGTGCTTCCCGGCCAAGGCCAAGGGTGAGTGGGCTGGCAAACTGGCGGAGATCTTCCCGGCCCGTGAAAAGGTCCTGGAAACTGATGCTGCGCTGTATCGCAAGATCAACACGCAGAACAACATCGCGCTGGAACTGGTTGAAGAAAGCAGCGAAACCCCAAGCTACGCTTGATCTTGCCGCATAAAAAAACGCCCCGTACTCAGTGAGTGCGGGGCGTTTTTTTATGGCCTTGAAAAGCAAAAGATCGTCCGATCGCGGCCCGAGCCTTCGGCAGCTCCTACAGGGTAAACACAAACTCTCTGTAGGAGTTGCCGCAGGCTGCGATCTTTTGATCTTAGCTGCGGGCCTTGTCGATCAGCCCGATGTACTCGGCCGCGTTGCGCTGATCCTTGATCTGAGCAACGAACGTCTGACCGTGCTCGTCCTTGCCATCCACGTCATAACCGGCGGCAACGAAGAACGTCAGAAACCGCTCGAAATCATCAATGCGCAGGCCACGGTAAGCCTTGATCAGTTTGTGCAGCGACGGCGAAGTGGCGTCGACCGGCTCAAAATCGAGGAACAGCTTGATCTGCTCATCGCCGATCTCGTCACCAATCACTTGTTTTTTATCTTTACGCATTGCCGACTCCAGCTCGCAGACATTACACGGGGCGGGCAGTTTACCCCTGCCCGGCCGCCCGGCTCAACGCGATCGCACCGCCCCGGTGTGCAAATCGGCCCAGATATGGCCATTGGCGTAACTGAGGAACTGCACATACATAGTGTCGTTGCGCAGCAGATCGATGATCACGCGGTATTGGGCCTGTGGATAAAACAGTGTGAGGGTTTTGCTCTTGTCGTCATAAACCGGCTTTTTCAGGCTTTTGCTTTCACCGTCGAAATTGACCAACACCTGAGTAATGGTCGCGCCTTTGTTGAGGGATTTGCCCTTGAGGCGAATCATCAATGGAGACGTGACCGGAATCGGTTGTTGATTGGACTGGCGTTGCGCGCCGACGACCACGGAATAATCAGTGACCTGCAGCAATTGCTGCTGCTCGGGCTCGGCATCGCGCACGGTCAGATCGTCCGGCGGCAGGAATTGACTGTGCATCGGCGCGGCGGAAAGAGGCAGGCAGAAGATCAAGGAAAACGCGGCGAGGCTGCGGATCAAGAGGCGCATGACAGGCTCCGGAAGGCGGGGCCGAGCACTCTAGCATGGGTATCGTGCAAACAAATGTAGGAGTGAGCCTGCTCGCGATAGCGGTCTGTCAGCAACGTTGATGTTGGCTGATACGACGCTATCGCGAGCAGGCTCACTCCTACAGGGGGTAGTGCTGGGTTCTTACATGCCTTTAACGGCAAAGATCCCGTTGGCGTTGCGCCAGTAGCCTTTGTAGTCCATGCCGTAACCGAAGATGTAGCGGTCGATGCACGGCAGGCCGACGAAATCGGCTTTCAGGTCTGGACGCGCCTTGCGGTCGTGATCCTTGTCGATCAGAACGGCGGTGTGCACTTTGCGCGCACCGGCGTGTTTGCAAAAGTCGATGATCGCGCCGAGGGTGTGACCTTCATCGAGGATGTCGTCGATGATCAGCACGTCGCGGTCGATGAACGAAACTTCCGGCTTGGCTTTCCAGAACAGGTCGCCGCCGCTGGTTTCGTTGCGATAACGGGTCGCGTGCAGGTAGGAGGCTTCCAGCGGGAACTGCAGATGCGTCAGCAGTTTGCCGGAGAAAATCAGCCCGCCGTTCATCACGCAGAACACTACCGGATTGCTGTCAGCCAGTTGTTCGTTGATTTGTGCACCGACGCGGGCGATGGCGGCCTCGACTTCAGCTTCGGTGTACAGGCAGTCAGCCTCTCGCATGATTTGACGGATATGCTCGAGATCAGCGGACATGGCGCTCTCCAGGGGGGATGTTTTCGGAAAAGCGGGCAAAGGTACGCATCCATTGAGGCCGAATCAAGCCTTTATGGACTAACGTACAGAATGTCCTATAGGACATCACCCTCGGATAGATTAATCTAGGCCGGTTTTTTTGCCCGCCGCCGGAGTTTTTCCATGCCCATCCTCGAGATCCGCCATCCGCTGATCCGTCATAAACTCGGCCTGATGCGCCGCGCCGATATCAGCACCAAGAACTTCCGTGAGCTCGCTCAGGAAGTCGGCGCCCTGTTGACCTATGAAGCTACAAAAGATTTGCCGCTGGAGTCCTACGATATTGCAGGCTGGTGCGGCACCGTGTCGGTCGAGAAGATCGCCGGCAAGAAGATCACCGTCGTGCCGATCCTGCGCGCCGGCATCGGCATGCTCGAAGGCGTGCTGAGCCTGATCCCGGGTGCCAAGGTTTCCGCTGTGGGCGTTGCCCGCAACGAAGAAACCCTGCAAGCGCACACTTATCTGGAAAAACTGGTTCCGGAAATCGACGAACGGTTGGCGATGATCATCGACCCGATGCTCGCTACCGGCAGCTCGATGGTGGCGACCATTGATCTGTTGAAGAAAGCCGGCTGCAAAGACATCCGCGCCATGGTGCTGGTGGCCGCGCCGGAAGGTATTGCCGCTGTAGAAAAGGCTCACCCGGACGTGACCATCTACACCGCGTCCATCGATGAGCGCTTGAACGAGCACGGTTACATCATCCCAGGACTTGGCGACGCCGGTGACAAGATCTTCGGCACCAAGCAGAAGGACGCGTGACCATGCAGCAAGAGTTCAACGATCCGCTCTGGCGTACGGTGTTGTCCGGCGCCCAGATGCTGTTCGTGGCTTTCGGCGCCCTGGTGCTGATGCCGCTGATCACGGGCCTGGACCCGAACGTGGCACTGTTTACCGCGGGTCTGGGGACGATCCTGTTCCAGATCGTCACCGGGCGTCAGGTGCCGGTGTTTCTAGCGTCGAGCTTCGCTTTCATCACCCCGATCATTCTCGCCAAGGGCCAGTTCGGCCTTGCTGCGACCATGGGCGGTGTGATGGCAGCCGGTTTCGTCTACACCTTCCTCGGTCTTGCCGTGAAGATCAAAGGCACCGGATTTATCGACCGCTTGCTGCCACCGGTGGTGATTGGTCCAGTGATCATTTCCATCGGCCTGGCCATGGCGCCGATTGCCGCGAACATGGCGATGGGCAAGGCTGGCGACGGTTCGGAACTGATCCACTACCAGACCGCAATGATGATCTCGATGCCGGCGCTGCTGACCACGCTGATCGTCGCTGTGTTCGGTAAAGGCATTTTCCGTCTGGTGCCGATCATTTCCGGCGTGCTGGTCGGTTTTGCCATGGCGTTCTATTTCGGTGTCGTTGATACCGCGAAGATTGCCGCAGCGCCATGGTTTGCGATCCCGCACTTCACCGCGCCGGAATTCAACTGGCAGGCGATTCTGTTCATCGTTCCAGTGGCATTGGCTCCGGCCATTGAACACATCGGTGGCGTGATTGCCGTCGGTAGCGTGACCGGTCGCGACTATCTGAAGAAGCCCGGCCTGCATCGCACCCTGCTCGGTGACGGCATTGCCACCACCGCCGCCGGTCTGTTCGGCGGCCCGCCAAACACCACCTACGCGGAAGTGACTGGCGCAGTGATGCTGACCAAGAACTACAACCCGAAAATCATGACCTGGGCGGCGATCTTCGCTATCAGCCTGGCGTTCATTGGCAAGTTCGGCGCGCTGCTGCAGAGCATTCCGGTGCCGGTGATGGGCGGGATTCTGTGCTTGCTGTTCGGCTCGATCGCGGCGGTGGGGATGAACACCCTGATCCGTCACAAGATCGATCTGGGCGAGGCGCGCAATCTGGTGATCGTGTCGGTGACGCTGGTGTTCGGCATTGGCGGTGTGCTGGTCGGCACCGGCACCGGTCCAGACGACTTCGGCCTCAAAGGCATCGCGTTGTGCGCGGTGGTGGCGATTGCGCTGAACCTGATTCTGCCGGGCAATGATGGCTGGAAGAACAAGAAGGCGGATGAGCCGCTGATCTAAGCCTTTAGATCTGATCGTTCCCACGCTCTGCGTGGGAATGCCTCTAGGGACGCTCTGCGTCCAGTGACGCGGAGCGTCACGGGCTGCGTTCCCACGCGGAGCGTGGGAACGATCATCACAGGGCCAGCGGCGCTCTTTCGCAGAGGGTTGCCAACGCCTTAGCCCATTGCCGGTCGTCATTCAGGCACGGCACCAGCACCAACTCTTCGCCCCCCGCTTCGCGGAACTGTTCCTTGCCGCGATCACCAATCTCTTCCAGCGTCTCGATGCAATCGGCGACAAACGCCGGGCACATCACCAGTATTTTCTTCACGCCGCTTTTCGCCAGCTCATCCAGCCGTGCCTCGGTGTAGGGTTCGATCCACTTGGCCCGGCCCAGACGCGACTGAAACGATACCGACCATTTGCCATCCGGCAGGCCCATGCGCTCAGCGAACAACGCCGCAGTACGCAGGCATTGCGCGCGATAACAGGTCGCCAATACCGCAGGCGAGGCGTTCTTGCAGCAGTCTTCATTCTTGAAGCAATGATTGCCGGTCGGATCGAGTTTGGTCAGGTGCCGCTCAGGCAGACCGTGGAAGCTCAGCAGCAAGTGATCGTAATCCTGCTGCAGATGCGGCCGGGCGCTTTCGACCAGCGCATCCAGGTATTCCGGCTGATCGTAGAACGGCTGCAGCACCGACAGTTGCACGTCGAGTTTCTTTTCGCGGATCACCCGCTTGGCTTCTTCGATCACTGTGGTCGTGGTGCTGTCGGCGAACTGTGGATACAGCGGTGCCAGCGTGATGCGCTTGTGCCCCGCCGCCACCAGTTTCAGCAGGCAGGTTTCAATCGACGGCTCACCATAACGCATCGCCAGCTCCACTGGCCCCTGCTTCCATTGCGCCTTCATCTGCTCTTGCAGGCGCCGGCTGAGCACCACCAGCGGTGAACCTTCGTCCCACCAGATCGACGCATAGGCGTGGGCCGACTGCTCCGGGCGCTTGATCAGGATCAGCGACACCAGCAAACGCCGCACCGGCCACGGCAGGTCGATCACGTACGGGTCCATCAGGAATTGATTGAGGTAGCGGCGCACATCGGCCACTGAGGTTGAGGCCGGGGAACCCAGGTTGACCAGAAGCAAGGCGTGATCGGTCATGCAACGTCCTATTTCAGAGGCGGCTGGAAAGATCGTCCAGGGCCGCGCGTAAATCCGTGAACTGGAAAGTGAAACCCGCTTCCAGCAAGCGTGCCGGCATAGCCTTCTGGCCGCCGAGCAACAGCAATGACATCTCACCGAGGCCGACCTTCAGCGCCAGGGTCGGCATCGGCATGAACGCCGGGCGGTGCAACACGCTGCCCAGTGTCTTGGCAAATTCGCGATTGCGCACAGGTTTCGGCGCGCACGCATTATAAGGACCACTGGCCTGATCACGATGCAGAAGAAAATCAATCAGGGCGATTTGATCGTTGATATGAATCCACGGCATCCACTGCCGGCCATTGCCCAAAGGCCCGCCGAGCCCGAGTTTGAACGGCAACAGCAAGCGCGACAAAAAGCCGCCCTCGGCCGACAGCACCAGACCCGTTCGCACCAGCACCACGCGAATGCCTTGTGTCTCGGCACGCTGTGCGGTTTCCTCCCAAGCAATACACAACTGACTGGCGAAGTCGTCGATCACCGGCGGCGAATCTTCAGTCAATTCGCGCTCACCGCCATCGCCATACCAGCCAATGGCTGATCCGGAGATCAGCAACGCTGGTTTCTGCGCGCGCGTGTCGAGCCAGGTCAACAGGGTTTCCGTGAGCGTGATACGGCTGCTCCACAGCAACGCTTTGCGTCGATGGGTCCACGGCCGATCGGCAATCGGCGCCCCGGCCAGATTGATGATCGCGTCCACAGGCTCTTCGCCAAGGTCTTCCAGACGCGCAATACCCCGCACCTGCGCACCACAGATTTTCGCGACTTTCTCCGGTTTGCGGCTCCACACCGTCAAGCGATGCCCCTGCTCCAACCAGTATCGGCAGAGCGCACGTCCGATCAAACCAGTACCGCCGGTCAGCAATATGTGCATGACATCTTCCTCGCGTGGCGTTTAACCCGGATCACTAGTCTATTTTTAAAAGCAGGGATCTTTTCTATCGGGCAGGCTCTATTGTTTAACCATAGGCCAAGCTGTCAGATCGAGAACGCTAGAAGTTATACCAAAAAACAAAATTGTACAGGTTTCATCCACGGCGTAGTCTGTACAGAAAGGTAAACGAGGCCCCTATGACTGTACCTATCGCAATCATCGGCACCGGCATCGCCGGACTTTCCGCCGCCCAGGCTCTGACAGAGACCGGGCATACCGTGCAATTGTTCGATAAAAGTCGCGGCAGCGGCGGGCGCATGTCGAGCAAGCGCAGCGACGCTGGCTCGCTGGACATGGGCGCGCAATATTTCACCGCGCGTGATCGGCGCTTCGTCACCGAAGTGCAGCGTTGGCAAAGCCTGGGCTGGGTCGCCGAGTGGACACCGCAGCTCTACACGTATCAGGGCGGGCAACTGAATCTGTCGCCGGACGAGCAGACGCGCTGGGTCGGGACGCCACGCATGAGCGCCATCACTCGTGGACTGCTCGATGGCTTGGAAGTGCACTTTGCCTGCCGCATCACCGAGGTCTTTCGCGGTGAAGAACACTGGCATCTGCAGGACGCCGAAGGCTTCACCCATGGCCCGTTCAGCCACGTGGTGATCGCCACGCCGGCCCCTCAAGCGACAGCCTTGCTGGCCGCAGCCCCGAAACTTGCCGGGGCCGCCGCCGGGGTGAAAATGGACCCGACCTGGGCTGTCGCCCTCGCCTTCGACACACCGCTGGATACGCCCATTGAAGGCTGCTTCGTGCAGGACAGTCCGCTCGACTGGCTGGCACGCAACCGCAGCAAGCCCGGACGTGACAACAGCCTCGACACCTGGGTGCTGCATGCGAGCAGCGCGTGGAGCCGGCAGCACATCGATCTGTCCAAGGAAGCTGTGATCGAGCAACTGCACGGTGCTTTTGCCGAATTGCTGCACAGCGCCATGCCCGCGCCAACCTTCAGCCTCGCCCACCGCTGGCTCTACGCACGTCCGGCGACGGGCCACGAATGGGGGACCCTGGCCGATGCTGATCTGGGTTTGTATGCTTGCGGCGACTGGTGCCTGTCCGGGCGCGTCGAAGGCGCTTGGCTCAGCGGCCAGGAAGCTGCGCGACGCTTGCACGAACACCTGCAATGAACCGCATCAATCCGCGTAAATTGCTGCTGTCGAAATGGACAGCAGCCCACCCGCAGAATCGTGAAAAACACTTTCTGGTGACCGAACTGTTTCGCGACGAGGAAGGCACGGTGCTGGAGGTTGAGTTGCAGGCGGTGTTGACCCAGCGTGCTGAGCGACTCGATTGGCAAACCCTCAAGAACAACGATCACTGGTTATTGGGTTGGCAATAACCCCCCCTGAGGCCTTCGCCTGCTCGCGATAGCGGTTTGTCAGTAACATCGATGTTGCCTGAGACGGCACCATCGCGAGCAGGCGAAGGCCTACAAGAAATCGCATCAACCGAAAAAGTTATACAAATAATTTGACTTGTACACCCATGAATCTATGCTGAGCAAAGTTGTACAGAGATCAACCTCTGTACAGGTATGGATTCGAGGTGCCCATGTCTGACTCTTGCGCAGCCAAACCCAAAATCGCCATCAGCGCCTGCCTGCTGGGCGCCGAGGTGCGCTACAACGGTGGACACAAGGAATACCGCCTGTGCAGCCGCACCCTCACCGAACATTTCGATTTCGTCCCGGTGTGTCCGGAAGTCGCGATCGGTATGGGCATCCCGCGCGAGCCGATCCGCCTTGTCGGCGAGGCCGAGCATCCGCAAGCGGTCGGCACGGTAAACCCGTCGATCAACGTCACTCAGCCATTGGCCGAGTACGGCACAAAAATGGCCGCCGAACTGAATGACATCTGCGGCTACATCTTCATGCAGCAGTCGCCGTCCTGCGGCCTCGAACGGGTCAAGGTCTACCACGCCAACGGCGCCCCGGTGAACGGCGGCGGGCGCGGGATTTACGCCCAGGCGTTCTGCGCACAGCACCCGGATCTGCCCGTGGAAGAAGCCGGGCGCCTCAACGATCCGGTACTGCGTGAGAACTTCATCACCCGTGTGTTCGCCTACAGCGAATGGCAACAGGTCCTCGCCAATGGCCTGAGCCGTCGCGCCCTCACCGAATTCCATTCGCGCTACAAATACTTGCTGATGGCGCACAACCCACTGCAATACAAAACGCTGGGCAAGTTGTTGGGCAATATGGCCGACACCGATCCCGCCGAACTCGGCCCGCGCTATTTCAGCGAACTGATGGCCGCCCTGAAGAAATGTGCCACGCGCGGCACTCACAGCAATGTCCTGCTGCACATCAGCGGTTATCTGAAGCAGGCGATCAGCGCCGAAGACAAACAGGAAATGCAACACGTCATCGGCCAATACCGCCAGGGCATCGTGCCGCTGGTGGTGCCGTTGACGTTGCTCAAGCATCACTTTCGCCTCCATCCGGATTCCTACATCGCGCAACAGGTTTACCTGCAACCGCACCCGGAAAACCTCAGCCTGCGAAACGCAATCTAATGAACAACAAAATGGATACCAGCGCCCAGGAAGACCTTGGCGCGGATTTTAAGAAAGCCCTCGACGAGGGCTGGCTACCGATTCGCGAAGTCGCGCGGCAGACCGGCGTCAACGCGATCACCCTGCGCGCGTGGGAGCGCCGCTACGGGTTGGTCGTGCCACAACGCACGCCCAAGGGCCACCGACTATATTCGGCCGAACATGTGCAGCAAATCCTGACCATCCTCACCTGGCTTAATCGTGGTGTTGCCGTCAGTCAGGTCAAGCCGCTGCTCGACGCACCACAGGCGTTCAGCGAATCGGTGGAAAACGACTGGCAGCATTTGCGCCAGACATTGCTGGCGGCCGTCACGCAGCTCAATGAACGCAGCCTCGACGACAGCGTCAATCAGGCCATGGCGCTCTACCCGCCACGCACGCTGTGCGAGCAATTGCTGATGCCGCTGCTGGCGGAACTGGAGCAGCGCTGGCAAGGCCAGTTCGGCGCGCAGATGGAGCGGGTGTTCTTTTATTCGTGGCTACGCAGCAAATTCGGCACACGCATCTACCATAACAATCGTCAGCTACATGGCGCCCCGCTGTTGTTGATCAATCACTCCGACCTGCCACTGGAACCTCATCTGTGGCTGTGCGCGTGGCTGATCAGCAGTGCCGATTGTCCGGTGCAAGTGTTTGACTGGCCGCTGCCGGCCACCGAACTGGCGCTGGCGGTCGAACACCTGCAGGCCCGTGGCGTACTGCTGTATTCCAGCAAAGCCATGAACCTTGCGCAGTTGCCCAAGCTGTTGAACGGAGTCAGTTGCCCAAAAATGCTGGTCGGACCAACGGTATGCATCCACCACGCCGAGTTGTCCGTAAAAACCTCCGAGATGGCTGATGTGTTCCTGGCGGAAGACGCGCTTCTTGCGCACCAGGAACTCGTTCAGCGCGGGCTGATTTAATGGACGCCGTGAGTGCCGACATGCAATTGATCTGGCTGCGCAGCGACTTGCGCCAACATGACAACACCGCCCTCGCGGCCGCCGCAGCGCGCGGCCCGACGGTCGCCGTGTACCTGTTGAGTCCGCAGCAGTGGCTGGAACATGACGATGCGCCGTGCAAGGTCGACTTCTGGTTGCGCAACCTCGATGAGCTGAGCAACAGCCTCGCCGCGTTGAATATTCCGTTGCTGATCCGTACTGCCGCGCATTGGGATCAAGCCCCAGCGGAACTGCTCAAGCTCTGTCGGCAACTGAAGATTGAAGCCGTCCACGTCAACGAAGAATATGGCGTCCATGAAAGCCGTCGCGATGCAGCGGTGGCGGACATGCTGAAGGCCGAGGGCATCACGTTTCACAGCTACCTTGATCAGTTGCTGTTCAAACCCGGCAGCGTGCTGACCAAGACCGAGAGTTACTTCAAGGTGTTCAGCCAGTTCCGCAAAGTCTGTTATGAACGCTTGCACCGCTCGATGCCTGCGTTGGTCAAGGCACCAGGCAAACAGGCAAAACTTGCCATCGACAGCGACCTGATTCCCGACTCCGTCAAAGGCTTCGCCACACCGAGCCAAACCCTGCGCGATCTGTGGCCGGCTGGCGAACAGGAAGCCCGGCGCCGTCTCGACACCTTCACCGACGCGCAGATCGACTACTACCAAAGCGAACGCGACTTCCCGGCCAAGCCCGGCACCAGTCAGCTCTCGGCATACCTCGCTGCCGGGGTGATTTCGCCGCGCCAATGCCTGCACGCCGCCCTGCAAAGCAATCAGGGCGAGTTCGAGAGCGGCAAGGTCGGTGCGGTTACCTGGATCAACGAGCTGCTGTGGCGCGAATTCTACAAGCATATTCTGGTCGGCTATCCACGGGTCTCGCGGCACCGCGCGTTTCGCCCGGAAACCGAAGCGCTGGCCTGGCGTGATGCACCGGACGATCTCGCCGCGTGGCAAGAGGCGCGCACCGGTCTGCCGATTATCGACGCGGCCATGCGCCAATTGCTCGAAACCGGCTGGATGCACAATCGCCTGCGCATGATCGTGGCGATGTTCCTGACCAAAAACCTGCTGATCGACTGGCGCGAAGGCGAGCGTTTTTTCATGCGTCACCTGATTGATGGCGACTTGGCGGCGAACAACGGCGGCTGGCAATGGAGCTCGTCGACGGGCACCGATTCGGCTCCGTACTTCCGCATCTTCAATCCGTTGAGCCAGTCGGAAAAGTTCGACAGCGAAGGCCTGTTCATCAAGCACTGGCTACCGGAACTGGCGGCTCTCAACAAGAAAGAAGTGCACAACCCGGCCGACGTCGGTGGTTTGTTCGGCGTGGCGGACTACCCGTCGCCGATCGTCAACCTCAGCACTTCGCGCCAGCGCGCATTGGCCGCCTTCAAGAACCTGCCTTCGCGTACGTCTTCCGGAGGCGATGATGAGTGAATTCCTGCGCCGCTTCGCCCGGCAATTTTCAGCGTTGAACAAAGACAACCTGCAAAACCTCGGCGAGCTGTACAGCGATGACATTCACTTCACCGACCCACTGCACGAGGTGCAAGGGTTGGCGCAATTGCGCGACTACTTCGGCGAGCTGTACGCCAACGTCAGCGAACTGCGCTTCGATTTTCATGGTTTCGACCAGATCGGCGACTGCGAAGGCTACCTGCGTTGGGTCATGAGTTATCGCCATCCGCGCCTGGCGGGTGGCCGTGTGATTCGTGTCAGCGGCTGCTCGCACCTGCTTTGGCACGACAAGGTTTATCGCCATCGGGATTATTTCGATGCCGGGGCGCTGCTGTATGAACACTTGCCAGTATTGGGCCGGGTCATCGCCTGGCTGAAAAGGAGAATGGGATGAGTCGTACACCTCCACGGCGCTATTGGTTGACCGGGGCCAGCAGTGGCATCGGCGCGGCGCTGGCTGAAGAGATCCTGAAAACCGGTGCGCACCTGGCGGTCAGTTCCCGTCAGATCGCCCCGCTCAAGGTCTTGTCGCAACGCTATCCGGGGCAAATTC
Organism: Pseudomonas sp. Irchel s3a12; assembly: GCF_900187485.1. Classification (NCBI taxonomy): domain Bacteria; kingdom Pseudomonadati; phylum Pseudomonadota; class Gammaproteobacteria; order Pseudomonadales; family Pseudomonadaceae; genus Pseudomonas; species Pseudomonas sp. Irchel s3a12. The sequence continues at coordinate 78,759 of NZ_FYDN01000010.1, forward strand.
TGGTGGTGCCGGGGGACCTGACCAACAGCCAGACGGTTCGCGAAATCGGCGAGCAGATCGCCACGGATTGGGGTTCGCTGGATTCGGTGATTCTCAACGCCGGCACCTGCGAGTACGTCGATGCCAAGCAGTTCGACGCCTCGATCATCGAGCATGTGGTGCGCACCAACCTGCTCGCCAGCAGCTACTGCATCGAGGCCGCGCTGCCGCTGCTGCGCAAAGGCACCGCGCCGCATCTGATCGGCGTGGCCAGTTCGGTCACCTACCTGCCGCTGCCACGGGCCGAAGCCTACGGCGCCTCGAAGGCCGGATTGCGTTACCTGTTCGAATCGCTGCGCATCGATCTGGCCGACGAAGGCATTGAAGTCACCGTGGTCAGCCCCGGTTTTGTGGAAACACCGCTGACCGCGAAAAACGATTTCCCCATGCCGTTGAGCTGGCCTGTGGATAAAGCCGCGCGGCACATCTTCGCCAAGCTCAAAGATCGGCCATTGGAAATCGCCTTCCCGGCGCTGTTCATGGCCGCGCTGTGGCCGCTGTCGAAACTGCCGGCACGCGTGCAACTGGCCATCGGCAAGCGCATGGTGCGCAAGTCGCCTCCGCTGACGGATCCGACATGAAAATTGCCATCGTCGGCAGCGGCATCGCCGGGCTTACCTGCGCTTACCTGCTCAATCGCCGCCATGAAGTGACGGTGTTCGAGGCGGGCGACTGGGTCGGTGGCCACACGCACACGGTAGACGTCACCGTCGCAGGGCAGCCCTACGCCGTGGACACCGGCTTCATCGTGTTCAATGACTGGACCTACCCGAACTTTATCCGCCTCCTCGGCCAGCTTGGCGTGGCGTTCAAACCGACCGAAATGAGTTTTTCGGTAACCGACCCGGACACCGGCCTGGAATACAACGGCAACAACCTCAACAGCCTCTTCGCCCAGCGCAGCAATCTGTTGTCGCCGGGGTTCTGGGGCATGTTGCGCGACATCCTGCGCTTCAATAAAGAAGCCCAGCGTGACCTCGTCGAACTGCGCATTGCCGCCGACACCACCCTCGACGAATACCTCAAGGCCGGCGGCTACGGCGAACGTTTCATCCTGCATTACATCGTGCCGATGGGTTCGGCGATCTGGTCGATGCCGATGGCGGAAATGCTCAACTTCCCCCTGCAGTTTTTTGTGCGGTTCTTCAAGAATCACGGGCTGTTGTCAGTCAGTGATCGGCCGCAATGGCAAGTCATCGAAGGTGGCTCGAGTGCTTACATCGCGCCACTGACGGCCGCGTTCAAGGACAGGATTCGGCTCAATTGTCCGGTTACCCGGGTCGATCGCGATGTGCATGGCGTAGTTATCCACAGCCCGGCAGGCCTCGAGCATTTCGATCGGGTGGTGTTCGCCTGTCACAGTGACCAGGCGCTGAAACTGCTGGCGGTGCCCAGCGAAGCCGAACGCGCGATCCTCGGTGCCCTGCCCTACGCCGACAACGAAGTAGTGCTGCACACCGACACGCGTTTGCTGCCAACGCGCAAACTTGCCTGGGCCAGCTGGAACTATCGACTCAGCGGCGCTGGCCATACTCACGCCGCCGTCACCTACGACATGAACATTCTGCAGGGCATTCAGAGCGACACCACGTTCTGCGTCAGCCTCAATCAGAGTGCCGGCATCAGCCCCGACAAAGTGCTTGCCCGCTACACCTACGCCCACCCGCAGTTCAGCCTCGCGGCCGTGGCCGCGCAGCAGCGCTGGGGCGAGCTGGATGGCGCGCAACACACACATTATTGCGGCGCCTATTGGGCCAACGGTTTCCATGAGGACGGTGTCGTCAGCGCCTTGCGCGTGGCCGCCGCGTTCGGGGAAAGCTTATGAACAGCGCCCTGTATAGCGGCTGGATCGGCCATCGGCGTTTTTCGCCGCGCCGCCATGAATTCCGTTACCGGATCGGCTTGCTCTACCTCGATCTCAGCGAACAGGACGCCGTGCTTGCACTGTCGCCGCTGGCCGGACGCAGTCGCTTTGCGCCGTTTTCATTTCGCGAGACTGACTACCTGAAGACCTTTACCGGCCGTGGCATACGCCTGATCGATGCCGTACGCCAGCAGGTCGGCATCGCCATCGGCCACGAACCGCAAGGCTCGATCTGCCTGCTGACCCAGGCGCGCAGTTGGGGGCTGTCGTTCAACCCGGTGAGTTTCTTTTACTGCCATGAGGCGGACGGGCAACTGGCGGCGATCGTCTGTGAAGTCACCAACACGCCGTGGGGCGAGCGCTATCACTATGTGTTGCCGGCGCGCCCGCCGGTCAATCTGCAGGATTTCCATCAGCACTTTGCCGTGGCCAAAGCCTTTCACGTTTCGCCGTTTCTGCCGCGCGATCTCGAATACCGCATGAGCTTCAGCCCCGCCGCGCAAAAACTCGGCGTGCACATGGCTGACTGGCAGGGCGAGCACAAACTGTTCGACGCGACGCTCAATCTGCAACGCGAAAGCCTCGACCGGCGCAGCCTGCATCGTTACCTGCGGCGCTTTCCGTGGATGACCGCGAAAACCGCCCTGGCCATTTACTGGCAAGCGCTGCGACTGCTGCTCAAACGCGCACCGATTTTTGCTCATCAGACTGCCGACGGCAGTTTTCAAACAGCCACTGTGCCTCCCAAGGAGCACCGCCATGAAATCCTCTAGTCTGTCGGTCAGTCGGCTCAGCACCAACGGTTTGACCGGGTCGCTGCTGCGCCGTGGCGTGCTGCGCCAATTGGCTCAGTTGAAAAACGGGCAACTGTTGGTGGTCGAGGACGGCGAACGCCTGATGTTCGGTACCCCGGGCAGTGCTTTGCTCGGGGAAATCCATGTGCTCGATCCGGCCGTCTGGGGCATGGTTGCCGGGAACGGTTCGATTGGCGCCGGCGAGGCCTTTATCCACGGCTACTGGAGTTCGCCGGATCTGACGGCCGTGGTCCGCGTGTTCGTCAGCAACCTCGACGTGCTCGATGCCATGGAGGGCGGTCTGGCCCGTCTCAGCCGGCCGTTGGTGCAAGGTCTGCACTGGCTCAACCGCAACACGCGCAAGGGTTCGCAGAAGAACATCGCCGCGCACTACGACCTTGGCAACGATCTGTTCGAGCAGTTTCTCGACCCGACCATGATGTATTCGGCGGCGCAGTTCCTGACCCCGGAAGACAGCCTCGAACAGGCGCAACTGAACAAACTCGAGCGGATCTGTCAGAAGCTCGCGCTGCAACCCAGCGACCATTTGCTGGAGATCGGCACCGGCTGGGGCAGCATGGCGCTGTATGCCGCGCAACATTATGGCTGCCGCGTGACCACCACGACCCTGTCGAAAGAGCAGTACGCGTTTACCGCGCAACGCATCGAACAACTGGGTTTGCAGGATCGCGTCACGCTGTTGCTCAAGGACTACCGCGACCTGACCGGCGAATACGACAAACTGGTGTCGATCGAGATGATCGAAGCCGTCGGGCACCGCTTCCTGCCGACCTACTTCAAACAGTGCGCGCAGTTGCTCAAGAGCAACGGCCTGATGTTGATCCAGGCGATCACCATCCGCGAGCAGCGTTACGAACAGGCCAAGCGCAGCGTCGATTTCATCCAGCGCTACATCTTCCCCGGCGGCGCCCTGCCCTGCGTGCAGAAAATGCTCGAAGTGGTCGGCCGCGACACCGACATGAACCTGCTGCACATGGAAGATTTCGGCCTGCACTACGCCCGCACCCTGCGCCTGTGGCACGAGAACTTCCGCCGCGCCCATGGCCGCTTGAGCGAACTGGGCTATGACGATTATTTCCTGCGGCTGTGGGAGTTTTACCTGTGTTACTGCGAGGGCGGTTTCCTCGAACGCACCATCGGCACCGCGCAGTTGCTACTGGCCAAACCCGCCGCAATGACTGCGCCGCTGCTCGGACGCTTCGATGCTTGAGCGTGTCGCCAATGCCGTACTGTTCCAGATCGGCTGGCTGACTTGCGTGCTCGGCGGCAACAGCCTGTGGTTGCTGGTCGCGCTGGCGGTGCTGGTGATCCATCTGTGCTGGGTCAGCAGTTGGGCGGCTGAGGGGCGTTTGATCCTCAGCGTGGTGATTGTCGGCACCGCTGTCGACAGTGTGTTGCGCGGTGCCGGGGTGTTCGCGTTTCAGGATCAGTCGCCGCTAATTCCGTTGTGGCTGATGTTGCTCTGGGCGTTGTTGGCGACCACCTTGCGCCATTGCCTGGCTTGGAGCGCGCGGCCCTGGTGGCTGGCGAGCTTACTCGGCGCTGTCGGCGGCGCGCTGTCGTATTACGCTGGCGGGCGCCTGGCCGGGGTGCAATTTCCCTATGGCGAACTGCCGACGCTGATCGGTATCGGCCTGCTCTGGGCGCTGCTGTTTCCGTTGCTGCATACGATGGCTCGGCGGCTGGCGCACTGAGCGTCTGTCAGACCTTTCACACGTGTGCCGGCCACTGCCTTACACTGCCGACCATGAAGACCATTCCCCACCAACAAATCACGGAACCGGCGGTCACTTGCTCGACCTGCGCGGCGTGTTGTTGCCAGCTCGAAGTGATGCTGATCACCGACACTGGCGTGCCTGATCGCTTTATCGATACCGATGAGTGGGGCGGCGAAGTGATGCTGCGTCTGGATGACGGCTGGTGCGCGGCGCTGGATCGCGACACGATGATGTGCACAATCTATGAGAAGCGCCCGCTGATCTGCCGCGAGTTCGAGATGGGCGCGCCGGAGTGCATTGAAGAACGCAAAGGCATCACGACTGCCTACCGCTGATCACAAGAACACCCCAAAACAAATGTAGGAGTGAGCCTGCTCGCGATAGCGGTCTTTCATTCAACATCTTCGTTGAACATGAAACAGCTTTCGCGAGCAGGCTCGCTCCCACAGGGGTCAAGCGTTTAGCCGTTAGAGCGGCATCGTGTAATGCAGCGAGTAACTTTCTACACCGTCGTTGTCACTGGCCAGACCGGCGTTGGAATAGTGTGTCGCACGAATCCCGACTTCATGCCCGCCATTGAAACGCAGACCAAAACCGAAACGGTCTTCGAACTGGAAAGAGCCGCCGAGATTATTGGATTCGTACTTGGTATTGGAGAACGCGGCTACGCCGATCCCCGCCTCGACATACGGTTTGACCGATTCACCGGCAAACTCATAAACAAATACCGGCGAGAACGACAGGCTGTTGTTACTGGAGGTCTTGTCACCTTCCCAGTAAGTGTAAGCCCCGCTCCAGTAACCGGTCAGGCGACCGACGTCACTTTGCAGCCAGCTCTTGTCCCAGTCGAAATTCATGCCCAAGCGGTACGTCATGGTCGAGTCGCTGGTGGCCCCCACCGCAAACTCAACACCTGCCGCTTGTGCAGTAATACTTTGCCCCATCAGTGCGGCCGCAATCGCGGCCAAGCAGAATAGTCGCTTCACGTTGAAACTTCCTTTTCCGGAACGATCGTTTGGTTTTCTAGATAACTCTTCGCTATAGAAGCTGGCGCCTACTTAGAAGTTCAGCTGATTTTTTAGTTATTTCACAATTTTTTTACAAGTCGAAGTTTTGCACTTCGCCAGCGTTTTGTCCGAGCAGTGGCAGGATGTTTTTGAAGTACTCAGGATCGGCGCTGGTCCAGAATCTGACCGGTTGGTTCGGGCCGACAGCGAGCAAATCGCGCTCCGCCAAAAGCCGCTGAAGTTGCCGCGCCACAGCAGCGCCAGTATCGATCAGGCTAATGTCCGCGGGGATCATCGACTTGAGCATCGGCTTGAGAAAGGGATAGTGGGTGCAGCCCAAAATGATCGTGTCGCAACCGCTGGCCAACAGTGGCTCGACATACCCTTGCAGCAACTGGCGCAACTCGGCGCTGTGCAGATCGCCGCTTTCAATCAGCTCGACCAGACCGGGACATGGCTGAGTAATCACGCGCACGTCGGTGGCAAAGCGATCAAGCAGTGCGGCGAACTTGGCGCTCTGCAACGTGCCGGTGGTGGCGAGCACACCGACCACTCCGCTGCGGGTCGCGGCAGCGGCAGGTTTGACCGCAGGCTCCATGCCGACAAGCGGCCAGTCAGGGAAATCACGGCGTAGATCGGCGACACCCGCGACCGTCGCAGTATTGCACGCGATGACCAAGGCCTTGGCGCCTTGCTCGCGGAAAAACCCGGCCATCACGCTGCAGCGCTGGCGAATGAATTCAGGGGTTTTCTCACCGTAGGGAATGTGCCCGCAATCAGCGACATAGAGCAGCGATTCATTGGGTAGCAAACGCTGGATTTCCGCCAGTACCGACAAGCCGCCGACGCCGGAGTCGAACACGCCGATCGGCGCTTCACGCATGGCGCGGACCACAGACGCTGCAACCCGGATCGCGTTTGACCCGCAACTCGCGGAAACGCGAACCGAGGGCATCGATCAACAACAAGCGCCCCACCAGTGGTTCGCCAAAACCGACCAAAACCTTCAAGGCTTCCAGTGCTTGCAGGCTGCCAACCAGGCCGACCAGCGGCCCGACCACACCGGCTTCGCTGCAAGTCAGTTCGGCTTCGCTGCCGTGCCCATATAAACAGTGGTAACACGGACTCTCGGCACGACGCGGGTCGAACACCGACAACTGCCCTTCCAGCCGAATCGCCGCGCCACTGACCAAAGGTTTGCACGCCGCCACACACGCGGCGTTGACCGCTTCGCGGGTGGAAAAATTATCGGAACAGTCGAGCACCAGATCCACCGCCGCCACGGCAGCAGCGAGAGAATCCTCGTCCAGTGCCTGACGATGAGCGATCAGTTGGATTTCTGGATTGATCGCCGTCAAACGCTTGAGCGCCGAGTCGACCTTGCTCATACCGACGCTGTCGGTGTCGTGAATAATCTGGCGTTGCAGGTTGGTCAGATCGACCGTGTCGAAATCCGCCAGATGCAATTCACCGACACCCGCCGCCGCGAGATACAAGGCAACCGGTGCACCGAGACCGCCGAGGCCGACGATCAACACGCGACTGTCCTTGAGCTTCAGTTGCCCATCGATGTCGATGTGTTGCAGCAGAATCTGCCGGCTGTAGCGCAGCAATTCCTGATCATTCAGCACGGCAGGCGCCCCAGACTGATGCGTTGATGGCCGCCCAGATCGGTGCGGCTGTGGACCTCTTCAAAACCGCGCGTGAGCAGCAAATCGCGCACGGCTTCGGCTTGATCATAGCCGTGTTCGAGCATCAGCCAGCCAGCGGCCTCCAGATGTTCCGGAGCCTGCGCGACGATCAAACGCAGATCGTCGAGTCCATCCTCACCGGCAACCAGCGCACTGGCCGGTTCGAAGCGCACATCGCCCTCGACCAGATGCGGATCGGCCGCAGCGATGTACGGCGGATTGCTGATGATCAACTGGAAACGCTGACCTTCCAGCGCGCTGAACCAATGACTGCTCAGCACCGTGGCGTTGTTCAAATGCAGACGCTGACGATTGCGTTCGGCCAAGGCCACGGCTTCGAGTACGCGATCCACGGCAGTGACTTTCCACGCCGGACGTTCGCTGGCCAAGGCCAACGCAATTGCGCCACTGCCAGTGCCGAGGTCGAGCACTTTGGCCGGCGTCGCGGGGAGCAACTCCAGCGCCGCTTCCACCAGCAATTCAGTGTCAGGACGCGGAATCAGCGTGTGCGGCGCGACTTCAAGATCGAGTTTCCAGAAGCCCTGCTGCCCGAGAATATAAGCCACCGGTTCACCGCTACGGCGGCGTTGCAAGTACTCGGCAAAAGTCAGCGCCGCTTCGCTCGGCACGATGCGCTCGGGCCAGGTGTGCAGAAAACTGCGCGATTTGCCCAGTGCAGCGGCGAGAAGCAACTCGGCATCCAGACGCGCAGTCGGTGAATCCGGCAATTCCGCGGCACGCAACAGGCTGGCAATGATGGTCATTTATTCACCTATCGCTGCGAGTTGGTCAGCCTGGTATTCGGCCAGCAATGGCTCGATCACCGCTTCAACGCCACCGGCAAGAATTTCGTCAAGGGAGTACAGGGTCAGGTTGACGCGATGGTCAGTGACCCGGCCCTGAGCAAAGTTGTAGGTACGAATTCGCTCGGAACGGTCGCCCGAGCCAACCAGCAATTTACGCTCGCTGGCGATCGCGTTGGCCGCCGCTGCGGTTTGCTGATCGTTGAGTTTGGCCGACAGCCAGGCCATCGCCCGAGCGCGGTTCTTGTGCTGGGAACGTTCTTCCTGACACTCGACGACAGTGCCGGTCGGTATGTGCGTGATGCGGATCGCCGAGTCGGTGGTGTTAACGTGCTGACCGCCGGCCCCGGAGGAGCGGAACGTATCGACGCGCAAATCCGCCGGGTTGATCTCGATGGCTTCGCGCTCGTCCGGCTCGGGCAATACCGCCACGGTGCAGGCCGAGGTGTGGATACGGCCCTGTGATTCGGTAGCAGGCACGCGCTGTACGCGGTGCGCACCGGATTCGAATTTCAGCTTGCCGTAAACGTTGTCGCCTTCGATGCGGGCGATGACTTCTTTATAGCCACCGTGTTCGCCTTCGTTTTCCGACAGGATCTCGACACGCCAGCCGCGCCGCTCGGCGTAACGCGAGTACATGCGGAACAGGTCGCCGGAGAAGATCGCCGCCTCGTCGCCACCGGTGCCGGCACGGATTTCGAGAAAGACGTTACGGCCGTCGTTGGGATCCTTGGGCAGCAACATGCGTTGCAGGTCGGCTTCCAGGGTGATCAGCAATTCCTTGGCTTCGCGGACTTCTTCCACGGCCATTTCACGCATGTCCGGGTCGCTGTCCTTGAGCAGCGCCTGCGCGCCTTCAAGATCGCTTTGTACGCTGAGCAGCTTTTTATAGCCTTGTACCACCGGCTCAAGTTCGGCGTATTCCTTGGAATAAGCGCGGAATTTGGCCTGATCGGCAATGACTTCGCCGTCGCCGAGCAGCGCGGTCAGTTCCTCGAAACGGTCCTGGAGGATGTCCAGCTTATTGAGCAGTGACGCTTTCATTGCGGTTTTTTATCCGAAAAGCTATCCGGTGAGCCCTCGAGGGCAAAGAGTTCCTGGGCCATGGCCAGCGCATCGAGGCGGCCTTCGGCAGAAAGCTTTTTCAGTTGCACACTGGGCGCATGCAACAGTTTATTGGTCAGGCCACGGGCCAGTTGTCCGAGCACGTCTTCGGCGTTGCCGCCATTGGCCAGCAGGCGCAGGGCTTTTTGCAGCTCCTCGTCGCGCAGGCGTTCGCTTTGTTGACGATAGGCCTTGAGCACATCGACCGCCGCCAGTTCGCGCAGGCGCACCATGAAATCGTCAGCGCCGACCGAGACCATCTCTTCGGCGGCTTGCGCTGCGCCTTGGCGGCTCTTGAGGTTTTCGGCGACCACTTCGTGGAGATCGTCAACGCTGTAGAGGTAAACGTCGTCCAACTCGCCGACTTCCGGCTCGATATCCCGGGGAACGGCGATGTCGACCATAAAGATCGGTTTGTGCTTGCGCAGTTTCAATGCGCTTTCCACCGCGCCCTTGCCAAGAATCGGCAACTGACTGGCGGTTGAACTGATGACGATATCGCTGCGCACCAGTTCGGCCGGGATGTCCGAGAGCAACACCGCGTGAGCACCGAATTGCTCGGCCAGCAGACTGGCCCGTTCCAGAGTGCGGTTGGCAACGACGATGCGCTTGACGCCCAGTTCGTGCAAATGGCGGGCGACCAAAGTGATGGTCTCGCCGGCGCCGATCAACAAAGCCTGACTGCGCTGCAAATCACTGAAAATCTGCTTGGCCAGGCTGACGGCGGCAAACGCCACTGATACCGGGTTTTCACCGATGGCGGTGTCGGTGCGTACCTGTTTGGCGGCATTGAAGGTTGCCTGAAACAGCCGCCCCAGCAGCGGCCCGATGGTGCCGGCCTCGCGGGCCACGGCGTAGGCCGATTTCATTTGACCGAGAATTTGCGGCTCGCCCAGCACCAGCGAGTCGAGCCCGGAGGCGACGCGCATCATGTGACGAACTGCCGCATCATCTTCATGCACATAAGCACTCGCGCGCAGCTCATCGAGGCTTAAATGGTGATAGTCGGCCAGCCAGCGCAGCACGATATCGGCCGAAAGCTGATCCTGTTCTATATAAAGCTCACTGCGATTGCAGGTGGAGAGGATCGCAGCTTCGCGGCTGTCGGTCAGTCGGCAGAGCTGCTGCAAGGCCTCCACCAGCTGTTCAGGAGTAAAAGCCACGCGCTCGCGGACGTCTACTGAAGCAGTCTTGTGGTTGATACCGAGTGCAAGGAAGGCCATTCAAGGTCGCTGATGGTGACGTGAAGCCGGCAATTGTCCACCTTCGAAAGATTCAGAACAACTACCGCTGACTATTGTCCCAATCGTCAGCCCCTATAATGGGCACAATTGAGTCTCGGTTATGTTTGGCCGAAGGCTTGTGTCATGATGATCCGACCGCAGGTTAGTCGTCCTCTTCCTATATGAATAGATCTTCCGCGTTGCTCCTCGCTTTTGTCTTCCTCAGCGGCTGCCAGGCCTTGGCGCCCGTTTCGCCGGACGGTACGCCTTCGGTCGAAGACACCACGCCCGCGCCTGAAAAGCCCAAGGTTTACAGCTCGTTCAGCGAGGAAACCGTTTTCAGCCTGTTGAGCGCCGAACTCGCCGGCCAGCGCAATCGTTTCGACATTGCCCTGGATAACTACGTAACCCAGGCCATCAACACCCAGGATCCGGGTGTCTCCGAGCGTGCGTTCCGTATCGCCGAATATCTGGGCGCCGATCAACCGGCCCTCGATACCGCGCTGATCTGGGCGAAAAACGCCCCGGACGACCTCGAAGCGCAACGCGCCGCGGCCGTGCAACTGGCGCGTGCCGGGCGTTATGACGACTCGATGGTCTATATGGAGAAAGTCCTGCAGGGTAAGGGCGATACCCATTTCGACTTCCTCGCGCTGTCGGCCGCCGATACCGATCAGGAAACCCGTAACGGCCTGATGAAAAGTTTCGACCGTTTGTTGCAGCGCCATCCGAACAACAGCCAGCTGATTTTCGGCAAGGCCCTGTTGTTGCAACAGGACGGCGACAACAAAGCCGCACTGGCATTGCTCGAAGACCACCCGCCGGAAGAAGGCGAGATCGCCCCGATTCTGCTGCGCGCACGCCTGCTGCAATTGCTGAACCGTGGCGACGAAGCGCTGCCCCTGCTGCAAAAAAGCATCAAGAAGTACCCGGACGACAAACGCCTGCGCCTGACTTACGCGCGCATGCTGGTTGAGCAAGACCGCATGGACGACGCCAAGGCCGAGTTTTCCAGTCTGGTTCAGCAATACCCGGAAGACGACGAACTGCGTTACTCGCTGGCCTTGGTCTGCCTGGAAGCCAAGGCCTGGGACGAGGCCAAGGGTTATCTGGAAGATTTGATCGCCCGCGAAAGTCACGTCGATTCGGCGCACCTGAACCTCGGTCGCATCGCTGAAGAGCGCAACGACCCGCAAGGCGCCCTTATCGAATACGCCCAGGTTGGCCCGGGCAATGATTATCTGCCGGCGCAATTGCGTCAGGCCGATATCTTGATGAACAACGGCAAGACCGCTGAAGCGCAGAGCAAACTCGCCGCCCAGCGCGACGAGCAACCGGATTACGCGATTCAGCTCTATCTGATCGAATCGGAAACCCTGTCGGCCAACAAACAGGACGACAAGGCCTGGAAAGTCTTGCAACACGCCTTGCAGCAATACCCGGACGACCTGAATCTGCTCTACACCCGGGCGATGCTCGCGGAAAAACGCAATGATCTGGCACAGATGGAAAAAGACCTGCGCCTGATCATCAAGCGCGATCCGGACAACGCCATGGCGCTTAACGCGCTCGGCTACACCTTGTCCGACCGCACCACACGCTACGCTGAAGCGAAAGCGCTGATCGAGCAGGCGCACCAGATCAATCCGGAAGACCCAGCCGTACTCGACAGCCTCGGCTGGGTGAATTACCGCCTGGGCAATCTGGATGACGCCGAGAAATATCTGCGTCAGGCGCTGGAGCGCTTCCCTGATCACGAGGTCGCCGCGCACCTCGGTGAAGTGTTGTGGACCAAGGGCAACCAGCGTGAAGCCAAACAAATCTGGGGCAAATTCCTCAAGGATCAGCCCGACAGCACCATTCTGCGCAGCACCATCAAGCGTCTGACCGGATCCGAGACTCTCTAACCCATGTTTTCGCGCCACGTTATTGTTTTCAGCTTCATCGCCCTGCTCGCCGGCTGCTCGGGTTTTGGTACCCGCGAATCGGTCGAGGGCCACGGCAGTCCGGCTCAATGGGCCGCTAACAAACAACAGCTGACCGGCCTTGATGGCTGGCAGATCGACGGCAAGATTGGCATCCGCGCGCCGAAAGATTCCGGTAGCGGCACGCTCTTCTGGCTGCAACGTCAGGACTATTACGACATTCGCCTGTCCGGCCCGCTGGGTCGTGGCGCCGCGCGACTGACCGGGCGTCCGGGCAAAGTGTCGCTGGAAGTCGCGAATCAGGGGCGCTACGAATCGCAGTCCCCGGAAGCCTTGCTCGAAGAACAGCTTGGCTGGAAACTGCCGGTGTCGAATCTGGCCTGGTGGGTGCGTGGCCTGCCCGCTCCAGACAGCAAAAGTCGCCTGAACCTGGACGCCGACAGCCGTCTGGCCAACCTGGAACAGGATGGCTGGAAGGTCGAATACACCGCTTACACCGAACAAAACGGTTACTGGTTGCCCGAGCGCATCAAACTGCACGGCACTGACCTCGACGTGACGCTGGTGATCAAGACCTGGCAACCGCGCAAGTTGGGGCAGTAACCCATGACCGCTGCACGCCTGACCCTGCCGTCGCCGGCCAAACTCAACCTGATGCTGCACATTCTCGGTCGCCGTGAAGACGGTTATCACGAGTTGCAGACGCTGTTTCAGTTTGTCGATTACGGCGATGAAATCACTTTTGCCGTGCGTGATGACGGTGTGATTCAACTGCACACCGAGTTCGCCGGCGTGCCGCATGACAGCAACCTGATCGTGCGTGCAGCAAAAATGCTCCAGCAACAGTCCGGTTGCACGCTCGGCATCGATATCTGGATTGATAAAGTCCTGCCCATGGGCGGCGGCATCGGTGGCGGCAGTTCGAACGCGGCGACGACTTTGCTCGGCCTTAATCATTTGTGGCAGTTGAGCTGGGATGAAGATCGCCTGGCCGCACTGGGCCTTTCGCTGGGGGCCGACGTACCGGTTTTCGTCCGTGGCCACGCGGCGTTTGCCGAGGGCGTGGGCGAGAAACTCACCCCCGTGGATCCCGAAGAACCGTGGTATCTGGTGCTCGTGCCGCAAGTCTCTGTAAGTACGGCAGAAATTTTTTCCGATCCTTTGTTGACACGTAACACGCCGCCCATTAAAGTGCGCCCCGTTCCCGAGGGAAACAGTCGAAATGACTGCTTGCCGGTGGTTGCAAGGCGTTATCCAGAAGTACGTAACGCATTGGATTTGTTAGGTAAATTTACCGAAGCAAAGCTCACCGGAACTGGAAGTTGTGTGTTTGGGGGCTTCCCAAGCAAAGCTGAAGCTGATAAAGTCTCGGCCCTTCTGACAGAGACCCTTACAGGGTTTGTAGCCAAAGGCAGCAACGTTTCGATGTTGCACCGCAAGCTGCAAAGTCTGCTCTAAAGGAACCAAGTGCACGGCACTTGATGCAACAGATACAGGGGCGTCGCCAAGCGGTAAGGCAGCAGGTTTTGATCCTGCCATGCGTTGGTTCGAATCCAGCCGCCCCTGCCATTTTCTATACTCATCCAGGTTACCCTCAGCCTCTAGGTACTGCGCGTGTCCAAGATGATGGTCTTTACGGGGAATGCTAACCCCGATCTGGCTCGGCGTGTTGTACGTCAGCTGCATATCCCTCTCGGTGACATCTCTGTCGGTAAGTTCTCCGACGGCGAAATTACTGCCGAGATCAATGAAAACGTTCGCGGTAAAGACGTTTTCATTATTCAGCCGACTTGCGCCCCGACCAACGATAACCTGATGGAACTGGTAGTGATGGCTGATGCCTTCCGCCGCTCCTCGGCTACTCGTATCACTGCTGTTATTCCTTATTTTGGTTATGCCCGTCAGGATCGCCGTCCGCGTTCCGCACGTGTGGCTATCAGCGCGAAAGTCGTTGCTGACATGCTTACCGTAGTCGGCATCGACCGTGTTCTCACGGTTGATCTGCATGCTGACCAGATTCAGGGTTTCTTCGATATTCCGGTAGATAACATCTACGGCTCCCCGGTTCTGGTGGATGACATTGAAGATCAGCGCTTCGAAAACCTGATGATCGTATCCCCGGACATTGGTGGCGTCGTGCGTGCACGTGCCGTTGCCAAATCCCTGGGCGTGGATCTCGGGATCATCGACAAACGCCGTGAGAAAGCCAATCACTCTGAAGTGATGCATATTATCGGTGATGTCGAAGGGCGTACCTGCATTCTGGTCGATGACATGGTCGATACCGCCGGCACTCTGTGCCACGCGGCCAAGGCCCTGAAAGAGCATGGCGCAGCCAAGGTCTTTGCCTACTGCACACACCCTGTGCTGTCGGGTCGGGCCATCGAGAATATCGAAAATTCCGTGCTGGACGAGCTGGTGGTGACTAACACCATCCCGCTGTCCGCTGCAGCACAAGCCTGTGCACGTATCCGTCAACTGGATATCGCACCGGTTGTTGCCGAAGCGGTTCGCCGCATCAGCAATGAAGAATCGATCAGCGCGATGTTCCGTTAAGGGCCCTGCCCTTCTCGAAATGTCTCGTTGACGAAAAGCGCCCCGCCCCGGCATTCCTGCCGGGGCGGGGCTTTTTTGCCCATACCGTGTTCGGCGCTGGTCGCAAACGCCACTCGGTCATGGCTATTTTGGAGATACAAAATGAACGATTTTACTCTGAATGCTGAAGTGCGTTCCGACCTGGGGAAAGGTGCGAGCCGCCGCCTGCGTCGTCTCGCCGCTCTGGTTCCAGCTGTTGTTTACGGTGGCGAAAAAGCCCCTGAATCCATCAGCATGCTGGCCAAAGAAGTTGCCAAACTGCTCGAAAACGAAGCTGCCTACAGCCACGTTATCGAACTGAACGTTGGCGGCAAAAAGCAGAACGTCATCATCAAAGCTCTGCAACGTCACCCGTCCAAGGGTCACGTTCTGCACGCTGACTTCGTACGCGTCGTAGCCGGTCAGAAACTGACCGCTATCGTGCCTGTGCACTTTGTTGGTGAAGAAGCTCCGATCAAGAAAGGCGGCGAGATCTCGCACGTCCTGAACGAAATCGAAGTAACTTGCCTGCCGAAAGATCTGCCTGAGTTCATCGAAGTCGACCTGTCGGCTCTGGAAATCGGCGCAATCGTCCACCTGTCCGACCTCAAAGCCCCTAAAGGCGTTGAGTTCGTTGCACTGGCTCACGGTGACGACAAAGCTGTTGCAAACGTACACGCTCCACGCGTTGCTCCAGAAGCTACCGAAGAAGGCGCAGCAGAGTAATTCACTCTGTTTAGCCTGAGTGAGCAAGTAACATCGCGGACTGGAACGTAGCGAGAAAGCGGGCGAGAACGCGGAGTTTACATCCATGGTAAATGAGCATTTTTCGTCCACTTTCGCCGCTTTGCCTGATTGCGGCGATGTTACTCACCACTCAAAGGAAGGGCCCCTATCGTGACTGCCATCAAACTGATCGTTGGCCTGGGTAATCCAGGCGCCGAATACGACCAGACCCGGCATAACGCAGGGGCCCTTTTTGTTGAGCGCATCGCCCACGCACAGAATGTGAATCTTGTGGCCGATCGCAAATATTTTGGCCTGACCGGGCGCTATTCGCATCAGGGTCAGGATGTTCGTCTGCTGATTCCCACCACTTACATGAACCGCAGCGGCCAGGCCGTGGCGGCACTCGCCGGTTTCTTCCGCATCAAGCCTGAAGAAATTCTGGTGGCGCATGACGAACTCGACTTGCCTCCGGGCGTTGCCAAGCTCAAGCAGGGCGGCGGCCATGGCGGTCACAACGGGTTGCGCGACATCATTGCGCAACTGGGCAATCAGAATACGTTCTACCGCCTGCGGCTTGGCATTGGCCACCCGGGCGTCGCCAGTATGGTTTCAAATTTCGTCCTGGGTCGTGCGCCACGCGCCGAACAGGAAAAACTCGATGCCAGCATCGACTTTGCCCTCGGCGTGCTGCCGGATATCCTCGCCGGTGAATGGAACCGCGCGATGAAAAACCTGCACAGCCAGAAGGCCTGACTCTACTCCGAGGGGAAACACCATGGGATTCAATTGCGGCATCGTCGGCCTGCCTAACGTCGGCAAGTCCACCCTGTTCAACGCCCTGACCAAATCCGGTATCGCGGCCGAGAACTTCCCCTTCTGCACCATCGAGCCGAACAGCGGCATCGTGCCGATGCCGGATCCGCGCCTGGAAGCACTGGCGGCCATCGTCAATCCGAAGCGCATCCTGCCGACCACCATGGAATTCGTCGACATCGCAGGCCTGGTGGCCGGCGCCTCGAAAGGTGAGGGCCTGGGCAACAAGTTCCTCGCCAACATCCGCGAGACCGACGCCATCGCTCACGTGGTGCGCTGCTTCGAAGACGAAAACGTGATCCACGTTTCCAACAGCGTCGACCCGAAACGCGACATCGAAATCATCGACCTGGAACTGATCTTCGCCGACCTCGACAGCTGCGAGAAGCAACTGCAGAAAGTTGCGCGCAACGCCAAGGGCGGTGACAAGGATGCAGTCGTTCAGAAAGCATTGCTTGAGCAACTGATCGCGCACTTCACCGAAGCCAAACCGGCGCGCAGCCTGATGAAGAACATGAGCGCTGACGAAAAGGCCGTGATCAAGGGCTTCCACCTGCTGACCACCAAACCGGTCATGTACATCGCCAACGTCGCTGAAGACGGTTTCGAGAACAATCCGCACCTGGACGTGGTTCGCGCCATTGCCGAAGAAGAAGGCGCGATGGTCGTTCCGGTCTGCAACAAGATCGAAGCGGAAATCGCCGAGCTCGATGACGGCGAAGAGAAGGACATGTTCCTCGAGGCCCTGGGCCTGGAAGAGCCTGGCCTGAACCGCGTGATCCGCGCCGGTTACGAAATGCTGCACCTGCAGACCTACTTCACCGCCGGTGTCGAAGAAGTCCGCGCCTGGACCGTCAAAGTCGGTGCCACCGCACCTCAGGCTGCCGGCGTGATCCACACCGACTTCGAGAAAGGCTTCATCCGTGCCGAAGTCATCGCCTACAACGACTTCATCCAGTACAAGGGCGAAGCCGGTACCAAAGAAGCCGGTAAATGGCGCCTGGAAGGCAAGGATTACATCGTCAAGGACGGCGACGTGATGCACTTCCGCTTCAACGTGTAAGCGTTACGCCCAAGAAAAAGCCGCGTTTGATACGCGGCTTTTTTGTGCCTGAAATTTATGCCTCAACACATTCCCCCTGTAGGAGTGAGCCTGCTCGCGATAGCGTTCTATCAGCTACAGATGTGCTGACTGACACACCGCTATCGCGAGCAGGCTCACTCCTACAATGGGAAATGCGTGAATCAGGCCTTTTTGGTACGCGGCAAGAAGATTGCCAACACGCCAAACAACGGCAGGAACGAGCAGAGGAAATACACGTACTCAATCCCGTGAATATCCGCCAGGTGCCCCAGCAACGCCGCGCCAATCCCGCCAAAACCAAACATCAAACCGAAGAACACCCCGGCAATCATCCCGACATTACCCGGCACCAGTTCCTGCGCGTACACCACAATCGCCGAGAACGCTGAAGCCAGAATGAAGCCGATCACCACGCTGAGAACGGTCGTCCAGAACAGATCGACGTGAGGCATCAGCAGCGTGAACGGCGCGACGCCGAGGATCGAGAACCAGATCACCGCCTTACGCCCGATCTTGTCGCCGATCGGCCCGCCAAAGAACGTGCCCGCCGCCACCGCACCGAGGAACAGGAACAGGTGCAACTGCGAACTGGCCACCGACAGGTCGAACTTCTCGATCAGGTAGAACGTGAAATAGCTCGTGAGGCTGGCCATGTAGAAATACTTGGAGAACACCAACAGCCCCAGCACCACCAACGCACTGGTCACCCTGCCCTTCGACAGCCCGTGAGTCGCTGCCTGACCGGCCTTGAGCTTGAACAGGTTCAAGTGATGGGCGTACCAGCGACTGATGCGGTACAGCACGAATAACGCAAACACCGCGAACAAGCCGAACCACGCCACGTTGGCCTGACCGAACGGAATGATGATCGCCGCCGCCAGCAACGGACCGAACGCAGAACCGGCGTTACCGCCGACCTGGAAGGTCGATTGCGCCAGACCAAAGCGTCCGCCCGAGGCGAGTCGTGCGATCCGCGAGGCTTCGGGGTGGAACGTCGAGGAACCGATACCGATGAGCGCCGCCGCCAGCAGAATCAAGGGGAAGCTGCCAACCATCGACATCATCACGATGCCAATCAACGTGCAAATCGACCCCGCCGGCAACAGCCAGGGTTTCGGATGCCGATCGGTGTGATAACCGACCCACGGCTGCAACAAAGATGCGGTCAGCTGAAAGGTCAGAGTAATCAGGCCGACCTGAGTAAAGGTCAGGCCGTAATTGGCCTTGAGCATCGGGTAGATCGACGGCAATACCGACTGGATCAGGTCGTTGATCAAATGCGCCAGCGCCACCGCGCCGATGATACGCATCACCAATGGGCTGCTTTGCGGAGCAGCGGGCGCCGAGGCAGCGGCGGTCTGAACGTTGCTGATAGCCATGAAAGTTTCCGGACAGCAGATGGGTGCACGCAGGCAGGTGCGTCAATGTGCCATTTTTCGGTGCGCCAGCGCCATCCCCTTAGCCAGCTAACTAACCAACTGAATCACAGATCAATTCCTGTCGGAGCTGCCGCAGGCTGCGATCTTTTGATCTTGATCTTAAAAACAAAGATCAAAAGATCGCAGCCTGCGTCAGCTCCTACAGGGGCAGGGTGTTCGGCAAGGTGATAGCGCAACGCCATGGTCTGAATCTTGCCTTGTTTCATCCCTTGAACGCGGGCGCCTTACAAAGGCGACCGACATTGGGAAGTTTCGCTACAGAGCCGGCCTACAGAGCGGGCGAGAGTGAACTTTCGAGGCCTTTTAGCAGGGCACAACATCAACGTCGAACGACCGCGATGCACGCCAATGGTGCGTGGTGTCCAGAGGAGTCATGAGGCATGCAGGCTTTCCTTTCACCGGGGATCAAATTGCTGGGGCGGTTTGGCTTCGCAGGTAAATTCCAGTTGTTGTTTCTGCTGTTCATTCTGCCGTTGGCCGGCAGCCTGTTGATGATTGGCCAGGACTATCGCGACAAGCTCAATCTGATTTCCGGCGAACGTGCCGGCGTGCGTCAGTTGCTCGCGCTGGATGCGCTGGACAACCTGCTCGCCGCCCAACGTGACCGCGCCGCGCGTTGGCGCGCCACGGAAACCAATCGCCAACCGACGCCGGCCACCCTCGCCGCCATGGGCGCATTCGACGCGGTGCAACCGGCGGTTCTGCAAGCCACCACCGATTTAGGCGCTGCGCTGAAAAATGAAGGCGCCGAGGGGGAAACACTCACCCGCTATCAAGCGCTGCAAACCGCGCTCAACGGCCTGGACTCGAAAAGCCTCAGCGGTGTCGGTTGGTGGCCGGACGGTTACGACCGTTTCACCAACGCCCTCAGCGCCCTGCAAGCGTTGCGCGAGCAGATCGTCATGGACAATCGCCTGACCCTCGCGCCGTGGCTGGAAACCTATCTGCTCACGCAGATCTCCACGCAACACGCCCCGGACCTGATCGAACGCGTTGGACGCCTTGCCGCCGTCGGCCAGGCCTCGGTCGTCTCCGGCCAATTCACCCTGCAAAGCCGTTTGCAGTTGCGCGACCTGCGCAGCCGCATCGGTGACGCCCGCGAGCAACTGGTCAAAACGGCCACGCTGCTCGAAGCACGTCTGCCGCAAGATCAGCAGAGCTGGGCCAGCCAATACCACGACAGCCTCAAAAACCTCGACAGCGGTCTGAAGGTGTTGGACGACGGCGTGTTCGGCGGCTCTATCAATCTCAAACCCGAAGAGTTCGAACGCAGCCTCGATGCGCTGCTGACCGACCTAGCCTCACTGCGCCAGCAATCGCTGGTGTCGCTGGATCAACGACTCGATGCCTACCACAGCTCGGCGATTCGTCAGTTCATCATCGTCGCGGCGATTTTCGGCTGCCTGCTGCTCGCGGCGTTGTACCTGTTTGTCTGCCTGCAAGCCTCGATCCGTCGCAGCGCCAGCGGCATCACCCTACTCGCCGAAGCCCTGCGCGATGGCAATCTGAGTTTGCAAGTGCCGGTCGTGGGTCGTGATGAACTCGCGGCGATCAGCACTGCACTCAACGTGGCCGTGGTGCAACTGCGTAGCAGCATGCTTGGCGTCGATCACGAGACTTCACAACTGAGCAACGCCGTGCGCAGTCTCAACGAGCATTCCAGCGGCGCCCTCAGTGAAGTCGAAGCGCAGCAATTGCAGATCAGCCAGATCGCCGCTGCTGCCACGCAATTGGCCGCGACCTCGCAAGGCGTGGCGCAAAGCTGCGAACAGGCCTCCGGCAGCGCTCAGCACACCCGGCGCATTGCCGCTGACAGCAGCCGCGATAGCCAACGCACTACGGCAAGTATTCAGCAGCTCAATCAGCGTTTGAACGAAACTGCAGCGGCACTCGGTCGGGTCAGTGAACAAGGTCAGCAGATTCAATTGGTGGTCGACACCATTCGCGGTGTTGCCGAACAGACCAACCTGCTCGCGCTCAACGCAGCCATTGAAGCCGCACGCGCCGGTGAACAGGGTCGCGGCTTTGCCGTGGTCGCCGACGAGGTGCGCAGCCTGTCGCAACGTACACAGTCGTCAACTGCGCAGATCGCCGGTACGGTCGACAGTTTGCGCGCAACGGTCAACGAAGCCGTGAGTTTGATGGAAGCTGCCTGCGGCCAGGCGCAAACCGATGCCGAGTCAGTCACCGGTCTCGGTGAACGTTTGGGTGAAATCGCCAGCGCCGTGCAAAGCGTTACCGACACGTTGGCGCAGATCGCCACGGCGGTTGAGGAACAGGCGAGCACCGCCGACGAAGTCAGCGGCAATATCCAGCAGGTCGATCAGGCGGCCGTGCGTCTGCTCGAAGGCGCACGCGCGGTGAACCTTGCGGCGGATACCCTGAGTCAGGGCAGCCACGCCTTGAGCGCCAATACGGCAAGATTTCAGCTGCGTTGATGCCCCGCCCGGCCCGGATTTTCCGGGCTGGAGGATAAGCGGTTGAAAATAAGAAGAAATATTTTAAATTTACGCTTGACGCTTTTCCATTTCAGGGGAATAATGCGCGCCACTTGGCTACATAGCTCAGTTGGTTAGAGCATAGCATTCATAATGCTGGGGTCCGGGGTTCAAGTCCCTGTGTAGCCACCAAGTACTAAAAACGGCTTACCGAAAGGTAGGCCGTTTTTTTATGCCTGCAATAATCCCCCCTCCGGCTCCCCACCTACAGAAGGCCTTTCTTCAGCCCTTTCGATTGGATCAGTGCTTACAGTTTGCACTTCGCCTTTTTTCACATAAGCCAATATCAAATTCAAGATAATGCCTTCCTCACAATCAGGCTTTTAGCCAAGTAATACCGGCCTCGCCCGCCACAAAATTCAAGATAATCAAAAGCGCTATTTGAGAAAAAACGCCGCTATCCCTTGAGGGTTAGCGGCGTGTTTTCCTACGCAAATAGCGTTGCGGCTTTACTCGGACGATTCATCTATTCCGCTGTAATCACCAGACACCCTTTCATCACACGCACTTTGACGTTCTCGTTCACCTCGAATCCCGCCTGCCGCAACCACAGCCCGCGAAGCCTGATCCAGGGCACCGGTTTGGCGGAGCTGTAGGATTTTTCCTTGGTGTGGACGGGGTAAAAATCAGCGGCGATTTTCAGCCGGCGTTCAGTGATGGGGGGTTGATGACGTATGATTGGTTTTAGCCATGATTAGCTCCTGTCTAGCTGCTTTTGGTTAGCGGGGCCAGGGTGTTCGTGCACCTTGGTTCCGCGTTCTTTGGGTTACTTCAAACTTCTTTTTCTTCGTTGCTCGTTTTGGTCGCTGCCTGCGCGATCAGCGCGTCGAGCATCTGCGCAATGACCTTCTGTTGGACCTTCGAAAGTTCATTGATGGACTGCAGCCGTCGATACCACGTCGAGGTCAAGCTGCGTCTGGGCCTCTCCGTGTACGAGGGAACGCCGAGCAGGTCTTCAACAGGCACGCGAAGCGCAAATGCCATCTTCACCAGTGTCGTGACCGGCATGCTGCGAGTGCCCTCCTCGTAGCCCTGAAAGGTTTGCCGGGAAAGACCTAAAGCCCGTGCAAACCGAGTCTGTGTTATCTCGTGAACTGTGCGTAAGTGAGCAATGCGACTGCCCATCGCCACCAGAAAATCGCGGTCCTCATTGGAAACACTCATGACAATGGCCGACTGAACATAGAGTTGAATGGCAACGGACTCATCCTTTTCATCTGAAATCCATCCTGGAAAAAACGATAAAAACCATCCTCAGGTAAGGGCGCGTAAGTTGTCGACCTGAAAAATCTGTAGGAAAAATGCAGAGCAACCGCCAAGTTGCGGCGAGGTACTACAGGCGCGAAATGCCTTTTCAGCAAGCCAACGCCGACAACCCTTTCGCCCAGATTTGCCGAGTGCGCAAACCGACCATCGCCCGCCAATCCGGATCAGTTGGATAGAACTGCTCAAGCAGATTCAGTTTGATCTCGCGCCCTATCGCATCCAGCGGATCACCGTGCAAATGCAGCCACTGGTCATCACGCAAATGCCGATGCACATCCGGCCCCGGATAAGTCCCGCACTCGATCACGAACGGCATCAATTGCACGTCCGGCAATGCATTAAGCAACGCCTGTGAGGTGTAACCGGTGGCAGTCGCGGCCACTCCGGTTTCGCTCAAGGTGTCGGCGCCGGTGTGCAGGGTGTAAAGCCAAGAGCCATAAATTGCCTGGGCCTGCGCGAGTGCCGGGTAAGGCGCCTGGGTGATGGTCAGCAACATCGGATGACCGTATTCGCCAGCACCGGTGTGCAGGTCAAAACACATCACGGTTTCAGCGCCAGCCAGATGCGTTTTGATGATTTGGTGCAAGGTGCGATTCGACCAGCTCGGCGCGCGGCCGCCGTAAAACAGTCCGTCGGGATGGCTGTGTTGACCACCCTCGACAATCGACATCACCGCCGGCCAGCCGTGTTCGTTGATTTGCGCATCGAGCAAGGCATCCGCACGTTGGCGCTCGGGGCCGTGCAAATCGGTGCAGGCGTAGATTTCATGCAGTGCGGCGTATGCGCGGTTATCCGGTAGCGGCCCGGTGAAATCCAGATGATTGCGGTTGAGGTCGATGTTGTCTTCGTTGACCCGGCGTAACCACGCCGTGCCCCATGGGTTGATCAGGTGAGCCATGACCACCGCGACATCCTTGGGCAGCGAACCAGGTTCGAAGGTTTTCAGCCATTCGATCTGGCAGTCCGAGCCGTAATAGCCCTCAACACCGTGCGTACCGCTGAGCGCTACCAGTCGGCGTTTGGCCTGTGGATCGCCGAGCACGGCGACGTCGGTGCTCAGGGGTTCGCCAAAGGGGCCGCAGCGTGGATGGGCGTACGAGGTGAGCGTGGCACCGGCGGCGTTAGCGGCGGCGATGAACTGTTCGCGTTGATCGCGGTAGCTGGATTCGGTGGGGAACTCGCTGTGCATATCGGTCTCTTGTTGATCTTGTAATTGTAGGAGTGAGCCTGCTCGCGATAGCGTTATCACATTCAACATCATTGCTGACTGACCCACCGCTATCGCGAGCGGGCTCACTCCTACAGGGGACGTGTGCGGTCGGTCGATTGCGGTTGACCCTAGCGAACATCCGCCCTGAAAAGAAAGACAAAAATGCCCATCGGTTTGCGTCGCGACCGAGCGGTCGATAAAGTCCCTGAGACTTTTATCCCACGGACGGAGAGCCCGCGTGTTTTCAGCCTTGCCCTTGAGCCGCTTTCGCCTGCCAGCCCTGACGCTGATCATCAGCGCCCTGACCCTCACCGCGTGCAACGCCCCGCCCTCCTCGACTTTGCCGCTGGCCCCGGAAGCCGCTTCCGGTTTCCGCACCGATCTGCAAACCCGTCACGCCAGCAAACACATGGCCGCCGCTGCCAATCCTCTGGCTGCTGAAGCCGGGCGCGAGATGCTGCGTCAGGGCGGTTCGGCGATTGATGCGGCGATTGCGATGCAAGCGGTGTTGACGCTGGTTGAGCCGCAGTCGTCCGGGATCGGTGGCGGCGCGATGATCGTGTTGTGGGACGGTAAACAGGTGCGCACATATGACGGTCGCGAAACCGCACCGGCCGGCGCCACCGAGAAGCTGTTCTTGCGTGCCGATGGCCAGCCGATGGCGTTCCCGCAGGCACAGATCGGCGGTCGCTCGGTCGGCACGCCTGGCGTGTTGCGCGCGCTGGAGATGGCGCATAAACAACACGGTCGCCTGCCGTGGGCGAAGCTGTTTGAACCGGCGATTAAACTGTCCGAGCAAGGCTTTGCCATTTCGCCGCGCCTGCATTCGCTGCTGGAATCAGATCCAGTCATTCGCCAGTCGCAGGACATGGCCAAGTATTTCCTGAACGCCGATGGCAGCGTCAAAGCCGTCGGCACGCGCCTGCAAAACCCGGCTCTGGCCGCAGTGCTCAAACGCATCGCCAACGAAGGTGCGGACGCACTGTACAAAGGCCCAATCGCCGAAGAAATCGTCGCCAAAGTGCAAGGCCACGCCAACCCCGGCAGCCTGTCGCTGAACGATCTGCAGCGCTATCAGGCCAAGGAACGCGCGCCGCTGTGCACCGACTACAAACGCTGGCAGGTCTGCGGCATGCCGCCACCGTCGTCGGGCGGGATCGCCGTGGCGCAGATTCTCGGCACGTTGCAGGCGCTGGAAACCCGCGATCCACGTCTTTCGCTGACACCGCTCAAACCGCTGAAGACCGATAAACCGGCCGGCATTGAACCGGATCCGCAGGCCGTGCATTTGATCGCCGAGGCCGAACGTCTGGCCTACGCCGACCGCGCGCAATACGTCGCCGACACCGACTTCGTGCCGGTGCCGATCAAAGGCCTGGTCGACCCGGGTTATCTGGCCAGCCGCGCCAGCCTGATAGGCGAACGCAGCATGGGCAGCGCCAAACCGGGCACGCCACCGGGTCTGCAGGTCGCCTACGCCCCGGACCGTTCGCCGCTGCGCATCTCCACCTCGCAAGTGGTCGCGGTGGATGACCTCGGCGGCGCGGTGTCGATGACCACCACCATCGAAGCCGCGTTCGGCTCGCACCTGATGGTTCAGGGTTTTCTGCTGAACAACCAGATGACCGACTTCTCGTTCATCCCTGAAGAGAACGGGCAGAAAGTCGCCAACCGCGTCGAACCGGGCAAACGCCCGCGTTCGTCGATGGCGCCAACGCTGATCTTCGATCGCCACAGCGGCGAATTCGTCGCCACGGTCGGCTCGCCGGGCGGTTCGCAAATCATCGAATACGTGGCGAAAACCACCGTCGGCCTGCTCGACTGGAACCTCGACCCGCAAAGCGCCATCAGCCTGCCCAACTTCGGCAGCCGCAATGGCCCGACCGAATTGGAACAAGGCCAGTTCAGCCCGGCGCTGATTCAGGCGCTGAAAGACAAAGGGCATGCGGTAAATGAAATCGACATGACCAGCGGCACCCAGGCCATCGTGCGGGTCAAGAATGCGCAGGGGAAAGCGTCGTTGGAGGGGGGCGCGGATCCACGGCGGGAAGGCGAAGCGTTGGGGGATTGAGGCTAGGACGCAAAACAAAAAAGGCTTACCGCGAGGTAGGCCTTTTGTTTGCAACTGATTTAACTCGGGACATTCCCCGGCTCAGCGATTAGCCACCAGATGCACCCCAAACAACAGATAGCATCCGCCCGCGAAGCGATCCAGCCATTGTCGCGAACGCTCATACACACCGGCGATCCGCCGACTGGCGAAGAACAGCGCCACGCAGCAATACCAACTGAACGACAACGTCGCCATGGTCAGCACCGCCAGCGCCAGCATCAGTGGCGGGATGTGAGCCGGCATGGCGGTGGCGAAGATGGTGGCGACGAACAGTGCGGATTTGGGATTGGTCATGTTGCCCAGAAAGCCCCGTCCGTAAGCGCCAAGCAACGTTTGCTCCGAGGTATCGAGCGTGCCTGGGACTATCGGCGCCTTGCGCTTGAACTGCTTGAGCCCGAGATAGATCAGGTAGCAACCACCGGCAATCTTGAAGCTCAAGTACAACGTTGGTGCGGCGCTGAACAGCGACTGAATGCCCAGGCCACCCGCCAGCCCCCACAACACGGTTCCGCTGGCCACGCCGAGCGCCGCGACTACACCGTGTCGGCGGGAGCGGCTGACCGCGAGTTGCGCGATGTTGAAGAAGTTCGGGCCGGGCGTGACCACGGCCACCGTCCACAACAGGGCCAACGACAGCAACGGCGCCAGATAACTTGAAAGGGAAAGATCCATGGGGCATGCGCCTGATCGGTTCGACGATGCCCTCTACCTTGCAACATCCGGTAATGTTTTGCCATCAGCCTTTATTCAGACCGCTAGCGTCTTACCATCCACCGCATCACCGATCTTGAGGAAATGCCCACCCGCCACGTGGTGCAACGTGCGCAAACCATCGTGCCCTTCGAAATGCCAGCGCCCGTCGCTGAACACACGCTCATCGGCATGGGCGGCGATGACTTCGGCGAGAAACAGGTCGTACTGCTCGTGATTGCGCGGCTCCGGGAGCAAACGGCATTCCAGCCAAGCGACGCAGCCGTCTAGCAAAGGTGCTTCGACTTGTTCGCCATTGAAGGTCTGTAAACCGTAAGCCTGAAATTTGTCTTGTCCCTGGGTTTGGGTGATGTCCAGACCCGACGTATTGCCGACGGTTTGCACGATGTCAGCCTGATTGACGCACGGGACGTTGAGCACGAAGGTGCCGGACGCTTCGAGCAACTGGCGGGTCCAGGTGGATTTGTCGAGGACAACGGCGACTTTCGGCGGTTCGAAATCCAGCGGCATCGCCCAGGCGGCAGCCATGATGTTGCGCTGGCCGTCGTGGGCGGCGCTGACCAGCACGGTCGGCCCGTGGTTGAGCAAACGGTAGGCTTTGTTCAGGGGCACCGGGCGGCGGTGGGAATCGCTCATGGGAATCTGCTCCGGGGAAAAGGAGCCGATTGTAGCGCCAGCATCGAAATACAGGCAGGTGAAAACTCTGTAGGAGCTGCGGCACGCTGCGATCTTTTGATCTTGATGTTGATCCTCGGAGTCAAGATCAAAAGATCGCAGCCTCGTTTCACTCGACAGCTCCTACAGAGGTTGTGTGCAGGTCAGTGGGAGAGTTGATTGGCAAACTGGCCCACTGCGTTGACGACCTTCTGCGCACCGTCCTGAATCTCGACAATCACTGTGCCCGCCTCTGCCGCCAGTGCCAGGCCTTGTTCAGCTTGAAGCTTGCCGTCGGTCATCAGGGCCACGGCGTTGCGTGCCATTTCCTGGTTCTGCCGCACCACGGTGACGATCTCTTCAGTCGCCTGACTGGTGCGCGACGCCAGTTGCCGCACTTCGTCAGCCACCACCGCAAAGCCTCGGCCCTGCTCGCCGGCACGGGCCGCCTCAATGGCAGCGTTGAGCGCCAGCAGGTTGGTCTGTTCGGCAATGCCGCTGATGGTTTTGACGATAGTGCCGATCACCTGCGACTGCTCGTTGAGTGCTTCGATACCCTCACCTGCGGCTTGCATGTGTCGCGACAGATCACGCATTACGTTTACTGCTTCAGTCACCACCGTGGTACCGCGCTGGGCGGTGCTGTCGGTTTGCTGCGAAGTGCTGTAGGCAATGCTCGCCGCGTCGGCGACGGCTTGCTCGCGGTTGACCTGATCGGTGATCACCGTGGCGAACTTCACCACTTTGTACAGCTTGTTGTTGGCATCGACCACCGGGTTGTAGGACGCCTCCAGCCACACCGTACGACCATGGCTGTCGACACGTTTGAAGCGCTCGGCCACGAACTCGCCATTGTTCAGACGACGCCAGAAATTCTGGTACTCGGCGCTGTTGTATTCCTCCGGGGTGCAGAACAGGCGGTGATGTTTGCCCTTGATCTGCGCCAGGCTGTAACCCATGCCGCTGAGAAAGCGATCGTTGGCGTTGAGCACATTACCGTTGAGGTCGAACTCGATTACCGCCGTCGAACGCACCAGCGCACCGATCAGGTTTTCGTGTTCACGCGAGGCTTCGATGGTGCGGGTCAGGTCGCTGGCGTAAAGCGAAATGTGCTTGATCCGCCCGTCCGAAGAACGCACCGGTTGCACGATCGAACGCAGCCACGCTTCCTCACCGTTGCCGCGCAACAGGCGCACGGCGCCGGCGAAATGCTCACCGCGGGTCATGGCGTTTTTGAAGCGGTGATGGAATTCGTCGGTCTTTACGTGGGCCGGGACGATATCTTCAATCGCTCGACCGATCAGGTCCTGGCTCTTGTAGAACATCTCGGTGAGGAAGTTCTGGTTGACCGATTGAATGCGCCCGTCAGCTTCTAGGCACAGCACCAGCATCTCGCTTTCCAGGCTTTCCTTCACCTGCACAAGGCTGGAGAGTTCTTCACGAAGAGCGGTCAGCTCTTGCTTCAGGCGTTTGTTGAACATGGGGAAGTACCGATGGGCAGGATAGAAAGCGGGATACAGCCTAGCCATCGGCCTTGAAAAGCTTTTCTGAAGAGCGTTTGCGACCCGTCGGTCAAAAATAGTTCGAGCGAACGCTGTCAGGCAGCTCCGGCCACCTGACATTGTCCTGTGCGCGGCATTCGCGCGCCAAAATACGCTGCCGTCAATAGCCCCACAACGCCCATCACCGCGCAGAACATCACACAGACCCACGGGCTCCACGGCATCAGACCGATCAGCAACAGCGGTGTAATGCTCGCCCACGCCGCGTAGGCAATGTTGTAGGTGAAGGAAATGCCGGACACGCGGATACGCGCGGGGAACAAGCCGACCATCACTGATGGCACAGCGCCGACGACACCGCACGCCAGACCAGCAATGGCATACGCAATGCCAATCCACTCGCCACCGCTGATCAGGCAGCCATAAAGCACACCGATACCCAATGGCAGCAGCAGACTGTAGAGCATGACCGTGCGCCAGGCACCGAGGCGATCAACCAACAGACCGGCAATCACACAGCCGATATTGAGGAAGACGATGCCCAACGCGCTGAGGGCGAAGGTGTGGCTGGCGGTCATGCCGAAGGTTTTCTGCATCATGGTCGGGGTGATGACGACGAACACCACTACCGCCGAAGTCAGCACGCAGGTCAGCAACATCGCTGGCAGCATCGCCAGTCGATGTTCGCGCAACACCGTACGCAGCGGCAGTTCGACCCGCGCCTCGCGTTGCGCCTCCATGGCCATGAACACCGGTGTTTCGCTCAACCAGCGCCGCAGGTAAACGCCGATCACGCCGAACACACCACCGAGCAGGAACGGATAACGCCAGGCGTAATCGAGGATTTCCGCCGGGGTGAAGACTTGCGCGAGGAACGTCGCGGTCAGCGCGCCGATCAGATAACCGAAGGTCAGCCCGGCCTGCAAAAAGCCCAACGCGTAACCACGATGGCCGGCCGGTGCGTGCTCGGCGACAAACACCCAGGCACTCGGCACCTCCCCGCCGACCGCCGCGCCCTGCAGGATGCGCAGCGCCAGCAACAGCAGCGGCGCGAAATAACCGATCTGGGCATAAGTCGGCATGATCCCGATCAGCAGGCACGGCAGCGCCATCATCAGGATGCTCAGGCTGAAGACT
This sequence comes from Pseudomonas sp. Irchel s3a12, assembly GCF_900187485.1. Lineage (NCBI taxonomy): Bacteria > Pseudomonadati > Pseudomonadota > Gammaproteobacteria > Pseudomonadales > Pseudomonadaceae > Pseudomonas > Pseudomonas sp. Irchel s3a12. The sequence goes on from NZ_FYDN01000010.1 coordinate 108,678, forward strand.
TTCTTACGCCCGAGTTTGTCGGCGAAATGCGCCATCAGAATCCCGCCCAGCGGCCGCGCCAAATAACCGGTGACGAAAATCCCGAAGCTTTGCAGCAGGCGCAGCCATTCGGGCATTTCCGGCGGGAAGAACAACTGGCTGAGGGTCAGGGCGAAGAATACGAAAATGATGAAATCGTAAATCTCCAGCGCCCCGCCAAGGGCCGCAAGGCCGAGGGTCTTGTAGTCGGAACGGCTGAACGGCACGGGTTTGGCCGTGGTTTGGGCGGTCATGGCAAAGAACTCTGGCAGGCAAAAAACCAAGGCGCCCATGGTCTACGTAAATGGGCTGGTGGACAACCCGTTAGACCATAGTCCCGGTTTTGCAAAAGCTGCTCACAAAGCATTGGCAGTTGAATTACTGTTAATGCCTGTCCTGCTAGGCGAACCACCATCGGCAAGTCATGCCGAGATACTTGTAGGAGTGAGCCTGCTCGCGATAGCGTCGATTCAGTCAATACAAGTGTTGAATGTAAGAAAGCTATCGCGAGCAGGCTCACTCCTACAGGGGATATGTGTTTCGTCCGCAAGACCACAATAACCATAAAAATCCGAGGTACTTCCTGTGGCCGTTGATATCGAAGATAGCCGCTCTGCGCGCTTTGCCCTGCGCTGTTCAAGCTTTGCCGAACGCTGGTTTCCCGACTCCTGGGTATTCGCCGCGCTGGCCGTGATCATCGTCGCCCTGGCCACCCTGGCCATGGGCGCGAAACCCACCGATGCGGCGATGGCGTTCGGCGACGGGTTCTGGAGCCTGATCCCGTTCACCATGCAAATGGCCTTCGTGGTAATCGGCGGCTACGTAGTCGCCAGCTCGCCGCCCGCCGTGAAACTGATTGATCGCTTGGCGCGTATCCCGAAAAACGGCCGTTCTGCCGTGGCGTGGGTTGCGTTGATCTCAATGGTCGCGTCGTTGCTCAACTGGGGCCTGTCGCTGGTATTCGGCGGTTTGCTGGTCCGCGCCCTCGCCCGCCGCACCGATCTGAAAATGGATTACCGCGCCGCCGGCGCCGCTGCCTATCTGGGCCTTGGCGCGGTGTGGGCGCTGGGTTTGTCGTCGTCGGCCGCGCAGTTGCAAGCCAACCCCGCCAGCCTGCCGCCGTCGATCCTGTCGATCACCGGGGTGATTCCGTTCACCGAAACGATTTTCCTCTGGCAGTCCGGCGTGATGCTGCTGGCGCTGATCGTGATCTCGATCATCATCGCTTACGCCACCGCCCCCGGGCCGAACTCAGCGCGCGACGCCAAGGCCTGTGGCATCGACCCGGCCTTCAACCTGCCACCGCTGCAACCGCGTACGCGTCCGGGTGAATGGCTGGAACACAGCCCGCTGCTGATCATCGTGCTGGTACTGTTGGCGGCGGGATGGCTGTTCCATGAGTTTTCAACCAAACCGGCGATCACCGCGATTTCCGGGCTGAACACCTATAACTTCCTGTTCATCATGCTCGGCGCCTTGCTGCACTGGCGGCCGCGCAGTTTCCTCGATGCCGTCGCCCGCGCCGTGCCGACCACCACCGGCGTGTTGATCCAGTTCCCGCTGTACGGCTCGATCGCCGCGCTGATGACCACGGTCAAAGGCACGGACGCGCAAACCCTGGCGCACCACATCTCAACGTTCTTCGTCAGCATCGCCTCCCACGACACTTATGCACTGTTGATGGGCGTGTACTCGGCGATTCTCGGTTTCTTCATTCCATCCGGTGGCGGCAAGTGGATTATCGAGGCGCCGTACGTGATGCAGGTCGCCAATGATCTGCAGTACCACCTCGGCTGGGCAGTGCAGATCTACAACGCGGCCGAAGCGCTGCCGAACCTGATTAACCCGTTCTACATGCTGCCGCTGCTCGGCGTACTCGGGCTGAAAGCGCGAGATCTGATCGGATTCTCCTTTGTGCAATTGCTGGTGCACACGCCGCTGGTGCTGCTGTTGCTGTGGGCGTTGGGGACGACGCTGGCGTATACGCCGCCAGTGATGCCTTAACCCAAGCGGGGCGCAGTCATGATGGCCGCGCCCCACACTTTTCTCCTGAAACAGCCCTGTGTCGGGCTGCCTGTCGCAAATAATGGCTCAGAGCCATCATCCTGCTTTACCGCATCGCTCCCTCGGTAATATTCTGCGCGCCCATAAATGTTTCCATTTTTTACCAAGCGCAAAGGGAGTTCGTTGCAATGATCGTAGGGATTGACCTGGGAACCACCAACAGCCTGGTCGCCGTCTGGCGTGGCGATGCCACCGAGTTGGTGCCCAATGCCCTGGGTCAGTTCCTGACACCGAGCGTTGTCGGCCTGGATGATCAGGGCCGGATTCTGGTGGGTCAGGCGGCGCGCGAGCGTCTGCACACGCATCCGCGCCTGACCGCGTCGCTGTTCAAGCGCCACATGGGCAGCGCCACGCAAACGTATCTGGCCGACAAAGCGTTTCGCCCGGAAGAGCTGTCCGCGCTGGTGCTCAAGAGTCTGAAAGAAGACGTTGAACGCGCCTATGGCGAAACCGTCACCGAAGCCGTGATCAGCGTCCCGGCCTACTTCAGCGACGCTCAACGCAAAGCCACGCGCATCGCCGGCGAACTGGCCGGGCTGAAGGTCGAGAAGCTGATCAACGAACCAACCGCCGCTGCCCTCGCCTATGGACTGCACCAGCGCGACAAGGAAACTTCGTTCCTGGTCTTCGACCTCGGTGGCGGCACGTTCGACGTGTCGATTCTGGAGCTGTTCGAAGGGGTCATGGAAGTGCGCGCCAGCGCCGGTGACAACTTCCTCGGTGGCGAAGACTTCGACACCGTGCTGCTGGAGCACTTCATCAGTCAGCACCGTTCGGCCGCCGACTTCCCTGAGCGCAGCAGCGTCATCCAGCCGCTGCGTCGCGAGGCCGAACGCGTGCGCAAGGCGCTGGGCCAGGACGACAGCGCCGAATTCCGCTTGCAGCTCGGTGAGCGGCAGTGGACGCAAACCATCACCCAGCAACAGTTGGCAACGCTGTACATGCCGCTGCTCGAACGCCTGCGTGCGCCGATTGAGCGGGCGCTGCGCGATGCGCGCATCCGCGTCAGCGATCTGGACGAAATTCTGTTGGTCGGCGGCACCACGCGCATGCCGCTGGTGCGCAAACTCGCTGCTGGGCTGTTCGGCCGCTTCCCGTCGATCACCCTCGACCCGGATCAGGTCGTGGCACAGGGCGCGGCGATTCAAGCGGCACTCAAGGCTCGCGCTGCAGCGCTGGAAGAAGTGGTGTTGACCGATGTCTGCTCCTACACGCTGGGCATCGAGACCTCCACACAGGTCGGCCGCAACTATGAGAGCGGCCACTACCTGCCGATCATCGAGCGCAACAGCATCGTCCCGGTCAGTCGGGTGAAAACCGTGTACACGCTGCACGACAATCAGGAGCAAGTGATCGTACGGATCTTTCAGGGCGAAAGCCGCCTGGTCAAAGACAACGTGGCACTCGGCGAACTGGACATCAAGGTGCCGAAACGCAAAGCCGGCGAAGTCGCTCTCGATGTGCGTTTCACCTACGACAACAACGGCCTGCTCGAAGCCCAGGTAAAGATTCCCCTGACCGGGCAACAGCATTCGCTGGTCATCGAGAACAACCCGGGCGTGCTCTCGCCCGAGGAGATCCAGCAACGCCTGCAGAACCTGGCACAGCTGAAGATTCATCCCCGCGAGCAGCAGGTCAACACGCTGTTGACTGCACGTCTGGAGCGCCTCTATCAGGAAAGCTTGGGCGATATGCGTGATCTGATGGGCGATTGGGCCAAGCAATTCCAGATCGCGCTCGACTCTCAGGATGAGCGCCAGATCCGTGAAGTGCGCACCGACTTGAGCCGACGCCTGAGCGAACTTGATCGCACTCCGTGGCAATAAGGAGCCTGGCCATGGATTGCTGGTCGGTGCTGCACCTGCACGATGAAGCCGAAGCCCGCGACATTAAACGCGCCTATGCGCGTCTACTGAAAACCTTCCGTCCCGATGAGGATGCCGAAGGTTTCCAGCGCTTGCGCGAAGCCTACGAACAAGCGCTGGCGATTGCCCGGTGGCGCCTTGAAAACGCTGAGCCTGCGGACGAAGAAGACGTCGCCGTGGCCACGGCTTCCAGCGCCTTTGCCGCACTGGCACTCGATGCTGCGCTGGCAAACAACCACAGCCACCTGCAAAACACCGCGTGGGATTTTGCCGATCTCGACTTTCCGCCCGTCAACCCGGCAGCCCCCGAGCCTTTTGCGCCGCCGGCGAAGGATGATGTTTTGCCTGTCGAGCCACTGACGGCGGCCACGGACACAGAGGCGTATGCGCTTGAAGCGCAGGCCGCACGGCAACTGCTTGAGGGGCTGTCGCCCGAAAATCTCGACGAGCGTTGGGATCAGGCGCAACAGCAAGGCTGCGCCAAGGCCTTCGAAAGGCTGTTACTGCAGTTGTGTTTTGAACAGACACAACTGCGCAGCCCGGTGCTGAACTGGGCCGTCGAGCAACTTGGATGGTTGGGGCCGTGGCAGGACGTGTTGATGAATGATCGTCAGCATGAGGTTCTCGCCGAGAATCTGATGGCCGACTATCGAGACAACCTGCAAGCGCTGCTCGAAGGCCAGAGCGAGCGCGAATTCCTCAACGTGCTCAAACGCTACAGCGCCCAACCGTGGTTGCAGGTTTTCGATCGCCGCGAACAATGGCAGCAAACCCTGCTGCACTTGCTCAATGACAGCGAGTGGAGTGTGCCGCTGTTCGACCGCATCGGCCAACTGTTCGGCTGGGATCACAACAAAGGCCTGCACCCGCAACCGAACTGGCTTTGGGACACGTTGATCGAACGCTGCGATCAGGAAAGTTTCTACGACAATCTGCGCGTCAAGGCGGAAAGCGACCGGATGTCGGCGGCCGACGTTCAGGCGGCGCATCTGTTGATCAACCCGCTCAAGCCCCTGCAGCAAAAGAAGGTGACAGACGTCTTTGGGAGGGATGAATGGAAGGCCTGTTACGAACTCTCGAATAAACTCAAATGGCGTTTTCCCGACCTGCTCGCCCGGTTGCCCTACGCCGATGTTTTCTTCTGGCGGCGTTTCCTTCCACGTCCCATCGCCGCCGAAACCTGGGTGCGGTTATGGACCGCGATTGCCTTGGCGCTGTGCCTGTTCTATCTGCCGTCCCCACAAAAAACCGCTATGGACCTCGTCTTCATTCCGATGATATTTGCCTGCGTGCCGGTCTGGTTTTTTCGCATTGCACTGAGTTGGTGGGTGGTGCTCACGGCCCACGTGGTCCTGCCGGACCTGTGGCTCACCGAGTGGCTGATTCCACGTAAATGGAACCCGTACACGCGATGGCTGGTGATACGCCACGGGGTTCCGCAGGGGGTCATGCTGCTGCTGTTTTCGCTGCTGCTCGGCCCGCTGGGGGCGCTCACTTACGTTGGCACGATCCTGATCGGGCGGGTAGACAAACGCCGTATCGGTTCGCTCGATCCAGTGCTGAGCAGCCGCCGCCCTTGGCTGACCGCGCTGCACTGGGCGCATTTCAGTCCGCTGCAATTGCTGTTTCTGGTGGTGATGATTGCGATCATGGCGGCCAGCCGACTCGGTTACTCGCTCACTCAATTCATGCCTGGCTAATCCTGCTGCACCCGCAAGACCTGTCACCCAACCGTCACATTGCCTTGCTAGCGTCCGCCCGAAACATACTGAAACAATTAAGCAAAACGGGCTGAACGATGAAAGACGACACAGACGGTACTGACGCACCCGCATCCAATCACCCCACCGACACCAGTCGCCGTCGCTTCCTCGGCGGCGTCGCGGTGCTCGGTGTCGGTGCCACGCTGGCCGGGTGTGGCAGCGCCAGCGATCAACCGGGCAAACCGGCCGAGCGCCCGCTGACGCCCGCCGAGCTGGACAAAGCCCTGCGCGATCAGGTGAAAACCGTGGTGGTGATCTACGCCGAGAACCGCAGTTTCAATAACCTGTTCGGTGATTTCCCCGGTGTCGAAAAGCCGCTGACCGCGCTCAAGCCCGGCGACTATCAACAACGTGATCGCGACGGCTCGCTGCTGCAAACCCTGCCTCCGGTCTGGGGCGGTGTGCTGCAGATCGGCCCGCAAACCCTTGATGGCGTGACTTACCCCAACGCCACGCAGTTTCAGGAAAACCTGCCCAACGCACCGTTCGCCCTCAAAGGACCGACCGGCGAGGACTTGCCGTTCGGTCTGGTGACCCGCGACTTGTGGCACGTGTTCTATCAGAACCAAATGCAGATCAATGGCGGCAAGAACGATGGCTTCGTCGCCTGGGCCGACTCCGGTGGCTTGACCATGGGCCACTACGCCCAGAGCCGCTATTCCCTGCGTCTGTGGGATGTCGCTCAGGAATTCGTGCTGTGCGACAACTTCTTCCAGGGCGCTTTCGGAGGCTCGTTCCTCAACCACCAATACCTGATCAGCGCCACCGCGCCGTTCTATCCTGACGCGGCCAATTCAGTGGCCAAATCGCAGATCGCCGCGCTGCAAAGCGATGATCCGAGCGACCCGCGCCTCAAGCCGCTTGAGCAATCGCCGGCCAGCGCCATGAGTGGCCCGCCGCAGTTCGGCCCGAGCGCACTGACCCCGGACGGCTTCGGCGTCAACACCCTCGCCCCGCCCTACTGGCCGACGTGGATTCGCGACCCTGAGCGCCCGGCGTATTCCAAAGCGGATCTGCCCAACGTGATGGTGCCGCAGACCCACGAACACATCGGCGACAAGCTATCGAAAAAGCACATTGACTGGGCATGGTATGCCGGCGCGTGGCAGGCGACGCTGGATCAGTACAAGGATTCCGGCGGCATTCCGAAAATCCCCAACTTCCAGTATCACCATCAGCCGTTCAACTACTTCAAGCAACAAGGCCCGGAGAACCCCGACGAGCGCAATAAACGCCTGCGCGACGCTGGCCTGGGCGATGAGTCGAGCAGCAACAAATTCTTCGCCGATGCCGAAGCGGGCAAGTTGCCGGCGGTGAGCTTCTACAAACCCCAGGGCAACCTGAACATGCACGCCGGTTATGCCGACGTGGCGTCCGGGGATCGGCACATCGTGCGTGCGCTGAAGGTGCTGCGTGAAAGTCCACAGTGGCAAAACATGGTGGTGATCGTCACGGTCGACGAGAACGGCGGCTGGTGGGATCACGTCGCGCCGCCCAAGGGCGACCGTTGGGGGCCGGGCTCACGAGTACCGGCGTTGGTAGTGTCGCCGTTTGCACGCAGGGGCACGGTGGATCATACGGTCTACGACACGGCATCGATCCTGCGGTTGATCACCCGTGTCTTCCAGTTGGAAACGCTCAACGGTCTCAAACAACGCGACGAAGCGATGATTGCCCGGGGTCAGCAACCCATGGGCGATTTGACCAACGCCCTGCATTTTCCGGCCTGAAAACCAGCCCTGCGAGTTTGCGCAAAAATCTGCCAATGACGGCTTCTCTGTCAAACGCGGCTGATCCACTATGAGGCGCCCCCGACACGCGGGGAACCCACGCTGAAAAGGATCTGAGCATGTTCAAACTCGCAGGACTCTCACTTGCCGCGCTGACGCTGAGCGCGGCCGCCCACGCCGATGTCGATCTGAAACTGGGCAGCACCGAACGCGTTACCCGCCTGTTCGCTTACCCCAACAATTGCAGCGTAATCTGCTTCCGCAACTGGACGCTGGAACAGACCGTCGCCCATTACCTGAGCCAGAGCGTGCAACGCGATGGTTATGCCGATGCCAAGGTGTTGGTAAAAACCGATAACGGCCAGCTCTACGCCGAAATCACCGGCGTGCCAAAGGATTACGACAAACCGCTGTCGGCGCTGCTGGACGCGGGCGATCTGGCCTACACCGGCGCCAGCAAGCTCAATGCCGATGGCAAATGGGCCTACAGCTGGTATCTGTTCCTGCCGCTGGGCATGGCTTTGGAAAACCGTAAAAGTGTCGAATTGCTGCACTTCCCGCCGGATTACTCGCTGACCCAAGCGCAAGATTATTTGCGTTCGAACACCACCGATCGTTGGGCGACTCTGCTGACTGACAATGGCATTCCTGCCGAGCAGACGCCGGCCTATCAAACCATCATCGATATCGCCCCGATCGCTGCGCCGTCCAATGCTGGCAGTGATCTGGAAGGCGTGTATGACTACTTCAAGGACTACCAGACCACCCTGGTCAAACAGTTCAGCCAGACCGCCAGCGGCACGACGCTGCCGATGGTCGCGTTCGGCGCGCCGGTGCGTAACTGGATCAAGCAGCAATACGGGCCAACCGTGAATGTCTTGGGCCTGGCGACGATCAGCCCGAGCGAAGGCGTGAAAGTGCCGGTGCTGGGGTCCAACCACCCGAGTTATATCTGGTACGCCGCTGACCCGAAAAGCTACACCGGCGACGACGCACAGGCCAAGGCTGATGCTGCAGGTCTGAAAGTCATGGGCCAGGATTTGAGCGCGGCCTGCTGGCAGGCGGGCATGGGCAGTAAACCAGGCAGCGATGCACAGGCCACGCTCAACAGTTGCACACAGACGTGGCAGGTGACGCAGAAGGTCAAAACCTGCGAGTTGTTCTACACCTCGATCCGCAACCTGACCCCGGAACAGGCCGTCGCCAAGTGCGCGACCACCCCGATCAAGGCCCAACTGAAGCAATTGCAGGCACCGCTGCCTGCCACCGCCGTTCCCGCCCCGCATCTTTAATCGCTTGAAGCGCTCCCGTGTCAGCCAATGCTGACGCGGGAAAGCGTCTAACTCTCCTGTCAGATCTGACAGTAGACCAGCTATACCTAATACGACACGATTGGATCCAAACAGAAGTGCTGCAGCACTGACAGGACGTCAACCCCAGGAAGTCGCAAAACCTTTGCGGCAAGGACTGTTATGAATATCCACGCCATGGCGCAATCGGCGCCACGCGATACTGAAGGTATTTACCCCTTCGCCGGTTTGCCGGTGCGACTGGGGTTTCCCGCCAGTGCCGATTTCGAAATCATCCACGATGCGCACGCCAGCCCTATGGGGGTCGCGGCGCGGCGTGAGTTTCTGCAAAGCCATCGGATGTGCCGGGTGTCAGGGCAACTACTGCCCTATCGCTGCCGACAGACCCGACAGATGCTGACGGGCATCCACATTTACGATCCGCGCTTTTGCGGTTTGATCGAACACGCCTGCGACCCCAACGTGTTTCTCGACATGAGCGAGCTGTGGTTGTGGGCGTTGAAAGATATCCACAGGGGGGAGCGGCTGACCATGGACTACGCCGCCACCGAAGACAAACTGCTGCATCAGTTTGCCTGCGGCTGCGGAGCCAAACGCTGTCGAGGGTGGATCACCGGTTACGACGAACCGCCCAGCATCGAGGGCCAGCACTTTTTACAGCGCTGGCGGCACTCGGGTTTGCGCTGAAAGGCCGTTTACAACGCGCCAACCGGACGCAAACGGTATTGCGGCGGCAATTGCTCGAAACCACTGATGGTGGTGTTCAGGCTTTTCCAGCGACCGTCCTTGATGCCGTAGATGCAACCGTGGATCGACAGGCTCTGCCCGCGATGCCAGGCGTTCTGGATGATGCTGGTGTGGGCGACGTTAGCCACTTGCTGGATCACGTTGAGTTCGCACATGCGATCAACCTGCTCTTCTTCGGTCGGTAACTTGGCCAGTTCTTCACGTTTTTCGTAGTACAGATCGCGGATCGAACGCAGCCAGCCGTCGATCAGACCGAACTGACGATCCTGCATCGAGGCGCGTACACCGCCGCAGCCGTAGTGGCCGGTGACGAGAATGTGTTTAACCTTGAGCACATCGACCGCGTACTGGATCACCGACAGGCAATTGAGGTCGGTGTGCAGCACCACGTTGGCAACGTTGCGGTGCACGAACAGATCACCCGGCAGCATGCCGACGATCTCGTTGGCCGGTACACGTGCGTCGGAACAGCCGATCCACAGATATTCCGGCGTTTGCTGGCGCGCCAACTTGGCGAAGAAATCCGGGTCTTCCTTGGTGATCGCGTCAGCCCAACGCTCGTTGTTATCAATCAGGTCTTGTAAGTCATGCATGCTGTAAGGCCTCAAGAAAGATGCGCTGGTATGACAGACGACCACCCGTCGGGGTCACGCCGTCACCGCAAGTGATTTCATTGGAATTCTCGTGTGCCCGGTGAGTCCACCTAAGTAAGGCCCACAGTATGAGGAATTGCCATGACTGATTCACGACGCCCTTACGATGCGGTGCAACCGGAGCCCATCGATGATAACGAAGACCGCATGGGTTCGGTGCATGAGCTGGATTTCGATGAAGACGAACCCAGTGCGAAAATCGGTGATGAGATTCCCGAGCGTGAACGCGAGCAGTTGATGCCGCGTGAACGGGTGCGCGAGGCGGGTATGACCGGGGCTTCAGTCAGTGATCATGAACCCACCGACGATGACCTCAGTCCAGAAACGCTGATTCATGAAGATGGCGCGCGGGATGCCGAAGAGGCCGGGGAAGGCAATCAGGCCGATTGGGATCTGAGCATCGTCGATGAAGATGACATTGGCGGTGGCAATGGGCTGGATGAGGCGGAGCTGGCGCGGCGCGATCCGCTGGATGGCAACCGTTGATCACTTGAGCTGAAACTCGGTCCCTGTAGGAGCTGCCGAAGGCTGCGATCTTTTGATCTTGTTCCGTAACATCAAAAATAAAATCAAAAGATCGCAGCCTTCGGCAGCTCCTACAGGTAATCAGTCAACCAGGGTGCAGGCCATGACCACGGCATCTTCACGCCCACCCACCGCCGGATAATAATCCCGACGCCGGCCAATCTCATTGAAGCCATAACGTTCATACAACTTGAACGCGCCCGTATTGCTGTCACGCACTTCCAGAAAACATTCTCGCGCAGAAGCCGCATACGCCCGCGACATCAGATGCTCAAGCAACGTCAGCCCCAGCCCACGCCCCTGATTTTCCGGTTTGACGGTAATGTTGAGCAGGTGCGCCTCATCGAGAATGATCTGCACCACCCCGTGGCCAACCTGTTGCTCACCTTCGAACATCAGCCATATCTGGTATTTACCCAGGCCGTCGAGAAAAATCCCCCGGGTCCACGGGTGGCTGTACGCGGCGTACTCGATTTTCAGCACGGTTTCCAGATCCGCCTCGGTCATCGGGCGGAACGATACAGCGTCACTCATTCGATTCTTTCCAGCGCGCCATCAGCCGACGCATGGCTTGCCACACAGCGGCCTTGCGCTGTGGCTCTTCCATTAACAATTCCAGACCGGGAATGGCCCAGGCCGAGCCCAGACCTTCGATCTGCAACTCACGATTGAACGCTTCGGCATCCGCTTCACCGGCAAAACGCACCGCCGGAAGGCCGATCAGCCACAGACAGGCGCAGGGTGCGGCTTCCATTTGCACGGAAAGGAAACCCTGAACGAAATCACGCGCCGCCTCCGGGCCTTGATCCATGGTGCCGCGATTGAGCCACGGCCAGCGCACCGGCTCACCGACGATTTGCGGCGCATCCGGCAGACCGGCGGCGCGCAGCATGTCTTTCAGCAGCAAATAGGCGGGATCACGGCTCTGGAACGGTTCGCCTGTGGGTAACTCGACCAGCAGCAGGCATCGCCCGGCGCGCAGTAATTGCAGGGCGAAACGCGGTGGTGGCACCGGTGCCGGTTTGGCGACGACTGGCGTGTCGTCGGTCTCTTCTACCGGTTTGGCACCGGTGCGGGTACTCGCCAACGACGGCCGCGGTACTTCGATTTTCGGCCGTTCGACCGGACGAGCGGCAGCCGTTTGCTCCGGCGCATCGGCTTGCGGCGCGGACACAACCGGCGCTTCTACCTCCGGCTCGGGCATGTCCAGCAGCTCGGGCCGCGACGGTGCGGCGAAGGGCAATTCGGTGCGCGGCAGCCAGTTGACCACCTGCATGGCGTTCAAATAGGCGCGGCGGCGGGACTCGATTAGCAAGGGTCGGCCACTTGTGGATAACTGAAGTGCGCTGATTCTACCGCCCTTCGTTCAAGATCGCCCGTTGTAGATCGATACTCTTTCACGAGGCGCTTTACCCACGCTCTTTATACAAAGAATGCGACAGCCCGTCCCGAGAGTGAATCGCATCCTTCGTGATGCAGTACAATCGCCGCTTTTCATTGCCAACCAGCCGGGCATTCCGATGATCGAACCCAAGCGCGTCTTGCGCGCCCTCGCTGAACACTGGGCACTGCTTGAGCCACTGTGTGAGCACTTCGACCAAGGCACATTGAGCCTCAACGAACTGCGCTCGCAACTGGCCGCCCAACAACTGGACAGCACGCCGCAGGACATCACCAGCCTGCTCGACGTGTGGATTCGCCTCGATATCCTGATTCCGGTGGCGAAAAGCCCGAACCGTTTCGAGCTGAACGCACAGATCCACGATTTCCTCGCTTATCTGCGTCGCGAGCACCGACTGGGCCTGTGCCTGGAAATCGAAGCCTATTTGCGTCACCTCGAACGTCTGGCCGGGTATATCCAGGACGCATTCGAAGTCCGCGATGGCCACGACCTCGCCCGCCAGTTGCGCCTGCTCGACATGCGCGTGCGCGACGTACTGAAGAAGCTCGACAACGACGAACAGGCGCTGGTCGCCGTCGCAGAACGCGCGAAGACCAGCGACCGGCAGATTCCATTGCGTCAGCGTTACGCCGAAGTGTTGGCAACGTGGGACGAATACGTCGAGCCGATGATCGATCTGGTAAACGCCGACGGCGCCTTCGAACAAGGCGTGCGCAAGGTCGAAACTGTATTGCTGAAGATGCTCAGCGAACAGCAACGCCTCGGCCATCTGGTCGACGACGACATGCTGCTGCGCACCCACGCACGCATCCTCGAGATGCAGACCAGCGCCCAACTGACGTTGCGTCACGCCCGCGAACTGCTGCTGCCGCTGCGTGAAGAAGCGCGCCGGCACAACGCCGTAACCCGTGGCGCCGCGTTGGCCCTGGCCGCCATTCGGCGTAAAGGCATCGACGCCGTGCCGCAAGCCGCGATGCCGCTGTTCACCCGCCCGCAAAGCACCTTCCTCGGCAGCGCCAGTCAGGTCGAAGCCTACGTCTATGCGTTGGCGCGTTTCGAGCCAAAACCGGCGCGTTTCCCCAAGGCGCACAAGACCCAGAAGGGCGAAGCCCCACGCGCGCCCCGCACCGTGCGTGAGATGGTCGACCGCTGCGAAGAAGCCTTGCCGATGCCGGATCTGATGACCTGGCTGCTCGAGCAGGAACCGGACGGCGCCACCGACGAATTGCTCTACTGGTTCTCGCGCCTGTCGCGAGAAAAGCGCTTCAAGCGTGAGCGTCTGGAACGCCGCGAATACCACACTCACGAGCACCAGGTCAGCCTGCGCTCCTTCGCCCTGCTCTCGGCCAGCGACAGCGCCGCCGAGAATTCTGCGAGCATCCCCAATGCATCTTGATCTTTCCGAACTGTCGCAACTCGCGCCGATCTTCCGCGAGCTGTTCAAGGGTTACCACGTCAGCCGCCGCGATCCGGAGCTGTACGCGCAATTGTCGAACTTCCAGGATCAATACCGCACGCTGTTCAAGGCGCTGGGGTTTGAACTGGTTTGCGATACCCGAGGTTTCTACTACTTTGTGCCGGACATGGCCGCTGCGGCGGTAAACAAGACTGCGCAGCGTCTGGCGCTATTCACCTTTATCCTCGTCGAGCATCTGGCCGATCAGGGCCGCGACCCGATCGCCGTGCTCGATGGCGGCAGCCTCGGCCGCGAAGAGTTGCCATCGCTGCTGGAGAAATACCGCGACCTGTTCATTCAGGCCGAAGTGCAGACCGTTGAAGAGCTCGAAGAAAAGATCATGCGCCGCATGACTCAACTCGGCTTTGCCAGCGAAGAAAACGGCGTGTACCGCTTCCTGCCGCCGATGCACCGCTTCCTCGACGTGTGCCTGTCGGTGCAGCAGGACCGCGATCTGGCGGCCAGCGTGCACAGCGTTCTGCCGTTGCCGGCGCCAGTGCTGATTGATGAAGCGGCGGAAGCCAAATTCCTCGAAACCGACGACCCGCTCGATCTCTCCGAATTTGAGGAAGAGAGCGAAGAAGATGCATTGGCCCGCGCCATTGCCGAAGAACAGGAGTCCGACGCATGAGCCAGGAACGCTACGGCATCCGCCGCTTTGCCCTTTTGAACACCGCCGGTTACAGCCTCGGCCTGTTCCCGCTGGAAGAACCGCTGTCGGTTTACGGCGCGAACAACCTCGGTAAATCGGCGTCGATCAACGCCTTGCAGTTCCCGATTCTGGCGCGCATGTCGGACATGAGTTTCGGCAAATACAGCCTGGAACAATCGCGGCGCTTCTACTTCGCTTCCGACACCAGCTACATCCTTGTCGAAGTGAACCTGCCCCACGGCCCGCACGTGATCGGCGTGGTCGGTCGCGGCCCGGGCGGTGGTTTCGGTCACCAGTTCTTTGCCTATGCCGGCAAACTCGATCTGGCGCATTACCAGAAGAACGACACCTGCCTGCGCCAGAAAGAGCTGTTCAGCAACCTTGAGAAAGAAGGCCTGAAAGCCTACGAACTCAAGCCGGACGAACTGCGTCGTTTGCTGGTTGGCGGTCACACGTCGATCCCGCTCGACCTGACGCTGATCCCGCTGCGCTCCACCAGCGAGCAGAGCCTGAAGACCTTCCGTGCGCTGTTTATCAACCTGCTGCACATGCGCGAAATCACCGCAGCCAAGCTCAAGCAGTTGTTCCTCGATGCCTTCGAACACAGCCTGCGTTCCGGTAGCGTCGATTACATCGCTGCGTGTGAAGAAGCCTTCCGCGATGTGCGGCGCATGGAACAGGACTACAACTCGCTGGTCGCGGCCGGCCCGCTGGTTGAGGCCTTGGCCAACGGCGTGAAACAGCGCGACATACTGCGCGGCAAACTGCATCGCCTGTCGCCGCTGCTCGACTCGTTGCTCGGCACCTGGTCGGACTACGCCAGTGCGCGCAAAGAAGAGCTGACCATCCAGGCCGATCACTATCGTGGCGAGCAGGACAGTCTGCAAAACGATCAGCGCGGCGGCACTCAGGAACTGATGCGTCTGGAGCGGGAGATTTCCGGCATCCAGCGCTGGCTCGGCGAATTGTCGGTACTGAAGAATCGCTTCGCCCTGGTCGATGACGTCAAAGTGCTCGAGCAACAATTGCTCGCGGCCAAGGATGCGCACGACGAACTGGCCGGTGCCTTGGCGCAATCCCGTCAGTTCAGCGCTGAAGATCTGGAAGAGCGCGTGCGCGATCTGGAAAAACGCCTGAAGTCGGTGAAACAGCAACTCGATCACGCCGACAACAACAGCTACGCCCGCCTGCGCGAAGAGTTCTCGCAGCAGGACGTCGAGCGTTTGATGCGCCTGTTCAACAGCGCGCTGTTCAGTCTGCCGCTGGGCGAACACGGCATTACCCTCGACGAAGATGGCGAGTGGGTCAAATCCGTTGAGCTGATTCTCGATGGCTTCAAAGGCGAGCGTTTTGAAGTGCCTGGCCTGTCGATCGACATCTCGCACATCGAGCCGCCGGCGCTGCAAGCCTTGGCTGACCGTGCCGCGCTGCGCGATCAGAAAGAGCGTCTGGAAAAAGAGCTCAAGCAACTCAAGACTCAACAGGCTGTAGCCGCCGACCGCGCCGCGAGCAAAACCCAGACCGAAGCGCTGTACCAGCAAGTGCTGGACGCGCAGAAGGCGCTGGAAGATTTCCGCCGCACCCAGACTCTGAGTGCCGAGGAAGGCGACAAGCTCGAGCAACTGGCGCAGATGGAAGGCGCCCAGGACGAACTCAAGCGTTCCAGCGATGCGTTCACCGAGCGCGTCCAGCAACTGTCGGCCAAGCTGCAACTGGTCGGCCGGCAGATCGCCGACATGGAAGCCAAGCAACGCACCCTCGACGACGCGCTGCGCCGTCGTCAGCTGCTGCCGGCGGATCTGCCGTTCGGTACGCCGTTCATGGATCCGGTCGACGATTCGATGGACAACCTATTGCCACTGCTCAACGACTATCAGGACAGCTGGCAAGGCTTGCTTCGCGCCGATGGCCAGATCGAAGCGCTGTATGCGCAAGTACGTCTGAAAGGCGTGGCCAAGTTCGACAGCGAAGACGACATGGAGCGCCGCCTGTCGCTGCTGATCAACGCTTACGCGCACCGTACCGATGAGGCGCTGACCCTGGGCAAGGCCCGTCGCGCGGCGGTCACCGACATCGCCCGGACCCTGCGCAACATTCGCAGCGACTACGACAGCCTCGAGCATCAACTGGCGCTGTTCAACCGCGAGATCAACAAGCGTCAGGTCTCCAACCTGCAGAGCTTCCGCATCGTCCTCGCGCCGAACAAGGAAGCGCTCAAGCACATCGACCAGATCATCCACAGCGCCGGTCAGTACGAAGAAGGCGAAACCCTGTCGGTGTTCGATCTCAGCCAGAGCGCCGAGCAGGACAACAAGAACGAAGAAGCCAAGGAATACCTGGCGCGGCTGGTGGCGGCAAACCACAACCAACTCGGCCTCAAGGACTTGTTCGAACTGGCCTTCGAGATCACCAAGGTCAACGGCCAGCCAGTGATCCACACCGACATCGATGGCGCGGCGTCCAACGGTACGACCATGACCATCAAGGCGCTGACCAACATGTATTTGTTGCTGCACTTGATGGACCGCGATCAGGCCGGTCGCGTACGTCTGCCGTATTACCTCGATGAGGCGGCGGACATCGACGAGAAGAACCAGGCCGCACTGCTGGAAACCAGTCTGCAACTGGGTTTCGTGCCGATTCTGGCGAGTGTGAAGCCGCAGGTCTGCGCCAGTGTCGCGATCGACCTGGAAGGCGGCAGCGGCCCGGCGGGCATTTACATCGATGAGGCGGACTGGAAGTACATCCGTCGCCATGATGTGGTCAAGGCAACGCTGAATGTTGAAGCGGATGAACCGGAGCTGGATGCGGTTTGATCGGCATTAACTGAAGGCAATAAAAAGGGCCGCGATCTGTTTGGATCGCGGCCCTTTTTTATGGCTTGGGGTTTGTGCTGGTTTTGCGTGCCCTATCGCGAGCAGGCTCACTCCTACAGTTGGAATGCGTTCCCCTGTAGGCGTGAGCCTGCTCGCGATGGCGCCACTTCAGACACCATAGAATCACTTACCGAGGGAAATCTTCGGCGCCCACGTCAGCCACTCATCCTCAAACTTGTCGAACAACGGGAACGTCTGCTCAGCCCGCGCCGGGTTACCCATGCGCTCGCCATCCGGCGTTGCGAAGGCAATCCCACCCTGAATCGCCGTCTCCAGCGACTCGGTGCGCACCGTCAGCCCATTGAACAAACCGATATCAAACCCGACACCACTGGTGTTCCAGAACCGGCTCCCGCTGCGCACCAACGGTGCGTATTTCGGCTCGATCAGAATGTGCACCAACACTCGATCAGCGGTCTGACCCAGTTCATAACCGGTGACTTTGCCCACGGTAATTTCACGGTAAGTCACTGGCACACCCGGTTTCAGCGAACCACGACGGGCCGCGCTCAAGACCAGACTCAGACCCGCCTCTTGCTTGGTCACTTCCGGCGCATTGGCTAGCGCCACGAAGTTCTTCTGCGGCCCCAGACTCTTCGCCGCCGGTTGCACTTCTATGTATTTTCCGGTCACCAGGGTTTCCAGATTTTCTGTCTTGATCAGGCCCAGCTCAGGTTTGACCACCCAGAATTGGCTGCCGACCCGGGCGATCTTCTCCGGCACTTCGGTAATCCGCGCCGTGAGGATCACCGATTGCAGATCATCGGTCAGATCGACACTTTCGATCTTGCCGACATCCAGTCCCTTGAAGCGCACCGGGGTGCCACTGCGCAGACCATCAGCGCGATCGACTTTGATCGTCACCACCGCGCCTTTCTGATTCGCCTCATCATGGTTGGCGAACAGGCGGAAACGTGGAATACGCTTCTGCAACGGCGCCTTGGCCTGCGGTGTTTCAAAAGCGATGCCACCGGCCATCAGGGTCTGCAGCGATTCGCTCTTCACTTGAATGCCGCCGGTCAGTCCGCCGGTCAGCGTGATGCCGCTGACATTCCAGAAGCGCGTCGACGCATTGACCAGGTTTTCGTATTCCTTTTCGATGTGAACACCGATGACCAGTTGCTTGCGGGTCTTGGAGAACTGGTAGCTCTGCACCGAACCGACCTTGACCTGCTTGTACAAAATCGGACTGCCAACATCGATGGAGCCAAGGACATCGGTGAACAACACCAGGTGCAGCCCCGGCGAACGCAGATCCAGCGGCGGCGCCTTCGGCCGAGCCTCGAACTCGCGTTTCGGCGCAGCGCCCTTGTCACCCGGGCGCACGGCGATGTAGTTACCTTTCACCAGCGCTTCCAGCCCGGTGATACCGGCCAGAGAAATCGACGGTTTGACCACCCAGAACTGGGTGCCGTCGACCAGATAGTCTTCGGCCAACGGATCAAGAGTCAGCTCGGCAGTGGCGCTGTTCAGATCGGGGTCGACCTTCAATGCTTTCAGGTTGCCGACCTGAATGCCTTTGTACATCACCGGCGTGCGGCCAGCCTGCAGGCCTTCGAAGTCGCTGAGTTTGACCTTCACCCGGATCCCGGCCGCAGCAGCATCGAAATCTTCGTAGAGACGGAACGGCAGGCTTGGATCGGTCGGCGGGCTGTCCTTGCGGTTCTCCGGCGTAGCGAAGGCGATGCCGCCGGCGACGATGCTGGCCAGCGATTCGCTGCGCACTTTCACCCCGGACAGGTTGGCGTCGATGCTGATGCCGCTGGCGTTCCAGAAACGCGTGTGTTTGCGCACCAGTTTGGCGTAGGTCGGCTCAATGAAGACTTTCAGCTCAACGGTGCTTTGATCTTCCGAAAGCACGTAGCTTTTGATCTGGCCAACCTTGATCTGTTTGTAGAACACCGGGCTGCCACGATTCAGCGAACCGAGACGATCCGCCTTGATGGTCAGATGCAGGCCGGGTTTGGCATCCGACAGCGGCGGCTCTTCGGCAAGCGCCTTGAACTTGCGCGTCGGTTCCCCTTCGCCGGGGCTGATGGCCACGTAGTTACCCGAGACCAGGGTTTCCAGACCGGTGATGCCGGCCAGCGTCACGCTCGGTTTGACCAGCCAGAAACGCGTGCTGGTCTTGAGGTATTGCTCGACGTCTTTGTTCATCTCGACGGTGGCGATCACGCCTTTGGAGTTGCCTTCGTCGTCGAGCTTGAGCGCCTTGACCTTACCGACCGGCATGCCTTTGTACATGACCTCGGTCTTGTTGGCCTGAATACCTTCGCCACTCTCGAAGCGGATCTGAATTTCGATCCCGGTCTCGGAATAGGCACGCCAGCCAAGCCAGCCGCCGATGATCAGCGCGATCAGAGGCAGTACCCAAATGGCAGACCAGTTCGAAGCCGGTCGAGTTTTCGCTACGGGCAAATCAGTCATGGTCGTCGTCCGACTCCGTGTTATCCCAAATCAGTCGGGGATCGAAAGTTACTGCGGCGAGCATCGTCAGAATCACCACACTGGCGAAGGCGATGGCGCCAAGATTGGCTTCGACACTGGCAAGCCGGCCGAAGTTGACGACCGCCACGAGAATGGCGATCACAAAAATATCGAGCATCGACCAGCGGCCAATAAACTCGATAAAACGGTACATCCAGATGCGCTGACGGGCGGACAACGGCTGACGTCGTTGCACCGAAAACAGCAGCAGCGCGATGCCCACCAGTTTGAAGGTCGGCACCAGAATACTGGCGATAAACACCACCGCAGCAATCGGAATCATGCCGTGCTGCACCAACTGGATCACGCCGGACATGATAGTGCTCGGATCACCCTGCCCCAAAGAACTGACAGTCATGATCGGCAAGACATTGGCCGGTATATAGATGATCGCTGCCGTGATCAGCAGTGCCCAGGTGCGGGTGAGGCTGTTTGGCCTGCGAGCGTGGACCAATGCACCACAGCGGGTGCAGGTTTGCTCGTCGGCGTCCGCTTCCTGCCTGTTCAACTCATGACATTCGGTACAGACCAGAATGCCCGCATCAATCGCCCGCATGAGCATCTTCCCCTGATAGCGCCTGCCAGATCTGATGCGGTGACATCACCACCTCCAGCCATACCTGCACTAATAACAAGCTAATGAAACACGCTAGGCCGAGACCGACGGTGATGGCCGCCATGTCCGCCAGTTTGACGATCGCCACCAGTACGCCCATGAGGTAGACCTCGAGCATTCCCCAGTCTTTGAGGTGGTGATAAATACGGTAAAGCAACAAACCGTAACTGCGACCGACATCGAAGCGGATCGTTAGCAAGACGAATAACTGGCACAGCAACTTCAACAGCGGAATGGCCATGCTGCACAGGAATACGACGATCGAAACACCCTGCATGTCCGTGTTGAACAAGCCGAGCACGCCGCTCCAGACCGTATCCTGCGAAGACTGTCCGAGGATATTGAGTTGCATGATGGGTAAAAAGTTTGCCGGGATGTACAGCAGCAATGCTGCAATCACCAAGGCAAGGCTGCGCTGCACCACGTTATGGCGGTGGGCATACAACTCGTAACCGCAGCGTGGGCAGAGCGCTTTCTCGCCATGGGCAAGCGTTGGCTTACGCATCAGCAGGTCGCACTCGTGACAGGCCACCAAGTCTTCCAGCGGTAAATCTGACAGCCCGGGGGCGTCAACCGACTCTGACATAAAGGCTCTGGCTCCGAATAAGGTGGGGCTATTCTAGTGTTCTGATTCGAAAATAACTGTGCAAATTTGTTCGTTGTCGCGAGTAAAAAACTTTCCCGCGGGCAAAACAAAGGTTCTTCACGGAATCCCGGGAAACACAGAAACAAGAACGCCGATTTGATTGATGATGTTCGTGCGAGCAAACACATCTAACAAACCGGCGTTCTTATGCGCGATATTAATACTTTCCTTCCTTTTTGGGAGGGCTTTTCTGTCGTCACGATCAAGCCTGATGGTGACGCGCTTCAGATCGACCTGATTCCCCACGCCACCCGATTCCCTTCCTGTAGCGGCTGCCAAAAGACCTGTTCAACCACGCATGAGTATTGCGAGCGAACCGTCCGCGATTTACCGATTCTCGGCCGTGCGGTGCGCCTCAGCGTGTTGCTCAGGCGTGTTGGCTGTCGTGATTGCGGTAAACGTATGGAGGCCGTCAGTTGGCTGGACCGCTATGCCCGCATGACGCGGCGTCTGGCCGAGGCGGTTATTCAAGCCTGCGAGCGCCTTCCCACACTGCACGTGGCTCAACTGTTTGGCCTGCACTGGGACACCGTTCGGTTGCTGGAGCGTCGAGCCTTGCAAGCGGCGTTAAGCGTTTTGCCAAAGGCGCAACCGCGACGTCTGGTGATGGACGAGTTCGCCCTGTTCAAAGGTCATCGTTACGCCAGCGTTGTCCTAGATGCGGATACACGGCGAGTGCTGTGGATCGGTGAAGGTCGCAGCCGAGCAGCGGTCAGGCCTTTCTTCAAAGAACTGGGGCCAGAGGGTTGTGCTCGAATCGAAGCGGTGGCGATGGACATGAACACCGCTTTTGACCTGGAGGTTCGTCAGCACTGTCCCAACGCGCGAGTGGTCTACGACCTCTTCCATGTGGTGGCCAAATATGGCCGAGAGGTGATTGATCGGGTCCGCGTCGACGAGGCTAACCGGTTGCGTCACGACAAGCCTGCCCGCAAGGTTATCAAGCAGGCGCGATGGCTGTTGCTGCGCAATCCGCAGAACTTGAAAACGCCGGAACAACAGGTCCGCCTGGAGGATCTGCTGGCGGCCAACCAAGCGTTGATGACGGTCTACTTGATGAAGGCTGAACTCAAAACACTCTGGACCCCCAGTACTGCCTGGGGTTGGCGATCGGCCTGGAAGCAATGGCTGCGCCATGCGCATGAAAGCGAAATACCAGCTCTGATCCAGTTCGCCAAACGGCTAAAGGGTTACTGGCGGGGCATCGTGAGCCGGGTTCGCTGGCCGATGCACACCGGTCAGTTGGAAGGAATAAACAATCGAATAAAGGTCATCAAGCGGATGGCGTACGGTTACCGAGATAGCGAATTCTTTTTCATGAAGATCAAGAGCGTCTTTCCCGGTAATCCGTGAAGAACCATAAAAAAGGCGATCCCTGTGGATCGCCTTTTTTGTGCCTGCCCGACTCAGTGGACGGTAAGGACGATACCAACCCGCGTCAGCCAATCCGCCTCAAGCCCGAAATCCGCCTGAGTCAGCTGGTTCTCATCCAGCCAGTTCTCCGGGAATTCCACATCGAGGGTGTTGCCCTTGGCATGCAGCACCACCTGCGGCATCGCCTGAGTACCGCGAATGTGGTGGAACAGGATCGCAAAGCGCAGCAGCACACAGAGGCGAATCAGCTTGTCGCCGTCGTCGCCGAAATCGGCAAACTTGTCCTTGGGAATGTTGCGGCGATGACCACGCACCAATAGCGCGAGCATCTGTTGGTCTTCGCGGGAGAACCCGGCGAGGTCCGAGTGTTCGATCAGGTAAGCACCGTGTTTGTGGTAGTGATAGTGCGCGATGTCGAGACCGACTTCGTGCACTTTCGCTGCCCAACCGAGGAGTTCGCGCCAGATGCCGTCGTCCAGCTCCCAGTCCACTGCCACCTGGTCAAACGCGTGCAAGGCTTTGCGCTCAACCCGCGCCGCCTGTTCCAGGTCGACGTGGTAACGCTCCATCAGCGAGGTCAGGGTGCGCTCGCGCACGTCTTCATGATGATGACGGCCGAGCAGGTCGTAGAGCACGCCTTCACGCAGAGCGCCGTCGCAGTGGTCCATGCGTTGCAGTTCGAGGGCGTCGAAAATCGCTTCGAGAATCGCCAGACCCGCCGGGAAGATTGTCCGGCGATCAGGCTTGATGCCTTCGAAATCGATCTTGTCGACGTCACCGAGCTTGAACAGGCGGCGCTTGAGCCACGCCAGGCCTTCGGCATTCACTTCGCCAGTGCCGTGACCGCCGGCCTTCAGCGCCAGGCCGATGGCACGGATGGTGCCCGAGGAGCCGATGGCTTCATCCCAGGTCAGGCGATGCAGGGCGTGTTCGATGCTCATGATCTCCAGCCGCGCCGCGGTATACGCCTGGGCGTAGCGGGCCGGGGTGATCTTGCCGTCCTTGAAGTAGCGTTGAGTGAAGCTGACACAGCCCATTTGCAGGCTTTCGCGCAACAATGGCTCAAAGCGCTGGCCAATGATGAATTCGGTACTGCCGCCGCCGATATCGGCGACCAAACGTTTGCCCGGGGTGTCGGCGAGGGTGTGCGACACGCCCAGATAAATCAGGCGCGCTTCTTCACGGCCGGAAATGACTTCCACCGGATGACCTAGGATTTCTTCGGCGCGGTGGATGAATTCGAGGCGGTTGCGCGCTTCACGTAGGGCGTTGGTGCCGACGATGCGCACGGCGCCCAGCGGCATACCGTTAATCAGTTGGGCAAAACGCTTGAGGCAATCGAGGCCGCGTTGCATCGATTCTTCGTTGAGATGGCGCTCATCGTCGATGCCGGCGGCAAGTTGAACCTTCTCGCCGAGGCGTTCGAGAATGCGGATTTCACCGTTCTGGGCCTTGGCCACGACCATGTGAAAGCTGTTCGAGCCCAGGTCGATTGCGGCGATCAGGGACAGATTCTTGGCTTGGGATTGCGGCATGGTCAGGGGGTCTCGGTCGATAACCCCGTCATCGTGCCACGATCAAACGCTGGCGCCAACGCGCATGGTTCAAACCGCCGGAGCGCGCACCCCGAACCTGATCGTTCCCACGCTCTGCGTGGGAATGCCTCACCGGACGCTCTGCGTCCGCTTTTGGGACGCGGAGCGTCCCTGGCTGTATTCCCACGCGGAGCGTGGGAACGATCAGGATGAGGCAGATTCAGGCTGTCGCTTCCACCGTGCCAATAAAGTTCGCCAGCTCTGCCGTCTGCGGATGGGCAAACAACACCTTCGGATCCCCCACCTCATGGACTTTGCCATGATGCATGAACACGAGTTTGTCGCCGACCTCGCGGGCAAAGCGCATTTCATGGGTGACCATGATCAGCGTCATACCTTCCTTGGCCAGTTGCCGCACCACGCTGAGCACTTCATTGACCAGTTCCGGGTCGAGCGCCGAGGTGATTTCATCGCAAAGCAACACTTTTGGCGACATCGCCAGCGCCCGGGCAATCGCCACACGCTGTTGCTGGCCCCCAGACAACCGATCCGGGAAGGCATCGAACTTTTCCCCGAGCCCCACGCGCTCCAGCATCTCCCTGGCCAGCTCCGCAGCCTTGGCTTTCGGCACTTTCTGTACCACCTGCGGCGCGAGCATGACGTTTTCGCCCACGGTCAGGTGCGGGAACAGGTTGAACTGCTGAAACACCATGCCGACTTTCTGCCGCAGGCTGCGCAGATCGGCGCGGGCGGCGTCGAGGTATTCGCCGTCGACTTCGATCACGCCGTCATTGATCGATTCCAGACCATTGAGGGTGCGCAGCAGGGTGGATTTGCCCGAGCCGCTGCGGCCGATGATCGCCACCACTTGGCCTTCTTCGACACTGAGGTCGATGCCTTTGAGCACGTGGTGATCGCCGTAATATTTATGCAGGGCGGAAATTCTAAGCAGAGGCATGCAGTCTCCTTTCCAGGTAGCGCGCACTGAGGGACAAGGGGTAGCAGAGCAGGAAGTAGCCGAGGGCGACGAGGCCGTAGACCATGAACGGTTCAAACGTGGCATTGGCGAGCATGCCGCCGGTCTTGGTCAGTTCGGTGAAGCCGATGATCGAGGTCACGGCGGTGCCCTTGACCACTTGCACCGAGAAGCCCACGGTCGGCGCCACAGCGATGCGCAGTGCTTGCGGCAGGATCACGTAGCGCAGTTGTTCCAGCGGATTCAGCGCCAGACTCGCTGAGGCTTCCCACTGGCCATGGGCGATCGACTCGACGCAGCCGCGCCAGATCTCCGCCAGATAAGCGCTGGTAAACAAGGTCAGGGCAATCGCTGCGGCCATCCACGGCGAGATTTCGATCCCGGCCAGCGCCACGCCGAAGAACACCAGAAACAACTGCATCAACAGCGGCGTGCCCTGAAACAGCTCGATCCAGGTGCGGGCGATGCTGCTCGGCACAGAGTTTTTCGAGATACGCATGACCAGGATCAGCAGCCCGACGATCCCGCCACCAATGAACGCCACCAGCGACAGCGCCAGTGTCCATTGCAGGCCGGTGAGCAGGTTGCGCAGGATGTCCCAAAAGGTGAAATCGCTCATGCGCGGCTCCCGCTTCGACTGATATAGCGTCGGCCAATCCAGTTCAGCAACTGGCGAATCAGCAGCGCCATGCAGAGGTAGATCAGCGTGGTCAGCGCATAGGTTTCAAAGGCGCGGAAGTTGCGCGACTGAATGAAGTTGGCGGCGAAGCTCAGCTCTTCGGTGGCGATCTGCGAACACACCGCCGAACCGAGCATGACGATGATGATCTGGCTGCTCAGCGCCGGCCAGACCTTGCCCAATGCCGGCAGCAGCACCACGTGGCGGAACGCCTCGAAGCGCGTCATCGCCAATGCCGCTGCGGCTTCCAGCTGCCCGCGCGGGATTGCCTGAATGCCGGCGCGAATAATTTCCGTCGAATAAGCACCGAGGTTGATCACCATCGCCAGCACCGCCGCTTGCCACTCGGAAATCTGCACGCCCAGCGACGGTAGGCCGAAGAAGATAAAGAACAACTGCACCAGGAACGGCGTGTTGCGGATCAACTCGACGTAGACGCCGAAGATTGCCGAGAACGGGCGGATGTTCCACGCCCGCACCAAAGCCCCGACAACTCCGACACCGACCCCGAGCAACGCACCGATGGCCGTCAGCTCAAGGGTGAACAGCGCCCCGCGCAGCAACAGGTCGGTGTTTTCCACCACCGGCATGAAATCGAACTGATAAGCCATGAAGGTCTCCCGCGCAGTCGATCAGAGATCGGCCGGCAGCGGCTCTTTCAGCCAGGTCTGCGAGTTCTTTTCCAGTGCGCCGTCAGCCTTGGCGGTGGTCAGGATGTCGTTGACCTTGGCCAGCAGCGCCGCTTCGTTCTTGTTCACGCCAACGTAGACCGGCGAATCCTTGAGCTTCACTTTCAGCGCAGGGACGCGTTTCGGGTTCTTTTCGCTGATCGCGACCATCACCACGTTGCCGCTGGCGATCAGATCAACCTGGCCGGCGAGGTAGGCGGCGATGGTCGAGTTGTTATCTTCGAAGCGCTTGATGGTCACGCCTTCGGGGGCGACCTTGGTCAGTTCGATGTCTTCGATGGCGCCACGGGTGACGCTGATGGTCTTGCCCTTGAGGTCGTCGAGGCTGGCGATGGCTGCATCTGGCGGGCCGAACACGGCGAGGTAGAACGGCGCATAAGCACGGGAGAAGTCGATGACTTTTTCGCGCTCAGGGTTTTTGCCGAGGCTGGAGATCACCAGATCGACTTTGCCGGTGGTCAGGAACGGGATGCGGTTGGTGCTATTCACCGGGGTCAGTTCGAGTTTGACCTTGAGCTGGTCCGCCAGCAGTTTTGCCGTGTCGATATCGAGGCCGCGCGGTTTCATGTCCGGGCCGACCGAGCCGAATGGCGGGAAGTCCTGGGGCACGGCGACTTTCAGCGTGCCGCGTTTGACCACGTCGTCGAGACCGTCGGCGTGCGCGGGGGCCTGGCTGAGCAACAGGCTGGAAAACAGAGCGGCGAGGAGGGCGCTGTAACGCTTGGTCATGGACAATCTCCGGATCGGCGGGAAGTGATTTCTGCGATCGGACAGAGCATGGGCCGTGCCAATACACCGGTTTCGACGCGGCAGACCGCGGTTTCAGCGGCTTTGTTCGGTCTTACTGGTCTGAACAGTCAGGTTGTTTTTCGCACTGCCATGGCGCACCGGTGTGGTTCGCCGAACCCTGCTGGGGCACGACTTGCCGGACTCGGCGAATAGCTTTACAACTAGCCGCACATTGGCCTGGCGCGTCTGAAAAACCATGAACTCGATTTCCCGTGCGGTACCCGAAGTGGCGCTGCAAGCGATCCGCAAACTGATCACTGAGCAGGGTTTCGGTGCGGGCGATGCGTTGCCGTCGCAACGGGACCTGGCGCTGCAACTGGGCGTCAGCCGGGCGTCGTTGCGTGAGGCGTTATCCTCGCTGAGTGCGCTGGGTGTGGTCAGTATTCAGCCGGGCAAAGGCGTGTTCGTGCAGTCGCCCGTAGAGTTGCCGCGTGGCGCGCAGGCACCGGGCTGGCCATTTGCGGCGCAAGCGTCACCGCTGGATATCTTTCAGTTGCGCTATGCGCTGGAAGGCTTCGCCGCAGGGCTGGCGGCGGTCACGTTAAGCACGTTCGATCTGGATGCGCTCGAAGACAACGTTGCGGCCATGCGTGACCAATTGAGGGCTGGTGACTTTGAGGCAGCAGCAAAACTGGACTTCGAATTCCACCGCCGAATCCTCTTGGCCAGCGGCAATCAGGCGATGTTGAGCATCCTCACTGCCAGCGCCGAGATCTTTCTCGAGAGCCAGAAACTACCGTTCATCCGCACCGAGCGCGCCATGGAAACCTGGCAGGAACACCGCAAGATCCTCCGGGCCCTTACACGCCGCGCCTCCGGTGCTGCACAAAAAGCCATGCAGGAACACGTGCGCAACGCCGCCCTGCGTACCGGAATTGCTTTCATTGCCCCCGCCACGACGTGACTTGAGCTATACCCAAACTCATCGAGTGCCATAGCAAGACTCAATCAACTGCGGCTTCCTGAACAGGGGAAGGGCGGCTATGATGGGCCACGTTTTTTTTGCTTACAACCTGGAGAATTCCATGAGCAGCGATCTTATCAAACACGTTAGCGACGCTAGCTTCGAAGCCGACGTACTCAAGGCCGAAGGCGCTGTCCTGGTCGATTACTGGGCTGAATGGTGCGGTCCTTGCAAAATGATCGCTCCGGTTCTGGACGAGATTGCCGAGACTTACAAAGGCAAGCTGACCGTTGCCAAACTGAACATCGACGAAAACCAGGAAACCCCGGCCAAGCACGGCGTGCGTGGTATCCCGACCCTGATGCTGTTCAAGAACGGCAACGTTGAAGCGACCAAAGTCGGCGCCCTGTCGAAGTCGCAACTGGCGGCTTTCCTCGACGCCAACATCTAAGCGTCGCTGTAAAGTGCCTGAAAAAAAGCCCCGCAAATTAGCGGGGCTTTTTGCGTATTCAGGGCTAGACGCTCCGAAACTCAGGTGGTACATTCGGCCCCGCACTGGTTTCTCCATTGCCCCCTGCTAGCCGTCGCCGACGCACTCCTTTTCGAATTAGTTCGCGATCCTGTCGCCTTCTCCGCGGCGCGGCCTCATTAAGCCAAAAGCTTAATTTCCCCCCCTCCATAAATGATTACGTCATTCCTATATGAATCTGACTGAACTCAAGCAAAAGCCGATTACCGAACTGCTCGAATTGGCCGAACAGATGGGCATAGAAAATATGGCCCGTTCGCGCAAGCAGGACGTGATTTTCTCCCTGCTGAAAAAGCACGCGAAAAGCGGCGAGGAAATCTCCGGTGATGGCGTGCTGGAGATTCTCCAGGACGGCTTCGGCTTCCTGCGCTCCGCTGACGCTTCCTACCTGGCCGGCCCGGACGATATCTACGTCTCGCCAAGCCAGATCCGCCGTTTCAACTTGCGCACCGGTGACACCATCGTTGGCAAGATCCGCCCTCCGAAGGAAGGCGAGCGGTATTTCGCCCTGCTCAAGGTCGACACGATCAACTTCGATCGTCCCGAGAACGCGAAAAACAAGATTCTCTTCGAGAACCTGACTCCGCTGTTCCCGACCGTGCGCATGAAGATGGAAGCCGGTAACGGCTCCACCGAAGACTTGACCGGTCGTGTCATCGACCTGTGCGCCCCGATCGGCAAAGGCCAGCGTGGTCTGATCGTTGCACCGCCGAAAGCCGGTAAAACGATCATGCTGCAGAACATCGCCGCGAACATCGCCCGTAACAACCCTGAAGTTCACCTGATCGTGCTGCTGATCGACGAACGTCCGGAAGAAGTAACCGAAATGCAGCGCACCGTGCGCGGCGAAGTGGTTGCCTCGACCTTCGACGAGCCGCCGACCCGTCACGTACAGGTAGCCGAAATGGTGATCGAGAAGGCCAAGCGCCTGGTCGAGCACAAGAAAGACGTGGTGATCCTGCTCGACTCCATCACCCGTCTGGCCCGTGCCTACAACACCGTGATCCCGAGCTCCGGCAAGGTATTGACCGGTGGTGTCGATGCCCACGCCCTCGAGAAGCCAAAGCGTTTCTTCGGTGCCGCGCGTAACATCGAAGAAGGCGGCTCGCTGACCATTATCGCCACCGCGCTGGTTGAAACCGGCTCGAAGATGGACGAAGTGATCTACGAAGAGTTCAAGGGTACCGGCAACATGGAACTGCCTCTGGATCGTAAGATCGCCGAGAAGCGTGTGTTCCCGGCCATCAACATCAACCGCTCCGGCACCCGCCGCGAAGAGTTGCTGACTGCCGACGACGAACTGCAGCGTATGTGGATCCTGCGCAAGCTGCTGCATCCGATGGACGAAGTGGCTGCCATCGAGTTCCTGGTCGACAAGCTGAAAACGACCAAGACCAACGACGAGTTCTTCTTGTCGATGAAGCGTAAGTAATACACACGCTGTAAAAAAGAACGCTCCCGAAAGGGGGCGTTTTTTTTGCGTACGCGCCGCATAACTTTCGTAACGCGCTACTGTCCTTGTCTGGAGCGGTTTGTACCTACAAGGATAAGAAAGGTTATGCACACGTTTGGCAATCGCCGTGATATCGACGGATTACGGGCGCTGGCGGTTATTCCCGTCGTCCTGTTTCATTTCGGATTCAACACATTCAGCGGCGGCTTTGTCGGCGTTGATGTGTTCTTCGTCATTTCCGGTTTTCTGATCACTTCAATCCTGTTTCGTGAAATCAGCGCGCAGCGCTTCAGCTTCCTCGACTTCTGGGGGCGTCGCGCCCGACGCATCCTGCCGGCGTTGACTGTGGTTGTGGTGGTGACGCTGACATTAGGCTGGCTGTTGCTGACGGCCAAGGACCTTGCCGAACTGGGGCGAACGATTCGTTACCAGTCGCTGTTCATTTCCAACATCCTGTTCATGCGCGAAGACGGCTACTTTGCGCCGGCGTCGGAGCTCAAGCCGCTGCTGCATACCTGGTCGCTGGCGGTAGAAGAGCAGTACTACATCTTCTTCCCGTTGATGATGGTGTTGCTGATGCGCTACGTCCGCCATTGGCGCTGGATGCTGTTCGCCGTGCTGCTGGTGTCGTTCGGCCTGAACATCATCTACATCGAACGCCGGCCGGAGTTTGCCTTTTTCTCGTTGCCGACCCGCGCGTGGGAGCTGCTCTGCGGGGCCATGCTGGCGGTAATACCCGTGCCTAAGCATGTTGCGCGGCCATGGCTGCGGCAGTCCGTTGGCCTTGTCGGGCTTGCGGCGGTGCTGGTGGCGGTGTTTACCTTCGACAAAACCACAGTGTTCCCGGGTTGGGCGGCGCTGTTGCCGGTATTGGGCACGACGGCGCTGATCTGGTCGGGTGCACAGGGCCCAACGTGGGCGGGCCGGTTGTTGAGTATCCGGGTTCTGGTGTGGATCGGCTTGCTCTCCTATTCGCTGTATCTGTGGCATTGGCCGGTTTACGTGTATGCCAATGCGATCTCCATTGATGGCATCCAGCCGTTGGAGGCAATTGGCTGGATGGCTCTGGCATTGGCGCTGGCCTGGCTGAGCCTGCGCTATATCGAACTACCCTTCCGTGAAAAGCGTGTATTCGCCAGCCGTAACTCAGTGTTGATAGGAGGTTTGGTGTCGATCGCCGTGCTGGCGATTACCGGTTCGGCCATTCGTTCGGCAGACGGTGTTCCGCAGCGTTTGACCGGCAAGGCGCTGGAATATGCGCAATCGCGCGAGTGGAACGCCGGGCAGTCGAACTGCATGCACTTGAGCACGGACAAGGCACTGACCAAATCCTGCCTTGTGGGTGGTGATCAACATATAACGGCGACGAAAATGTTCTGGGGCGACAGTCACGCCGCCGCGTTGTTGCCAGCCATCGAAGGCAATGCCGGGCGCAACGTGCAGCCGGTGTGGCTGTACAGCTTGACCGGGTGCCCGCCGATCATCGATGACCACTTACGCCCTCAGTGCAAAGACTTCAACCAGCGCAACATGGACCGCGTCAGGAGTCTGGGGATCAAGGACGTGGTGTTGGCGGCGA
Organism: Pseudomonas sp. Irchel s3a12; assembly: GCF_900187485.1. NCBI lineage: Bacteria > Pseudomonadati > Pseudomonadota > Gammaproteobacteria > Pseudomonadales > Pseudomonadaceae > Pseudomonas > Pseudomonas sp. Irchel s3a12. The sequence continues at coordinate 139,995 of NZ_FYDN01000010.1, forward strand.
ACTGGAGCCTGTACGTTTATGGTCGTGAAGACGGCGATGGCGATATACAGTTCCTGCTTGATCGCAAGGACAACCCGCGCCAGGCAGAGCAGCGCATGGCTGCCGCCCTCAAGGCGCAAGTGGCCGAGTTGCGTGAAGCGGGTGTGCAAGTCTGGCTGTTCAAGGAAGTGCCACTGCAACACAAGAGCTTCATCGACCGTCTGACCAGTCTGGCGCGCATCGGCCGTTCGGCAGAAGGTCTCGGTCGCCCGCTCAACGAACATTTGGCTCGCCAGCAGTTTTTCACTTCGTTGTTCGGCTCGATGAGCGCCGCTGATTCCGGCATTCATGTCATCGATCCGACGCCGCTGATGTGCAAGGACGGCTTGTGCGCCATCGATGTCGATGGCCACTCGCAATACAAGGATGCCGATCATCTTTCGGACGTTGGCAGCGCCAGACTGAGCCCGTTGTTTGCGCCATTGATGCTGGGCACCAGCGACAATTGATTGATGCCAGGCTCTGACGGGCTGCTGTTTGCCCGTCAGAGCAGGTAGGATGTACGCCTATTTTGAGGGTGCCATCGTCAATGAAATTCAAGGATCTTCGGGATTTCGTGCAGCAGCTTGAGCAGCGCGGAGAGTTGAAACGCATCCAGATTCCCGTCTCGCCGGTGCTGGAAATGACCGAGGTGTGCGATCGCACGCTGCGGGCCAAGGGCCCGGCGTTGCTGTTCGAGAAACCCACCGGCTACGACATCCCGGTGCTCGGCAACCTGTTCGGCACGCCTGAACGGGTGGCGATGGGCATGGGCGCCGAATCGGTCAGCGAGCTGCGCGAAATCGGCAAGCTGCTAGCGTTCCTCAAGGAGCCGGAGCCACCGAAGGGCTTGAAAGACGCATGGTCGAAACTGCCGATCTTCCGCAAGATCATCTCGATGGCGCCGAAAGTCGTCAAAGACGCGGTGTGCCAGGAAGTGGTCATCGAAGGCGACGACGTCGATCTGGCCATGCTGCCGGTGCAGACCTGCTGGCCCGGCGACGTCGGCCCGCTGATCACCTGGGGTCTGACCGTCACCAAAGGCCCGAACAAGGATCGCCAGAACCTCGGTATCTACCGTCAGCAAGTGATTGGCCGCAACAAGGTGATCATGCGCTGGCTCAGCCACCGTGGCGGCGCTCTCGACTTCCGCGAGTGGTGCGAGAAGCATCCGGGCCAGCCGTTCCCGGTGTCCGTCGCCCTGGGTGCGGATCCGGCGACCATTCTCGGCGCCGTGACGCCAGTGCCGGACAGCCTGTCCGAATACGCTTTCGCCGGGCTCTTGCGCGGTAACCGCACCGAACTGGTCAAGTGCCGTGGTAACGACCTGCAAGTGCCGGCCACCGCCGAAATCATCCTCGAAGGCGTAATCCACCCGGGCGAGATGGCTGACGAAGGTCCTTACGGCGATCACACCGGTTACTACAACGAAGTCGACAGCTTCCCGGTGTTCACCGTCGAGCGCATCACCCACCGGATCAAACCGATCTACCACAGCACCTACACCGGTCGTCCGCCAGATGAGCCGGCGATCCTCGGCGTTGCGTTGAACGAAGTGTTCGTGCCGATCCTGCAGAAGCAGTTCCCGGAGATCACCGACTTCTACCTGCCGCCGGAAGGCTGTTCGTACCGCATGGCTGTGGTGACGATGAAGAAGTCGTATCCGGGGCACGCCAAGCGCGTGATGCTCGGTGTCTGGTCGTTTTTGCGACAGTTTATGTACACCAAGTTCGTTATCGTCACTGACGACGATATCAACGCCCGTGACTGGAACGACGTGATCTGGGCCATCACTACGCGCATGGACCCCAAGCGCGACACTGTGATGATCGATAACACGCCGATCGACTACCTCGACTTCGCCTCGCCGATCTCAGGGTTAGGTTCGAAAATGGGCCTCGATGCCACCCACAAGTGGCCGGGCGAAACCACTCGCGAGTGGGGTCGTGTGATCGTCAAGGACGACGCCGTCACCCAACGGATCGATGCCATCTGGAATCAGTTAGGAATAGATTGATGCGTGTAACCCTGCAGCCCTCCGGAGCAGTGCTTGAGATACAGCCCGGTGAGCGGATTCTCGACGGCGCGCGGCGTCTGGGCTACGAATGCCCGCAAAGCTGCCGCAACGGTAATTGTCATGTGTGTGCGGCGTTGCTGGTTGAAGGCCGCGTCGCGCAGGATGGCAAAGTGCACGACCACGGCGAGTTCTACACTTGCATAGCCGAGCCGCTGGAAGACTGCATCCTGCTGTGGGATGGCGTGCTCGCGCTGGGAGAACTGCCGGTGCGCAGCCTGTCATGTCAGGTCATCGAATGCCGCGACGTGGGTGGCGACACCTGGCGTGTGCGGCTGCGCGCTCCGGCGGGCAAGCCACCGCGTTATCACGCCGGGCAGTATTTGATGATCGAGCGCGAGAACGGTGAGAAGTCAGCGTTCTCCATGGCCTCGGCACCGCACGGCGGGCGTGATCTTGAAATCCACGTGCTGGCGCGCGAAGCCAGTGCACTGAGCCTGATTGAACAGCTGCAACGCAACGCGATGGTGCGGGTCGAGTTGCCGTTCGGCGATACGCATCTGGCCGAGCTGCCCGACGGGCCGCTGGTGTTGGTTGCCGCCGGCACCGGCATGGGCCAGATTCACGCCCTGATCGAACACTGCCGCGCTAAAGGCTTCAAACACCCGGTGCATCTGTACTGGGGCGTGCGCCGTCCGGAAGATTTCTATGAGATCGAACATTGGGACGAGTGGCTGAAATTACCCAATCTGTTCCTGCATAAAGTCGTCAGCGATCAATGCGGTTGGGAAGGGCGCTGCGGCATGCTGCACGAGGCAGTCTGTGAAGATTTCCCGGATCTGAAACCGCTGCACGTCTACGCCAGCGGCTCGCCGGCCATGGTCTACGGCACTCTGGACGCACTGGTTGAAGCGGGCATGGACGCCCATCAAATGCGCGCCGACGTTTTCGCTTACGCCCCCCGCTCCTGATTCGTTATAACTCGATATATAGCCGATCGGTATTTATGTAATCGCATAAATACCGCTAGGTTATATATCAATCAGGCAATCAATTAAGAACTGTGCCATGGCACCCAAATTGCCTTAAAACATATGTGCCTTATTGTTACAGCGGTGCGTTCTATTAAGTAATTCTTCACCCGCGGGGAGCTGAACGCTATTCGCCATGAGCGCCATTGAAAACGCTTTTCTGAATTTGAATTACCCTCCGCGGCTCGATCTTGGGCCGCAGCTGACGCACGAACAACTTCTCGCTTCCATGCAATCAACCATGGCGCGCCACAAGGGCGGGCCGGTGTGGCTGTTCGCGTATGGCTCACTGATCTGGCGGCCTGAATGCTCGGCGGTGGAGCGGGTGCGCGGACGCGTGCATGGTTACCATCGCGGTTTGTACCTGTGGTCGCACGAGCATCGCGGCACGCCGGAAATGCCCGGTCTGGTGTTTGGTCTGGATCGCGGCGGTTCGTGCAGTGGCTTCGCCTATCGCTTGCCGGAAGATAATCTCGACGCGGCGCTGTACGCCTTGTGGAAACGCGAGATGCCAGTGCCTTCCTACCGGCCACACTGGCTCAACTGCCGGCTCGAAGATGGCAGTCAGGTTCAGGCGTTGGGATTCGTTTTGGAGCGACACCTGCCCAGCTATGCCGGCAACTTGCCGGATCACGTGCTGAGCCAGGTGTTCGCAAGCGCTTGCGGGCGTTACGGCACCACTCGCGATTATGTCGAGCAGACCGCCCACGCCCTGCGCAGCCACGCCATGCCAGACCGTAATCTGGAGGCGCGGCTCAAGCGCTGTAAATCACAAAGCGATCAAGCGACTGCTTCACGGCTCTGACTGGCGACTTGCTTGTGCCATAGCGTCGGGGCCAGGAAGGCCATCGCCAGCAGGCAAGCGCCCACCAGCAGGACGAAACCGCCGTCCCAGCCAAAATGGTCAACGGTGTAGCCCATCGCCGCACTGGCCGCGACCGAACCACCCAGATAGCCGAACAGGCCGGTGAAACCCGCAGCCGTGCCGGCGGCTTTCTTCGGCGCCAGTTCCAGCGCCTGCAGACCGATCAACATCACCGGGCCGTAGATCAGGAAGCCGATCGAAAACAGCGCGATCATGTCGACGGTCGGGTTACCGGCCGGGTTCAGCCAGTAAACCAGGGTCGCCACGGTCACCAGCGCCATGAACACCATACCGGTCAGGCCACGGTTGCCACGGAAGATCTTGTCCGACATCCAGCCGCACAGCAGCGTGCCCGGAATGCCCGCCCACTCGTAGAAGAAGTAAGCCCACGAAGTTTTATCGACGGTGAAACCCTTGGCTTCTTTCAGGTAGGTCGGCGCCCAGTCCAGTACGCCGTAGCGCAGCAGGTAAACGAAGACGTTAGCCATGGCGATGTACCAGAGCATTTTGTTGCGCAGCACGTATTTGACGAAGATTTCCTTGGCACTGAATTCGTCTTCGTGGCTGGCGTCGTACCCTTCCGGGTAATCGTTCTTGTACTTCTCGATGGGCGGCAGGCCGACCGATTGCGGGGTGTCGCGCATGGTGATGAAGGCAAATACCGCCACGCCCAGCGCCACTGCTGCCGGTACGTAAAACGCCGCGTGCCAGTCGTTGAACAAGCCCATGCCGAGCAGGAACAGCGGGCCGATCAGGCCGCCGCCAACGTTATGCGCCACGTTCCACACGGATACCACGCCACCGCGTTCCTTCTGCGACCACCAGTGCACCATGGTCCGGCCACTTGGCGGCCAGCCCATGCCCTGGGCCCAGCCGTTGATGAACAGCAGGATGAACATCATGGTCACGCTGGACGTTGCCCAAGGCGCGAAACCGAAAATGAACATCACCCCAGCCGAGACCAGCAGGCCGAACGGCAGGAAGTAGCGCGGGTTGGAACGGTCGGACACCAGGCCCATGAGGAATTTCGACAGGCCGTAGGCGATGGCAATCGCCGACATCGCCAGGCCCAGATCGCCACGGCTGTAGCCTTCGTCGATCAGGTACGGCATGGCCAGCGAGAAGTTTTTGCGCAGCAGGTAGTAACCCGCGTAGCCAAAGAAGATACCGGCGAAGATCTGCCAGCGCAGGCGTCGGTACGTGCTGTCTATTTTTTCTTCAGGCAATGGAGCCTGATGTGCGGCAGGACGAAAGAAAGCAAACATTCAAGAGCTCCAGATTTCTTGTTTTGACTGCGGATGCGAATGTTACAGTTTCGTTACCGAAAATAGCACCGGTTCGCATCGAGCAAATAGCGGAAAATGTTGGAGGTCGCGCGTTCCTTTACGAACCTGTCGCTCAGCTGTAAGAACAGGGCGTTTTTGTCGCGCCTGGAATGTTGTGTCTTAGACTCGCGATCTATGGATCGACTGATTTCGCGAGATAAACGATGACCCCGAAAGTTCGCAGGCTATTGCCCAGACTGTTGATGGTCGCAGTGGTGACTGTTTCAGTGTTGGCACTGAGCTTCGCCCAAGGTTCTGCGGCGCCAGGCCTGCGCAATGTCACCGTGTTGATCGTTCGTCATGCGGAAAAGCCTGATGTAGGCCGTGAACTGAATGCCCGGGGCGAACAACGCGCTGCGGCTTATGCCGACTATTTCACGCCGTTGAAACTGGATGGCCAGGCGCTCACCCCTCAGCGTCTGATCGCTACCGCCGACAGCCCGGAAAGTATGCGGCCACGGCAGACACTGATCCCGCTGTCCCAGCGCCTGCAACTGCCCATCGAACAGCCCTGCGCCAATAACCAGGTCGACGAGCTGGTCACTCGGCTGCGCAAGCACAATCAGGCAAAAACCGTGCTGATTGCCTGGCACCATGGGCACATCAATAAGCTGATTGCCGCTTTCGGCGGCGATGGCCCGGCGCTTATCGGCCAGCCGAAATGGCCAGTGGATGTGTATGACTGGCTGATTGTTCTGCGCTTCGATGACAAGGGGCAGTTGGTCCAATCTCGTAGTCGGAAGGTTCAGGAACAGTTGATGCCCGGTGACGTTGCAGGCGCAAACGGCAGCTAAACATCCGTCGGAAAAATTACCTGCGACTATTCGCGCAGCGGATTTTCCCGGTTTCCCGAGGGGATCAGGGAAACGTCCTGCATGCAGCGGCGAAGGTGCGCCATTCAGTTAAAAGTCACTGCTCAGTAACCTTTGTGTTGTTGCCGGAGGGGGCAACTCACTAGGGAGGGGCAGGATCATGCGCTGGATTTTTGCTGGGCTTTTGTTGGTAATCGGCGGTTCTGCGCTGGCCTCAGAAGTGTTTTTGATACCGGAAAACAATCCCCAGCCGATTTACCCGCTGGAGCTGCAAAGGGCGGGTGTAACGGGCGAGGTGAAGGTTAGTTTCATTGCCAGTGCGGATGGTTCAGTCAGCGAAATCAGCATTCGAGAGAGCACTCACCCTGACTTTTCCGATGCGGTTCGAGACGCTATAGCGCAGTGGCGTTTCAAGCCTTGGACGGTTGAAGGGAATAAACCTGAACAGCAGGAAATCATCGCGCCAATGATTTTCAGGCTCGATCTGGATCTGCCCATTCACGTCAATCAGCAACTGAAAGCCTTGCGATGCCGTACGGTTAACGAGAACCTCGCCAACATTGCAGAGTACTCATGGATCGATTCGGCGGTATTTGCTCAAACCCGCGCCTATCTCTCGAACGTCTTCCATAAAACTCAGCTACCGGACGCACAACGTCTGGCGATGATTGCCAAGATGAATCGGCAGGTTGAAAAGATCGTCAGGGCTTGTCGGCAGAGTCCGACGCGTAAATTCATAAGCCTGTTACCAGCGGAGATTCGTGAGTTGCTTTGATAACACAGGCCAGAACGACCGAACCGGGCATTCTGGCCTGCATCGAAAGATTACTCAGCGCACTTGCACTACAACCTTGCCCACGGCCTTGCGCTGGCCAAGATCATTGATCGCCTGCGCCGCATTGCTTAGCGGATACACCTGCGATACCAGCGGTTTCAACTTGCCCTCGGCAAACCAGCCGAACAACTGCTGGAAGTTCGCCGCGTTGTCCTGCGGCTGGCGCTGGGCGAAGGAACCCCAGAATACTCCGAGTACCGCCGCGCCTTTGAGCAGGGCGAGGTTTACCGGCAGTTCCGGAATGCGCCCGCTGGCGAAGCCCACCACCAGCAGGCGACCATTCCAGGCGATGGCGCGGATGGCTTGGTCGAACAGATCACCGCCGACCGGGTCGTAAATCACGTCGGCGCCCTGGCCGTCGGTGAGGCGTTTGATTTCGTCCTTGAGGCTGGTTTCGCTGTAGTTGATCAGCTCATCGGCGCCGGCAGCCTTGGCCACGGCGAGCTTCTCCGCGCTGCTGGCGGCAGCGATGACGCGGGCGCCCATGGCTTTGCCGATTTCCACCGCCGCCAGGCCGACGCCGCCGGATGCACCGAGTACCAGCAGGGTTTCCCCCGCTTGCAGGTTGGCGCGTTGTTTAAGGGCGTGCATCGAGGTGCCGTAGGTCATGCTGAACGCGGCGGCGGTGTTGAAATCCATCGACGGTGGAATCGGCAGCACGTTGTAGCCCGGCACAGCGACCTGTTCAGCGAAGCTGCCCCAACCGGTCAGGGCCATGACCCGGTCGCCGACCTTGAGGTGGCTGATCTTTTCCCCGACCTCCGTGACCACGCCAGCCGCTTCACCACCCGGCGAGAACGGGAAGGGTGGCTTGAACTGGTACTTGCCCTCGATGATCAGCGTGTCCGGGAAGTTGACCCCGGCGGCGTGCACCTCCAGGAGGATTTCGTTCTTCTTCGCGACAGGGCTGGCGACGTCTTCCAGCACCAGCGATTCGGCAGGGCCGAAGGCTTTGCACAGCACGGCTTTCATCAGGGCTATTCCTTTGGGAGTGATGGCCGATAAGTGTAGGTGTGTCAGTCAACGGGTCAACGAGCATGCCCGGCCCTGATAGTCAGCCATAAGCTTGTGCTTGCGTGGCGGGTCGTTATGCTAGGCCGCAAACCGGATAAGGAGCGAATTGTGAAAGCGTGGATCATGTTGTTGCTGGCCCTGTCTCTGCCTGTGGCAGCGCTGGCCGAAGAAGCTAAAGAAGGCGAGGCGCCGAAGGTCAACTACATCACCCTGAGCCCGCCGTTCGTGGGCAACTACGGGTTGGACGGCACGCCGAAGCTTAAGGTTTACAAGGCCGATGTGGCATTGCGCGTGACCGGTGAGGAGGCGACCAAACTGGTCAAGGCCAACGAGCCGCTGATCCGTAATCAGCTGGTGGCACTGTTCACCCAGCAGACCACCGAGGCGATGGGCAGCATCGAGGGTAAAGAGAAGCTGCGTCAGGAAGCGTTGAAGCAGACCCAGCAAGTGATGAATGACGAGACCGGCAAGCCGGTGGTTGAGGATCTGTTGTTCAATAACCTGATCATTCAGTAAGTGCGTTGGCTGCTGTTCAGGACGCCAGGCTTTTGCGAAAGCGCGCCAGCGCGATGACGAAGAACAGCAGGCCGATGGCCGTCAGCGCCAGCAAGTCCGGCCAGACCACGCTCAGCCCGGCGTCGCGAAACAGAATCGCGGCGCTGAGGCTGACAAAATGTGTGGACGGCGAGCCCTGCATGACCCACTGCAGCCATTGCGGCATGCTGTCCAATGGCGTGCTGCCACCCGACAGCAGCAACATCGGGATGATCACCGGAATCGCCAGCAAGCCGAACTGCGGTGTCGAGCGTGCGAGTGTCGCCAGAAAGATCCCCAACGCGGTACTGGCAAACAGATAAACCGCAGTCACCAGCAAAAACAGGCTCATCGAGCCGGACAGCGGCACGCCGAGTGCGCCTTTGACCACCACCTCCAGCGACAGCCAGGTGCACAGCACCACCACCAGCAGGTTGCTCCAGATTTTCGCCAGCATGATTTCCAGCGCCGTCAGCGGCAGCACCAGCAAATGGTCAAGCGTGCCGTGCTCGCGTTCGCGCAGCAGCGCCGTGCCCGTGAGGATGATTGCCAGAATGGTGATGTTGTTGACGATCTGAATCACCGCCAGAAACCAGCCACCCTCCAGGTTGGTGTTGAACAGCGCGCGGGTGGTCAGTTGAATCGGCGTTTTGCTCGCGGCATCGCCCTGGTCGCCATAGGCCTGCAGCTCGCGCTGGAAAATCCGGCTGATGTAGCCAGCGCCCATGAACGCCTGGCTCATCGCGGTGGCATCGACGTTGACCTGAATGGCCGGTTGCCGCGCCGCCAGTAGATCGGTTTGAAACCCCGCCGGAATGTTGATCACGAAAGTGTACTGGCCGCTGTCCATGACCTGGTCCAGTTGCGGGTAGGGGAGCAGCACTGGCGTCTGGAATTCCGGCGGTTGCAGGGCCTGGGCCAACTGGCGCGAGAGGGCGCTGTGGTCTTCGTCGACGATCGCCACGCTGGCGTTGTGCACGCCGATCACCGAGCCGGCGGCAGGCATGTAGATCGCCACGGTGAAGGCGTAGAACAGGAACAGCAGCAACACGCTGTCGTGGCGCAGGCTGGTCAGTTCCTTGAGCCCCAGGCGCAGGATGTGCGCGAACTTGTGCATCAGGCCTCCTGCTTTTTCAGCATGATCAGGCTCAGCCCGGTGAACCCGACAAAGAACCCGAACAGCGCCAGGCACTGCGGCCACAGCTGCCGCAGGTCCAGCGCTTTGGTGAACGTCCCCACGGCAATGTCGAGAAAGTGTCCTGCCGGAAACAGCATGCCCATCACCGCAGCCGCTCCTTCCAGTGAAGAACGCGGCACGATAAGTCCGGAGAACTGGATGGTCGGCAGGCTGGTAATGATCATGGTGCCGAGGATCGCGGCGATTTGCGTGCGGGTGAACGCCGAGATCAGCAGGCCCATGCTAGTGGTCGCTAGCACATACAGCAGGCCGCCAAACGCCAGCGTCAGCAGGCTGCCCTTGAACGGCACGCCAAACAGCCAGCGGTTCATCGCCACCAGCAGCGCGAGATTGACCAGACTGACCAGCAGGTATGGCGCCTGTTTGCCCAGCAGAAACTCCAGGCGGGTCAGGGGCGTGGCGTAGAAGTTGGTGATCGAGCCGAGTTCTTTTTCGCGCACGATGCCGAGTGCGGTGAGCATAGCCGGAATGAACGCCAGAATCAGCGCCATGACCCCGGGGCCAATAGCGTTGACGCTGACCACATCCTGGTTGTAGCGAAAGCGCGTTTCCAGGCTGGCACCCGCCTGGTGGTTGATGGCGGGGCTGCTCTGTTCGGCCAACTGTTGCAGGTTGGCCAGGTGCACTGCTTCGACATAATTGCGGCTGGTCTCGGCGCGAAACGGCATGCCGCCGTCCAGCCACGCCGCCACCGCAGGCTGGCGTCCGGCGTACAGGTCGCGGCCAAATCCGGGCGGGATTTCCAGCGCCAGTTTGATTTCCGAGCGTTGCAGGCGGCGGTGCAGCTCTTGAGCGTCGTGGATGGCTGGCCGTTCATCGAAGTAGCGCGAGCCGCGAAAGGCTTCCAGATAGGTTCGGCTCTGCGGGGTTTGATCCTGATCGTAAACGGCGAACGCGAGGTTCTCTACGTCGAGGGAAATTCCATAGCCGAAAATCACCATCATGAAAATCGCCCCCGCCAGCGCAAAAGCCATGCGCACTTTGTCGCGCAGCAGCTCCTTGCCTTCGCGACTGGCCACGGCCAGCAGGCGACCGAGGCTGAAACCGCGTTGCTGGTCTGGCGGCGCGGCGGCTGGCGCTGATGGCGCTGTCGGCGCTGTCGGCGATTCACTCGCGGGAGGCGATGGGGCAGTGCCTTGGGCCTGTTCCAGACACGTCACGAAAGCGGCTTCCAGCGTCTCTCCGGCAAACTGACGCTGCAGCGCTGCCGGGGTGTCGCAAGCGAGGACTTTGCCGGCGTGCATCAGCGAAATGCGGTCGCAGCGCTGGGCTTCGTTCATGAAGTGGGTGGAGAGAAAAATCGTCACGCCTTGCTCGCGGGACAGTTCGATCAGCAGTCGCCAGAAGTCATCACGGGCTGCCGGGTCGACGCCGGAGGTCGGCTCATCGAGGATCAGCACTTCCGGACGATGCAACACCGCGACCGCCAGCGACAGGCGTTGACGCAGCCCGAGAGGCAGGGCACCGGACGGCTGATCGGCGACGCTGAGCAGGTTGAAGCGCTGAATCAATGCGTCGATGCGTTGCGCGCTTTCGGACTTGGGCAAGTCGAACAGACGGGCGTGCAGCTCAAGGTTCTGCCGCACGCTGAGTTCGCCATACAGCGAAAAGCTCTGGGACATGAAGCCGACCCGCTTGCGCGTGGCCAGATCCTTGGCGTTCACCGGATTGCCCAGCAGTGTCGCGCTGCCTTCGCTGGCCGGCATCAGCCCGGTCAGGACTTTCATGGTCGTGGTCTTGCCGCAGCCGTTGGAGCCGAGAAAACCGAAAATCTCGCCGCGACCGATGGCGAAGCTGACGTGATCCACCGCAGTGAAGTCGCCGAAGCGCAGCGTCAGGTCGTGGGCTTCGATGGCAATGTCGGTGGTACCGCCAGTACGCGGCGGAATGACCAACGGCTGAGCGTCGTGATGACTGTCGCCCTGGAAGTGTGTGAAGGCTTCATCGAGTTTGCCGCTGGGGGTGACGGCCGCTAGCTCGCGGCTCAGACCGATGGCAATCAACTGGCCGTTGTCGAGCATCAGGCAATGCTCGAACTGTTCGGCTTCTTCCATATACGCGGTGGCAACCAGCAGGGTCAGTTGCGGGCGCTCGCGCCGTACATCGTCGATCAGCTCCCAGAAGCGTCGGCGTGAGAGCGGGTCGACGCCGGTGGTCGGCTCATCGAGGATCAACAGATCCGGCTCATGGATCAGTGCGCAGCACAGGCCCAGCTTCTGTTTCATACCGCCGGACAACTTGCCGGCGGGGCGCTCGGCGAACTTTAGCAGGTCGGTGGCGAGCAGCAGATTGTGCATGCGTTGCTCGCTGTCGGCTTTCGATAGGCCGAACAGCGTGGCAAAGAACTGGATGTTTTCGCGGATCGACAACTCGGGATACAGGTTGCCGCCCAAGCCCTGGGGCATGAAGGCGATGCGCGCATACAGCGTGTCGCGGTGGCGGCGCTGCTGGATCGGCCCGCCGAGGACGTCCAGGTGCCCTTGCTGCAAGGCCTTCACGCCGGCGATCAGCCCGAGCAGGCTGGACTTGCCCGCGCCATCGGGGCCGATCAGCCCGCAACGGGTGCCGGCTGGCAGGCTGAAGGTGATAGCGCTCAGTGCTTGCTGTTTGCCGTAGCGGTGCGCGATAGCGTTCGCCTGAACCGCGAGGCTGTTCATTGCAGATTGGCCGGCCAGGCAATCGGCGCGGTGCGCACATAACCGGCGCCGGGCATGCCGGGCTTGGCTTGCGGCACGGCGCTGGGTTGGGTCAGGCGCAGCTTGACGCGGAACACCAGTTTTTGCCGCTCGTCACGGGTCTCGACCTCTTTGGGGGTGAACTGCGATTTGCCGGCGACGAAACTGATCTTCGCCGGCAAGGGTTTGTCAGGCAGGGCATCGAGCAGCACCCGGGCTTCATCGCCTACGGCCAGACGCCCGGCCACCGAGGCAGACAGGTAGAGGTTCATGTACTGATCGTTGGGATCAATCAACAGCAGGACGCGGCCACCGGCCCCCAGCACTTCGCCGGGTTCGGCCATGCGCAACTGGATCACCCCATCAATCGGCGCGCGCAGGCTGCTGTCGTCGATTTCGCTGGTCAGTTGAGCGACCTGTGCCTGCGCCGCGCCGATCGCTGCAGCGACCGCCGACACTTGGGCGCGGGCCGCCGTCACGGCAGCATTGCCGGTGCCGATACGCGACTGCAATTGATCGATAACCTGGGCGCTGACGAAACCGTGCTTGAACAGCGACTGAGAGCGCCCGAGTTCCTGCTGGGCCAGCAGCAATTCACTCTGGCGCAATTGCACATTGGCCTCGGCGGCGTTGAGGTTTTCCCGGGCGCGCAAGACTTCGGCCTCGGCTTGAGTGCGCTGGGCTTCGAGGGTGCGGGTATCCATGCGCGCGAGCAGTTGGCCCTTGTTGACCTTGTCGCCTTCATCGACCAGCACCTCGGCCAGGCGTCCGGGTGTCTTGCTGGCGATCTGCACTTCGGTGGCTTCCAGCCGCCCGTTGCCCATCGACAGCCCTTCGACCAGACGGCTGCTGATCGACATCCAGTAACCGAGCCCGCCGGCGGCGGCGAGTAACACCAGAAGCGACCCGGCGTATAAAAGTGAAGAGCGGCTGTGCGTCGACATGGGGGCATCCTGCGGCTGTGGCGTGCAGTCTGACTGTTCAAGCGTTGCAGTCGCTTGATGTCAGTCAACCGAGCGCCAAGCCTAGCCCCTTTTTCGGCTAACAACCGTGACCGGGCAGTTCTCAGCGCAAGCCGAGCACGGCGGCCCACTGTTTGGCCGTCACGGGCATGACCGACAGGCGACTGCCTTTTTGCACCAGTGGCATGTCGGCCAGCGCGGTTTGCTGCTTGAGGTAATCCAGCTTCAATACCCGGGCGAACGTCTCTACGTGGGCAACATCGATCGCGCTCCAGGCGTTTTTCTCGGGTGTAGCTTTCGCATCGAAGTAATGACTCTGCGGCTCCAGTGCGGTGGGATCCGGGTACGCCGCTTCGATAATCTTGCCAATCCCTGCAATCCCCGGCTCCGGGCAGCTGGAATGGTAGAAAAAGAACTCGTCACCCACGGCCATCGAGCGCAGGAAGTTACGCGCCTGATAGTTGCGAACTCCGTCCCAGCGCGCTGTGCCGAGCTTTTCCAGACCTTTGATAGAGAGTTCGTCGGGCTCGGACTTCATCAGCCAATAGGCCATGGTTTTTGCTCCTGAAACGGTCATTGGGCAGGTTGTCGGGCAATTTTATGACAAACCGACAGTCGGTTGACGTCAGCGTTTGCGCGCAGGTTCACGTTGTCGCAAAATGCCGGCCTTTAAAGCTTGACGCTGCTGCACGGCCTACGAACGGAAACCGCTGCTGTCATCGTGATGATGTGCCTTGAGGGGGGCAATCGATGAAACGCAAACCGGATCTACTATGGACTTTGGTAATTTTGTTTGGCTTGGGCGTCGTAACCACCGGTTATGCGCAGAGCTTGTGGTCGAACAAGGCCGACGCGCCGATTGAAGTCGCGCAACAGGTGCAACAGTCGACAGCCTTCAAGCGCTGAAACGGCTTTCTCGACGCCGCTGATCTGCGCGGCGTCCTATCCCGCGAAATACCACGCCTTGTCGCTGACCGTGCCTTGTAACGGTACATCCCAGCTTGCCTGCGCCAAGCGTTCGACTTTCTGACATTCATGGGCCAGGCCCAGTAGCGTAGGCTTGCGCCAGCTTTTTCGCCGAGCCAGATACGCCAGGCTGCGATCATAGAAACCGCCGCCCATCCCCAGTCGCCCGCCGACATCGTCAAACCCTACCAACGGCAATAACACCAGATCCAGCGCCCAGACCTTGCGTTGCTGTGCCAGATTGGCTCGCGGCTCGAGAATGCGGAAGCGATTGGGTTTAAGTTTCTCGCCGGGACGAATGCGTTGGAAAACCATCTTGGTGCGTGGCCAGGCGCTGAGCACCGGCAGATAAGTCGATTTACCCCGACGTTGGGCTTCGCGCAGCAGAAGGCGCGGATCGATTTCACCATCGGTGGGCAAATACAAAGAGATATGTCTGGCCCGGCGAAAGTGCGGGTCTTGCGCCAGTTGCCGGTACAGGCCCTTGGCGGCCTGGCGTTGTTCGCTCTTGGTCAGCGCACGACGCGCCTTGCGCAGCAGGCGGCGGAGTTGCGGGCGGGGCAGCAGCGCGGGTTCGGTCATGGTTCGGCTTCGGCAGGTTGGACGAAAACGTACGCATAAAAAATCCGATGGCGGTTTTCACCGACATCGGATTCGAATCAGGCTCCCCGGATGAACCGCTGTCAACTTAGCCCTTGAACCCGAAAGTTCAAGGTGGAAGATGCAGTAGACTTTAAGGCTTTCCGTCTAGCGGACATGCACACCAGCCCAACGTGCAACTTCCAGGGTAGTGCGAATCGGCTCAGGGACATCGTCAACTGGCAAGCACCCCAGGGAGTGCCGCGAGTATACCGCAAGCGGCCAGTTGAATCAGCCCTTGCTGGTGTTCTGATCGTCGGCGAGCACCAGATCGACACGATCGAGCAAGTCACGCACCTGTTCACGGGTCGAACCGCTAGCCTGGATGTCCGGACGCTCTTCTTTGTGCAAGAGGTCATGGGTGATGTTCAGCGCGGCCATCACGGCGATACGGTCGGCACCGATGACTTTGCCGCTGCTGCGGATCTCACGCATCTTGCCATCCAGATAGCGCGCGGCACTGACCAGATTGCTGCGTTCTTCCTGCGGGCAGATGATCGAATATTCTTTATCGAGGATCTGCACGGTGACGCTATTGCTTGAACTCATGAGTCTTGCTCCAGGGCCTTGAGGCGCGAAATCATCGATTCGACCTTACGCCGGGCGATTTCGTTTTTTTCAATGAGGTGAGCGCGTTCCTCGCGCCAGGTCTTTTCCTGAGCTAGTAAGAGTGCATTTTGACTCTTTAGTTGCTCGACTCGGCCAATCAACAGTTCGAGTCTGGCCATCAGCGCTTGCAGGTCGGTGTCTTCCATTGTGTCCACGTGTTCGTCTGATGGGGGGTAGCTGGCGGACAGCCTTTAATAGTCTTGGCGAGTCTGTCGATGTAGGATACAAGGCCTTCATTCTAGACATAGCGCCGTCTGGCGCCTAGCTGCCCATGACCAATGCGAATTCCCCGTACCAAGCCTTTGCCACCCTGCTGACTTCCAGCGGCCACAACGTTTCGCCTGCCGAACTGCACGGCGTGCTGCTCGGGCGCAGTTGCGCCGGTGCCGGCTTCGATAACGAAGGCTGGTTGATCGACGCCGCCGAACTGCTCGAAGGCGATATCCAGGACAACGTCCGTAACGCCCTCATCGGCCTGCAAGAGATGGTCAAAGGCGAGCTGACCGGCGACGACGTCACTGTCGTTCTGCTGCTGCCGACCGATGACGCACCGCTGGCTGACCGCGCCGCTGCACTGGGCCAATGGTGCCAGGGCTTCCTCAGCGGTTTCGGCCTGAACTGCCGCGACAGCAGCATGCTCAGCACTGAAGCCACCGAAGTGCTGCAGGATCTGGCCGCCATTTCCCAAGTGCAGGATGCTCTCGAAGAATCCGAAGACGGCGAAACCGACTACATGGAAGTCATGGAGTACCTGCGCGTTGCGCCGTTGCTGCTGTTCTCGGAAACCAAGAAAGCCGACGTGCCGCCAGCCGCCAAGCCGTCGCTGCATTAATCGCGTGCCAGGGAAAGCCATCTGCCCATGACCCATATCCCGAAAGCGGAATACAGCCGTCGCCGCAAGGCCCTGATGGCGCAGATGGAACCCAACAGCATCGCGATCCTGCCCGCCGCCGCGGTCGCCATTCGCAACCGCGACGTCGAGCATGTCTACCGTCAGGACAGCGACTTCCAGTACCTCAGCGGATTTCCCGAGCCGCAAGCCGTCATCGTTTTGATGCCCGGCCGTGAACATGGCGAATACGTGCTGTTCTGCCGTGAGCGCAACGCCGAACGCGAATTGTGGGACGGTTTGCGCGCCGGGCAAGAGGGCGCGATCCGCGACTTCGGTGCCGACGACGCTTTCCCTATTACCGACATCGACGACATCCTCCCCGGCCTGATCGAAGGCCGCGACCGGGTGTATTCGGCGATGGGCAGCAACCCTGAATTCGACCGTCACCTGATGGACTGGATCAACGTGATCCGCTCCAAGGCGCACCTCGGCGCCCAGCCGCCGAACGAATTCGTTGCCCTGGATCATCTGCTGCACGACATGCGTCTGTATAAATCGGCGGCAGAAGTGAAGGTGATGCGCGAAGCCGCACGGATCTCGGCGCAAGCCCACATCCGCGCGATGCAGGCCAGTCGGGCCGGGCTCTACGAGTACAGCCTCGAAGCCGAACTCGACTACGAATTCCGCAAGGGCGGGGCGAAAATGCCGGCTTATGGTTCGATCGTCGCCGCCGGGCGCAATAGCTGCATCCTGCATTACCAGCAGAATGACGCGTTGCTCAAGGACGGCGATCTGGTGTTGATCGACGCCGGTTGCGAGATCGACTGCTACGCCAGCGATATCACCCGCACCTGGCCGGTCAACGGCAAGTTTTCGCCCGAGCAGAAAGCGATCTACGAATTGGTGCTGGCCTCGCAGGAAGCCGCGTTCGCCGAAATCGCCCCGAACAAACACTGGAATCAAGCGCACGAAGCCACGGTTCGAGTGATTACCACGGGGCTGGTGAAACTGGGATTGCTGCATGGCGAGGTCGATGAGTTGATCGCCAGCGAAGCCTATAAAGCCTTTTACATGCACCGCGCCGGTCACTGGCTGGGCATGGATGTGCATGACGTTGGCGAGTACAAGGTCGGCGGCGAATGGCGAGTGCTCGAGGTCGGCATGGCGCTGACCGTAGAGCCGGGCATCTACATCGCCCCGGACAATCAGAACGTCGCGAAGAAATGGCGCGGCATTGGTGTACGTATCGAGGACGACGTGGTGGTGACCAGAACCGGTTGTGAAATCCTCACCAGCGGCGTGCCGAAAACCGTCGCTGAAATCGAAGCGCTGATGGCGCAAGCAAGGACCCACGCGGCATGAGTCGAGTCAATTTGGCAATCATCGGTGGCGGTCTGGTCGGCGCCAGTCTGGCGTTGGCCTTGCAGGCCGGGGCCAAGGCGCGTGGCTGGAAGATCGTCCTGATCGAGCCGTTCGCTCCCGGCGACAGTTGGCAGCCGAGCTACGACGCACGTTCGTCGGCGCTGTCCTTCGGCTCGCGGCAGATTTATCAACGGCTGGGCGTGTGGCAGGAAATCTCCCGTCGCGCCGAGCCGATCAAACAGATTCACGTCTCCGATCGTGGCCGTTTCTCTACCGCGCGCTTGTCGGCGATGGAAGAGGGTGTGCCAGCGCTCGGTTATGTGGTGGAAAACGCCTGGCTCGGCCAGTGCCTGTGGCAGCACATCGATAAAGACGTGATCAGTTGGCGCTGCCCGGCGGAAGTCACGCGTATGGAACCGCTGCCCGATGGCTATCGCCTGACCCTCAATGATGAAACCACCCTTGAATGCGACCTCGCGGTGCTCGCCGATGGCGGTCGCTCCGGTCTGCGCGAGCAGTTGGGCATCAACGTGCGCAAGCGTCCGTACAACCAGAGCGCGCTGATCGCCAACATCACCCCGAGCGAAGCGCACAACGGCATGGCCTTCGAGCGTTTCACCGACGAAGGGCCGATGGCCTTGCTGCCGCTGCCGGAAAACCGCTGTGCTCTGGTCTGGACCCGTTTGGGCATGGACGCGCAGCGCCTGGCCGATTTGAGCGAGCGCGATTTCCTCAGCGAATTGCAGGGCGTGTTCGGATATCGCCTCGGCACGTTGAAACAGGTTGGCGCGCGGCATCTTTATCCGCTGACGCTGGTCGAGGCCGAAGAACAGGTGCGCTCGCATCTGGCTGTGCTCGGCAACGCGGCGCACAGCCTGCACCCGATTGCCGGTCAGGGTTTCAACTTGTCACTGCGTGATGCCGATGCCTTGGCCGCCGCATTGTTGTCCAGTGAAAAGCCGCTGGGCGACTTCGCCACATTGCAGGCTTATCGCGAGCGTCAACGTCTCGATCAGGATCTCACCGTCGGTTTTTCCGATCAGGTCACGCGGCTGTTCGGCAGCACGCAGCCATTGGTTTCGTTGGGCCGTAACATCGGCCTGCTCGGCCTCGATCTGTTGCCGCCGGCCAAGCGCTGGTTTGCCCGTCAGGCCATGGGTTTGGGAACACGTCCGGATGCTTAAGTGGTTGACCGCTAAATTCGGCAAGGCGCGGTTGATGCGTTGGGTGATGACGTTCTACCCGCCGTATCTTGGCGCCGGTGTACGGGTTCGGCATATCAGCGATGATTTCCGCGACGTTCAGGTGTCGATGGGGCTGGGCTGGTACAACCGCAACTACGTCGGCACTCAGTTTGGCGGCAGTCTGTATTCGATGGTCGACCCGTTCTTCATGCTGATGCTCATGGAAAACCTCGGCTCGAAGTACATTGTCTGGGACAAGGCTGCCGACATCGATTTCATTGCACCGGGCAAAGGCCCGGTATTCGCCCGCTTCAATATAGACGAGACCTTGCTCGCCGAGATTCGCCGGCAAACCGCCAATGGCGAGAAATACCTGCCGCAGTTGCAGGTCGACATTCATGACGGCGCCGGCAATCTGGTGGCGCGGGTCGGTAAAACCCTTTACGTGCGGCTCAAGCCGCAAGCGAGACAGGCTTAAAGCATGGAAATGCGCGCAGATCTGCTGATTGTCGGAGCCGGAATGGTCGGCAGCGCCCTGGCGTTGGCGTTGCAGGACAGCGGGCTGGAAGTCCTGCTGCTCGATGGCAGCCCGCTGAGCGTCAAGCCGTTCGATGCCGACGCGGCATTTGAACCGCGTGTGAGCGCGCTGTCGGCAGCCAGCCAACGCATCCTCGAACGCCTCGGCGTGTGGGAAGGGATCGCCAAGCGCCGCAGCAGCCCGTACACCGACATGCACGTCTGGGACGGCAGCGGCACCGGGCAGATCCATTTCTCGGCGAGCAGTGTGCACGCCGAGGTGCTGGGTCATATCGTCGAAAACCGTGTGGTGCAGGACGCCTTGCTCGACCGTTTGCACGATTGCGATCTGGGCATGCTCGCTAATGCGCGGCTGGAACAGATGCGCCGCTCGGGCGATGACTGGTTGCTGACGCTGGCTGACGGTCGTCAGTTGCGCGCGCCATTGGTGATTGCCGCTGACGGTGCCAACTCGGCCGTTCGCCGCCTCACCGGGATGGCCACGCGCGAGTGGGATTACATGCACCACGCCATCGTCACCAGCGTGCGCAGCAGCAAGTCGCACCAGATGACCGCGTGGCAGCGCTTTACCGATCACGGGCCATTGGCGTTTCTGCCGCTGGAGCGTGACGGGCAGCAGGATTGGTGTTCGATCGTCTGGTCGACCACGCCGAGCGAAGCCGAGCGCTTGATGGCGCTGGATGAAGCGGCGTTCTGCCGAGAGCTGGAGCGTGCCTTTGAAGGCCGCCTCGGCGCAGTCATCAGTGCCGATCCGCGACTGTGCGTGCCGCTGCGTCAGCGTCATGCCAAACGTTACGTGGCTGAAGGCCTGGCGTTGATCGGCGATGCGGCGCACACCATTCACCCGTTGGCGGGGCAGGGTGTGAACCTTGGCTTCCTCGATGCGGCGGTGTTGGCCGAAGTGCTATTGCAGGCGGCCGAGCGTGGCGAGCGTTTGGCGGATGCGAAGGTGCTGAGCCGTTACGAGCGTCGGCGCATGCCGCACAACCTGGCGCTGATGGCGGCGATGGAAGGCTTTGAGCGGTTGTTCCAGGCGGATCCGTTGCCGGTCAGGTGGTTGCGTAATGCCGGGTTGAAGCTGGTGGAGCAGATGCCGGAAGCGAAGGCGCTGTTTGTGCGTGAAGCCCTTGGGTTGACCGGGGATCTTCCGGCCCTCGCCAAACCCTGATCTCTTCGTTGCTGCTGATGGCCTCATCGCGAGCAGGCTCACTCCTACAGGGGAACGCATTCCAACTGTAGGAGTGAGCCTGCTCGCAATGGCGCCCGGCCAGGCACCACAATTTTCAAACTGTGCAACATCTGGTAACTCCTTCAAAAAGAGTTCGATTGAGGTGGTAAATGTGAGTCCTTATCATTTGGCCCACATTTCCCGACCGAGAGACCACTCCCATGTTGGCACCCAAGCGTCTTCTGACCGCACTGGCCCTGACCCTGATCGGCAGCACAACGGCCCAGGCCGCTGATGAGGTGGTGGTTTACTCGTCGCGCATCGATGAGCTGATCAAACCGGTCTTCGATGCCTACACCGCCAAGACCGGGGTGAAGATCAAGTTCATCACCGACAAGGAAGCGCCGCTGATGCAGCGCATCAAGGCCGAAGGTGAGAACGCCACCGCCGACCTGCTGCTCACCGTTGACGCCGGCAACCTCTGGCAAGCCGAGCAGATGGGCATCCTCCAGCCGTTCACTTCGAAAGTCATCGATACCAACATTCCGCTGCAATATCGCTCGTCTACTCACGCCTGGACTGGCCTGAGCCTGCGCGCGCGGACCATCGCCTACTCCACTGAACGCGTGAAGCCGGGCGAGCTGACCACCTACGAAGCACTGGCCGACAAGAACTGGGAAGGGCGCCTGTGCCTGCGTACGGCGAAGAAGGTCTACAACCAGTCGCTGACCGCGACCATGATCGAAGTCCATGGCGCCGAGAAGACCGAAAAGATCCTCAAGGGCTGGGTCAACAACCTCTCCACCGACGTGTTCTCCGATGATGTCGCGGTGCTCGAAGCGATCAACGCCGGGCAATGCGATGTCGGCATCGTCAACACTTACTACTACGGCCGCCTGCACAAGCAGAAGCCCGAGCTGCCGGTGAAACTGTTCTGGCCGAACCAGGCGGATCGTGGCGTGCACGTGAACCTGTCGGGCATTGGCTTGACCAAGCATGCGCCGCACCCGGAAGCGGCCAAGGCTTTGGTTGAGTGGATGACCACACCTGAGGCGCAGAAGATCTTTGCTGACGTGAACCAGGAGTTCCCGGCCAACCCGGCGGTGGCGCCTTCGGAAGAAGTGGCGGCGTGGGGCAAGTTTGTCGCTGACACCTTGCCGGTGGAAGTGGCGGGCAAGCGTCAGGCTGAAGCGATCCGGATGATGGATCGGGCGGGTTGGAATTGAGGCTTTTTCGATAGACTTGTGATCGTTCCCACGCTCTGCGTGGGAATGCATCCATCGACGCTCTGCGTCGTGCCGCCGACAGCGTGACGCAGAGCGTCACAGGATGTGTGCCCACGCAGAGCGTGGGCACAATCATTTGAACGAGACTGTTTCCTTGGCCCACCCCGCCCAACGCCGCTGGTATCCCATCGTTTTCGCCATCGCCGCGCTGGTGCTGTTGCCCCTGAGCGTTCTGCTGCTTTCCTGGCAGACCATCGATCAACAGATCTGGTCGCACCTGTGGCAAACCCAGATGCCGCGCCTGCTGGGCAATACCCTGACGCTGGTCGTTGGCGTCGGTGTCGGTGTGACGCTGCTGGGTGTCAGCCTCGCCTGGCTCACCAGCCTCTGCGAATTTCCCGGCCGGCGCTGGCTCGACTGGGCGCTGATGCTGCCGTTCGCCATCCCCGCGTACGTACTGGCCTTCGTTTTCGTAGGCCTGCTCGACTTCGCCGGTCCCGTACAGACCCTGCTGCGCGAGTGGTTCGGCAGCGGCCTGCGGCTGCCGCGCGTGCGCTCCACCGGCGGGGTGATCATCGTGCTGGTGCTGGTCTTCTATCCCTACGTTTACTTGTTGGCGCGCACCGCATTCCTCGCTCAGGGTAAAGGCCTGATGGAAGCGGCGCGGGTGCTTGGCCAATCGCCGTGGCAAGCGTTCTGGCGTGTGGCGTTGCCGATGGCGCGTCCGGCCATTGGCGCCGGCGTGGCACTGGCGCTGATGGAAACCCTGGCGGATTTCGGCGCGGTCTCGGTGTTCAACTTCGACACCTTCACCACCGCCATCTACAAGACATGGTACGGCTTCTTCAGCCTGTCGAGTGCGGCGCAGCTGGCCAGTCTGTTGCTGCTGGTGGTGATGCTGGTGCTCTACGGCGAACGTCGCGCGCGTGGCGCCAATCGGGCGGGCAACGAGCGGCCACGGGTGAAAGCCCTGTATCACTTGCGCGGGCTCAAGGCGTTCGCGGCGATGAGCTGGTGCGCACTGGTGTTCGCCTGCGCCTTCGTCATTCCGCTGCTGCAACTGATCGTCTGGTTCTGGCAGCGCGGCCGTTTCGATCTGGACGAGCGCTACGCGGGGCTGATCCTGCACACCTTGTATTTGGGCGGCATGGCGGCGCTGATTACCGTCAGTGTTGCGCTGTTGTTGGCGTTTGCCCGGCGGCTGGCGCCGACGCAGGCGATCAACTCTGGTGTTGGTCTGGCCAACCTGGGCTACGCCTTGCCGGGTTCGGTGTTGGCCGTGTCGATCATGCTGGCGTTCAGTTATTTGGATCGCGAGCTGGTGATTCCACTCTCCGGTTGGCTCGGCGGCGCGGGCAAACCGCTGCTGCTTGGCAGTCTGGCGGCGTTGCTGATGGCCTATCTGGTGCGTTTTATTGCGGTGGCGTACGGGCCGTTGGAAAGCAGTCTGGCGC
This sequence comes from Pseudomonas sp. Irchel s3a12, assembly GCF_900187485.1. Taxonomy (NCBI): domain Bacteria; kingdom Pseudomonadati; phylum Pseudomonadota; class Gammaproteobacteria; order Pseudomonadales; family Pseudomonadaceae; genus Pseudomonas; species Pseudomonas sp. Irchel s3a12. Next base: position 163,255 of record NZ_FYDN01000010.1, read on the forward strand.
GTATACGGCCCTCTTTGCCCGAAGCAGCACGTAGCCTGGGTGTCAGTGGGCCGCGACTGTTTTTCAAAGTGTATCTGCCGCTGTTGCTGCCCGGCGCGCTGAGCGCGGCGCTGCTGGTGTTCGTCGATGTGCTCAAGGAAATGCCCGCGACCCTGCTCATGCGCCCGTTTGGCTGGGACACGCTGGCGGTGCGGATCTTTGAAATGACCAGTGAAGGTGAATGGGCGAGGGCGTCTTTGCCAGCGCTGACCCTGGTTCTGGTCGGTCTATTGCCGGTCATCGGACTGATCCGCCGCTCGGCACACCGAAACACTTAGTCGTCAGTCCTGAATCATGCGGCTACAATGCGCGGCATTCGGTGCGGTTCGTCTGACAGACCCGTTCGCTGAAATCGGCTGAAAGCCTTCTATTTCGCGGCTTTCACCCCGTACAGCGGCTGTCCGCACCTTCGCCACGCCCGGAAGGAGAAACCCATGGGACAGCGTACGCCTCTGTATGACCTGCATCTCGCCCTCGGCGCGAAGATGGTCGATTTTGGCGGTTGGGACATGCCACTGCATTACGGCTCGCAGGTCGAGGAGCACCACGAAGTGCGCCGCGATTGCGGGGTGTTCGATGTTTCCCACATGACCGTGATCGATGTCACCGGCACCCAGGCCAAGGCCTGGCTGCAGCATTTGCTGGCCAATGATGTCGACCGCCTGCACCGCCCCGGCCGTGCGTTGTACAGCACCATGCTCAACGAGCGTGGCGGCATCGTCGACGACATGATCGTCTACCGCCTCGACGACGCTTATCGACTGGTGTTCAACGCTTCGACCCGCGATCAGGATCTGGCCTGGATGAGCGCGCAGCGCGGCGATTACGACGTGCAGCTGCACGAGCGCTCCGAGCTGGCGATGCTCGCCATCCAAGGCCCACAGGCCCGGCACAAGATTGCCGAACTGGTGACCCAGTCGCGCGCCACGCTGATCCAGCACCTCAAACCCTTCGAAGGCTATACCGACGGTGACTGGTTCATCGCGCGTACCGGTTATACCGGTGAAGATGGCCTGGAAATCTGCCTGCCGGCCAATCAGGCGCCGGGGTTCTTCAACGATCTGGTCGGTGCCGGCATTTCCCCGATCGGCCTCGGTGCCCGCGATACCCTGCGGGTTGAAGCCGGTATGAACCTCTACGGTCAGGACATTCACCAAGACGTTTCGCCATTGGCCTCGAACATGGCCTGGAGCATTGCCTGGGAACCGGCCACCCGCCAGTTCATCGGCCGTGCTGCGCTGGAGGCGGAAAAAGCTGCCGGCATTGCGCACAAACTGGTTGGTCTGGTCCTGGAAGAACGTGGTGTTTTGCGCGCTCATCAAGTGGTTCGCATCGCCGATGTTGGCGAAGGGGAGATCACCAGTGGTAGTTTCTCTCCTACGCTGAGCAAATCGATTGCCCTGGCGCGTGTTCCGATGGCCACCGCCGACCGCGCCGAAGTGGAAATCCGTGGCAAGTGGTACCCGGTACGGGTGGTCAAACCGACCTTCGTACGCCATGGCAAAACTTTGATCTAACCTTTTTCCGGCGGGCATGACCGCTGACCCAATTCCAGAGGACACCGAAGATGAGCAATATTCCCGCTGAACTGCGTTTTGCCGAAAGTCATGAATGGGCACGTCTGGAAGCCGACGGCACCGTCACCGTGGGCATCAGCGATCACGCGCAGGAAGCGCTGGGCGATGTGGTGTTCGTTGAGCTGACCGAAGTAGGCAAGGTGTTCGCCGCTGAAGATCAGGCTGGCGTCGTTGAATCGGTGAAAGCTGCTTCCGACATCTACTCGCCGATCAGCGGTGAAGTCATCGCGATCAACGAAGAGCTGGGCGGTTCGCCAGAGCTGCTGAACTCCGATCCGTACGGCGCATGGATCTTCAAGCTCAAGCCAAGCGATAAGGCTGAGCTGGACAAACTGCTGGATGCCGGCGCTTACAAGGCTGCTATCGGCGAGTAAGTTCTAAGCAATACCCAAAGCCCCGACTTGTCGGGGCTTTTTTATGCACGATACAAATCCCCTGTAGGAGTGAGCCTGCTCGCGATAGCGTTCTTTCAGACTCATTAATGCGATTGACACATCGCAATCGCGAGCAGGCTCACTCCTACAGGGGGACGGGGTGCACTGAAAATGGGTTGCCACATCGGCTGCTATGCTGGTTTGACCGTGTTGCATTGACGCCGAGCGCCAGCCAAGAGAGAGCCCGTCATGTCCCAGTTGCCGTCCCTGAGCCAGTTACGCGATCCCGATGCCTTCCTGCGCCGTCACCTCGGCCCCGATGCAGCCGAGCAACAGGCGATGCTCGACAGCCTTGGCCTCGGTAGTCGAATTGAACTGATCGAGCAAACGGTGCCGCCAGGCATTCGCTTCAATCGCGCGCTCGAGCTGCCACCCGCGCTGGATGAACAAGCCGCGCTGGCCAAGCTGCGCAGTTACGCCGAGCAGAATCAGGTCTGGACCAGCCTGATCGGTATGGGCTACCACGGCACCCTGACGCCAACCGTCATCCTGCGCAATGTGCTGGAAAATCCCGGCTGGTACACCGCGTACACGCCGTATCAACCGGAGATCGCTCAAGGCCGGCTCGAAGCGCTGTTGAATTTCCAGCAACTGACCATCGACCTCACCGGCCTCGAGTTGGCCAACGCTTCGCTGCTCGATGAAGCGACGGCGGCTGCCGAAGCCATGGCACTCGCCAAGCGTGTGGCGAAGTCGAAGAGCAATCTGTTTTTCGTCGATGAGAACTGCCACCCGCAAACCATTTCCGTGGTGCAGACCCGTGCCGAAGGCTTCGGTTTCGAGCTGATCATCGACGCTGTGGATAACTTGAAACAACATCAGGTGTTCGGCGCATTGCTGCAGTATCCCGACACCCACGGCGAGATTCACGATCTGCGGCCATTGATCGACCACCTGCATGCGCAACAGGCGCTGGCTTGTGTCGCGACGGATTTATTGAGTCTGCTGTTGCTGACGCCGCCGGGCGAGTTGGGTGCCGATGTAGTGTTCGGTTCCTCCCAGCGATTCGGCGTGCCGATGGGATACGGCGGGCCGCACGCAGCATACTTTGCTAGCCGCGAGGAATACAAACGGGCGATTCCCGGGCGGATCATCGGCGTGTCGAAGGACGCTCGGGGTAACGTCGCATTGCGCATGGCGCTGCAAACCCGCGAACAACATATTCGTCGTGAGAAGGCCAATTCGAACATCTGTACCGCACAAGTCCTGCTGGCCAACATTGCCAGTTTCTACGCGGTCTATCACGGCCCGGAAGGTTTGAAGCGCATCGCCCAGCGCACGCATCGACTGACCTGCATTTTGGCGGCTGGACTTGAGCGCAAGGGCATCAGTCGGGTCAACGCACAATTCTTCGACACGCTGACGCTGGACGTCGGCGGTGCGCAAACGGCGATCATCGAGAGTGCCCAGGCTGCGCAGATAAATCTGCGGATTCTCGGGCGCGGTCGGGTCGGGTTGAGTCTCGATGAGACCTGCGATGAACGCACCGTGGCGAATTTGTTCGATGTGCTGCTCGGTGCCGATCATGGGTTGAACGTCGAGGAACTCGACGCCGAAACCCTTTATTCCGGTATCCCCGACAATCTCCAGCGCAACACCCCTTACCTGCGTCACCCGGTGTTCAACGCCCATCACAGCGAAACCGAGATGCTGCGTTATCTCAAGCAACTGGAGAACAAGGATCTGGCGCTCAATCAGTCGATGATCCCGCTGGGCTCGTGCACGATGAAACTCAACGCCACCAGCGAAATGATCCCGATTACCTGGCCGCAATTCGCCGACCTGCATCCGTTCGTGCCGCGTGAGCAGGCGGTCGGTTATACGCTGATGATCGAGGAGCTGGAGCGCTGGCTGTGCGCAATCACCGGGTTCGATGCGATCTGCATGCAGCCCAACTCCGGCGCTCAGGGCGAGTACGCCGGGTTGCTAGCGATCCGCAAATACCACGAAAGCCGTCAGCAGGGGGCGCGGGAGATCTGCCTGATTCCGTCCTCGGCCCATGGCACCAACCCGGCCTCGGCGCAAATGGCTGGGATGCGCGTAGTGATCGTCGAGTGCGACGAGGCGGGCAACGTCGATCTGGAGGATCTGAAAGCGAAAGCCGCCGAGGCTGGGGATAAGTTGTCGTGCCTGATGGCGACCTATCCGTCGACCCACGGTGTGTACGAGGAGGGCATCAGCGAGATCTGCGAGGTTATCCACAAGTACGGCGGTCAGGTCTACATGGACGGCGCCAACCTCAATGCGCAGGTCGGGCTGGCGCGGCCGGCGGACATCGGCGCCGACGTGTCGCACATGAATTTGCACAAGACCTTCTGCATCCCTCACGGCGGCGGTGGGCCGGGCATGGGGCCGATCGGCATTCGCGCGCATCTGGCACCGTTTGTCGCCAATCACCCGGTGGTGCCAATTGAAGGGCCGCTGGCGCAGAACGGCGCGGTCAGCGCGGCGCCCTGGGGCAGCGCGAGCATTCTGCCGATCAGCTGGATGTACATCGCCATGATGGGCCCGCAATTGGCGGATGCCAGCGAGGTGGCGATTCTGGCGGCGAACTATCTGGCGCAGCATTTATCCGGTGCATTCCCGGTGTTGTACACCGGGCGCAACGGGCGGGTCGCTCACGAATGCATTCTCGACCTGCGGCCCTTAAAGGCGCTGACCGGGATCAGCGAAGAAGACGTCGCCAAGCGCCTGATGGATTACGGCTTCCATGCGCCGACCATGTCCTTCCCGGTGCCGGGCACGTTGATGGTCGAGCCGACCGAGAGCGAATCGAAGGCTGAACTGGATCGTTTTATCGGTGCGATGCTGAGCATTCGTGCAGAAATCACTGAAGTGCAAAACGGCAACTGGCCGGCCGAGGACAACCCGTTGAAACGGGCGCCGCATACCCTGGCGGATGTCACCGGGGTTTGGGAGAGACCCTACAGCATCGAGCAGGGCATCACCCCGGATGCGCACACCAAGGCGCACAAGTATTGGCCGGCGGTGAATCGGGTGGATAACGTTTACGGCGATCGCAACCTGTTCTGCGCCTGCGTACCGGTGGATGATTACCGCTGAACTCTCTGGTGGCACATCGTCCCCTGTAGGAGTGAGCCTGCTCGCGATAGCGGTGTATCAGGCAAATTCTCCGGTGACTGATTCACCGCTATCGCGAGCAGGCTCACTCCTACAAGGGATTGTGGTAAGCCTGAAATCCGGGCAAAAAAATGCCGCTCTGTTGAGCGGCATTTTTGCTTCGGCGAACGGCTTACTCGGAAGCCACGGCGTTCTTCGCCAGGATCGCATTCGCCAATTCCATATCGGTCGCCTGCAGGCCCGGATTGTCGGCGCGGACTTTCTGCATCGCCGCTTCCAGATACGGTCCGCGAATGCCGCCATCACTGGCAACGAAGCTGCCGGCATCGTCCTGTGCGGCGATGATCAGCTTGTGATCCTTGAAGGTCAGGTAGGTCGAACCGGTAGTGGCACCGGACGAGATGACGTTACGCCAAAAGCTGTCCGCCATGGCCGAACCAACGGGAAGGGACAGCAAGGCCAGAGTGGCGACAGCAAGTTTGAGACGCATGATGAGATGACTCCAGGGGGTTAACTAGGGCCTTGGATCGCCATTCCCTGATCCGGTTCCGTGGCGGCTTATTTCTGCTCGCTCTGCGGCGTCACCCGCAGCACTTCTTCCACCGTCGTCAGCCCTGCTGCGACTTTCTGTGCCCCGGACAGACGCAAACTGCGCATGCCTTCCTTGAACGCCTGCCGACGAATCGCCGTGAGGTCGGCGTCCGGGGTGATGAACGCCTTGAGGCTGTCGCTCAGTTGCATGATCTCGTAGACCCCGGCGCGGCCGTGATAACCGGTGTCGCGGCATTCCACGCAACCAATGGCACGTTGTGCATTGCCCGGCAGCGGCGCCTGCCACGGGCGGGTCAGGGTTTGCCAGTCTTCCTCTGCCAGCGTCAGCGGTGCCTTGCAATGCGGGCACAAGGTGCGCACCAGGCGCTGGGCCATGACCCCGAGCACGGTGGCTTTGATCAGGTAGTGCGGCACGCCGAGTTCGAGCAGACGACTGATCGCGCTGGGGGCGTCGTTGGTGTGCAGGGTCGACAGCACCAAGTGTCCGGTGAGCGCCGCCTGAATCGCCATTTCAGCGGTTTCAAGGTCACGGATCTCGCCGATCATGATGATGTCCGGGTCTTGCCGCATCAGGGCACGCACCCCGGCGGCGAAGCTCAGGTCGATGTTGTGCTGCACCTGCATTTGGTTGAACGCCGGCTCGACCATTTCGATCGGGTCTTCGATGGTGCAGAGGTTCACTTCCGGCGTCGCCAGTTTTTTCAGCGTGGTGTACAGCGTGGTGGTCTTGCCCGAGCCGGTCGGCCCGGTGACCAGAATGATGCCGTTGGGCTGGCGGGTCATGTCTTGCCAGCGGCGCAGGTCATCGGCGCTGAAACCCAACTGGTCGAAATCCTTGAGCAGCACTTCCGGGTCGAAAATCCGCATGACCATTTTTTCGCCGAACGCGGTGGGCAGCGTCGAAAGGCGCAGCTCCACTTCACCGCCGTCCGGGGTCTTGGTCTTGACCCGGCCGTCCTGGGGTTTGCGCTTCTCGGCGACGTTCATCCGCCCGAGGCTTTTCAGGCGACTGACAATTGCCATGGTCACCTGCGGCGGGAATTGATAAACGTTGTGCAGCACGCCGTCGATGCGAAAACGCACGGTGCCTTGCTCGCGGCGTGGTTCGATATGGATATCACTGGCGCGCTGCTGGAAGGCGTACTGGAACAGCCAGTCGACGATGTTGACGATGTGCGCATCGTTGGCATCCGGCTCCTGATCGCTGGCGCCGAGGTTGAGCAGTTGTTCGAAGTTGCCGAGGTTACCGCTCTGCTGATCGGCATTGCTGGCGCCGCTGACCGATTTGGCCAAGCGGAAGAACTCGACGCTGAAGCGCTGGATATCCGCCGGGTTGGCCACCACCCGTTTGATCGGCAGCTTCAATACGTGGGTGAGATCGGCCTCCCAGCCGGTGACATAAGGCTGGGCGCTGGCCACGGTCACCGAATCGCGGTCGACCGCCACGGCGAGAATCTTGTGCCGTTGTGCGAAGGCGTAGGACATCAACGGTGTGATCGCGGCGACGTTGATCTTCAACGGGTCAATACGCAAGTACGGCTGGCCGGCCTGTTGCGCCAGCCACAGGGTCAGGCTTTCCAGGTCGAGGTGTTTGCCTGGCCGGCTGAGGTCGTCGAGTTGCTGGCTGGCGATGAACTCCAGCGGATGCATCTGAGCATGAGCCGCGAGACGGCGGCGGGCATTCAGCGCCTGCTCCGCCGAGTCCTGGCAAATAAACCCTTGGGCGACCAGTTCACGCAGCACTTCGTTGAGTTCCAGCCAGCGGTCCTGAGTGGCAAGTTGAACGGACATGCGGGCTTCCTTTTGAGCGACAGTGCGCAAAAGGATAGTCGCGGCCCCGCAGACCGTTGGGCCACTACCCGACGAAGCCGTTGCCGAACTTGTCAGCCGGCCGCTTGCGTCCGCGCATCCCAAGCGCTGTCGGCGTTTTGCAGATTGACCGAGCAGACGCTGATCAGGTTACGAAGTTTTTCCGCGATCACTTGCGCGCGATGCCAACTGAGACCGCCCATGACCAGGTCGATCGACAGCAGATCATCCATGCGCTGCACATTGACCTGCTCCGGTGTGAGGAATTGCAGGGCGAACAGGTTGAGCACCCGCACCAGCAAGTCGGGCTCGGCTTCGGCGAGGATCTGATACTGCGCCAGGCAATGGGCGTTGTTGACGTTCCAGACATCGGCGCGGGTTGGCACGGTGGTGACGGCTTCGAGGTGCGGCATGACGAGTCTCCAAAATCTCTGGAGGAATTTTTACATTCGTCGCGGGGTATTTCTTGGCTATGATCGGCGTTATTGGCGATTTATCGAAATGATCAATTCGCGGAATTACGTAATCGAGGTTTTTCTATGCACAGTGAGCTGGACAGCTACGACCGCAAGATTCTCGCCTTGCTGCAAGAGGACGCTTCACTGTCGAGCGCGCAGATCGCCGAGCAGGTCGGCCTGTCGCAATCACCGTGCTGGCGACGGATTCAGCGGATGAAGGAGGAGGGCATCATTCGTGGCCAGGTGACCTTGCTCGATCGCAAGAAGATTGGCCTGAACACGCAGATCTTCGCCGAGATCAAACTCAACGCGCACGGGCGTTCGAACTTCACTGAGTTCACCGAAGCGATTCGTGGCTTTCCGGAAGTGCTGGAATGTTATGTGCTGATGGGGGCGGTGGATTTTTTGCTGCGGATTGTTGCGGCGGACATCGAGGCGTATGAGCGATTCTTTTTCGAGAAGCTGTCGCTGGTGCCGGGGATTCAGGAAGTGAATTCGATTGTGGCGTTGTCGGAGATCAAGTCCACCACCAGTTTGCCTGTCTGACCCTGATCGTTCCCACGCGGAGCGTGGGAACGATCATCAACGGGGGCAGCCCCCCGCCACAGGGTCATCACATACGCAGGAGCATTTTCCATGCGCGATTCTGGTAAACCGCAATCGCCTGTTGCTTGCGCGCGTCGAGCAGTTCGTCAGTGATCGTCGGCTCGTTGGCCAGTTGCGCCAACTTGTTCAGCTCGCCGTACAGACGATCCATTTCCGGGATTTCCAGCACGTTGCGCGCGTGGTGCAGCCAGACCTGAATGCGCTCGATACGCGGCAGTTGTTCAGCCAGATCTTCCGGCTGCTGTTGATAACGCTGCAATTGCAGAGCCGTCGCTTCTTCGCCCAAGGTGCGCGGCAACCAGCTGTGTAACTGCGCGCCGCCCTGACGATTGCCACGCACATTGCGCTCGGTGGTCCAGGTGCGAGCCAGCAACCAACGCGAAGTGTTCAGCGAGAACAGGCCCCAGCGCGGGTCTTCGAGTTCTTCGAGGAACTGCTCCGGTGCGGCTTTGCGCACGTCTTCGTCTTCGATACCGGCCTGCACCAGCGGGCGCCAGTCTTCCAGCAAAGCATCGAGTGCCACGCGCAAGTCATGAGTCGACTGACGCGGCGCGGCCTGGCCGAGGCTGCTGAGCAGGGCGCGCATTTCCGCGAGGTTCTCGACCCAGTCGAGCAACAGGCGCCAGTGGCCGTTGAAACGGTACTGTTCGGCCAGACGCTGGCTGCTGCCGAGCAAATGCCAGCTCAGCGCGGCGAAGGCGTCGTCGAGTTGGGTTTCCGGGGTCAGCTCCGGCGCCGGCAGGCTCAACGAGTAGCTGTTGGCGTCGTATAGACGGTAGCCGCGCTCAGCCTTGCTGATGTCACACGGCATCAACGCCAGGGTTTCAGCCAGTTCGGCGGCCAGTTCCAGCAGCGCGGCAGGCTCGCCTTCGCGCAGCTCCAGTTCCAGCTCGCAGATTTCTTCTTTCTGCTTGCCTACCAAAACGTGACCGAGATCCAGCGCGGCTTCGATGACCACTTTGGTCTTGCCACGGCCCCAGGCGATTTCGGCGCGCTCGCGGACGAAGTCGGTGGTGAAGATCGGCTTCAGGGTTTTCTTGTCCAGCTCGGCCAGCGACTCGGGCCAGCATTCGCCGTCGAGTTTTTTCACGTCGAGCTTGGCTTTCGGCAACTTCCAGTCGTATTCATTGCGTTCGGACAGACCAGCAACGCTTTGGCCACGGGTCTTGAGGGTTTGAATGACTTCGTCACCGTCCTTGCGCAGGCGCAGGGCGACTTTGGCTTGGGCCAGATCGCGCTCAGGGGTGTCGAAGTACTGGTTCATCAACTCACGGCGTTCCCAGCCACTTTTGTTGCGTTTTTTCAGTAACGGGTGCTCGCGCAGCGCAGCGAGGGTTTCGCGGCTGACGCGGAGTTTGATTTCGGTTTCTTTCTGCATGGCCGGAAAATCCAGGATCGGGAGCGCAGCCGGGGAATATGTGGCTGCCAAGGCCGTGCAGTGTACAGGACTGATTCGTCCTACGCCCTGCGACGGTTTATTCCTGACGCCGGATGGTTCTATGATGGACTTCAAATCGGGAGTTGGAGTCAGCGATGCCTTTGCCGTCCATGCAAGACCAGTTCGCTGCGCTGATCGCCGCGCCATCGGTCAGCTGTACCCAACCGAACCTCGACCAATCCAACCGCGCGGTGATCGATTTGCTTGCCGGCTGGCTGGGCGACCTGGGTTTCAATTGCGATATCCAGCAGGTCAGCCCAGGCAAATTCAATCTGCTCGCCAGTTTCGGCAGCGGCCCCGGCGGGCTGGTGCTGGCCGGACACAGCGACACGGTGCCGTACGACGATGCGCTGTGGCAGACCAATCCGCTGAAGCTGACTGAAGTCGATGGCCGTTGGGTCGGCTTGGGCAGTTGCGATATGAAGGGCTTCTTCGCGTTGATCATCGAAGCGGTGCAACCGCTGCTTGAGCAACCGTTCAAACAACCGCTGTTGATCCTCGCCACTTGCGATGAAGAAAGCTCGATGTCCGGTGCCCGCGCATTGGCCGAGGCCGGGCGTCCAATCGGCCGCGCAGCGGTGATCGGCGAGCCGACCGGGCTCAAACCGATCCGCATGCACAAAGGCATCATGATGGAGCGCATCGACATTCTCGGGCAGAGCGGCCATTCGTCGGATCCGCGCCTGGGCCACAGCGCCCTCGAAGCGATGCACGATGCGATCGGCGAACTGCGCGGCCTGCGCCTGCTGTGGCAGCGCGAATTCAACAATCCGCAGTTCAGCGTGCCGCAACCGACGATGAACTTCGGCTGCATCCATGGCGGCGATAATCCCAACCGTATCTGCGGCCAGTGTTCGCTGGAATTCGATCTGCGGCCATTGCCGGGCATGGACCCGAAAGTCCTGCGCGCAGAGATTCTGCGCAAACTCAACCCGGTCGCCGAACGCCACCAGGTGAAGATCGACTACAAACCTTTGTTTCCGGAAGTGCCGTCGTTCGAGCAGGCCGAAGACGCTGAACTGGTGCGCATTGCTGAAAAGCTCACCGGCCACAGCGCCGAAGCAGTAGCGTTTGGCACCGAAGCGCCTTATCTTCAGCGCCTTGGTTGCGAAACCATCGTGCTTGGCCCCGGTGACATTGCCTGTGCGCATCAGCCCGGCGAGTACCTTGAAATGTCACGTTTGCAGCCTACCGTGCATCTATTACGGCAACTGATTGAACATTACTGCCTGAAGAATTGAACGCATCCCTTGTAGGAGCTGCCGAAGGCTGCGATCTTTTGCTTTTGTTTCAGAAGATCAAAAGATCGCAGCCTGCGGCAACTCCTACAGGGGCAAGTCGTTAAATTAGTGGGAATCCAACCCGTATTCATGAGGAGAGCACGCGTGTCGCCAAGCCTGTTCCGACGATAACCATCAGCCCGCTGTGCGTTTTCCGTTTCGCCCCTTTTTCGGCTGCTATTTATTACAGGCCCAGGTTCATGCCCGAATACGTCAATTGGCTTCGTCACGCGTCTCCTTACATCAATGCCCACCGCGACTGCACCTTCGTCGTCATGCTGCCTGGCGACGGCGTGGAGCATCCGAATTTCGGCAACATCGTCCACGACATCGTCCTGCTGCACAGCCTCGGCGTGCGCCTGGTGCTGGTGCACGGTTCGCGCCCGCAGATTGAAACCCGCCTCGCCGCCCGTGGCCTGACCCCGCATTACCACCACGGCATGCGCATCACCGATGCCGCAACCCTGGAATGTGTGATCGATGCAGTCGGCCAATTGCGCATTGCCATCGAAGCGCGCCTGTCGATGGACATGGCTTCGTCGCCGATGCAGGGCTCGCGTCTGCGCGTGGCCAGCGGCAACCTCGTTACCGCGCGGCCGATCGGTGTGCTGGAAGGCGTCGACTATCACCACACCGGCGAAGTGCGCCGGGTCGACCGCAAGGGCATCAATCGCCTGCTCGACGAGCGTTCGATCGTGTTGCTGTCGCCTTTGGGCTACTCGCCGACCGGTGAAATCTTCAACCTCGCCTGCGAAGACGTCGCCACCCGCGCCGCTATCGACCTGGGCGCTGACAAGCTGCTGCTGTTCGGTGCTGATCTCGGTCTGATCGACGAGAACGGCAAACTGGTGCGTGAGTTGCGTCCACAGCAAGTGCCGGCGCATTTACAGCGTCTGGGCAGCAGCAACTATCAGGCAGAGCTTCTGGATGCCGCTGCCGAGGCTTGCCGTGGCGGCGTGGCGCGCAGCCATATCGTCAGTTACGCCGAAGACGGCGCGCTGCTGACCGAGCTGTTCACCCGTGACGGTGGCGGTACGCTGGTCGCGCAAGAGCAATTCGAACTGGTGCGTGAGGCGGCGATTGAAGACGTCGGCGGTTTGCTCGACTTGATCAGCCCGCTGGAAGAGCAGGGGATTCTGGTGCGTCGTTCGCGCGAAGTGCTGGAGCGTGAGATCGAGCAGTTCAGCGTGGTCGAGCGTGAAGGCATGATCATCGCCTGCGCGGCGCTGTATCAGATTGCCGATTCCGATGCCGGTGAGCTGGCGTGCCTGGCGGTGAACCCGGAGTACCGCCATGGCGGTCGCGGTGATGAACTGCTGGAGCGCATTGAAACCCGTGCGCGGGCGCAAGGTTTGAAGACGCTGTTCGTCCTCACCACACGCACCGCGCACTGGTTCCGTGAGCGTGGGTTCGAGCCGAGCAGCGTTGAACGCCTGCCAGCGGCGCGGGCTTCGCTGTACAACTTTCAGCGCAATTCGAAAATCTTCGAAAAAACCCTTTAACCGAGTTGCTCCATTCGCGAGCAGGCTCGCTCCCACTCCTGTGGGAGCGAGCCTGCTCGCGAAGCTTTTATTGCGCCACAAACTTCGCGCTGACATACGGCGAATAATCCGGCAGCACCGTTTCAACCTTGCCCTGCTCCTTCAAAAACTTCGCCGTCTCGCCAATCGCTTTCGCCGTGCCGCCATCCAGCAGCGCCGTGGTTTGCTGCGCCTTGGCGTCCGGGAACGCCGACCCTGCGAGCAATTCCGGCACATCAGCGGCATTGGCACCGGTCAGTTTGGCGATTTTCTGTACCGGCACCGAGTCAGCCGTCCAGCTGTCTTTATGCGCCGCGTAATCGGCAAATGAATCCAGCGTAACCTTGGCGAACTTCGCGACAACGTCAGGATGCTTCTCGGCGAAGTCCTTGCGCGCGACCCAGACCTCGAAGGTCGGCGCGCCCCATTGGCCCACTTGCGCCGCATCGGTCAGGGTCTTGCCGGTCTTGCGAATTTCCCCAAGCGCCGGCGACCAGACAAACGCACCATCGATATCCCCACGTTTCCACGCGGCAGCGATTTCTGCAGGTTGCAGGTTCACCACTTTGACTTTCGAGGCGTCCAGGCCCCAGTGCTTGAGGGCGCCGAGCAAGCTGTAGTGTGAGGTGGAGACGAAAGGTGTGGCGATGGTTTTGCCGACCAGATCCTGCGGTGTGTTAATGCCGCTGCCATTGCGCACCACCAAGGCTTCGGCGGCATTGATCTGTGCCGAAACGATGAACGCCACAATCGGCAGATTGCGCGAAGCGGCAGCGGCCAACGGGCTGGAGCCAAGGTTGCCGATCTGCACATCACCGGAAGCAATGGCTGTCACAACTTCCGGGCCACTGTTGAAGCGGCGCCAGTCGATTTTCTCGCCGATGGTTTTCTCGTAGACGCCGTCGGCTTGGGGGACTTTGCTCGGGTCGATACCGGTTTGATAGCCGACGGTGAGGTTGGCGGCATGGGCGGAAAAACTAATCATCGCCGACACACAAACTGTAACAAATTGACTAGATAGTGCGCGTTTGGCCATCATGGCGTCGCCTTTTCGATAGGGTTTGACGAATTGCGGTTGCGCCAAAGCTAATCGATATAAAAAAAGGCCAACAAATACCATTTAGGAATGAGCTTAGTCGCCGATACGCTGTTTCCCGGCGGAGGTGGCACGATACTGGCCATATTCCGAAATGGTATGAAAAAGAATGAATAAATTCTTTTTGGGTTTATTAGGAAATCTTTACTCTGCACGGACCAAATCACTGCGATTAGACCTTGGTCGTAGACACACAAGGTTACGATTGACTTGTCAGTCACGGTCTGGCGCTAATCGCGCATCTTAGGACCCAGGGCATCAGACCCAGGGCCAGGAACACAAGAATTAGAAACGAGAGGAGCTTTACATGAACAAGTCCACCTTGGCCCTGGCTGTGGCCGTAGGGGTTATGGCGCAGCAGGCAGGCGCCGCCGGTTTCATCGAAGACAGCAAAGCTACTTTGGGGCTGCGTAACTTCTACATCAACAACGATAACCGCGACAGCGCCACTAACTCTCCTGCGAACAAGCGTGCTGGCGTTCAAAGCAAGGCAGAGGAATGGGGTCAGGCGTTCGATCTGCGATTCATCTCCGGTTACACTCAAGGCACTGTAGGCTTCGGTATCGACGCCATCGGCCTGCTGGGTGTGCGCCTGGATTCGGGCGGTGGCACCAACGGCGCATCTCCAGCGACTGCGACTAACGCCGGCTCCTACGGTGGCACCGTTTTCCCAAGCAAATCCAATGGCGAAGCTGTTGATAACTTTTCCAGCCTGGGCCTGACTGCCAAAGCCAAGATTTCTCAGACTGAACTGAAGTTGGGCACTCTGCAGCCTAAGAACCCGGTTATCGTGACCAACGACGGTCGCTTGGTGCCGCAAACCTGGCAGGGTGGCCAGATTACCTCCGCCGATATCAAAGATCTGACCCTGGTTGGCGGTCAGATCGAAGCTGTTAAGGGGCGTAACTCAAGCAACAATGAACAACTGTCGATCTCAGGCGCCAATGGTCGGACTGCCGCCGGTCGCGATAGCAACAAGTTCATTTACGCTGGTGGTGACTACAAAATCACCAAGGACCTGACCGCCCAGTATTATTACGGCAACCTGGAAGACTTCTACAAACAGCACTTCCTGGGTCTGGTTCACAACTGGGCAATTGGCCCGGGCGTGTTGAAGTCGGACTTGCGTTACTTCAACAGTCGCGACGATGGCGCGAATGGCCATGACAGTAACTACTACACCACCGGTTTCTACGGTGGCACGGTTACCAAGGGCAAAGTTGACAACAACCTGTACAGCGGTCTTTTCCTGTACACCGTTGCTGGCCATACTTTCGGTGGCGGCTATCAGGTTAGCAATGGGGACAGCGATTTCCCTTGGCTGAATCAGGGCGACGGTTCGTCGAACTACACCATTACCGATATGCAAATCCAGAAGTTCGGCCGTGCTGGCGAGCGCACTTGGCAGGGTCGCTACTCTTACGACTTCGCTAAAGTTGGCGTTCCAGGCCTGACCGCCGGTGTGGTTTACCTGCGTGGTGACAACATTGACACCTCTACCGGTGACAAAACCGAGTGGGAACGCGACCTGACCATCGGTTACGTCGTACCGGAAGGCCCGCTGAAAAACGTTGGCTTCATGTGGAAAAACGCTATGTGGCGCAACGACATCCCAGGTCAGCGCGACCAGGATGAAAACCGCCTGATCGTCAGCTACTCGATCCCGCTGCTGTAATAGCGCGTCTCGATTCGTTGATGTAAAAAAAGCCCCGTCCGGCATCGCGCCGGACGGGGCTTTTGCATTTTCGAGTCAGGCTCACCCCCGTAAGCCTGCCCCGAAATTCCCCTCTTTACAGCAACTCAAGGCCTTCTCGAACCTTGCGGCTGATGTTCGTCGGGATGCCGCCGAGCGTCCAGTGAACAGATGTTTAATATTCATTTATGATCTAGATATCTCATTATTTATTCTTTTTCATGATGGCAAATCCCGGGCTACAGTTGAGGTCTCGAACAACTCATCAGGAGCAGCACCATGAGCCTCAGACTCGGCGACATCGCCCCCGATTTCGAACAGGATTCCAGCGCCGGCAAGATTCGTTTCCACGAATGGCTGGGCGATAGCTGGGGCGTGCTGTTCTCCCACCCGGCGGACTTTACTCCGGTGTGCACCACTGAGCTGGGCTTCACCGCCAAGCTCAAGGATGAGTTCAGCAAGCGCGGCGTCAAAGCCATCGCGCTGTCGGTCGACCCGGTGGATTCGCACCACAAGTGGATCGAAGACATCAACGAAACCCAGAACACGGTCGTCAACTTCCCGATCCTCGCCGATGCCGATCGCAAGGTTTCGGATCTGTATGACCTGATCCATCCGAACGCAAACGACACGCTGACCGTGCGTTCGCTGTTCGTGATCGATCCGAACAAGAAGATTCGTCTGACCATCACGTATCCGGCGAGCACCGGGCGTAATTTCCACGAGATTCTGCGGGTGATCGATTCGCTGCAGCTCACCGACAACTACAAGGTGGCTACGCCGGCCAACTGGCAGGACGGTGAAGAGGTGGTGATCGTGCCGTCGCTCAAGGATGAGGACGAGATCAAGCAGCGCTTTCCGAAGGGTTATCGCGCGGTGAAACCGTACCTGCGCCTGACGCCGCAGCCGAATAAGTGATCTCACCGGGCAGATCATTCCCACGCTCCGCGTGGGAATGCCGCCCGTGACGCTCTGCGTCACAGTGGACGCGGAGCGTCCATGGATTCATTCCCACGCAGAGCGTGGGAACGATCAGTGGTTGCTACTAAGCAGGGGATTTCAGGCCGTTTCGACGGCCTTTTTTTTCGCCCGAAACAAAGCGAATCGCATATATCCAAAATGCATAACCAAATGAATAAATATGATTTATGGATATATAAATCAGCTGGTAAGGTCACTCCATCGAAGCGAGATTGCAACCCGCGAATCGCCTGAAACGCTTAAGGAATTGTCTCAATGCTGGTCGTCTCACTCGGTGGCAGTCCCAGCCTGCGCTCCCGTTCCGGGGTGCTGCTGGAACGCTCGCAACGCTGGTTGCAGGCGCAAGGGGTGGAAGTGGTGAGTTATCAGGTGCGGGACTTCCCGGCCGAAGATTTGCTTCACGCCCGCTTCGACAGCCCGAAGGTGCTCGACCTGCTGCAACAGATCGAAAACGCCGACGGCCTGTTGATCGCCACGCCGGTGTACAAGGCTTCGTTTTCCGGCGCGTTGAAGACGTTGCTGGATCTGCTCCCGGAGCGTGCCCTGAACCACAAGATTGTTTTGCCAATGGCCACCGGCGGCAGCATCGCCCACATGCTGGTGGTCGATTACGCGCTCAAGCCTGTGTTGTCCGCGCTGAAAGCCCAGGAAATGCTCCAAGGGATTTTCGCCGAGGACAGCCAGATCGCTTACGGCGAAGGCAGTGCCGCAGCACAACTGGCACCGGCGCTGGAGCAGCGACTGCATGAAGCGCTGGATCAGTTTGTCGGCGCCATGGCCCGCCGGCCGAAACCGCTGGAACCGGGCCTGTTGAACGAACGTTTGTTGAGTGCTCGCTGGAGCATTTAAGCCACACCCGCATTTGATGTAACTCACCTTACTTCGCCGCTAACGGTCAAGCAGGTGCAGCCAAAACCCAACAGCAAAAAGGAGAGCGCTATGCGCACTGTATTTTTGCGTCGTGGTCTGGTCGCTCTGTTTGCTGCGGCTGTCACCTTCGGCGCCATCACTCAAGCTCAAGCCGAGACCCTTCGCATCGGTTATCAGAAATACGGCACGCTGGTGCTGCTCAAAGCCAAGGGCACTTTGGAAAAACGTCTGGCCGCTCAAGGCGTCGACGTGCAATGGACTGAGTTCCCCGGTGGCCCGCAACTGTTGGAAGGCCTGAACGTCGGCTCGATCGACTTCGGTGTCACCGGCGAAACCCCGCCCGTCTTCGCTCAGGCGGCCGGCGCCGATCTGCTTTACGTTGCCTACGAACCGCCAGCGCCGAACAGCGAAGCGATCCTTGTGCCGAAAGACTCGCCGATCAAATCGGTAGCTGATCTCAAGGGCAAGAAAGTCGCCCTGAACAAAGGTTCCAACGTGCACTACCTGCTGGTGCGCGCACTGGAAGACGCCGGCCTCAAATACAGCGACATTCAAACCGTATTCCTACCGCCGGCCGATGCTCGCGCTGCGTTCGAACGTGGCAGCGTCGACGCCTGGGTCATCTGGGATCCGTATCAGGCTGCGGCCGAGAAACAACTGCAAGCGCACACCCTGCGTGACGGCAAAGGCATCGTCGACAACCACCAGTTCTACCTCGCGACCAAGCCTTACGCACAGAAAAATCCCGAGGTGATCAAGACCCTCGTGGAAGAAGTGCGCGCCGTTGGCGAGTGGTCCAAAGCCAACCCTGAAGACGTGACCCAACAGGTTGCGCCACTGCTCGGTCTGCCGGCGGACATCACCCTGACCTCGGTCAAGCGCCAGGGCTACGGCGCGCTGTTCCTGACCCCGGAAGTGGTCGCCGCGCAGCAGAAAATCGCGGACACGTTCTTCCAGCTCAAGCTGATTCCCAAGCCACTGAGCATCAAGGATGTGATCTGGACACCACCGGCCGCTGTGGCTAAAGCGCAGTAATTCGAATTCCTAAGGAGACCACTCCATGAGCCTCAATATCTTCTGGTTCCTGCCTACCCACGGCGACGGCCATTACCTTGGCACCGCCGAAGGCGCTCGCGCCGTCGACCACGGTTATCTGCAACAGGTCGCGCAAGCGGCGGATCGTCTGGGCTTTGGCGGTGTGCTGATTCCTACCGGCCGTTCTTGCGAAGACTCATGGCTGGTGGCAGCGTCGCTGATCCCGGTGACCCAGCGCCTGAAATTCCTCGTGGCTCTGCGCCCCGGGATCATTTCCCCGACGGTGGCGGCGCGACAGGCAGCCACGCTGGATCGTCTGTCCGGCGGGCGTGCGCTGTTCAATCTGGTCACTGGTGGTGACCCGGAAGAATTGGCCGGCGACGGTCTGTTCCTCAGCCACGAAGAACGCTATCAGGCTTCGGTGGAATTCACCCGCATCTGGCGTCGTGTGCTGGAAGGCGAAACCGTGGATTACGACGGTCAGCACATCAGCGTGAAAGGCGCGAAGTTGCTCTATCCGCCGATCCAGCAACCGCGTCCGCCGCTGTACTTTGGTGGCTCCTCGGAAGCGGCGCAGGATCTCGCTGCCGAACAGGTTGAAATGGTTCTGACGTGGGGCGAGCCGCCCGCAGCAGTGGCAGAGAAAATCGAACAGGTACGTGCCAAAGCCGCCAAGCTCGGACGCACCGTGCGCTTCGGCATTCGTCTGCATGTGATCGTTCGCGAAACCAATGCTGAAGCCTGGCAAGCGGCGGATCGGCTGATCTCGCATCTGGACGACGACACCATTGCTCGTGCCCAGGCTTCCCTGGCGCGCTTTGATTCGGTCGGCCAGCAACGCATGGCCGCATTGCACGGCGGCAGTCGCGACAACCTCGAAGTCAGCCCTAACCTGTGGGCCGGCGTCGGTCTGGTGCGCGGCGGTGCCGGTACCGCGTTGGTTGGCGATGGCCCGACCGTGGCCGCACGCGTGAAGGAATACGCCGATCTGGGTATCGATACCTTCATCTTCTCCGGTTATCCACACCTCGAAGAGTCGTATCGCGTCGCCGAACTGCTGTTCCCGCACCTCGACATCGAGCGTCCGGAACTACCGAAAAGCGCCGGTTATGTCAGCCCGTTCGGCGAGATGGTCGCCAACGACATTCTTCCCAAAGCCGCGTCGCAGAGCTGAGGCGCGCCATGAAGAAAATCATCCACAGCCTCGCGCCCTGGGCGTTGCCGGTGTTGTTGCTGGCGGTGTGGCAGTTGTCGGTGTCGGCTGGTTGGTTGTCGACACGGATCCTGCCGGCACCGGTGGCGGTGATCGAAGCCGGCGTGAGTCTGGTGCGCAGCGGTGAAATCTGGACGCACTTGGCCATCAGCGGCTGGCGCGCGGCCCTCGGTTTCACCATCGGCGGCAGCATCGGTCTTGCCTTGGGTTTCATCACCGGTCTGTCGAAGTGGGGCGAACGCCTGCTCGACAGTTCGGTGCAGATGATCCGCAACGTGCCGCACCTGGCACTGATTCCGCTGGTGATCCTCTGGTTCGGCATCGACGAGTCGGCGAAGATTTTTCTGGTGGCGCTGGGCACGTTGTTCCCGATTTACCTCAACACCTATCACGGCATCCGCAACGTCGATCCGGCGCTGGTGGAGATGGCGCGCAGTTATGGCTTGAGCGGTTTCAGCCTGTTCTGGCAGGTGATTCTGCCGGGCGCGCTGCCTTCGATTCTGGTCGGTGTGCGCTTCGCCCTGGGCTTTATGTGGCTGACGCTGATCGTCGCCGAAACCATTTCCGCCAGCTCGGGCATCGGCTATCTGGCGATGAACGCCCGGGAGTTTTTGCAGACTGACGTGGTGGTGCTGGCGATCCTGCTTTACGCGGTGCTCGGCAAACTCGCTGACCTTGCGGCCCGAGGACTTGAGCGTGTGTGGTTGCGCTGGCACCCGGCGTATCAGGTTGCCAAAGGAGGTGCGGCATGACCGCTCAACAACCTCCACGCCTGCTGCGCGGGATTCCGCTGGCGGTGCGCAACCTGCAGAAAACCTTCGGCGCGCGGAAGGTGTTGCGTGACATCGATCTGCATATTCCGGCTGGGCAGTTTGTCGCCGTGGTCGGGCGCAGTGGCTGTGGCAAAAGTACCTTGCTGCGTTTGCTCGCTGGGCTTGATCAGCCGACTGGCGGCGACTTGCTGGCCGGTTCTGCGCCGCTCAGCGATGCGCGGGAAGACACCCGATTGATGTTCCAGGAAGCACGTCTGCTGCCGTGGAAAAAGATCATCGACAACGTTGGTCTCGGTCTTAAAGGCAACTGGCGCCCGCAAGCGTTAGAGGCGCTGGAAGCGGTGGGTCTGGCGGATCGTGCCAATGAGTGGCCGGCAGCGTTATCTGGCGGACAGAAGCAGCGCGTTGCACTGGCGCGGGCGCTGATCCATCAACCGCGTCTGCTGCTGCTCGACGAACCGCTCGGCGCACTGGACGCACTGACCCGCATTGAAATGCAGCAACTGATCGAGCGTCTCTGGCAGCAACACGGCTTCACCGTGCTGCTGGTGACCCACGACGTCAGTGAAGCGGTGGCGATTGCCGACCGGGTGATTCTGATCGAGGACGGCGAAGTGGGCCTCGATCTGCATGTCGAACTGCCGCGGCCGCGAGTGCGTGGTTCGCACCGACTGGCGGCGCTGGAAACCGAAGTGCTTAACCGTGTTCTCTCCCTGCCCGGCGAACCGCCGGCGCCGGAACCTGTTTCACCACTGCCTACGCAACTGCGTTGGGCTCAATAACTCAAGCAAACGACAGGAATCATTGCCATGACTATCAAAGCCATCAACGTCCGTAACCAGTTCAAAGGCTCGATCAAGGAAATCGTCCTCGGTGACGTGCTGTCGGAAATCGACGTGCAGACCGCTTCCGGCATCGTCACTTCGGTGATTACCACCCGCTCGGTCAAAGAGCTGGAGCTGGTGGTCGGTAGCGAAGTGATCGCCTTTGTGAAATCCACCGAGGTGTCGATCGCCAAGCTGTAAGTCGGTGAGTAAAAAACAACCCCGGAGAGCGTGAGCCCTTCGGGGTTTTTTGTGCCTGGCGATCGTTCCCATGCTCCGCGTGGGAATGCCTCTTGGGACGCTCCGCGTCCAGTGACGCGGAGCGTCACGGGCTGCATTCCCACGCAGAGCGTGGGAACGATCATGGCTCAGCGCTTGGGAAGATACGGTGGCAGATACAGGCCGATATAAGCATCAAACACGCGCATCCCTTCCTCGGCCATGCGCGGCGTGATCTGCCCGTGCTGCTGCACCGAACGCGCATAAACCCGGTCACCCAACTCCATCGCTAAAGCAAACACATCGACATCTTCCGGCAGCCTCGGCAATTCGAAGTGATGATCGAACAGCTTGTGCATCAGGTCGCCCAGTTCGATGTCGTGCTGACGGTCAGCCTGGGTGACTTCGGTCAGGCCGTGCTGCGCGAGGATCAACTGCCGTGCGGCGGCGTCTTCGTCGTAGATCTCCAGCATCCGCTGCTCGACCAACCGCGACAGATCACGCCAGTCACGCAAAGCTTCGTGATCGATCGGCGCTTGCAGGCAGGCGCGAAACGCGGCGTGGACATCTGCCGTCAGCGCTTCGAGCAATGCCGGGACGCTGGCGAAGAAGTGGTACACGGAGGAGGGCGGAATCTGCGCGCGCTCGGCGACGCTGTAGATCGACAGACTCGCCACACCCTCGGCGGCCAGCAGCGTGCGCGCGGCGTCGAGTATCGAATCGATGCGCGCCTGGCTGCGGGCACGGGGTTTGCGGACGGGGGCGGGTCGCGTCATGGAAGTCTCCTGCGGGGCAGCGGGCATTGTACGAGCCGGCTTGTGTGTTGTCTTGTCGACCGCTTTCGTCGGAACGCCGCCCGGAGCAAGCTCGCTCCCACAGGGGAGCTTTGTATACACAGCATTCATGTTCACTGGAGATCAACTGTGGGAGCGAGCCTGCTCGCGAACCGCCGTAGGCGGCCATAAAAAAACGCCGTTGACTGAATCAGCCAACGGCGTTTTTCCTGAAGCTACAACCGCTTAAACGGTATGCAGATACCAGTTGTACTCAAGGTCAGAGATGGAGTGTTCGAACTCCTCCAGCTCGCTTTCCTTGCAGGCGACGAAGATATCGATGTATTTCGGATCGATGTACTTGGCCATCACCTCGCTGTCGTCCAGCTCACGCAGGGCATCGCGCAAGTTGTTCGGCAGGCTTTGTTCGTTCTGCTCGTAGCTGTTGCCTTCGACAGGCGCGCCCGGTTCGATCTTGTTGGTCAGACCGTGATGCACACCGGCCAATACAGAAGCCATTAACAGGTACGGGTTGGCGTCGGCACCGGCGACGCGGTGCTCGATACGTACGGCATCGGACGAGCCGGTCGGTACGCGAATCGCCACGGTGCGGTTGTCCAGACCCCAGCACGGCGAGTTCGGCACGTAGAACTGTGCGCCGAAACGACGGTACGAGTTGACGTTCGGGCAGAGGAAAGCCATCTGCGCGGGCAGGGTCTCGAGCACACCGCCGATCGCGTGACGCAGCGCGGCGTTCTGCTCGGGATCCTCGCTGGCAAAAATGTTTTTGCCTTCTTTATCCAGAATCGAGATGTGTACGTGCAGACCATTACCTGCCTGGCCCGGGTACGGCTTGGCCATGAAGGTGGTGTCCATTTCATGGTCGTAGGCGATGTTCTTGATCAGGCGCTTGAGCAGTACCGCGTAGTCGCAGGCCTTGATCGGGTCGGCTACGTGGTGCAGGTTCACTTCGAACTGCGCCGGGGCACTTTCCTTGACGATGGCGTCGGCCGGAATGCCTTGCTCTTTGGCGCCTTCCAGAATGTCCTGGAGGCAGTCGACGTATTCGTCGAGGTCGTCGATCAGGTAGACCTGGGTCGAGTGCGGGCGTTTGCCGGAGATCGGCGAGCGTGGCGGCTGAGGACGGCCGTTCACGTTTTCCTGGTCGATCAGGTAGAACTCGAGTTCAAATGCGGCGCAAATGGTCAGGCCCAGTTCGTCAAACTTTGCAACAACTTGACGGAGCACTTCGCGCGGATCGGCGAAGAACGGGTCGCCTTCGAGTTCGTGCATGGTCATCAACAGTTGCGCGGTCGGGCGCTTTTGCCATGGCTCGTTGCACAGGGTATCGGGGATTGGATAGCAGATGCGATCGGCGTCGCCGATGTCCAGGCCCAGGCCGGTGCTTTCCACCGTCGAACCGTTGATATCCAGAGCAAATAGAGAGGCCGGCAGGTTGATGCCTTTCTCGTAAACCTTGTGGAGGCTGGTGCGTTCAATGCGCTTGCCGCGCACCACACCATTCATATCCGCAATCAGAAGGTCAACGTACAGAACCTCAGGATGTTCCTTAAGGAACGCGTTCGCTTCGTTAAGCTGAACGGCACGCGGGGGTACCGACATGATGCAACACCTTTGTTGTTAAAAATATCAATCATTGATCTTTTCTGGTTTCAGTCAACCCGAACGGCCTGCCGAAGTCAAGCGAGGCCTTTTTTGCCCTAAAAAAGCGCTGCAAGGGCATTTATGGGGCACTTTTGGGCGGTTTTTAGTCCTTGTGGCGCTTGGCACCCGCGGGCTTGAGCAGGCCGTGTTGTATTTTTTACGGGGGTGTTGTGTAAAAAAATGAACAAGGCTAAGCTCCGATCAAACCCATAACAGCAATAATACCGGGGTGCTTCATGTCTCGCCTGCCGTTAATCGGCATCACCGACTGCTCGCAACAGTCCGGTCTGCATGCTCATCACATCAGTGGCGACCAATCCGTCGGTAGCGCAGCCAGCATGGTTCGCCCGTTAGCGACGATGTTCCCGTCCATGGCCGTTCAAGTGCCAGCGTCCGATATTCTGGACGTATGGGAAAGCATCCTGTTTATGGCGTCTCCTTTCAATATAGATCGCTTTCACTTCCAAAGCCTGTGCGGCTTCCCCAGCCGTGCTCGTGATTCTGCACGCCTTGAGTGTGCACAGGAAATGCAACGCCAGCGTAAAGGGCAGGTAAGCTCCTCTTTCATTGTCTATGCGCGGTGCCAGGCGTAAGCCGGCACTGCGCGAGCAAGCCCCCCTTTAACGCGACGCTCAAAGCGTCAAACTTTGCCTGACATCCTGTCAGGAGACTCAGCCCAGAGGCATTTATGAGTAACAACCTCGACCAGCTCACCGATTGGTTGAAAGACCACAAGATCACAGAAGTCGAATGCATGATCGCCGACTTGACCGGTATCACCCGGGGCAAGATCTCGCCGACCAACAAGTTCATCGCCGAAAAAGGCATGCGCCTGCCCGAGAGCGTGCTGTTGCAGACAGTGACCGGCGACTACGTCGAAGACGACATCTATTACGAACTGCTCGACCCGGCCGACATCGACATGATCTGCCGTCCCGACCAGAACGCCGTGTACCTGGTGCCGTGGGCCATCGAGCCAACTGCTCAAGTGATCCACGACACCTACGACAAGCAAGGCAACCCGATCGAGCTGTCGCCGCGCAACGTCCTCAAGAAAGTTCTGAAGCTCTATGCCGACAAGGGCTGGCAGCCGATCGTGGCGCCGGAAATGGAGTTCTACCTGACCAAGCGCAGCGACGACCCTGATTATCCGTTGCAGCCGCCGATTGGCCGTTCGGGCCGTCCGGAAATCGGTCGTCAGTCGTTCTCCATTGAAGCGGCGAACGAATTCGATCCGCTGTTCGAAGACGTCTACGACTGGTGCGAACTGCAGGAACTGGACCTCGACACGCTGATCCACGAGGACGGCACAGCGCAGATGGAAATCAACTTCCGTCACGGCGACGCACTGTCGCTGGCCGACCAGATCCTGGTGTTCAAGCGCACCATGCGCGAAGCCGCGCTCAAGCACGACGTGGCCGCCACCTTTATGGCCAAGCCGATGACCGGCGAGCCGGGCAGTGCGATGCACTTGCACCAGAGCATCATTGACATCGAGACCGGCAAAAACGTCTTCTCTAATGAAGACGGGACCATGAGCCAGTTGTTCCTGCACCATATCGGTGGTTTGCAGAAATTGATCCCGGAATTGCTGCCGCTGTTCGCGCCGAACGTCAACTCGTTCCGCCGCTTTCTGCCGGATACCTCGGCACCGGTGAACGTGGAGTGGGGCGAAGAGAACCGCACCGTTGGCCTGCGCGTACCGGATGCCGGCCCGCAGAACCGCCGTGTGGAAAACCGCTTGCCGGGCGCGGACGCCAACCCGTACCTGGCGATTGCCGCGAGCCTGCTCTGCGGCTACATCGGCATGGTCGAAGGCCTCAACCCGAGCGCGCCGGTGGTGGGCCGTGGTTATGAGCGCCGCAACCTGCGCCTGCCACTGACCATCGAAGACGCACTGGAACGTATGGAAAACAGCGCGACCATCGAAAAGTACCTGGGCAAAACCTTCATCACTGGCTACGTCGCGGTAAAACGAGCCGAGCATGAAAACTTCAAGCGCGTGATCAGTTCCTGGGAGCGTGAGTACCTGCTCTTCGCCGTCTGATACGCCAGGCGCGGCTGGCAGCAGCCGCGCCTTCACCGATAACAAGGAGAATTGGCATGACCAGCAACAACCCGCAAACCCGCGAGTGGCAAGCACTCAGCAATGATCACCACCTGGCCCCGTTCAGCGACTTCAAGCAGCTGAAAGAGAAAGGCCCGCGGATCATCACCAACGCCAAGGGCGTTTACCTGTGGGACAGCGAAGGCAACAAGATTCTCGACGGAATGGCCGGTCTGTGGTGCGTGGCTATCGGTTATGGTCGCGATGAGCTGGCCGACGCAGCCGCCAAACAGATGCGCGAACTGCCGTACTACAACCTGTTCTTCCAGACCGCGCACCCGCCAGCGCTGGAACTGGCCAAGGCAATCGCCGACGTGGCGCCGGAAGGCATGAACCATGTGTTCTTCACCGGTTCCGGCTCCGAAGGCAACGACACCATGCTGCGCATGGTCCGCCACTACTGGGCGATCAAAGGCCAGCCAAACAAGAAAGTCATCATCAGCCGCAAGAACGGTTATCACGGTTCGACCGTGGCCGGCGCGAGTCTCGGTGGCATGACTTATATGCACGAACAAGGCGACTTGCCGATCCCGGGCATCGTCCATATCGCGCAGCCTTACTGGTTCGCTGAAGGGGGCGACATGTCCCCGGAAGAGTTCGGTATCTGGGCGGCCAACCAGTTGGAAGAAAAGATTCTCGAAGTCGGCGTCGACAACGTCGGTGCCTTTATTGCCGAGCCGATCCAGGGCGCCGGCGGCGTGATCATTCCGCCAGACAGCTACTGGCCGCGCATCAAGGAAATCCTCGCCAAGTACGACATCCTGTTCGTGGCAGACGAAGTGATTTGCGGTTTCGGCCGTACCGGTGAGTGGTTCGGTAGCGATTTCTACGACCTTGCGCCCGACATGATGACCATCGCCAAAGGCCTGACCTCCGGTTATATCCCGATGGGCGGCCTGATTGTCCGTGACTCCGTTGTTGCGGTGCTCAACGAAGGTGGCGATTTCAACCACGGCTTCACCTACTCCGGTCACCCGGTGGCAGCAGCAGTGGGCCTGGAAAACATCCGCATCCTGCGCGACGAAAAAATTATCGAGAACGCGCACAACGAAACGGCACCGTATTTGCAGAAACGTCTGCGGGAACTGAACGATCACCCGTTGGTGGGTGAAGTTCGCGGAGTCGGTCTGTTGGGCGCGATCGAGCTGGTGCAGGACAAGGCCACGCGCAAGCGTTATGAAGGCAAGGGCGTCGGCATGATCTGCCGCCAGTTCTGCTTCGACAACGGCCTGATCATGCGCGCTGTGGGCGACACCATGATCATCGCGCCGCCGCTGGTGATCAGCAAAGCCGAGATCGATGAGCTGGTTACAAAGGCACGCAAGTGTCTGGACCTGACCCTCAGTGCGTTGCAGGGCTAAGTGCTAGGCTTTGAGCGGGGGAGCCGTGGCGCTCGCGCTCAAAGCTGTCAGAAAGGCTGGTCTTTTCTTGAAAGACCGCCTCGGATCTTGCCAGACTAGCCGCGGTTCCAGTTGTCCGGGTTCGGCCGCTGAACAAAGTGGTTCAAAAAAGAAAAATTTGGAGCATTAACGCATGAAGGCATTAGGCAAAAAGCTCGCTGGCAAGACTCTGCTCGCCATGTCCCTGATGGGAGTCATGGCGGCTGCGGCTCAGGCGGACGACAAGGTGTTGCACGTCTACAACTGGTCCGACTACATCGCCCCGGACACTGTGGCCAACTTCGAAAAAGCCACCGGGATCAAAGTCGTCTATGACGTCTTCGACAGCAACGAAACCCTGGAAGCCAAGCTGCTGGCCGGCAAGTCCGGTTACGACATTGTGGTGCCTTCCAATAACTTCCTCGCCAAGCAGATCAAGGCCGGTGTTTACCAGGAGCTGGACAAGTCCAAGCTGCCAAACTGGAAGAACCTCGACGAAGACCTGCTCAAGGCTGTTGGCGATGCCAGCGACCAAGGCAACAAGCACGCGTTCCCGTACATGTGGGGCTCGATCGGCATCGGCTACAACCCGGCCAAGGTCAAGGCAGCGCTGGGCATCGACAAAATCGATTCCTGGGACGTGGTGTTCAAGCCTGAAAACATCGAGAAGCTCAAAAGCTGCGGCGTAAGCTTCCTCGACGCACCGACCGAAATGATTCCGGCGGCGTTGCACTATCTGGGCAAGCCGACCAACAGCAAGGACAAGGCTGACCTGAAAGCCGCCGAAGACTTGTTCCTGAAGATTCGTCCTTCGGTTGCCTACTTCCATTCCTCCAAGTACATCTCCGACCTGGCCAACGGCAACATCTGCGTCGCCGTCGGTTACTCGGGTGACCTGGAACAATCCAAGACCCGCGCCCAGGAAGCCGGAGACAAGGTCAAGCTGGCCTACACCATTCCAAAAGAAGGTGCTGGCACGTTCTACGACATGGTCGCCATTCCCAAGGATGCCGAAAACGTCGAAGCCGCCTACAAGTTCATGAACTACCTGCTTGAGCCACAAGTGATGGCCGGCATCACCAACGCCGTGCGTTTCCCGAACGGCAACAAAGCTGCCACGCCACTGGTGGACAAGGACATCACCAGCGATCCGAGCATCTACCCGTCGGCTGAAGTGAAGAAACAGCTCTACGCGATCAGCGATCTGGACGCAGCGACCCTGCGCCTGATCACTCGCAGCTGGACCAAGATCAAATCCGGTAAATAAGCCGGTTTGACGCAACAACCGCTGGCCGTCGTCCCCGCGAGGGCGGCCAGCGGATTAATTAAATGACAGGAAGTTTTGCAGGAACGGTTTTTCGAGGGTAAGTTGCGCGCCGGTTTTGTTGCCGGGCAGCCATGGCTGTCATGCAGCGCGGGGCAACTTGGGCCCAACTAATTTAGAGGACCTCCACTTGCCTATTTTTTCTTCTTTGCGCAAAGCCCTGCTGGCCACTGCCGGCCTGACGATCGCTGTCGGAGCCCAGGCCGCCGGTACGGTGCATATTTATAACTGGTCCGATTACATCGGCGAAACCACGCTGGCCGATTTCCAGAAAGAAACCGGGATCAAACCGGTCTACGACGTCTTCGATTCCAACGAAACCCTGGAAGGCAAGCTACTGGCCGGGCGTACCGGTTACGACGTGGTCGTGCCGTCGAACCACTTCCTCGGCAAGCAGATCAAGGCGGGGGCGTTCCAGAAGCTTGACCGTGCGCAACTGCCGAACTACGCCAATCTCGACCCGGCGCTGCTCAAGCGTCTGGAGCAGAACGATCCGGGCAACCTGTACGCCGTGCCGTACCTGTGGGGCACCAACGGCATTGGTTACAACGTCGATAAAGTGAAGGCTGTACTGGGTGTCGACAAGATCGATTCGTGGGGCGTTTTGTTCGAGCCTGAGAACATCAAGAAGCTGCAAAGCTGCGGCGTGGCATTCCTCGATTCGGCGGATGAAATGATGCCGACCGTGCTCAACTATCTGGGCCTGAATGCCAACAGCACCAATCCGAAGGACTACGAAAAAGCCACCGACAAATTGCTCGCGGTGCGTCCTTACGTGACCTACTTCCACTCGTCGAAATACATCGGTGATCTGGCCAACGGCGACATCTGTGTGGCCATCGGTTTCTCCGGCGATATCTTCCAGGCGAAGAACCGCGCAGCCGAAGCCAAGAAGGGCGTGAACATCGCCTACACGGTGCCGAAAGAGGGTGGCGCATTGTGGTTCGACATGCTGGCAATCCCCAAGGATTCGTCGAACGTGAAGCAGGCCCATGCCTTCATCAACTATCTGCTGAAACCTGAGGTGATCGCTCAGGTCAGTGATTACGTCGGTTACGCCAACCCCAACCCGGGTTCGGACAAGTTGATGGAGCAATCCATCCGCACCGATGCGTCGGTGTATCCACCGCAGGCCGTTATCGACAAGGCCTACGTATCGACCGAGTTGCCACCGAACATTCAGCGTCTGATGACCCGCAGCTGGACCAAGGTCAAGTCGGGGATGTAAGGCACACACTATCCTGGGTTCGCCTTGCGGGGCGAACTGCATTGTTTTTTTCTGGGAGTTTCGTAAATGGCAGTTGCCTCCGGCGCCTATAAGAAAGCCCTCGAGGGCGACCAGACACCGAAACAGGTGTTGGTCAAAATCGACCGGGTCACGAAGAAGTTCGACGAGACGATTGCCGTGGACGATGTGTCCCTGGAAATCAAGAAGGGCGAGATCTTCGCCTTGCTCGGCGGTTCGGGATCGGGCAAATCCACTCTGCTGCGGATGCTGGCAGGGTTCGAACGGCCCACGGAGGGGCGGATTTTCCTCGACGGCGTCGACATCACCGACATGCCGCCGTACGAACGTCCGATCAACATGATGTTCCAGTCGTACGCCTTGTTCCCGCACATGACCGTGGCGCAGAACATCGCCTTCGGCCTGCAGCAGGACAAGATTCACAAGACCGAGGTCGACGACCGTGTAGCCGAGATGCTCAAGCTGGTGCAGATGAGCCAGTACGCCAAGCGCAAGCCGCATCAATTGTCGGGCGGTCAGCGTCAGCGTGTGGCGCTGGCACGTTCGCTGGCCAAGCGACCGAAGTTGCTGCTGCTCGATGAGCCGATGGGCGCACTGGACAAGAAACTGCGTTCGCAGATGCAGTTGGAACTGGTGGAAATCATCGAGCGCGTCGGCGTGACTTGCGTGATGGTGACCCACGACCAGGAAGAGGCCATGACCATGGCCGAGCGCATCGCGATCATGCACCTGGGCTGGATCGCCCAGATCGGCAGCCCGATCGACATCTACGAAACCCCGACCAGCCGTCTGGTCTGCGAATTCATCGGTAACGTCAACATCTTCGAAGGTGAAGTGATCGACGACGCCGAAGGCCACGCGACCATCACCTGTAAGGATCTCGATCGGCAGATCTACGTTGGCCATGGCATCAGCACCTCGGTGCAAGACAAGTCCGTGACCTACGCGATCCGTCCGGAGAAGCTGCTGGTCACCGCCGACCAGCCGACCTGCGAGTACAACTGGTCCAGCGGCAAGGTGCACGACATCGCCTACCTCGGCGGGCACTCGGTGTTCTACGTCGAATTGCCGAGCGGCAAACTGGTGCAGTCGTTCGTCGCCAACGCCGAACGTCGCGGCGCGCGTCCGACCTGGGGCGATCAGGTCTACGTGTGGTGGGAAGACGACAGCGGCGTGGTACTCCGCTCATGAACATGCGCAAATTCAAACGCCGCATCAACCGAATAATCCCCAATGGCCGGCAACTGGTCATCGGGGTTCCGTTCATCTGGCTTTTTCTGTTCTTCATGCTGCCGTTCTTCATCGTCCTGAAGATCAGTTTCGCCGAAGCCGACGTGGCCATTCCGCCGTACACCGAGATTTACACCTACGCCGAGCAGAAGCTGCAACTGCTGCTGAACCTGGGCAACTACGCGATGCTGGCGGGCGACGAGTTGTACATCGCCGCTTACCTCGGCTCGTTGAAGATGGCGTTCATCAGCACCGTCCTCTGTTTGCTGATCGGCTACCCGATGGCCTACGCCATCGCCACCGCCCGTAAAGAGCTGCAAACGGTGTTGGTATTGCTGATCATGATGCCGACCTGGACCGCAATCCTGATCCGCGTTTACGCGTGGATGGGCATCCTCAGCAACAACGGTCTGCTCAACGGTTTCCTGATGAGCATGGGCTTGATCGACGAGCCGCTGCAGATCCTCAACACCAACCTCGCGGTGTACATCGGCGTAGTTTATTCGTACCTGCCGTTCATGATCCTGCCGCTGTACGCCAATCTGGTGAAGCACGACAACAGTCTGCTCGAAGCGGCTTCGGACCTCGGCTCGAGTACTTTCAACAGCTTCTGGAAGATCACTATTCCGCTGTCCAAGAACGGCATCATTGCCGGCTGCATGCTGGTGTTTATCCCCGTGGTCGGTGAGTTCGTGATCCCGGAACTGCTTGGCGGTCCGGAAACCCTGATGATCGGCAAGGTGCTGTGGCAAGAGTTCTTCAACAACCGTGACTGGCCGGTGGCGTCCGCGCTGGCGGTGGTGATGCTGGCGATCCTGATTGTGCCGATCATCCTGTTCAACCGCAGTCAGGCCAAGGAAATGGAGGGTAAAGAATGAAGCGCTTCCGTTTCTCCAGCCTGATGCTGGTTCTGGGTTTGTTGTTTATCTACCTGCCGATGCTGATCCTGGTGATCTACTCGTTCAACGCCTCGAAACTGGTGACGGTGTGGGGCGGCTGGTCGATCAAGTGGTACGTCGGCCTGCTCGACAACACGCAACTGATGGGCTCGGTGCTGCGCTCGCTGGAAATCGCCTGCTACACCGCGGTCGCCGCGGTGGCGCTGGGTACGCTGGCAGCGTTCGTGCTGACCCGTATCACCCGCTTCAAGGGCCGCACGCTGTTCGGCGGTCTGGTCACAGCGCCGTTGGTGATGCCGGAAGTGATCACCGGTCTGTCGCTGTTGCTGCTGTTCGTGGCCATGGCGCAGATGATCGGCTGGCCGCAGGAACGTGGCATCGTCACCATCTGGATCGCTCACACCACGTTCTGTGCGGCGTATGTGGCGGTGGTGGTGTCGGCGCGTCTGCGTGAGCTGGACCTGTCGATCGAAGAAGCGGCCATGGACCTCGGTGCACGACCGTGGAAGGTGTTCTTCCTGATCACCATCCCGATGATCGCGCCATCGCTGGCGGCGGGCGGCATGATGTCGTTCGCGCTGTCGCTGGATGACCTGGTACTGGCGAGCTTCGTCTCGGGTCCTGGTTCGACGACCTTGCCGATGGAAGTGTTCTCGGCAGTGCGTCTGGGTGTGAAGCCTGAGATCAACGCCGTGGCGAGCCTGATTTTGCTCGCGGTATCGATCGTGACCTTCATGGTCTGGTTCTTCAGCCGCCGTGCCGAAGAAGCGCGCAAGAAAGCCATCCAGCAAGCCATCGAAGAAAGCGCAGCCGATTCGTGGAAGCAGCCGGACGTGCGTCGCGCCCCGGCGCCGGAAGCGGCGTAAGCAATATCGGGTTGGCCTCAACCTAGAGGCCAACCCAAATTCAAATGTAGGAGTGAGCGTGCTCGCGATAGCGGTGTATCGGCCAGGAAGTTTTCAGCTGACACACCGCTATCGCGAGCAGGCTCACTCCTACAATGGGATTTATGCCGTCCAGGGAGATTGGCGGATGACTTCAACAAAGTTCATCGGCTTGAACCCCGGCTGCTGATCCTTCAGGACATCAGTCTTCACATTGCCAAACGTCGTCTGCGGACGATGCCGCAAGCCATCGGCAAACGCGCAGATAATGCACTCCTTGAAACCGTCCCCACGCGGGTGCGCATGCACCACCGCTTCGCGCTGCACAGTGCTGAACGCTGCGTAATCCATCCCCAGTACATCCATTTCCACACCAGCGGTGACCAGCGCTACGGTCGGGCGCAGATGCTTCGGCACGCCCGGCGTGGTGTGCAGGGCAATCGACAGCCACACCTGTTCGATGTCGTCATCGCTCAACCCGTACGGTTTGAGAAACGCCGCCGCGGCGTTGGCGCCGTCCACCTCAAAACGCTCGTCATCACTGCGATGACCTTCGACCAGACCGAGGTCATGGAACATCGCGCCGACGTACAACAACTCCGGGTTGTAGGCCAGTTGCTGGCGCTCGCCGCTCAACGCACCGAACAGAAAGACCCGGCGCGAGTGGTGGTAGAGCAGGTCGGATTCGATGTCGCGGATGTATTCGGTGGTGGCCCGGGCGAGGGCGCTGTCAGGGATTTTGATGCCGGCGATGGTTGTGGTCATGGCAAGTTTCCTCACTGAAACGCCGTTGTGGCGCTGATGGGGAAAGTCTGTTCCCGGCGCTGGAAGCGGACAATCGATGCATGGCAGCGATCCTTGCCAATCCACCTGCAAATCGTGCCAACTCGGCTCAGAGACCCAAAGGAGCTTCACCTCCATGAGCAAAACCGTCGCCATTGTGGTGTTCGCAGGCGTGCAGTCGCTGGACGTCAGCGGCCCGATGGATGTGTTCGCCGAGGCCAATCGCTTCCTGGCGCCCGAGAATCACTATCGGCTCGAAGTAATCGGCATCGAGCAAGGGCCGATGGCCTGTTCCAACGGTTTGACCCTGAATGCCCATCGGCATTTCAGTGAAGCACTCGACGCCTACGATCTGCTGCTGGTCGCCGGTGGGCCGCAATTACCCTTCATGGATTTCGGCGCGACGTTCGACGGTTGGCTGCGTGAGGCCTGTGCACGGGCGCAGCGCTTCGGTTCGATCTGCAACGGCGCGTTCATGCTGGCCCGGGCCGGTTTGCTGGACGGGCGCACCGTCACCACGCACTGGAACGACGCCGTCGCGTTGGCGCAGTTGTGTCCGACGACGCAGGTCGAAGCGGATCGCTTGTATGTCGAGGACGGCACGCTCTACACCTCGGCCGGGGTCACGGCGGGGATTGATCTGTCGCTGTACCTGCTGGCGCGGGATCATGGCGCTGAAGTGGCGCTGAGCGTGGCCAAGCGTCTGGTGGTGTTCACCCAGCGTTCCGGTGGGCAATCGCAGTTCAGCCCGTTCCTCACACCGCACGCGGAGCCGACCTCGGCGGTGGCGCTGGTGCAGTTGTATGTGCTGGCCAATCTCACGGGCGATCTGACGATTGCCGATCTGGCCAATGCGGCGAACATGAGTGCGCGCAATTTCTCGCGGGTGTTTGCCCGGGAAGCCAAGGTCACCCCGGCGGAGTTTGTCGAACGGGCGCGAGTGGATGCGGCGCGGGTGATGCTGGAAAGCACGGCGGCACCGTTGAAGACTGTGGCGTATCAGTGCGGGTTTCGCGATGCGCAGCACATGCGCAGTGTGTTCAATCGCCGGCTGGGGGTTACGCCGCAGCAGTTTCGGCTGAATTTTGCGGTGATGGTTTGACCCTCACCCTCACCCCAGCCCTCTCCCAGAGGGAGAGGGGGCCGACCGCAGTGTCTGGCGTGATACATCGACCTGAAAGACCTTAGCGATTATGGATTCGGTAAAGCAGTGTCAGGTCGCTGTAAGCCTTGAGCATCCCCCAATCAGTCCCCTCTACCTCTGGGCGGTCCGACGTTTCGGGAGGGCTAGGGTGAGGGGCTTTTAAGGTGCCCGCATCGGCAACAGCTTCAACGTACTGCGCGTATTCGCCGTCACCTCTTCGGCATTGAAATGCGCCTGCACATAAATCCCGTCGACATACGCCTCAGCCTGATCGTCATAGTGGCTGTCGAACGGCACACCGCTCTGCCCGACCGGGTTGATCGTCAGGCCGTGTGCAGGATCGGCAAAATCCACCAAGCGCCGCGTCGACGGCCCATAAGTCACCGGCCAAGGCGCAGGCCCGATCTTCGCCGACAGGTTGTTCGGCACTTCATGACTGCCCGGCGCCGCAAACGGCCCGACATTGAAAATCCGCTCCAACGGCTTCTGCTGTCCCAACGGATGGCCGTGAGTCAGCGTGTGCGCAGTGCCCCATTTCCACTCGGCAGAGTTATCGCCGAGGGTCAGCTTCAGGTGCTGCATGCTCGCCTGCCACGCCGCGCGCACGACATCGGCGCGGGTCTCCTTGTTCGGCGTGTTGCGGTTATCCCACCACGGTGAATCGGCGTTCGCCGCCAGCTTCGGCAGCGCCGCATCGATCACTCGCGTCGCCAGCAGCGTGTCGAAAAAATCATTGCCCAACTCATCACGCATCGCCGCATCGGCCAGGTCGTAGAGGAACTGGTTGAACACCGTCGCACTGACCGAATCCAGCGGATAGTCGCCCGGCCACTGCGCCAGTTGCTCGACCAGTTTCAACTGCGCCGGATCGCTGACGACTTCACGCAATACTGGCAGCAACGGAGCGAGCAAGCGCGGGCCATAACCGGTCGCCGTGCCCAATTGCAGT
The DNA here is from genome assembly GCF_900187485.1 of Pseudomonas sp. Irchel s3a12. Taxonomy (NCBI): domain Bacteria; kingdom Pseudomonadati; phylum Pseudomonadota; class Gammaproteobacteria; order Pseudomonadales; family Pseudomonadaceae; genus Pseudomonas; species Pseudomonas sp. Irchel s3a12. The sequence continues at coordinate 199,136 of NZ_FYDN01000010.1, forward strand.
TTCTGATTGGCCTCGTTGGTCCACTTCACGCTCTTGTCGCTGAGCTGGCGATTGAGTTGCTGCCCGCGATCGGCAAGGTTGTAGTAACCGGGAATCTCCATGCCGGTCGGCGACAGCGGCTGGAAGTTGGCCGAGACGATGTAGCCGCGTGCCGGGTTCTCTTCCTGCGGGTTGGCGCTGAACGGGTAGAACCCGTCCTTGTCCGCCTGATTGCTGCTGCCGTCGAGAATGAATTCCGGCCTCACCCCAGCGGGGCGCTTGGGCAGCAGCGCCGAGGCCCACCAGGCGATATCGCCCTTGGCGTTGGCGTAAACCAGGTTCAGCCCCGGTGCCTGCACTTTCGCGGCAGCGGTGCGGGCCTTGGCCAGGGTGTCGGCGCGGTTGAGCTGGTAGAAGCCTTCGAGGATCGGGTTCGGCGTTTCGAGGAAGGCCCACCACATGGCGAACGGCGTTTTGCCGGCAGCGGTGCCGAGGGCATCATTGACGATCGGGCCGTGGGGCGATTGGCGCAGGGTGAGGGTGACCGGCGGCTGGCCCTTTACATTGATCTGCTGTTGGGTGACGACCATGTCGGTCCACTGGCCGCGATACCAGACCTGATTCGGGTTATCCGGATTGACCTTCTCGGCGATCAGGTCCAGATCGTCGTTCTGGAACATGGTCAGGCTCCAGCCGAAATCCAGGTTGTGTCCCAGAAACGCGAACGGCACCAGCGCCTGATGATGGCCGTACAGCTCGAAGCCCGGCGCCGACAAATGCGCCTCGTACCACACCGACGGCACCGAAAAGCGAATGTGCGGATCACCCGCCAGCAGTGGCTTGCCACTCTGGCTGCGGCTGCCGGCGATGACCCAGGCGTTGCTGCCTTCGAACTGCGGCAGGCCTTGGTCGATCAGCGCCTGTTCGCTGAGGCGGGCGAGGGCGTTGAGGTCTTTCCAGTCGCCGGCGGCGAGGACCGGCGCAGGTTTGGCGTGACCGTTGGCCAGCACACCGTTGGGTTGCCAGTCGAGATCGAAGACCTTGAGGTAATCAGCGCCGAGTTGATCGCGCACATAGGTCAGCAACGGCTCGGTGCGAAACGCCGCCGCAAAGCTGTAGGCCATATAGCCGGCGACGCTGATGCTGTCTTCTGCCGTGAACGGTCGTTTGGGGATGCCCAGCACGTCAAACTCGATCGGTGCGGCGTGGGTGTCCTGATATTGGTTAATGCCATCCAGATAGGCTTGCAGGCCCTTCCACGCCGGTGACTGTTTATCGAGACTGGCGACGTAACTGGCCGCGCGTTCGCGGATGCGCAGGCTGCGGAAGAGTTTGTCGGTGTCGAGCAGTTTCGGCCCGAGCACTTCGGCCAGTTCGCCGCGAGCGAGGCGGCGCATGGCTTCCATCTGGAACAGGCGATCCTGGGCATGCACATAGCCGAGGGCGCGGTAGAGGTCGGTTTCGTTCTCGGCGCGCAGGTGTGGCACGCCCCGCTCGTCATAGCGCACGATCACCGAACCTTGCAGGTTGCGCAGTTCAACCTGGCCCTGGCGTGTGGGTTGTTTGCTGTAGACATACCAGCCGACCCCGGCAAGCAGAACAACGATGAGCAAGCCAAGTACGGTGAACACGCGCTTCATGGTGACTCCTTGTGCATGCGGGAATGCCGCCCGTCGGGCTGCAAACAATTAGCACAGACCTTCTGTGCCGTGCAGCGCTGTCCTTGAAAAGTCCGGAATGCCTTACGGCGTTTCCACCGGCCACGGGCAATAACAACCGACCGCCAGGGTGTGCGTGGCATTGACCGGGCGATCCTCCGTCAGGGCATTCAAAATCGGTTCGATAAAGCTGTTGCTGGAATTGCAGGTCAGGCCTTCACTGTACGGGCCGAAGTACGCCAGTTTGCCGCTGCGATCCCAGATCGCCACGGCCGGGCTGGCCGGAACCTGTTCGGAGCCGGGCAATATCGTGATGGTTTTCAGACTGCTGAGGGTCGCGGGCAACTGACCGTGACTGCCGGTTTTCTGCACGGCGAAGAACTCCACGCCTTTAGCGCCAAACCGCTCGACCATCTCGGTCAGGTGCTGTTGATTGCCGACGTTGCACGGGCAGGCCGGGTCCCAGAAATGTACCAGGCGAATCTTGCCGGGACCGGCGAGGTTGTCCGGCAGGCGCAGCGGATCACCGGAAAACACCGCCGTGTGTTCGCTGAACGCACGCAGATAACGCCCCTGAAACCAGTCATACGCCGCCCACAGCACCCCGGCGCAAATCAGCGCGAGCAGGCTGGCAAACAGTGCGGTGCGGTAGGGCGAACGCATGGTTTTCGTTCCAGAAGAGGTGGGCTAGCTTGCCATGCTTGCTCCGACAGATGAATATCGCAGGCCGATAAAGTCTGTTTACCGCTTTGGAATTCCCGCATGCCTGCCACTTTCGACCCCGATCAAATCCGCGCCAGCCTCAAGCCTTTGGCCGAGTGGCAGCCGTTGTCGGACGAGGGCAAGGCCTACCAGCGCTTCTACCAGACCGACTTTCCCCATCGTGATGTCTGGCGTGGCATGGGCCGTTTCGAGGTCGATGGCTATGAAGTGGTCAGCCATTGCTGGTGGCCGGAAAAGGTCAAGGCGACGCTGTTTCTGCTGCACGGTTACTACGATCACGTCGGGCTGTACCGGCATGTAATCGAGTGGGCGCTGGACCAGGATTTCGCCGTGATCGCCTGCGACTTGCCGGGTCATGGCTTGTCGAGCGGGCCGCGCGCGAGCATTCGCGATTTCTCTGAGTACCAGGATGTCCTGCAAGCGTTGTTCGCCGAGGCGCAGTCGATCGCGTTGCCGCAGCCGTGGCATTTGTTTGGGCAGAGCACCGGCGGGGCAATTGTCGTCGATCACTTGCTCAACCATGGCGAAAACAGCCCGGCGCAAGGCCAGGTGATTTTGATGGCGCCACTGGTGCGGCCTCGGGCGTGGGGTTGGTCGCAGCTGAGTTATTACCTGCTCAGGCCGTTTGTCAGAGGCGTCACGCGACGCTTCAGCGAAAATTCCAATGACCCGGATTTCCTGCCGTTTCTCCAGGCCGATCCGTTGCAGCCACGGCGCTTGCCGACCAAATGGGTGGGCGCGCTGTCACGCTGGATCATCCGCGTCGAGCACGCGAAAAAAAGTCCGCGACGGCCGCTGATCATTCAGGGGCAGGCGGATATGACGGTGGACTGGCAACACAATTTGCAGGTGATGAAGTGGAAGTTTGATCGACCGCAGATTCTGCTATTGGCCGAGGCGCGGCATCATCTGGCGAATGAAACGGCGGAGATGCGTGAGGAGTATTTCGAGTTCTTGAGCAAGCGGATCAGAGGCCGGAATATTTAGCGACTGTGAGGGCCTCTTCGCGAGCCGGCTCCGGGCGGCGTTCCGACGAAGGCGGCCGGTCAGGCGCTAAAGATCATTGCCCGACCGCAAGTCCTGCCCGAATCGCCGCCAGCGCCGCCTGGTAATACGCCTTGCCCTCAGCCGATTCAGCAAACGTCGCAAACTCTTCCAGTTCTTCATCCGATAAGTCGCGATAGACGTAGAGCAACGTGTTGTTGATGTCCGCGCCAATCTGATCCATCAAGCGCTGGCGCTGACCATTGAGCATGCCTTGCGCCTGACCACCACCGAGCAGCCCCGGGATCATCGAACTCAAGCTGTCCGCCGCCACACCAGCAATCGCCAGGCTGACTTCGGCGCCGGCTTCTCGCGCCGGCAAGGCTTGCGCGAGGTGACCGATGATCAGCAGGCGGCTGTCGCTGGCCTGCATCTTTGGCAGACCCTTGGCATTTTTCGCCAATTGATCGCGGCGGGTCGCGAGCAGTTCGGCAGCGACGATTTTCTTGCCCAGTGGTGATTGGAAGAAGGTCAGGGCCGGTTTAGGGTCGGCGAGTTTCTGCCGTAACTGCGCTTCGGCACGTTGATCCACGGCCTGCGGAGCAAAGCGCTGGTTGCTGTTGTTGACCAAGGCCTGGAACACCGCGGGCGGCAGGCTGTTCTGATAGCGCTGCTGTGCGGCCGTCAGGGCATCGTTGAAATGCGCACGTTGATCTGGCCAGCCGGCGACCTTGTACAACTGATCGTGGCCGTCCGCCCAGGCGGGCAAAACGCAGAACATCAACAGTGAAAAAAGCAAACGGCGCATAGGGACTCCTGTCAGCAGCGGACTATTCTCCGTGCGGTGCCGGTACTTGTCGAGAATTCGTAGCAAGCCGCCGCGTGGCTCTGTCGGATTTCTTGCCGCCGACATACTATGCGCGCCATGCAAATATCCTCTGAACACCCACTGCTGTTACGCATTGTCGATGACCTGGCCGAACACGGCTGGTCGCAGCAGAACATATTCCTGCCCGCCGGTTTGACCCGCGAGCTGGCGGCCGAGTGCCGCAAACGTGAGGCCGAGGGTGAACTGGCGCCGGCGGCGGTGGGGCGTGGGCCGTTTTCGGAGATCCGCGAGGGGATTCGTGGTGACCACATCCAGTGGATCGATCCGGGGCAGGCCGATGCCAGCGACCGTTATCTGAACCTGATGGAGAGCCTGCGCGAGGCGCTCAACCGAGGCCTGTTTCTTGGTCTTGAGGACTTTGAGTGCCACTTTGCCTTGTATCCGCCTGGCGCTTTTTATCGCAGGCATGTCGACCGTTTTCGCGACGATGACAAGCGCATGGTCTCGGTGGTGGTCTACCTCAATGACGCGTGGCTGCCGGAGGATGGCGGTCAGTTGCGCATGTACCTGAATGATGAGCGCGTGCACGACGTGCAGCCTACTGGCGGGTGTCTGGTGGTGTTTCTCTCTGGTGAGGTACCTCATGAAGTGCTGCCAGCGCACCGCGAGCGCTTGTCGCTGACCGGCTGGTTCCGCCGCCGTGGCAACGAGCCGTTCTGAGATGGAAAAGATTCTGGTCAGCCGCTGCCTGTTGGGCCATCGTGTGCGTTACGACGGTGGCGCGAGCGGGCCGTTTGATTTGCTCGAGCAGTGGATTGTTGAAGGGCGTGTGGTGCCGTTGTGTCCTGAGGTTGCGGGCGGTTTGCCGACGCCACGGGCGGCGGCGGAGATTCCGGGGGGGCAGGGTGGTGAAGTGCTGGATGGCATTGCCTCGGTCATGACCACCGAAGGCGAGGATGTCAGTGCGCAGTTTCTGGATGGCGCGTGGCAGGCACTGGCGTTAGTTCAGAAGCATGGCATTCGGGTGGCGGTGCTCAAGGCCAATAGTCCTTCTTGCGGGAATTTGCTGACTTACGACGGGACGTTCAGTGGCGTGAAGGTCAGTGGCGAAGGCGTGACGGCAGCATTGCTCAAGCGTCATGGTGTGCAGGTCTTCAGTGAAGTTGAACTGCCGCTAGCGGCGGTGGCTCTGGCTGCTTTGGATTGATCCTGAATCGTTGCCCTCACCCCAGCCCTCTCCCCGAGGGAGAGGGGGCCGACCGAAGTGTCTGGCGTTATTCATCGACCTGAAAGACCTTATCGACTATGGATTCGACACAGCCATGACTGATCGATTATGGCTTCGACAAAGCCATGACCAGTCGATTTCGGATTCGGTATAGCAATCCCAGGTCGGCGTACCTCTAAAGCATCCCCCAATCAGTCCTCTCTCTTTCTGGGAGAGGGCCAGGGTGAGGGGCTTTTAAGGTTTCAACCACTTCTCAGTCAGCGCCGCCAAACGTCCATCCGCCTTGATCCGCTCCATCGCGCTCGCAAGACTGGCCTGAAACGCCGGATTACCCTTCTGGAACGGAATCGCCAAATCCACCGGCGCTGCCGCTATCGGCTTCTCTGCCGTCAACGCCTGCACCAGCACCATCGGCCGTGGCTGCTCATCCTTCTTCGCCAGCAACTGTGAATCGACGTTGCCGTAAGGCTCGCTGAAGTCGAAACGATCCTTGAGTTCGGGTGTCAGTGCTATGTGGTTGAGCGCAACGTCGTACTTGCCGCTTTCAACACCCTGGAGCAGGTCAGCCTCGTCGGTGACGATGAAATCGGCGCGTACATCCAACTCCCGGGCCAGCAGTTGCCCAAGCTCGACCTCGAACCCCGTGAGTGTGTCGCCTTCCTTGAAATTGAAGGGCGGTGTATTAGCCTCAAGGGCTATGCGCAGCTCGCCACGGTCGTTAACGTCATCAATCAGTTCGGCGTGAGCCAAAGGGCTCAGAAGGGGTAGCAGGCAGATCAGGCCAGGCAGAAAGCGCATGGTCACTCCTTTGAAATCATTATCGCGACGCTCTGAGTGAGGCTCGCTTTGCTATGGTTGTCGAGTGCCTTCGACAACGAATGGTCATGAAGTTGTCATGACCCTGCGGATTTTACGGAAAAACTGGAGAAGAAAATGAAAAGCTTTATGTCACGTGCAGCGCTGGCGGGTGTGCTGATGGGTGTTTCGGTGCTGGCCAGTGCGGCTACTCCGGCCCCGAAGGGCGCCGAAGTGTTCATCGTTTCTCCCGAAGACGGGGCCACGGTTTCGCAGACCTTCACCGTCAAGTTCGGTACCAAGGACGTCGCACTGGCGCCGGCCGGTGACGTCACCAAGAACACCGGTCACCATCACCTGCTGATCGACGCCAAGGAAATTGTTCCTGCCGGTTCGGTCGTCCCTACCGATGCCAACCATATGCACTTCGGCAAGGCGCAGACCCAGGCTGATATCAAGCTCGCCCCGGGCAAACACACCTTGCAGCTGGAACTAGGCGACAGCGGTCACATGGCATTCGACCCGCCAATCGTCTCGAAGAAAATCACCGTCAACGTCGAATAACGTTTCGGCGTGCATGAAAAAGGGAGCCCGAAGGCTCCCTTTTTTTGTCGCTCAACGCTTGATCAGAACAACACGCGGCTACGGATAGTGCCGTTGATGTGCTGCAGCTTCTCTTGCGCCAGATCCGAGTACTCGGCGTCGACGTCGATCACCACGTAGCCAACCTTCTCGTTGGTCTGCAGGAACTGACCGGAAATGTTGATGCCGTTTTCGGCGAAGACCTTGTTGATCTCGCTCATCACACCCGGGATGTTCTCGTGGATGTGCAGCAGGCGGTGCTTGCCAGGGTGAGCCGGCAGGGCCACTTCCGGGAAGTTCACCGACGAAACGGAGGTACCGTTGTCGCTGTACTTGACCAGTTTCTCTGCCACTTCCAGACCAATGTTGGCTTGCGCTTCGGCGGTCGAACCACCGATGTGCGGGGTCAGGATCACGTTGTCGAGGCCACGCAGCGGGCTTTCGAACTCTTCGTCGTTGGAGCGTGGCTCCACCGGGAACACGTCGATGGCCGCGCCGATCAGGTGCTTGTCCTTGATCGCGTCCGCCAGGGCGTCCAGTTCGACCACGGTGCCGCGCGCCGCGTTGATCAGGATGCCGCCCTTCTTGATGGCGCGGATTTCCTTCTCGCCGATCATCCACTGGGTCGCAGCGGTTTCCGGAACGTGCAGGGTGACGATGTCGGACATGCCCAGCAGCTCGGTCAGGCTACCGATCTGAGTCGCGTTGCCCAGCGGCAGCTTGGTCACGGTGTCGTAGAAATACACCTGCATGCCCAGACCTTCAGCCAGAACCGACAGCTGCGTACCGATCGAGCCGTAGCCGACGATGCCGAGTTTCTTGCCACGGATCTCGAAGGAGTTGGCTGCGGACTTGATCCAGCCGCCACGGTGGCAGGAAGCGTTTTTCTCAGGGATGCCGCGCAGCAGCAGGATCGCTTCGGCCAGCACCAGCTCGGCAACGGAGCGGGTGTTGGAGTATGGCGCGTTGAACACGGCGATACCGCGCTCGCGGGCAGCACTCAGGTCAACCTGGTTGGTGCCGATGCAGAAACAGCCGACCGCTACCAGCTTCTTCGCGTGATCGAAGATCTCTTCGGTCAGTTGGGTGCGCGAACGAATGCCGATGAAGTGAGCGTCAGCGATCTTTTCCTTGAGCTGGGCTTCCGGCAAGGAACCTGTCAGGTATTCGATGCTGGTGTAGCCCGCCGCCTTGAGGACGTCGACAGCCGATTGGTGGACGCCTTCGAGAAGAAGGAACTTGATCTTGCTCTTATCGAGAGAAGTCTTGCTCATCTGCGTAAACCTGTATCCCGGAGAAAAATGGCAGGGAGGGGAGCAGCCTGGAGCTGACCCAAACGGCAGGAAAGCCGTTACCGCAGAACTGGCCTTGGGCACTGGCCTGCGGGGTCGGTATGCTAGCATAGCCTCCCCGCTAAACACTCATTCCTGCGACGTGAAGCGTTCTCAGGATGACCATGAATTGTTCGAGAGTTCTGTCGATGACCAATCCTGCCCTGATTGATGAACTGAAGACCCTGGTCGAGCCTGGCAAGGTCCTGACCGACGCCGACTCCCTGAATGCGTACGGCAAGGATTGGACCAAGCACTTCGCCCCGGCGCCAAGCGCCATCGTGTTTCCCAAGACCATCGAGCAAGTGCAGGCCGTGGTGCGTTGGGCCAACACCCACAAGATTGCGCTGGTGCCGTCGGGCGGGCGCACCGGGCTTTCCGCCGCTGCGGTGGCGGCCAACGGCGAAGTGGTCGTCTCCTTCGACTACATGAATCAGATTCTCGACGTGAACCTCACCGATCGCACTGCCGTGTGTCAGCCGGGCGTGGTCACCGAGCATTTGCAGAACGTTGCCGAAGAAAAAGGCTTGTACTACCCGGTCGACTTCGCCTCGGCAGGTTCCAGTCAGATTGGCGGCAATATCGGCACCAATGCCGGCGGAATCAAGGTGATTCGCTACGGCATGACACGCAACTGGGTGGCCGGCATGAAAGTCGTCACCGGCAAGGGCGATGTGCTGGAACTGAACAAAGACCTGATCAAGAACGCCACCGGTTACGACCTGCGTCAGCTGTTCATCGGCGCTGAAGGCACCCTCGGTTTCGTCGTCGAAGCGACCATGCGTCTGGATCGTGCGCCGAAAAACCTCACCGCGATGGTCCTCGGCACCGCCGATTTCGACTCGATCATGCCGGTGCTACACGCTTTCCAGGGCAAGCTCGACCTGACCGCGTTCGAATTCTTCTCCGACAAGGCCCTGGCCAAAGTCATGGGCCGTGGCGACGTGCCGGCGCCGTTCGAGACCGACTGCCCGTTCTATGCATTGCTGGAATTCGAAGCTACCACCGAAGAAGTGGCCAACAGCGCACTGGAAACCTTCGAACACTGCGTCGAACAGGGCTGGGTGCTGGACGGTGTGATGAGCCAGAGTGAAACCCAGCTGCAGAATCTGTGGAAGCTGCGCGAGTACATCTCCGAAACCATCTCGCACTGGACGCCGTACAAGAACGATATCTCGGTCACCGTGTCGAAAGTGCCAGCGTTCCTGAAGGAAATCGACGCGATCGTCGGCGAACACTATCCGGACTTCGAAATCGTCTGGTTCGGCCACATCGGCGACGGCAACCTGCACTTGAACATTCTCAAGCCGGATAACCTGAGCAAGGACGAGTTCTTCGCCAAATGCGCGACCGTCAACAAGTGGGTGTTCGAAACCGTCGAGAAGTACAACGGTTCGATCTCCGCCGAGCACGGCGTGGGCATGACAAAGCGCGATTACTTGACCTACAGCCGCTCTCCGGTCGAGATCGAGTACATGAAAGCGGTGAAAGCGGTGTTCGACCCGAACGGCATCATGAACCCGGGCAAGATCTTCGCGGTTTGATTGGCAATCCCTTGAATCAATGAAGGCAGGAGTCGGTAAATGAGCTATCAGCACCAGTACGTCGACGGTACGCGCATTCACTTCCCGATCGGGAAAGTCGTGTGCATTGGCCGCAATTACGCCGAACACGCCAAGGAACTGGACAATCCGGTGCCTACCGAGCCGTTGCTGTTCATCAAGCCGGGCAGTTGTGTGGTGCCGCTGGAAGGCGGTTTCAGCATTCCGACCGAACGCGGTTCGGTGCACTACGAAGCGGAAATCGCCGTGTTGATCGGCAAACCGTTGTCGACCAAACCGAGCCGTGAAGAAGTGCTCGATGCCATTTCCGGTTTCGCCCCGGCGCTCGATCTGACCCTGCGCGACAAACAGGCCGAGCTGAAAGCCAAGGGTTTGCCGTGGGAAATCGCCAAATCGTTCGACGGTGCGGCGGTGATCGCCCCGTTCGTGGTCGGCAGCACCTTTGCTGACCTGACCGACATCGGCATTCGCCTGACCATCAACGGCGAAGTGCGTCAGGACGGCAACAGCAGCGCGATGCTCAACCCGATCGTGCCGATGATCCAGCACATGGCCGGCTGCTTCTCGCTGCAGGCCGGTGACGTGATCCTCACCGGCACGCCAGTGGGCGTCGGCCCGCTGAACGTTGGCGATGACATCGTCCTCGAACTGGTCGGCGCGAGCAGCTTCAACAGCAGCGTGCGCTGATTTAACGCGGTCCCCTTGTAGGAGTGAGCCTGCTCGCGATAGCGGTCTGTCAGTCAGCGATTGTTTCGACTGACCTGACGCCATCGCGAGCAGGCTCACTCCTACAGGGTTTTGTGATCTCTCCCACAATGGCGCAGGGCAATCCCGCCATTTGCCGTTTTTTTCACATCCTGTACGGATAATTCCTCTCATTCTGGCGTCTGAGCCGGCCTCTTTGTGCTATTACCCATAGCCTGAATTTTCGGAACGCGTCCCTCGATGTCATCTCAAACTCAGCTCAAACCCACCCGCCGTTCACGTTTTGCCTTGCGTTGGTATGTCTGGCTGTTGCTGGTGATTGCCGCCGCTTATGCCGTGGCGTTTGCCATGCATTGGGATGATCGCGGTGTGCTCTGGCTGCAAGAGCGTTTCGAAAGCCAGGCCGGGCAGAAGGAAAGTATCTGGCTGCCGGACTATCGGGTGGTCATCGATGCCAAACCGCTAAAAGGGATGGAGAAGGACGAGGCTTCGGATCTGGCGTACAACCCGCAGACCAAAACGCTGTTTTCGGTGATGGGTAAAAACCCGTTTCTCGCCGAACTGACCTTGCAAGGTGATGTGCTGCGCAAGATGCCGCTGGTGGGCTGGAGCAATCCGGAAGGCCTGACGATGATGGAAAACGGCCTGATGGCCATCGTCGATGAGCGTCAGCACATGCTGTCGATCGTCAAGGTCGACGCCGATACCCGCGAATTGAACATCGCAGATTTCCCGAAATACGATCTAGGTCCGTCGAAAGACCAGAACAAAGCCTTCGAAGCCATCACTTGGGACGCTCGCAATCAGCAGCTGTTGCTGGGCGAGGAGCGGCCACCAGCGCTGTTCACCTGGAAAAGCGATGGCAGCCAGACCCTCAAGGGCGACAAGCAAAAACTCGTCAGTGATGAACTGGATATTCGCAACCTCTCGGCTTTGGCGATTGACCCGCGCACTCAACACACACTCGTGCTGTCCGCCGACTCGCATCTGCTGCTGGAGCTGGACGAGAAGGGCGAGCAGGTCAGCTTCATGACCCTGCTTGGCGGCTTCAACGGTCTGAAAAACACCATCCCGCGCGCCGAAGGCGTGACCATGGACGAGGCGGGCACGTTGTATATGGTCAGCGAGCCCAACCTGTTCTATCGCTTCGAGAAACAGAAATAGCAGCCTTTACAGATTCCAATGTAGGAGCTGCCGAAGGCTGCGATCTCTTGATCTTATGAACAGTAAGATCAAAAGATCGCAGCCTGCGGCAGCTCCTACACGGGTTGGCTTGTGGTTTGAGGCAAGTGGCCATTAAGCTTCAGTTCAGACGGGCGTGATATTTCATCCGCCTGTTTTGATCCCGAGCTCATCCGAATGCGTCGACTTGCCCGTCCCAAACCCCTGATTATCATCCTGTCGGTGATTGCCCTGATCGCATTGCTCGCGATCGGCCAATACATGCGGCTGTTCGAGCGCGCCTGGTTCAACTTGCACACTCTGTGGCAACCGCAGAGTAGCGAGTCGATTGGGCTGGATCAGTATCGCGTCGAGATTGAGGCGCGGGTGATTGACGGGCTGGACGACGATGTTTCGGCGCTGACCTTCGATCCAGTGCGCAAAAGCCTGTTCACTGTGACCAACAAGAATTCCGAGCTGGTCGAACTGTCGCTTGAAGGCAAGATCCTGCGGCGCATTGCCCTGATTGGTTTTGGCGATCCCGAAGCCGTCGAGTACATCAGCGCCGACACCTACGTGATCACTGATGAGCGTCAGCAGCGGCTGATCAAGATTCACTTGGAGGCAGGCACCACATTCCTCGACGCGGCGGACGCCGAGCAGATGACCCTCGGTGTGCATATGGCCAGCAACAAAGGTTTTGAAGGCCTGGCGTATGACTCGGTGGGCAAGCGCCTGTTTGTCGCGAAAGAGCGCAATCCGATGCTGATCTACGAAGTGCACGGCTTTCCGCACTTCAATCCGGAGAAGTCCTACGCGGTGCATGTGATCAACGATCCCAAGCGTGACGCCGGGATGTTTGTGCGCGATCTGTCGAGTTTGCAGTACGACGAGCGCAGCGGGCATTTGCTCGCACTGTCGGATGAGTCGCGGCTGATTCTGGAGCTCGATGTCGGCGGGCGCCCGTTGAGTACGATGTCCATCAGTGGCGGCCGGCAGGGTTTGAAGAAAACCGTGCCGCAGGCCGAAGGCATTGCGATGGATGATGACGGGACGTTGTATCTGGTGAGCGAGCCGAACCTGTTTTACGTCTTCAAAAAGCCAACCCCGAACTAACCAACACCACAAAACACTGTGGGAGCGAGCCTGCTCGCGAAGGCGTCGTGTCAGCCAATGAAAATGTTGGCTGAACTGGCGCTTTCGCGAGCAGGCTCGCTCCCACAGGTTTATTCGTCTGCCCATTAATTGCGGGCAGTCTGGGATTACTCAGCCTTCAGGGTTTTCACGCCTTCGCTAGTACCCAGCAGCAACAGGTCCGCCGGACGCGCCGCGAACAAGCCGTTGGTGACCACACCGACAATCGCATTGATCTGCGCTTCCAGCTCCACCGGGTTGGTGATCTGCAGGTTGAACACATCCAGAATGATGTTGCCGTTATCGGTCAAAACGCCTTCGCGGTACACCGGGTCGCCGCCCAGTTTCACCAATTGGCGCGCGACGTGGCTGCGGGCCATCGGGATCACTTCGACCGGCAGCGGGAACTCGCCCAGCACCGGCACCAGTTTGCTGGCGTCGGCGATGCAGATGAAGGTCTTGGCCACGGCTGCAACGATCTTCTCGCGGGTCAGCGCTGCGCCGCCGCCCTTGATCAGGTTCAGGTGCGCGTCGCTTTCATCGGCGCCGTCGACGTAGAACTCCAGGTCGCTGACGGTGTTCAGCTCATACACCGGAATCCCGTGACCCTTGAGGCGCGCGGCAGTGGCTTCGGAACTGGCCACCGCGCCATCGAAGGCGCCCTTGTGCTGGGCCAGGGCGTCGATGAAGCAGTTGGCGGTGGAGCCGGTGCCGACCCCGACGATGCTCTTGTCGTCGAGTTTCGGAAGGATGAAGTCGACGGCGGCCTGAGCCACTGCCTGTTTGAGTTGATCCTGGGTCATGCGGGCTCCGGAAGCGGGCAAGGTGAGAACGGAAAGGCCGGCATTATAGCCGCAAGCGAGGCTAAAACCTCTGGATTCGTGTGGTCGTCCGGCTGAAAGCCGGGTTAGACTCGTTGGTCCCGCCCAATCGCCAGTGATGCTTTCCGATGCTCGAACAGTACGTCAAAAAGATCCTCACCTCGCGCGTTTATGACGTTGCCGTAGAAACCCCGTTGCAGAACGCTCGCCAGCTCTCCGAGCGGCTGGGCAATGACATCTGGCTCAAGCGCGAAGACTTGCAGCCAGTGTTCTCGTTCAAGATTCGCGGCGCCTACAACAAACTCACCCAGCTGACTGACGAAGAGCGTGCCCGTGGCGTGGTCACTGCGTCGGCGGGCAACCATGCGCAAGGTCTGGCCCTGGCGGCGAAAGTGCTGGGCGTCAAAGCCACCATCGTCATGCCCAAGACCACCCCCGAGATCAAAGTCGAAGGCGTGCGCTCGCGTGGCGGCAAAGTAGTGCTGCACGGTGACTCTTTCCCGGAAGCTCTGGCGTACTCGCTGAAACTGGTCGATGAAAAAGGCTACGTCTACATCCACCCGTACGATGATCCGCACACCATTGCCGGGCAGGGCACCGTGGCGATGGAAATTCTGCGCCAGCACCCGCAGCCACTGGACGCGATTTTCGTTCCGGTCGGCGGCGGCGGCCTGATCGCCGGCATCGCTGCCTACGTGAAATACCTGCGCCCGGACATCAAAGTCATCGGTGTCGAGCCGGACGACTCCAACTGCCTGCAAGCGGCGATGGCCGCCGGTGAGCGTGTGGTGCTGCCGACCGTGGGCATCTTCGCCGACGGCGTGGCGGTGGCGCAGATCGGCCAGCACACCTTCGACATCTGCAAAGACTACGTCGATGAAGTGATCACCGTCAGCACTGACGAGATCTGTGCGGCTATCAAGGATATCTACGACGATACCCGCTCGATCACCGAACCTGCCGGCGCATTGGGCGTGGCCGGGATCAAGAAATACGTCGAGTTGCGTGGCGTCAGCGGCCAGACCTTCGTGGCCATCGACTCCGGCGCCAACGTCAACTTCGATCGCTTGCGCCACGTCGCCGAACGCGCCGAGCTGGGTGAAGGCCGCGAAGCGATAATCGCCGTGACCATCCCCGAGAAGGCCGGCAGCTTCAAGGCGTTCTGCGAAGCGATCGGCAAGCGCCAGATCACTGAATTCAACTATCGCTATAACACCGGTAGCGAAGCGCACATCTTCGTTGGTGTGCAGACCCACCCGGAAAACGACCCGCGCAGCGCATTGCTGGCGAGCCTGACCGAGCAGGGTTTCCCGGTGCTCGACCTGACCGACAACGAACTGGCCAAGCTGCACATCCGCCACATGGTCGGCGGCCACGCGGCGCACGTGATTGATGAAGTGGTGTTCCGCTTCGAGTTCCCGGAGCGTCCGGGCGCGCTGTTCAATTTCCTCAATAAGCTCGGTGGGCGCTGGAACATCTCGATGTTCCACTACCGCAACCACGGCGCTGCCGATGGTCGCGTGGTCGCCGGTCTGCAAGTACCGCACGACGAGCGTCATCTGGTGCCGGCGGCGCTTGAGGAAATCGGTTACCCGTACTGGGATGAAAGCGAAAACCCGGCCTATCAGCTGTTTCTTGGCTGAGCGGCTACGCTGATGGGCATGGCCCAAGGAAGAGAAATACATGGAAACCCTGACCACCCTGAAAGTCCTTCACGTCGCGGCGACCGTGGTCATACTCGCGAGCGGGCTGGGGCTTGCCGCCCTGACCTGGCGTAATCGCAGCGAAGGGCCGGCCAGCACGATGCAGCGTCCCTGGCTGTTTATCTGGTGTTTGATGCTGATCGGTATGCTCAGCATGCCTTTCACCGGCTGGTGGCTGGTGCACCTGATTGGCTGGCCATTGGGGCAGTTGTGGATTTTGGGGTCCAGCGTGATTTATGCCGTGGCCACGTTCAGTGCGGTCTGGCTGCTGGTGCGGCTTAATCGGCTGTGGACAACGGGGGTTGGCAACTGGAAATTCAATCTGGCCCTGGCGATTGTCAGCGGCGTCGGGTTTCTTGCCATTGCGGGGTTGATGGGGGCCAAGCCTGTTTAAGGCTTGAGACCGCGTAGACCCAATCGCGAGCAGGCTCACTCCTACATGGGGATGCGTTCCCCTGTAGGAGTGAGCCTGCTCGCGATAGCGATTTCAGTCGCGCAGAGTAATGACCGGCCAGCCACGCTTTTCCGCCTCGGCCCGCAGATTCGGATCCGGATCCACCGCGACCGGATTCGCCACCTGCTCCAGCAACGGCAAATCATTCATCGAATCGCTATAGAAATAGCTGTCATCCAGAGAATATCCGGTCTCTTCCAGCCAACGATTCAGCCGCGTCACCTTGCCCTCGCGAAAGCACGGAATGTCGGTGCTGCGCCCGCTATAACGGCCATCAACCATTTCACACTCGGTTGCGATCAGGGTTTCAACGCCCAGGCGCACAGCAATCGGCGCGGTGACGAAGCGGTTGGTCGCGGTGATGATCACCAGTTTGTCGCCGGCGTCCCGGTGTTTTTTCAGCAGTTCCAGCGCCTTCGGCAATACGATCGGCTCAATGCAGTCGCGCATGTAATCGTTGTGCCATTGCTCAAGCACGGCCATTTCGGTGCGGCCGAGGATCTCCAGGCAGAAGTTCAGGTACGCGGCGTTATCCAGTTTGCCGGCCAGGTAATCCTGATAAAACTCGTCGTTGCGAGCCTTGTACGCAATCGGGTCGAGGAAGCCGCGTTCACACAGATAGTCGCCCCAGGCGTGATCGCTGTCGCCGCCCAGAAGGGTGTTGTCCAAATCGAATAGAGCCAGGCGCATTGCAGTTACCCGCTGAAAAGTCAGTAAAAAGGCGACAAGAATACGGTCTTTTCACAAGAGTGCACATAAGGTAGGAAGCCTCGTTGCCGCCTTATCAACCTTTGTGGAACAATGCGGCGACATGCGTTTGCGAGGTTGTTGCCGTGATCGACCCCGATGGTTTCCGCCCCAATGTCGGGATCATTCTGACGAATGACGCCGGCCAGGTGCTATGGGCTCGCCGTATCAATCAAGATGCCTGGCAGTTTCCGCAAGGGGGAATCAACCCTGAAGAGACGCCGGAAGACGCCTTGTACCGCGAGCTGAACGAAGAAGTTGGCCTGGAACGTGAAGATGTTGAAATACTGGCCTGTACCCGGGGCTGGTTGCGCTATCGTTTGCCGCAACGTCTGGTGCGTACGCACAGCCAACCGCTGTGCATCGGCCAGAAACAGAAATGGTTTCTCCTGCGCCTGATCTCCAACGAGCAGCGGGTGCGGATGGATTTGACCGGTAAACCGGAGTTCGATGGCTGGCGCTGGGTCAGCTATTGGTATCCGTTGGGCCAGGTGGTGACATTCAAGCGCGAGGTGTATCGCCGCGCCCTCAAAGAGCTTGCCCCGCGCCTTTTAGCGCGCGACTGACGACGGAGTTCGACCCCGAGCCATGCTCAATACGCTGCGCAAGATCGTCCAGGAAGTTAACTCCGCCAAGGATCTCAAGGCGGCGTTGGGGATTATTGTGTTGCGCGTCAAAGAGGCCATGGGCAGCCAGGTCTGCTCGGTCTACCTGCTTGATCCCGAGACCAACCGCTTCGTCCTGATGGCCACCGAGGGCTTGAACAAGCGCTCGATCGGCAAGGTCAGCATGGCACCCAACGAAGGTCTGGTCGGTCTGGTCGGCACGCGTGAAGAACCCCTGAACCTCGAAAACGCTGCGGATCACCCGCGCTACCGTTACTTCGCCGAAACCGGTGAAGAACGTTACGCCTCGTTCCTCGGTGCACCGATCATTCACCACCGCCGCGTCGTCGGCGTGTTGGTTATCCAACAAAAAGAACGCCGCCAGTTCGACGAAGGTGAAGAAGCCTTCCTCGTGACCATGAGCGCACAGCTTGCAGGCGTTATCGCCCACGCCGAAGCCACCGGTTCGATCCGTGGTCTGGGCCGTCAGGGCAAAGGCATTCAGGAAGCCAAGTTCGTCGGCGTGCCGGGTTCGCCGGGGGCCGCAGTCGGTACTGCGGTGGTCATGCTGCCGCCGGCCGATCTCGACGTGGTGCCAGACAAGACCATCACCGACATCAATGCCGAACTGGCGCTGTTCAAGACCGCCATCGAAGGCGTGCGCGCCGACATGCGCGCGTTGTCCGCCAAACTCGCGACCCAACTGCGCCCGGAAGAGCGCGCACTGTTCGACGTCTACCTGATGATGCTCGACGATGCCTCGCTGGGCAGCGAAATCACCACCGTGATCAAGACTGGCCAGTGGGCGCAGGGCGCGCTGCGTCAGGTGGTCACTGAGCACGTCAACCGTTTCGAACTGATGGACGACGCCTACCTGCGTGAGCGTGCGTCGGACGTCAAAGACCTCGGTCGCCGCCTGCTCGCCTACTTGCAGGAAGAGCGCCAGCAGAACCTGGTCTATCCGGAAAAAACCATTCTGGTCAGCGAAGAGCTGACGCCGGCGATGCTCGGCGAGGTGCCGGAAGGCACGCTGGTCGGTCTGGTTTCGGTACTCGGCTCGGGTAACTCGCACGTCGCGATTCTCGCCCGTGCCATGGGCATTCCGACGGTGATGGGTCTGGTCGACCTGCCGTACGCCAAGGTCGACGGCATCGAAATGATCGTCGATGGCACACGCGGCGAGGTCTACACCAACCCGAGCGAAGTGCTGCGCAAGCAGTTCGCCGAAGTCGTCGAAGAAGAGAAACAACTGGCGCTGGGCCTCGACACCCTGCGCGACCTACCGTGCGTGACCCTCGATGGCCACCGCATGCCGCTGTGGGTCAACACCGGCCTGCTGGCCGATGTGGCGCGGGCGCAGAAGCGTGGCGCCGAAGGTGTCGGCCTGTACCGCACCGAAGTGCCGTTCATGATCAACCAGCGCTTCCCGAGCGAGAAGGAACAACTGGCGATCTACCGCGAGCAACTCGCCGCGTTCCACCCGCAACCGGTGACCATGCGCAGCCTCGACATCGGCGGTGACAAGTCGCTGTCGTACTTCCCGATCAAGGAAGACAACCCGTTCCTCGGCTGGCGCGGCATTCGTGTGACTCTCGACCACCCTGAAATCTTCCTGGTGCAGACCCGCGCGATGCTCAAGGCCAGCGAAGGCCTGAACAACCTGCGGATTCTGCTGCCGATGATCTCCGGCACCCACGAACTCGAAGAAGCCCTGCACCTGATCCACCGGGCCTGGGGTGAAGTGCGCGACGAAGGCACCGACGTGCCGATGCCGCCGATCGGCGTGATGATCGAGATCCCGGCAGCGGTGTACCAGACCAAGGAGCTGGCGCGGATGGTCGACTTCCTGTCCGTCGGTTCCAACGACTTGACCCAGTATTTGCTGGCGGTCGACCGTAACAACCCGCGTGTGGCCGATCTCTACGACTACCTGCATCCGGCGGTGCTGCAAGCCCTGCAAACCGTGGTACGCGATGCCCATGCCGAAGGTAAACCGGTGAGTATCTGCGGCGAAATGGCCGGTGATCCGGCGGCGGCAGTGCTGTTGATGGCGATGGGTTTTGACAGTTTGTCGATGAACGCCACCAACTTGCCGAAGGTGAAGTGGATGCTGCGTCAGGTCAATCTGAGCAAGGCTCAGGAATTGCTGGCGGAGCTGATGACCATCGACAATCCGCAAGTTATCCACAGCTCGCTGCAATTGGCGCTGAAGAACCTTGGGTTGTCGAAGATGCATCCGCCGGCGGTGGTCAAGGCCCTCTGAAGATCAAAAGCCCCTCACCCTAACCCTCTCCCGGGGGGAGAGGGGACTGATTGGGGGATGCTGCAGAACTCCGCCGACCTGAAAGTGCTTTGCTGGATCCATAATCGATTCAAACCGACTTGAAAGTGCGTGTTGAATCCATAATCAACTCGGTCTTTCAGGTCGATGCATGGCTCAAGACACCTCGGTCGGCCCCCTCTCCCTTTGGGAGAGGGCTGGGGTGAGGGTTGGCTTTTAAGCTGTTATTTCCACTTCACCCAAATGCCCGCCATACGGCCCAAAACTCCGCTCCACCATCCGCCGCGCCCCATCCGCCTGCACAATCAACGCCGTACTCGCCCGCGTCCCGTAACTCTGGCTGGCGATAAACACGCTCGATAACAATGACTCCGTCGCCAGACCCACCCCAGTATCCGGCAACTCGGCAAACGGCGCGGTCTGCGCATCGCCCAGCAGCTCCATCAAGCGCTCAGGCTGCGGATCATCCAGCACTGCACTCAACGCAGCCTTGGCCTTGAGCAACTTCGGCCACGGCGTATCCAGCCCGGCATTCGACAGTCCGTAAACACCTGGCTCCAGCATTACTGGTTCCGACATCCGCGCATTGAAGTGCCACAGCTCATGGCTGTTGCCGAGCAGCAGATTAAACCCGGCATATTCCGGCGCACGTCCGACCACATCGCTCAAATAATCATCAATCGACGCATCGTCGGTGAGAAATCGCGCCACCAACTCACCCCGTGACTTGCGCGCTGGCGGTTGATGCGGATCGCGGATATTGGTCAGCGCGGCAAAGCGTCCGTTGGCGCCAATCCCCAGCCAACTCCCGCCGGCCTCAAGATCACGTCCGGCATGCACATGCGGCGCTTCTGGCCATGGCGCCAGTGGCAGGCTTGGCCGGGCGTAGAACTCGTCACGGTTGGCCGCGACGATCAGCGGCTGGGCATGGCCCGGGCGCCAGGCGAAAACAATCAGGCACATAAGGTGGTCCTTGTGTGTGTTTTGCTCACTCTACGCATCCGGCGTCCGTGCATCCATCGCCAGTGGAGCCAAAGGGTGTGCATCCGTTACCATGCCGCTCCGGTTTTGCGGATGCGGTCTGGGGAGACGGTCATGGAATTTCTGCTCTATCTGGCGCTGGGCGCCTGTGCGGGCGTGCTGGCCGGGCTGTTCGGGGTTGGCGGCGGGATCATCATCGTGCCGGTGCTGGTGTTCAGTTTCACCTTGCAGGGCTTTGATCAGTCGATCCTCACCCATCTGGCGGTCGGGACGTCGCTGGCGACGATCATCTTCACCTCGGTCAACGCCGTGCGTGAGCATCACCGTCGAGGCGCAGTGCGCTGGCCGATCTTCATGTGGATGGCCGTCGGCATTCTGCTCGGTGCAGGTTTCGGCGCGCTGACTGCGGAAGCGATTTCCGGGCCGCACCTGCAAAAGATCATCGGCGTGTTTGCCTTGATCATCTCGGTGCAACTGGCGCTGGACATTAAACCCAAGGCCAGCCGAACGGTGCCGGGTAAACTCGGTCTGACCGTGGCCGGCAGTGTGATCGGTTGGGCCTCGGCGATTTTTGGCGTGGGCGGCGGTTCGCTGACCGTGCCGTTCCTGACCTGGCGCAGCGTGCCGATGCAGCAAGCCGTGGCAACCTCATCGGCCTGCGGTCTGCCGATCGCCCTTGTCAGTGCATTAAGTTTCATGATTCTGGGGTGGCACGATCCGTTGTTGCCACCGCATAGTCTCGGTTTTGTTTATTTACCGGCGCTGCTGGGCATCGCCCTGACCAGCATGGTCTTCGCCCGCATCGGCGCGCGTTTGGCGCACAGATTGTCGCCGCGCTTGCTGAAACGGCTGTTCGCCGCTTTGCTGTTCAGCGTGGGTCTGAGCTTCCTGCTTTAACCGCGTCGCAATCCTGGCTTAATCCTGAGGTGGCAGCGTCGCCCGGGAATTTTGGTTTCAACTCTAACGAGGAGTCGCAATGCTGCCTTACCCGCAGATCGACCCGGTGGCCCTGGCCATCGGTCCGCTGAAAATCCACTGGTACGGTCTGATGTACCTGATCGGCATCGGCGGTGCGTGGCTGCTGGCGTCGCGCCGGCTCAACCGTTTCGACCCGACCTGGACCAAGGAGAAACTCTCCGACATGGTCTTCTGGATGTCGATGGGCGTGATCGTCGGCGGACGTCTGGGTTACGTGCTGTTCTACGATCTGAGTGCCTACCTGGCCAACCCGACGCTGATTTTCGAAGTGTGGAAGGGCGGCATGTCGTTCCACGGCGGGTTCATTGGCGTAATGCTCGCAGCCTTGTGGTTCGGCAAGCGTAACGGCAAGTCGTTCTTCCAGTTGATGGACTTCGTCGCACCAATGGTGCCGATCGGACTGGGTGCTGGGCGCATCGGTAACTTCATCAACGCCGAGTTGTGGGGTAAAGCCACCGACGTGCCGTGGGCGATGGTCTTCCCGCCGTTCAGCGATCCGGCGCAACTGCCGCGTCACCCGTCGCAGCTGTATCAGTTCGCGCTGGAAGGCGTGGCGCTGTTCCTGATCCTGTGGATTTTCTCGCGCAAACCGCGTCCGACCATGGCCGTTTCCGGCATGTTCGCGCTGTTCTACGGCATCTTCCGTTTCATCGTCGAGTTCGTCCGCGTGCCGGATGCGCAACTGGGCTACTTGGCCTGGAACTGGCTGACCATGGGCCAGGTGCTCTGCGTGCCGATGATCGTTGGCGGGCTGTTCCTGATCTGGCTGGCCTATCGTCGCGCGCCGGCAGCACCGCTCGCACCGACGGCTTAAACTACGAACCCCGGCGCGCGACGCCGGGGCTCAAAGGACACAGGTAACTCATGAAGCAATATCTCGAACTGGTCTCGCACGTCATTCAGAACGGCACCAAACAGGCCAACCGCACCGGTATCAACACCATCAGCTTCCCGGGTGCGATGCTGCGTTTCGATCTGCAGGAAGGTTTTCCGGCGATCACCACGCGCAAAATGGCCTTCAAATCGGCCATCGGCGAGATGTGCGGATTTTTGCGTGGCGTGAACAACGCCGCTGAATTCCGGGCGCTGGGCTGCAAGGTCTGGGACCAGAACGCCAACGAAAACGCGCAGTGGCTGGCCAACCCGTTCCGCCAGGGCGACGACGACCTCGGCGAAATCTACGGCGTGCAATGGCGCAAGTGGCCGGCGTACAAGCAGATCCCGCTGAGCAACACCGCCGCCATCGAACAAACGCTGAGCAACGGCTACAAGCAGATTGCTCAGGGCGAAGAAGACGGCCAGGCCTACGTGGTGCTGTACAAAGCCATCGACCAGGTGCGCCAGTGCGTCGATACGATCATCAACGATCCGGGTAGCCGCCGTATTCTGTTCCACGGCTGGAACGTTGCTCAGCTGGATGAAATGGCCCTGCCGCCGTGCCACCTGCTGTACCAGTTCCATCCGAATGTCGAGACCAAGGAAATTTCCCTGACCCTCTACATCCGCTCCAACGATCTGGGTCTGGGCACGCCGTTCAACCTCACCGAAGGCGCTGCGTTGCTGAGCCTG
Source organism: Pseudomonas sp. Irchel s3a12 (assembly GCF_900187485.1). NCBI lineage: Bacteria > Pseudomonadati > Pseudomonadota > Gammaproteobacteria > Pseudomonadales > Pseudomonadaceae > Pseudomonas > Pseudomonas sp. Irchel s3a12. The sequence continues at coordinate 221,946 of NZ_FYDN01000010.1, forward strand.
ATCGGTCGCCTGACCGGCTACACGCCGCGCTGGTTCACCTATTTCATCGGTGATGCGCACGTCTACGAGAATCACCTGGACATGCTCAACGAACAGCTCAAGCGCGAGCCGTTCGCCATGCCGAAGCTGAAAATTTCGGATCGTGTGCCGGAGTTTGCCAAGACCGGTGTTTATCAGCCGGAGTGGCTGGAGCTGGTCGAGCCGAGCGATTTCTCGCTGGAAGGCTATGAGCATCACGCGCCGATGACCGCGCCAATGGCGGTCTAGTCAGCAGGATCGTTCCCACGCTCTGCGTGGGAATGAATCCCGTGACGCTCCGCGTCACTTAGGACGCGGAGCGTCCATGGCGGCATTCCCACGCGGAGCATGGGAACGAGCGCCAACGTCAGTGGCCGTGGCTGCGGCCTACGTGGGAGTGTTCAACTTCCGTCGCGACAACCCCGCCACTCACTTCCAGCCGCTGCAAAATCCCGCATTGATCGGCCATCGGCCCTTCTCCACAACGTTGGCGCAGGTCGAGCAGTTGCGTCTGCAACGCCAGCAACCCATCAATCCGCGCCTTCACATGCTGGATATGCTCGTCGATCAGCGCATTGACGCTTTCGCACTGGTCTTGCGGACTGTCGCGCAAGGCGAGCAGGCTGCGGATTTCTTCGAGGGTCATGTCGAGGGTGCGGCAGTTGCGGATGAAGGTCAGGCGTTCGGCGTGGGCCTGGGTGTAGACGCGGTAGTTGCCGTCGCTGCGAGCCGGTTCCGGCAGCAGGTTTTCGCGCTCGTAGTAGCGGATGGTTTCCACGGCGCAGTCGGTGAGTTTGGCCAGTTCTCCGATCTTCATGACGGCAATCTCCAAAAGGGTGCTTGACCCTATAGTGGCTACAGGGTCTTTACTTGGCAACAGGCACCTTCATGGACGCGACCAATGAGCGATTCCCAGCACACCCACAAGCCCGGCGACGGTCACGATCACAGTCATAAATTGCAGCCTGTGCATAAGCATTCACAGGGCGGCGATTCTTGCTGCGGGTCGAAAGTTGCAGCCCCGGCACCGGTTCATGCGCACGAAGATTCCTGCTGCTCGTCGACAGCTGCCGCGCCTGCGTTGGTGCAACTGAGCGAGAAAACCAGCGCCGATGCGCGACTGAGCAGTTTCCGCATCGAGGCGATGGACTGCCCGACCGAGCAGACGCTGATTCAGAACAAGCTCGGCAAACTCGCCGGTGTGCAGCAACTGGAATTCAACCTGATCAACCGTGTGCTCGGCGTGACTCACAATCTGCCGGGCACCGAGCCCATCACCGAGGCGATCAAATCCCTCGGCATGCACGCCGAGCCGTTGGAGGCGGGCGTCGAAGCGCCAGCCCCGGCGCCAGTGAAAAAACACTGGTGGCCGCTGGCGTTGTCCGGTGTCGGCGCGCTTGCCGCCGAAGTCATCCACTTCACCAACGCCGCACCAACCTGGGTGGTGGCGATCATCGCGCTGGTGTCGATCCTCAGCGGTGGCCTGACCACCTATAAAAAGGGCTGGATCGCCCTGAAAAACCGCAACCTCAACATCAACGCACTGATGAGCATCGCCGTGACCGGTGCGATCCTCATCGGCCAGTGGCCGGAAGCGGCGATGGTGATGTTCCTGTTCACCGTCGCCGAGTTGATCGAAGCGCGCTCGCTGGACCGTGCGCGCAACGCGATCAGTGGTCTGATGCAGATGACGCCGGAGCAAGCCACGGTGTTGCAGGCTGACGGCACTTGGCTTGAGCAGGATGTGAAAAGCGTCGAACTCGGCGCCCGCGTGCGAGTGAAACCCGGCGAGCGCATCGCGCTGGACGGCGAAGTGGTCAGCGGCAGTTCGACCATCGACCAGGCACCGATCACCGGGGAAAGCCTGCCGGTGGAGAAGACCGTCGGCGACAAAGTTTTCGCCGGCACCATCAACCAGGCCGGTTCGCTGGAATACACGGTGACCGCAGCGGCGAACAATTCGACTCTGGCGCGCATCATTCACGCCGTCGAACAGGCCCAAGGTGCGCGCGCACCGACCCAGCGCTTCGTCGATCAATTTTCGAAAATCTACACGCCCGTGGTGTTCGTCTTTGCCTTGGCCGTGGCGATCATTCCGCCGCTGTTCATGGGCGCCGTGTGGTTCGACTGGATCTACCGCGCGCTGGTGTTGCTGGTGGTCGCGTGCCCATGTGCACTGGTGATTTCCACCCCGGTGACCATCGTCAGCGGCCTCGCGGCAGCGGCGCGCAAAGGCATTCTGGTCAAGGGCGGCGTGTACCTGGAGGGCGGTTTCAAGCTCGATTATCTGGCGCTGGATAAAACCGGGACGATTACCCACGGCAAACCGGTGCAGACCGATTACCTGTCCCTCGATCCAACTGCCGATGCCACGGCGCCGGCCATCGCCGCGGCGTTGGCCGGTCGCTCCGATCACCCGGTGTCGCTGGCCATCGCCAATGCCGCTGTGGATAAAAACTTCGCAGCGCTGATTGTGGATAACTTCGAAGCGTTGGGCGGGCGTGGCGTCAAAGGCGAGATCAACGGCCAGACCTACCACTTGGGCAACCATCGCTTGGTCGAAGAGTTGGGCCTGTGCTCGCCGGCACTGGAAGAAAAACTCTTCGCGCTGGAGAAACAGGGCAAATCCGTGGTGCTGCTGCTCGACAATTCCGGCCCGCTGGCACTGTTCGCGGTGGCGGATACCGTCAAGGAAACCAGTCGCGAAGCAATCCGTCAGCTCCACGAACTCGGGGTGAAAACCCTGATGCTCACCGGCGACAATGTCCACACCGCCCAGGCGATTGCCGCGCAGGTCGGCATCGACGAGGCCCGTGGCGACTTGCTGCCGACCGACAAACTGCAAGCCATCGAAGAGCTTTATGCACAGGGCCGCCGAGTCGGCATGGTCGGCGACGGCATCAATGACGCGCCGGCACTGGCCCGCGCCGAGATTGGTTTTGCCATGGCCGCGGCCGGTACCGACACCGCGATTGAAACCGCCGATGTCGCCCTGATGGACGACGATCTGCGCAAGATTCCGGCATTCATCAGCCTGTCGCGCAATACCGCGAGCATCCTGAAACAGAACATCGCGTTGGCACTGGTGATCAAAGCTATCTTTCTTGGGGTAACCTTCGCCGGAGTCGCCACCATGTGGATGGCGGTGTTCGCCGACATGGGTGTGAGCCTGTTGGTGGTGTTCAACGGTTTGCGCCTGCTGCGCAAATAGATGAGGAAGGGTTGTGCTGAGTGCCGAGCTGAAAGCGTTTTACATGGTCGCTCGCCTGGGCAGCATCACGCTGGCGGCGAAAAAACTCGGCCTCAGCCAACCGACCGTGACCACGCAGATCCGCAATCTGGAAAGTCAGTATTCGGTGGAGCTGTTCTACCGTGGCGGCCGGCGCCTGAGTGTCAGTGATGAAGGCGCGCGGTTGCTGCCGATGGTCAAAACACTGTTGCAGCAGGAGGCCGACATCGAGTTCTTCCTGCGCAACAGCGGTCAGGTGCAGGGCACTTTGCGCATCGCGGCGACGGCGCCGTATTACATCCTCGATCTGGTGAAGACCTTTCGCGAGCGCTTGCCGCAAGTGGAAGTGTCGGTGGAAATCGGCAACTCGCAGCAAGTGCTGGAAGCGCTGGAGGATTACCGCGTGGACATCGCCGCGTCGTCGCAATTGCTCGATGACGCGCGGTTGATTCGTCGGGTGTTGGGCACTGATCCGCTGGTGCTGGCGGTGCATCGCAATCATCCGCTGGCGGCGCAGGAGCATGTGGCGTTGAGTGCGCTGGCCGGGCATACGTTGTTGATGCGTGAATCCGGTTCAACCACACGGCGGCTGACGGAAGAGTTGCTCGCGAGTGCCGGGGTGAGCTTCGGGCCGTTGCTGGAGATTGGTAGTCGTGAGTCTATCCGTGAGGCGGTGTTGCGCAATATCGGCATCAGTATCATTGCCCGCCAGGAAGTGCCGCATGACCCGCAGTTGCGCGTGCTGACGATCGAAAATGCGCCGCAAATTCCCGAATATCTCTATTGCCTGAAAGAGCGCAAGGGCGCGCGGTTGCCGGCGGCGTTTCTTGGGTTGGCGCAGGAAATGTCCCCTGCGTAATGATCGTTCCCACGCTCAGCGTGGGAATGCAGCCCGGGACGCTCTGCGTCCCAAGAGCCGAACGCGGAGCGTCCGATGAGGCATTCCCACGCAGAGCGTGGGAACGATCGGTAGTGAACCAAAATCCCCGAATACCACTATCACCAGTTTTTGCCTCACTGCCACATGACGGACGCATTACAACTCTAGGATTGGCCTCATCTGCTTGATGAGGTCTGTCCATGAATCCTGCCATCGCAACTGCCCTGACCAACCCCGGTGCGCCGATGAAAGTGCGCGGCGTACAGAAACGCTTCGGCGCTTTCACCGCGCTGGATAATGTGTCCCTCGACGTCGCCGCCGGTGAGTTGGTGTGCCTGCTCGGCCCGTCGGGCTGCGGCAAGACCACGTTGCTGCGTTGCATCGCCGGTCTGGAAAAGCAGGACAGCGGCGAGTTGTACCTCGGCGATCGCGATGTCTCGCACCTCGCCCCGCAAGCCCGCGACTACGGGATTCTGTTCCAGTCCTACGCACTGTTCCCCAATCTGACCGTCGAGGCGAATATTGCCTACGGCCTTGCTGGCAGCGGGCGCGACGAAGTGCGCCAGCGCGTCGGCCAGATGCTCGAACTGGTCGGCCTCACCGGCAGCGAGAAAAAGTACCCCGGCCAATTGTCCGGCGGCCAGCAGCAACGCGTCGCGCTGGCCCGCGCTCTGGCGCCGGCACCGTCGCTGCTGTTGCTCGACGAACCGATGTCCGCCCTCGACGCCCGCGTCCGCGAGCATCTGTGCACCGAGCTGCGCCAACTGCAACGCAACCTCGGCATCACCACGCTGATGGTCACGCACAATCAGGACGAAGCCATGCTGATGGCCGACCGCATCGCCGTGATGAACAACGGCCGCGTCGAGCAGTACGCCACGCCGCAGGAAATCTACAACCGCCCGGCCACGCCGTTCGTGGCCGAGTTTGTCGGCCAGGGTAACTGGCTGCCGTTCCAGCGCAGCAGCGCCAGCCACGCCAGGGTTGGCGGGATGGATGTGCGTCTGGCGGATGGCAGTGTGAGCGGCGCCTCGGGCCGACTGTTCTGCCGCCCGGAAGCGATCAACGTCAATCCGCTGGTGCATGAGGAAAACCTGTTCCCGGCCAAAGTCCGCGAGATCACCTTCCTCGGCAACCGCTGCCGCATGAGCTTCGAACTCGATCAGTTGCCCGGCCACGCCTTGCTCGCCGAACTCGCCCCGGAAGCCATGCCGCGCCTCGGCGCCCAGCAAATCATGGTCGCCTTGCCGCCGCGCAGCCTGCAGGTGTTTGCCTGATGAACAGCAATCTCGCGCTGCCGCTACCGCACAAGCAGGTGCGCCAGACTTCGAAAGCCGAGATCGGCGACCGCATTTTTGTCGTCGGCGGCAAAGTTGTCTTGTTGCTGTTGCTCGGCGTCGCGGTGTTGCTGCCGTTGCTGGCGATCTTCTGGCGCGGCTTCAGCAGTGAAGCCGGGCAGGGTGGTGGCTGGCTCGCGGCGAAGGAGTTGGTGAGCAGCGAGAATTTCCACTGGCTGCTCGGCAACAGCCTGAAAGTTTCCCTCAGCGTCGCGGCCATCGTCGTACCGCTGGCCTACCTGTTTGCCTACGCGCTGCAACGCACGCTGATTCCGGCGAAAGGCATCTGGCGCGGGATTTCCCTGCTGCCGCTGATGGCGCCGTCGATGCTGCCGGGGATTGCGCTGGTCTATCTGTTCGGCAACCAAGGCATGTTGCGCGGGCTGCTCTCGGACAACATCTATGGATTCTGGGGGATTGTGCTGGGTGAGGTGATTTACACCTTCCCGCATGCGCTGATGATTCTGCTCTCGGCATTGTCGCTGGCCGATGCGCGCTTGTTCGATGCGGCGTCGAGCATGGGCGCCAGTCCCGCCAAGGCTTTCCGCAGCATCACCTGGCCGGCCACTCGCCAAGCGGTGTTTGCCGCGTTCTGTCTGGTGTTCACCCTGACCATCACCGATTTCGGCGTGCCGGTGGTGGTCGGTGGCGACTATCAAGTGCTGGCGCTGGAAGCTTACAAAGCCGTGGTCGGCCAACAGCAGTTCGGTCGCGGCGCGTTGATTGGCATGGTGCTGTTGCTGCCGGCGCTGTTCAGCTTCGGCGTCGATGCGTGGTTGCGTCGGCGACACGGCGATTCCATGAGCGGGCGTGCACAGGTGTTCAAACCGGCACCGTCGAAAGTGCGCGATGGCTGCTATCTGGCGATTGTTTTGCTGATCAGCGCCGCGTTGATTCTGGTGTTCGGCATGGCGGTGTTTTCCTCGCTGGTGAAGTTCTGGCCGTACAACCTGTCGCTGTCACTCAACCATTACCAGTTCAACGAAACCGCTGGCGGTGGCTGGCTGGCCTACAGCAACAGTTTGAAGATGGCTTTGGGCACGGCGTTGATCGGCAGCGTGCTGATTTTTACCGGCGCCTATCTGATGGAGAAAACCCGCAGCCAGCGCGGCCTCAATCTGGCCCTGCGCATGCTCAGTTTTGTGCCGATGGCGGTGCCGGGGCTGGTGCTCGGTCTCGGTTACGTTTTCTTCTTCAACCTCACGGGCAACCCGCTGCATGTGCTCTACGGGACGATGACGCTGTTGGTCGTCTGCACCATCGCGCACTACCTGACCACCGCACAAATGACCGCGACCACCGCGTTGCACCAGCTCGATGCCGAGTTCGAAGCCGCAGCGCTGTCGCTGAAGGCGCCGCTGTATCGCCACTACCTGCGTGTCACTGTGCCGATCTGCCTGCCGGCGCTGCTGGACATCGTGCGCTACCTGTTCGTCTCGGCGATGACCACCGTGTCGGCGGCGATCTTCCTTTACAGCCCCGACACCATCCTCGCGGCGGTCGCGGTGCTGAACATGGATGACGCCGGCAACGTCGGCGGTGCGGCGGCGATGTCGACCCTGATTCTGTTCACCTCGGCGGGCGTGTCCTTGCTGCTGGCGTGGGCTTCGCGCGGCTTGCTGCGCCGTTCTCAAGCCTGGCGGCAAACCGCGCCCGGTCACTGATTCAACTCACTTACAGGAAAACGATCATGTTCAAGCCTATGGCCCTGGCCGCTGCTGTGCTCGCTACTTTCAGCCTGAATGCCTTCGCGGCAAAAACCGAGTTGACGGTGTACACCGCCCTCGAGGCTGAGCAACTGAAGTCCTACAAAGAAGCCTTCGAAAAGGCCAACCCGGACGTCGAGATCAAATGGGTGCGTGATTCCACCGGGATCATCACCGCCAAACTGCTCGCCGAAAAGGCCCGTCCGCAGGCTGACGCGGTGTGGGGGCTGGCGGCTTCGAGTCTGGCGATCCTTGATCAGCAAGGCATGCTGCAAAGCTATGCGCCGAAGGACCTCGGCAAGATCGGCGCGAACTACCGCGACGCTGCCAACCCGCCAGCGTGGGTGGGCATGGACGTCTGGGCCGCGACCATTTGCTTCAACACCGTCGAAGCCGAGAAGCAGGGCCTGACTAAACCCGTGAGCTGGCAGGACCTGACCAAGCCTGAGTACAAGGGCAAGATCGTCATGCCCAACCCGGCGTCGTCCGGCACCGGTTTCCTCGACGTCAGCGCCTGGCTGCAAACCTTCGGCGAGAAGCAGGGCTGGGCCTATATGGACGGTCTGCACCAGAACATCGGCCAGTACGTTCACTCCGGTTCCAAGCCTTGCAAACTGGCAGCGGCGGGGGAATTCCCGATTGGTATTTCCTTTGAATACCCGGCGGTACAGCTCAAGCGTCAGGGCGCGCCGCTGGACATCATCCTGCCGAAGGAAGGCCTGGGCTGGGAGATCGAAGCGACTGCGGTGATCAAAGGCACGCCGCATGAAGAGGCCGCGAAGAAACTGGCTGACTTCTCGGCGAGTGCTGAGGCGATGGATCTGTACAAGGAGAACTTCGCTGTTCTTGCGCAGCCGGGGATCGCCAAGCCGCAGACTGAATTGCCGGCGGATTATGAGCAGCGCCTGATTAAGAACGACTTTGCCTGGGCGTCGAAGAATCGCGACGAGATCCTCACTGAATGGCGCAAGCGCTATGACGGCAAGTCCGAGAAAGTCGCCGCCAAGTAACCGTTGCCGATCGTTCCCACGCTCCGCGTGGGAATGAATCCCGTGACGCTCCGCGTCACTATGGACGCAGAGCGTCCTTGGCTGCATTCCCACGCAGAGCGTGGGAACGATCATTGAGGTAGCTTCATGACACAACAACAAGACTTGCTGATCGTCGGCGCCGGCATTCTGGGCCTGTCCCACGCCTACGCCGCCGCCAAACGCGGTCTCAAGGTCGCCGTCTTCGAACGCACCGCCACGCCGCTGGGCGCCTCGGTGCGCAACTTCGGCCAAGCCTTGGTCACCGGCCAACCGCCGGGCCCAATGCTCGAGCTGGCCAAAGCCAGTCGCGAAATATGGGGTGGCTGGGCGCAGCTCGCCGGTTTGCAAATCAAGCGCAACGGTTCCTATCTGTTCGCCCGCACTGAAGCCGAAGAACATCTGCTCGAAGCCTTCTGCAACGGTCGCGCCGTGGAACACGGTTACAACATTCAGTTGCTGCGCGGCGCTGCCTTGCGCGATCTGTATCACGGTCAGTTCAGCCACCACCGTGCCGCTTTGCACGGCATGGACGATCAACAGCTGTATTCGCGCGAAGCGATTCCGGCACTGATCGATTATCTGCGCCGCGACCTTGGTGTGGAGTTTCATTTCTCCACGCTGGTGCGCGACGTCGAACCGGGGCGTCTGCACAGCACCGTCGGCAGCTTCACGGCGAAGCAGATTATCGTCTGCTCCGGCCACGATTATCAGACTTTGCTGGCCGAGCCGATTGCCGCACTCGACCCGCAAATCTGCCGCCTGCAAATGCTCCGCGCCAAACCGCAGACCGAACTGAATCTGCAACACGCCTTGCTCACCGGCCTCAGCTGCGTGCATTACGGCGCCTTCGCCGATCTGCCGGAAGCGGCGGCGGTGCAGGCGCAAATCCTCCATGAGCAACCGCACCTGCACGACAACGGTATTCACCTGCTGATCAGCCCGACGCCGTACGGCGAACTGATCATCGGCGACTCGCACCATTACGGCAGCGATCCTTCCCCGTTCAACGCCGAGCAAGTGGACAACTGGATGCTCGAACTGGCCGAGCAGACGCTGGGCTGCAAGGTGCAAGTGGTCGAGCGCTGGCAGGGCGTCTATGGTTCCCGGGGGCCGGGGCCGTTCTCGTTCCTGCGCCCGGCACCCGGGTTGAGTGTGGCGCTGATGCACACCGGCGTCGGCATGAGCGTCGGCCCGGCGTTGGCGGAGCGCAATATCGCGCAGTTGCTGGAGGAAGATTGATGACAGGTCACGAGCAAGTCGTCGCCCGGGTGTTCGGCTTGTATGAACGCTATGGCACTAGCGATTACATCGGCGAGCCGGTGTCGCAGATCGAGCACATGTCCCAGGCCGCTGAGTTGGCGATGGCCGAAGGCTTCGATGACGAAGTGGTGCTGGCGGCGTTCTTCCATGACATCGGCCACCTGTGTGCCGAGGGCGCGGAAAACATGGGCGGGTATGGCGTGGTCAGTCATGAACGGCTGGGTGCGGACTATTTGCGTGAGGCCGGGTTCAGCGAGCGCATGGCGCGGCTGGTGGAATATCACGTGCAGGCCAAGCGGTATCTGACGTTGCGTGAGCCGGGGTATTTTGATCGGCTGAGTGAGGCGAGTCGGCGGACGCTGGCGTATCAGGGCGGGGTGATGACGGAGGCTGAGGCTGATGAGTTTGCGCGGGATCCGTTGTGTGCGGTCAGTCTGCGGATGCGCCAGTGGGATGAGCTGGCCAAGGAGATGGCGGTGCCGGTGATGGATCTTGGGGTTTTGAAGCGTAAGGCAGCGAGATTGTTGTCTACTGTGTGATTGTCGCCCTCACCCCAGCCCTCTCCCTCCGGGAGAGGGCTGGGGTGAGGGTCGGCGTCTACAGCTCAAGCACCTTCCCCACCAACGCCTCAATCTGCTCCTGCCTTTCCGCTTGATTCAATTTCGCCTGCGGATTGAGCGACGACCACTGCGGATGCGCCCGCGCCTTGCTCAATGCCTCCGGCAACTTGCCCTCGCGCCAGGTCTTGTCCTGCGGTGTTGCCACCTGAATGCTGTCCATCGCCGCATGCCCACGCTGATCCAGCGCCAACACCAACTGCCGCTGACGCAACGCCAGCAGCCGCAACACCCCGTCATCCACCGTCAGCTCACGCTGCCCTTTGATCTTGCCCAGCAAGCGACTGCCATAACTACGCGCCGTCTGCAGCGCACCACCGGCAATCGCCCCAGCCAACGCCGCAGCGCCGAGGGTAATCCCGCCAACCAGCAAATCCACGCCAGCCCCCGCCGCCGCACCGGCAGCAATGCCGCCACCCACGCGCACGCCGAGTTGCTTTAAGGTCTCAGGGTTGAACAAATCATCGCCCCAACGTCCATCCAGCAACGGCAAATCACTCGCCGCCGCATCTTGCGGGCGGAACGCATACAGCTTGAGCAGCGCCTCAACACACTTCTGCTCACGCTGGCGCACAGCTTTGCGCAGTTCACTGATCGCCTGCTGTTCCTGCTCGGCTTCACTGACTACACTGCGCCGACACGCGGCGCAGTCGATCAACAATTCAGCAATCAATCGCGCCGCACTTTGCTGACGGGCAAGGCGCTGAGCCTGCTGATCGGCAATCAACCGCTCCAATTGTGGCCGAGCATTCTCCAGCAACAACGCGAGACTTTCGTACAGCCGTCGCTCGCCATCCTCCGGCGGCGCCACACTGTCGAAACGCACAAGCGCATGCAGTCCGAGCCGCGCCAAAGCCTCACGCCAATCCGGCTCGCGATGGTTGGCGCTGCTGACAAAATTCAGTACCGGCAGCAGCGGTTTGCCGCAACTGGCGAGTACTTCCAGCTCATCGCGATACTTGGCCAACACCGGTTCGCGGGCGTCGATCACATACAAACCGGCGTCGGAAGCGAGCAGTTGCCGTAGCACTTTCGCCTCCTGCTCGAAACGCTGGCGCGCTTCGCTGCCGTCGAGAAACCGCGCCAGCCGCGCCGGGCCATCGAGGCGTTCGCCGGGCCGCTCCAGTCGTTCGAGAAAATCCAGCAGAGCGATCGCATCTTCCAGGCCAGGCGTGTCGTAGAGGTCGAGTAACGGCTCGCCGTCCACCGACAACCGCGCACCTTCGACATGCCGCGTGGTGCTCGGGCGATGGGAGACTTCGCCGAAGCCGACATCGCGTGTCAGCGTGCGTAGCAGCGAGGTTTTGCCGACGTTGGTGTGGCCGACCACCGCGAGTTTCAGCGGCGCTTTCCAGGCATCAGTCATGGCCACTCTCCAGCCAGTTCAACGGCGCGCAATCGGCAAACGGCAGTTCCAGCTGTTGCAGCGCGGTGTGCCAGTCGCCGAGGCGCTCGGCATCCAGTGCTTCGCCCGGTGGCGCTTGCAGCAGCCAGACGCGAGTCTCGCCCGCGCTGCGCGCTAGTTCAGCGATCAAGGCGAGGCTGCCGCGATCCGGCGAGCGCCGTGGGTCGCAGGCAATCGCCAGACGTGCCGGTGGAAAACGGCTGAGTTGTTCGAGGAGTTTGTGGCGTGATTCGCGGCTGTCGAGGATGCCGGCGTTGCTGACATTCTTTGGCAGCGCGGGCGGCCATGGGCGTTGTTCGTCAAGTTCGATGGCCACCAGCAATGCGCCTTCACTGGCGAATTCGCCGACGGCGCTTTCGACGCGGTGCAATTGTGCCGGCTCCGGGTCGTTGACGCCGAGGCGTTCGCTGGTTGGCATCAGACGTTCGCGCAGTTGCGCGTAGCCGGGCAGGTTCAAGTCCAGACGCAATCGATCACGTCCACGCTTCCAGCGCCAACGGCAGAACAGCATCAACAGCAGACGGGGTAGCACGCCGTAGATCAGCACCGCGCCGACCAGCCATATCGCCCACATCTGGCGAACCAGAACGCGGTTGTAATCGGTATCCAGTGTCACGCGGATCATGTCCACGCTCGGCGCACTCCAGCCCAGCGCATGGGGAACGACCGTCAACGCATCAGTCAGTGCCGCGAAGAAGTCAGCGCCCAGCAGCGTGCTTTCCCAGATGAAGTCATATTGCCGAGTGGCCATCATCAATATCAGCATGCTTAGCGCGCTGAACATGATCAGCAACCACAGGCCATTGACCAGTGAGCCAATCGCCCAGCGATTGAGTTTGTGGCGTTGCAGCAAGACCAGCAATGCAGGGGGCAACTGCGCGGCTTTGGCGTCCCGGGCAAATTTTTCGCTGAGCCATAGCCACAATCTGCCAAGCGCTGCCGCGTGTTCGCCAGCGAATAGCAGTCCGAATGCCCAGCTCAGCAGCAGGATCAGATTGACCCCGAGCAACGTGCCCAGCGCCCAGAAAATGTTTACCGCTCGCGTACCGTCGCCGAGCGCAGAAAATGCCATGCCCGCCCCGGTGACGCAGGCCAGCAGCGCCATCAGCAGCAACGCCAGACGCGCGCCTTGCAGCCAGTGTTTCAGAGCATTGGTCAGCCCGTCGCGCTCGGCCAGCCAGAGCGCCCGGCGCTGAATGCGGCTCGGCAGATCACCGCCGGCGGTGCGGGCCAGACGATTGGCTTCCAGATCATCCAATGGGCCTGCGTGTTCTTCGCGCAGGCGCACGGTTTCGGTGAGCCAGAGGTTTTGCAGTGGAGTCAGTTCAGTCACGCAGCGTCCCGTCGCTAAATTGAGCGCTGAGCATAACCGCTGTGGCGCTTATCGGGGTAAGCGCGGCTCTGGTATCCTCGCCAGCATGACTAAATCACTCCCCCTCAGCCTGATCGCAGCCCTCGGTGAAAACCGCGTGATCGGCGTCGACAACAGCATGCCCTGGCACCTGCCGGGGGACTTCAAATACTTCAAGGCTACGACCTTGGGCAAGCCGATCATCATGGGTCGCAAGACCTGGGATTCGCTCGGCCGACCATTGCCTGGACGCTTGAACATCGTGGTCAGCCGTCAGGCCAATCTGGTGCTCGAAGGTGCGGAAGTTTATCCGTCGCTGGAAGCAGCCGTGGTTCGCGCCGAAGAATGGGCGAAGGAGCAGGGCGTCGATGAGCTGATGCTGATCGGTGGTGCGCAGTTGTATGCGCAAGGGCTGGCGCAGGCGGATCGTCTGTATCTGACTCGCGTGGCGTTGAGCCCGGAGGGTGATGCGTGGTTTCCGGAGTTTGATTTGAACCAGTGGAAACTGGTGTCGAACGTTGAAAACCCGGCGGTTGAAGATAAACCCGCATACAACTTCGAAGTCTGGGAAAAGGCTTAAAAGCATCGCTGGCAAGCCAGCTCCCACAGGTCTTGAGGTGTTCACAAAATCTGTGTTCACCACAAAACATTGTGGGAGCTGGCTTGCCAGCGATAGCGGTCCTTCAGGCGCTAATCAGGCCTGAGCTAGCTCCGCATGCTCATCAGCATCCAGCAGTTCTTTATCGGTCTGCTGCATCACCTGACTGGTAATCGCCCCAGCGGTAATCGAACCACTCACGTTCAGCGCCGTGCGCCCCATATCAATCAGTGGCTCAACCGAAATCAGCAACGCCACCAGCGAAACCGGCAAGCCCATCGCCGGCAGCACGATCAGCGCCGCGAACGTCGCGCCGCCACCGACACCGGCCACACCCGCCGAACTCAACGTTACAATCGCCACCAGCGTCGCGATCCACAGCGGATCCAGCGGGTTGATGCCAACGGTCGGCGCAACCATCACCGCCAACATCGCCGGGTACAAGCCCGCGCAACCGTTCTGGCCGATGGTCGCACCGAACGATGCGGCAAAACTCGCCACCGATTGCGGAATCCCCAGACGCCGGGTCTGCGCTTCAATGCTCAGCGGAATGCTCGCCGCGCTGGAGCGGCTGGTGAACGCGAACGTCAGCACCGGCCAGATCTTGCGGAAGAAACGCAGCGGGTTGATCCCGGCCGCCGATACCAGCAAACCGTGCACGACAAACATCAGGCCCAGACCGAGGTACGAGACTACGACGAAACTGCCGAGTTTGATGATGTCTTGCAGGTTGGAACCGGCGACGACTTTGGTCATCAGCGCCAGCACGCCGTACGGGGTCAGTTTCATCACCAGACGCACCAGACGCATCACCCAGGCTTGCAGGGTGTCGATGGCATTGATCACTTTCTGACCTTTCTCGACGTCATCCTTGAGCAGTTGCAGCGCTGCGACCCCGAGGAACGCGGCGAAAATCACCACGCTGATGATCGAGGTCGGCTTGGCCCGCGCCAGGTCGGCAAACGGGTTTTGCGGGATGAACGACAGCAGCAGTTGCGGCACATTCAGGTCGGCGACCTTGCCGGCGTAGTCGGTCTGAATGGTTTGCAGACGGGCCATTTCCTGAGTGCCAGCGACCAGACCTTCAGCGGTAAGGCCGAACAGGTTGGTCAGGCCGATGCCGATCAGCGCCGCAATCGCGGTGGTGAACAGCAGGGTACCGATGGTCAGGAAGCTGATCTTGCCCAGCGACGAGGCGTTGTGCAGACGCGCCACGGCGCTGAGGATCGAGGCGAACACCAGCGGGATGACGATCATTTGCAGCAACTGCACGTAGCCGTTGCCGACCAGATCGAACCAGCCGATCGAGGCTTTCAGCACCGGGTTACCGGCACCGTAAACGGTGTGCAGAGCTACGCCGAACGCCACGCCGAGCACCAGTGCGAGCAGGACTTTTTTCGCCAGACTCCACGTGGTGTGGCGGGTTTGCGCCAGACCGAAGAGCAGGGCGAGGAACACCAGCAGGTTGAGAATCAACGGTAGATTCATGAGATCTCCAGGAAAGACTGTGCCAACAGCCTTCCGGGGCTGCTGCGAACCGGCAAGCCTAACAGCTTGATTTGCAATGATTTAATACCGAAATCTTAGGGCGTCCGTCGTTTTTGGAATAAGCCCGTGTCGCTCTCGGCAATGCATCTGGCGCAAACAGGGACGCGGGCGGTCGCTGACAGACGAGTACTGTCACACATATTTGTTAGCGTCGATTTCTTTGAATCAGGGAGAAGAGGCTTATGAAGTTCGCACCGAAATTTCTGGCTGTCGCACTGGCTGTGGGCATGGGTCTGGCCACTCAGGCGTTCGCCACCGACCTGAAACACTGGCCGGCCGATCAGGCCAAAGCGCTGGATGCGATGATCGCCGCCAATGCCAACAAAGGTAACTACGCGGTGTTCGACATGGACAACACCAGTTACCGCTACGATCTCGAAGAGTCGTTGCTGCCGTTCATGGAAAACAAGGGCCTGATCACCCGCGACAAACTCGACCCTTCCCTGAAACTGATGCCGTTCAAGGACACCGCCGACCACAAGGAAAGCCTGTTCAGTTACTACTACCGCCTCTGCGAAGTCGACGACATGGTCTGCTACCCGTGGGTGGCGCAGGTGTTCTCCGGTTTCACCCTCAAGGAACTCAAAGGCTACGTCGATGAGCTGATGGCTTCGGGCAAGCCGGTGCCAGCGACTTATTACGAAGGCGATGTGGTCAAGAAACTCGACGTCAATCCGCCGAAGATCTTCACCGGCCAGCAAGAGCTGTACAACAAGCTGATGGAGAACGGCATTGAGGTCTACGTGATGACCGCCGCCTCTGAAGAGCTGGTGCGCATGGTCGCGGCGGATCCGAAGTATGGCTACAACGTCAAACCGCAAAACGTCATCGGCGTGACCACCCTGCTGAAGAACCGCGAGACCAACGAACTGACCACTGCACGCAAGCAGATCACCGCCGGCAAATATGACGAGAAGGCCAACCTTGGCCTCGAACTGACCCCGTATCTGTGGACCCCGGCAACGTGGATGGCCGGCAAGCACGCGGCGATCCTCACTTACATCGACGAGTGGAAAAAACCGGTATTGGTCGGTGGCGATACGCCGACCAGCGACGGTTACATGCTGTTTCACGATGTCGATGTGGCCAAGGGCGGGATTCACTTGTGGGTCAACCGCAAGGACAAGTACATGACGCAAATCAACGGCATGATGGCCAAGCATGCGGCGGCGCAGGCGAAAGAAGGGTTGCCGGTGACGGCGGACAAGAACTGGGTGATCGTTAAGCCAGAAGAGATTCAGTAAGCCACACCGATCCAATGTGGGAGCGAGCCTGCTCGCGAAAGCGTAGTGTTAGTTGATCGTTCCCATGCTCTGCGTGGGAATGCAGCCCGTGACGCTCCGCGTCACTGGACGCTCCGCGTCCCTTGAGACATTCCCACGCAGAGCGTGGGAACGATCAAAAAATGCCCCGCACTTGGCGGGGCATTTTTGTTGCCGCGATTTGACGCTTACAGCCCGTCGAGCATCGCTTTGTTACGCACAGCACCCTTGTCGGCACTGGTCGCCAGCAGGGCGTAGGCCTTGAGAGCGGTGGTCACTTTGCGTGGACGGATCTCGACCGGTTTCCAGCCTTTCTTGTCCTGCTCGGCGCGGCGTGCAGCCAGTTCTTCGTCGCTGACCAACAGGTTGATCGAGCGGTTCGGAATGTCGATCAGCACCTTGTCGCCGTCCTGTACCAGGCCGATCGCGCCGCCGGCTGCTGCTTCTGGCGAAGCGTGGCCGATGGACAGACCCGACGTGCCGCCGGAGAAACGACCGTCGGTGAGCAGTGCGCAGGCTTTGCCCAGGCCTTTGGATTTCAGGTACGACGTCGGGTAGAGCATTTCCTGCATGCCCGGGCCGCCTTTCGGGCCTTCGTAGCGAATGATGACGATGTCGCCTGCCTTCACTTCGTCCGCGAGGATGCCGCGTACGGCGCTGTCCTGGCTTTCAAAGATCTTCGCGTTGCCTTCGAAGACGTGGATCGACTCATCGACACCGGCAGTTTTCACCACACAGCCGTCGAGGGCGATGTTGCCGTACAGCACGGCCAGGCCACCTTCTTGCGAATAGGCGTGCTCGAAGCTGCGGATGCAGCCGTTCTCACGGTCGTCATCGAGGGTTTCCCAACGGGTCGACTGGCTGAACGCCGTCTGTGTCGGAATACCGGCAGGGCCGGCCTTGAAGAAGTGGTGCACGGCTTCATCGTCGGTCTGGGTGATGTCCCACTTGGCGATGGCTTCTTCCATGCTGCGGCTGTGCACAGTCGGCAGGTCGGTGTGCAGCAGACCACCACGGGCCAGCGAACCGAGGATGCTGAAGATACCGCCAGCGCGGTGCACGTCTTCCATGTGGTACTTCTGGATGTTCGGCGCCACTTTGCACAGTTGCGGAACGCTGCGCGAGAGACGGTCGATGTCGCGCAGGTCGAAATCGATCTCGGCTTCCTGAGCGGCAGCGAGCAAGTGCAGGATGGTATTGGTCGAACCGCCCATGGCGATGTCGAGCATCATCGCGTTCTCGAACGCCTTGAAGTTGGCGATGTTGCGCGGCAATACCGACTCATCGTTCTCGCCGTAGTAGCGTTTGCACAGCTCGACGATGGTGCGGCCGGCCTGCAGGAACAGTTGTTCGCGGTCGCTGTGGGTGGCGAGGGTCGAACCGTTGCCGGGCAATGCCAGACCCAGTGCTTCGGTCAGGCAGTTCATCGAGTTGGCGGTGAACATGCCGGAGCACGAACCGCAGGTCGGACAGGCGCTGCGCTCGTACTCAGCGACTTTCTCGTCAGAAGCGCTGGCGTCGGCGGCGATCACCATGGCATCGACAAGGTCGAGGCCGTGGGAAGCGAGTTTGGTCTTGCCGGCTTCCATCGGGCCGCCGGAAACGAAGATCACCGGAATGTTCAGGCGCAAGGCAGCCATCAGCATGCCCGGGGTGATCTTGTCGCAGTTGGAGATGCAGACGATGGCGTCGGCGCAGTGGGCGTTGACCATGTACTCGACGGAGTCGGCGATGATTTCGCGACTCGGCAGCGAATACAGCATGCCGTCGTGGCCCATGGCGATGCCGTCATCCACGGCGATGGTGTTGAATTCCTTGGCCACGCCACCGGCGCGTTCGATTTCACGGGCGACCAGTTGACCGAGGTCCTTCAGGTGCACGTGGCCCGGTACGAACTGGGTAAATGAGTTGGCAATGGCGATGATCGGCTTTTTGAAGTCGTCATCTTTCATCCCCGTGGCGCGCCACAGTGCGCGGGCACCGGCCATGTTGCGGCCGTGGGTGGATGTTTTCGAGCGGTAATCTGGCATGGAGCACTCCGGGCGGCTAATCAGGTATCAAAGGGGAGTGAGCTTCTATTGACGTCTGGAACACTCAGAAATGGCCGTGTGTCCGTGAAGTTGCCGATGACGTTGCGGGATCGCCGCTGGTCTCAGCCTGAGCTCATAAACCCGCCGGGGGATGAATGGCGATGAATCAGCCGATTCTACACCGCTGGCGTCTGGAGGGAATGGCGCAAAGCGTTGTTCCAGTGCAGACGGCGTGTATGGGATGACGACTGGCGGGTTTAATCACCGCCGGTCTGCGCCATGACGTTGCCTTCAAGGTTTTTCGCGCGACGGCTGAGCCGGTTGTTGAGCACCAGCGCGATCGCGCTCAGCAGGACAAAGCTGTAGCCCAGCGTCAATTGCAGATTGGCCGGACTGAGGCTGATCAATGCGCTGATCAGGCCGCCACAAATAAAGATGATCGTACTGCCCGCCGAGGCCGATGTGCCGGCGTTTTCAGGAAACAGGCCCATGGCCCGAGAGGTAGCGGCGGGGCGGGCAATGGTGGTGCCAGCGGTGCAAATCAGCATCGGGATCAACACCGTGGCCGGTGCCAACACATGATTGGCTGCCAGGTACAGCATTGCCAGTCCCGACAGCAGTATCAGGCTCAGCCCGGTGAAGATTTGCTGAACCGGCGTGATGCGTCGATTGAGTACCGCGGCGATGATCCCGCCGACAACATACGCCGCACCGTAAACCAGCAGGATCAGCGAAAAGTCGTAAGGCGCGAGTTGCAGTTGGTCCATGAAAATCAGCGGCGAAATCACGATGAACGAGAAGTGGCAGGCGAAGGCAAACGCCGAAATCAGCCAGTAGCCGACAAACTCGAAGTCGCCCAACACGCGTCGGTAGGATTGAAAGAAGCCGGTCGGCGAACCACCTGAGGCCGGACGGCTGCTCGGTAAAAACAGCCAGGCCTTGATCAGCACCATGGCGGACAGTGCGCAAAAGACCCAGAAGCTGCCGCGCCAACCAAGTGTCGCCTGGAGAAAAGTCCCGGCCAGCGGCGATACCGAAATGAATATCCCGGTCGCCGTGACCATCAGGATCCGTAACCGGTCGCGCTCTTCACCTTCGAACAGATCCTGCACCAATGCCTGCGACAGCACGAAACATCCACAGCCCAAGGCCTGCATCACCCGAAATACCAGGAATAGCGTGTAATCGGAGGTCATCACGCAACCGAACGCACCCAGCATCGATACGCTCATGCCGGCGAGTAACAGGCCCTTGCGCCCGATCACGTCCGAGAGGGGGCCGATCAAGAGCTGGGCAAACGCGATCCCCACGGCGAACAGGCTGATGGACAGTGCGATGTCTGCCGGTGAACGGAGAAAGTGCGTCGCCATTGCCGGGAAGGAGGGCAGCAGCACGTCCAGTGGAAACACACCCAGCAGCACCATGGCCAGCAATAGGCTGACAGCGGCGCGGCGCTGCCTTGTGGTTGCCACGGATTGTCCTTTATCCATCGATCAGTCCTGCCTTGGCGAAAAGTTTCTGGTTATGGGGAAGTGCGAAAAAACCGGCCTTGCGTAGTGCGTCCAGCGTTGCGATGGCGCCTGATCGTGCACGGGCCCGGTTGGCTTGCACCGTTGCCATGCCGCCGACGATTTGTTTCACGTCACTGTCGGCGATGCCTGCCCCTCGCAGGCTCTGTTGCAGCCAACGTTCGTCGGCCTCGAAAAAAATCCCGATGATCTCCAGCAGTGTCCGGCTCACAAACGCACGCTGGCGGCTGTTCATCGACAGCCAGAAATAATGGAACACCTCGCTGAAGTAGCGGCTGTGGCGGGCTTCGTCAGTCAGGTGGTCGCGCAGCATGTCGTTGACGCTGGACACCAGGCTGTCGCGGCAGACGTCCAGCAGCTCGCGGGCAATGATGGTTTCCGAGACGAAGCCGAGCAGAAACCATGCCAGTGGCCGATTGTTTTCCGGGGTGCGGGCGATCAGTGCGTTGAGGCGGCTGATACGCTTCGGAATCGTCGGACGTCCGGTGAACCCGTAGAACGCGGCGATCTGTTCGGCGAGACGATTGGAGAACAGCGCGTGATAACCCTCGTCGGTGTAGAGCTGCAGCGCGGCGTGCTTCATCGGCAGAGGCACGTAAAGGGGCAGTTCCCGGTGCACGATGACTTCCACTGCACGATTGACGATGCGGTGTTCAAGCAAGGTGGTGTAATCGAGAAAATGCACCAGATGGTTGGCTGCCAGTCGATGCTGTACGTCGCACCCCGCCGCTTGGATGGCCGGATGTGCCAGATAAGGCAGAAATGCCGGCGGGAACCAGTGGCGGGTTTGCAGTTGCAGCGGCACATCGTCGGGCAATTGATAGTCATGGGTACTGCTGCGCACCGAGGCCCGGCTTTCCCAGTCTCCCAAGGTAAATTTGAGCGCCCAGGACACCGGCGCTTGATCAGGGTCGGCCATCGACAGGGTCATGCCTGTCCCTCGCGCAACAGCTCGCGCATTTCGTGGCACATCACTTGCCCGTCGCTTTGTCCACAGCCAACAAAGAACAGCGGTTGTTCAGCGCTGCCCTCGAGATTGAGCAGTGCTTCGACCTGCTGGTCGGCAAATGCGCCGGTCAGCCAGGTGTTGAGACCCAGTGCCGTGGCGACCAGTTGAAAGGTTTGCGACAAGTGGCCCGCTTCAACGAAGGCCATGCGATAGGCCCGCGAGTGTTCGTACTTCCACCAGAGCCGGTCAAAACGGGCGGTGATGAACAATCCCAGCGGCAGGTTGTTGATGAAGTGCTGACCGCCGAGCAATTGGCCCAGCGCTGGTTGAGGCAGCGGATTGATCCGGCTCAGGGTGTGGTCGGCCGGATGATAGGCATAGATGCCCGGTTCCAGGCCATCGACGTTCTGCACCAGGAGGAAGCCTTCGCAAGCGTTCAGGCCCCCCGCGGAAGGACTGCTTCGCCGTGCGCTTAGTCCTTGGGCGATGCTGTCGTCGCGATCATTGTCTCGTTCATGGAGATAACCGAGGGAAAGGTAAAGCAGGGTGCCGACGTCCTTCAGCGTTATCGCTGCACCTGTATAGGAACGGCAGGTTTTGCGCTGGAGCAGAACATTTCCCAAACTGTCGTTGTTCAAAGCGCACGGCGCAGGCAGGGCGATACGCTGTTCGGGTGCAGGCGTCGGGCGGTCTGTAGCAGGCTGTGGGGTGGCCAGTACTTCGTTGCAGTGCGCCAGATATTGCCTGGACCACTCGTGAATATTCTGTGGGGTATGTTCGCAGGGAATATTTTGTGTGCCGATGTGATAAATCTTCGACAGCTCATCCCAGCCCCATGGCGGATTGTCTATTTTTGAAACGGTAAGAATGTCTGCGCTCAATAGTTGTGTGTCTATTATGTTGTGCGCGTCGAACAGTTGAGGGTTGTTGATTAGTTGCGCAAGGCGAGTTGCATAGTTCAGGTCAAGCTCGTGTTGTGTATGGTTTTTGTAATTCCATACAACTTGTCCGGTCGGGCGCGGCAATATAAACAAGTAAGGATTGATGTGCATATTAATCGTTTCACTCTGGAAGAAGTCAAAAGGACGCTGGGTTGCCGGCACTCCCCAGCGTCCTGACTTACTTAGCGGGCTTTAGGGGCAACCAGAAAAGCCAGGTTTGCGATTTTTTTACTTTCCAGAGAAATACTTTTCATGATGTGAACTCCTTGTTCATTGATAGTTGAAGTCACCTCGTGGTGACAACTTCATAATAGTTTGTAATGGATGATTGGCAAGGGGATATTAGGTAGGAAATTTCCAGTAATTTTGTCGGAGCAATCTTTAGCTGGAAATAAACTTGTAGGGTAAGTTTCAGTAATTAAAAGGCGTAAGGAAATGTCCTGCATGTCTGCGGGAATATAATTGTAGGAAGTCCAGGGAGATAGCGAAGGGAAGGGCGATGCCAGAAACCAAAACAGGGAGCCTGCTGGCTCCCCGTTATCCGCAAAAAATCAGCTGTTGGGCAGCAGGCGGCAGGTGATGCTCTTGATGTAGCGCGTTTCGGCGATGGCAGGGTGCACCGGGTGATCCGGACCCTGGCCGCCCCGCTCGAGCAACTGGATGTTGCGATCCAGGTGACGGGCGCTGGTCAGCAGGATGTTCTGCAGGTCATCTTCCGGCAGGTGCATCGAGCACGACGCGCTGACCAGGATGCCGTCCTTGTTGAGCAGGCGCATGGCTTGCTCGTTCAGGCGACGGTAGGCGCCTTCGCCGTTTTTCATGTCTTTCTTGCGTTTGATGAACGCTGGCGGGTCGGCCACGATCACGTCGAAGCGCTCTTCGCTGGCTTTCAGCTCTTTCAAGGCTTCGAAGACGTCGCCTTCGATGCAGGTCATCTTGTCGGCGAAACCGTTCAGCGCGGCATTGCGCTCAACGCCGTCGAGGGCGAAAGCCGAGGCGTCGACGCAGAACACTTCGCTGGCGCCGAACGCAGCAGCCTGCACGCCCCAGCCACCGATGTAGCTATAGAGGTCGAGGACGCGTTTGCCTTTGGCGTAAGGGGCCAGGCGTGCACGGTTCATGCGGTGGTCGTAGAACCAGCCGGTTTTCTGACCCTGAATGACCGGGGCTTCGAACTTCACGCCGTTCTCTTCCAGCGCCACCCACTCCGGCACCAGGCCGAACACGGTTTCGACGTAGCGGTTGAGGCCTTCGGCATCACGGGCTGCGGAGTCGTTCTTGAACAGGATGCCGCTTGGCTTGAGCACTTGGGTCAGGGCCGCGATCACGTCATCTTTGTGCGCTTCCATGGTCGCCGAGGCGATCTGCACCACAAGAATGTCACCGAAACGGTCAACGACCAGGCCTGGCAACAGGTCGGAGTCGCCGTAGACCAGACGGTAGAACGGTTTGTCGAACAGGCGCTCGCGCAGTGACAGGGCCACGTTCAGACGGTGCACCAGCAGCGATTTGTCCAGCGCAACTTTAATATCGCGCGACAGCAGGCGGGCGCAGATCAGGTTGTTCGGGCTCATCGCCACGATGCCCAACGGCTTGCCGCCAGCGGCTTCGAGGATGGCCTGGTCGCCGGCATTGAAGCCGTGCAGCGGGGTGGCGGCTACATCGATTTCGTTGCTGTAGACCCACAGGTGACCGGCGCGCAGGCGACGGTCGGCGTTGGCTTTGAGGCGCAAGCTAGGCAGGGACATGACGTCGCTCCGGAAAAAAGAGCGGGAGTATAGCGTGTTGCGACTTGTGCCGGGTTTGATGAGCGATGAAACGCTGATGGCCTCTTCGCGAGCAGGCCCGCTCCCACAGGGGATTTGTGACTGACACAAGATCAATGCGGGAGCGACGATTCGACTTGCTTGCGAAGGCAGTTGTGAATGCTACGCAGACAGTGCGTTGATCAACTCCTTGCTGAACGCCGGAATATCATCCGGCTGACGGCTGCTGATCAGGTGACCATCCTTGACCACTTCTTTATCGACCCAGTTGGCCCCGGCATTCACCAGGTCATCCTTGAGTGTCTTGTAGCTGGTCATGGTCTTGCCGTTGACCAGCCCGGCGGAAATCAGCAGCCATCCGCCATGGCAGATCACCGCAATCGGTTTGCCGGCAGAGGCGCCGGTCTTGACCAGATGCTGGGCATCCTGATCGATGCGGATGGTATCGGAGTTCTGTACGCCGCCCGGCAGGACGATCGCGTCGTACTGCTCGCTGCTGGCACCCTGGAAGGTCTGGTCGACCTTGAAGTCATCCGCCGGTTTATCGTGGTTCCAGCCTCTGACCTTGCCGGCCTCGGCGGAAAGGATGTCGACTTGCGCGCCGGCTTGCTCCAGTGCCTGCTTGGGACCGGTCAGTTCGACCTGTTCGAAACCGTCTGTTACCAAAATGGCGACGCGTTTGCCGTTGAGGGAAGTGGCCATCGATAAGCTCCTGAGTCTGTGGGAGTTTGCCGCCGCAATGGGCCGGTGTGACCCGTTGGGCATTACAGATTCCGAAGCCTGGGCGTTAATGAAAGTTCCTGACAATTGCCCACTGGTGTGTCGTCTCGCGGTTTTTAGAGGTTAGAATCGCCGCCTGTCCCAGAGTGTGTACTTATGTCCCAAGAGCTGACCACCGAACAGATTCAACAATCGCTGCAAGGCATCAGCGTGCCGGCGCAACCGCAGATCATGGTGGATCTGCAAATGGAGCAGTACATGCCCGACCCGGACCTGGAGGTGATCGCCAAGCTGATCGCTCAGGATCCCGGTCTGTCCGGCTCGCTGCTGAAAATCGTCAACTCGCCGTATTACGGTCTGAGCAACAAGATCACCTCGATCCAGCGCGCGGTGAACCTGCTGGGTAGCCGCTCGATCATCAACCTGATCAACGCGCAGTCGATCAAGGGCGAGATGAACGACGACACCATCGTCACCCTCAACCGTTTCTGGGACACTGCCCAGGATGTGGCCATGACCTGCCTGACGCTGGCCAAGCGTATCGGCACTCAGGCCGGCGATGAGGCGTATGCCTTGGGTCTGTTCCACGATTGCGGCGTGCCGTTGATGCTGCAACGGTTCCCCAATTACATGACGGTTCTGGAAAAGGCTTATGCCAACGCTAGCGCCGAATGTCGCGTAGTGGACACGGAAAACAGCGAGTTCAATACCAACCATGCAGTGGTCGGCTACTACACCGCCAAGTCCTGGCGCCTGCCGGAGCATGTCAGCGCGGCGATCGCCAACCACCACAATGCCCTGGCGATCTTCAGCGATGAGTCGTCGCGCAACAGTCAGCTGAAAAACCTGCTGGCGATCCTGAAGATGGCCGAGCACATTTGTGCGTCTTACCGCGTGCTGGGCAACCAGACAGAAGATTCCGAATGGAACGCCGTCGGCCCGCTGGTACTCGATTATGTAGGACTGTCGGATTACGACTTCGAAACTCTCAAACAAACAATCCGCGACCTCGGCGCGCATTGATCCGAGAACGCCATGCCTGAACTGCCAGAAGTCGAAACCACCCGTCGCGGGATTGCCCCGCACCTGGAAGGCCAGCGCGTCAGTCGGGTGATCGTGCGTGACCGGCGGTTGCGCTGGCCGATCCCCGAAGACCTCGATGTGCGCCTGTCGGGGCAGCGCATTGTGCTGGTCGAGCGTCGCGCCAAGTATCTGCTGATCAACGCCGAAGTCGGCACGCTGATCAGCCACTTGGGCATGTCGGGTAATTTGCGTCTGGTTGAAGCCGGATTGCCGGCGCTTAAGCACGAACACGTCGATATCGAGCTGGAGTCGGGGCTGGCGCTGCGCTACACCGATCCGCGCCGGTTCGGCGCGATGTTGTGGAGCAACGACCCGCTCAATCATGAACTGCTGATTCGCTTGGGGCCTGAGCCACTGACCGATCTGTTCGATGGCGAGCGCTTGTTTCAGCTATCACGCGGGCGGTCGATGGCGGTCAAGCCGTTCATCATGGACAACGCAGTGGTGGTCGGGGTCGGCAATATCTACGCGACCGAAGCGCTGTTCGCCGCCGGGATCGATCCGCGCCGCGAGGCCGGAGGCATTTCCCGGGGGCGCTATCTGAAGCTGGCGATCGAGATCAAACGCATTCTGGCCGCTGCCATCGAGCGCGGAGGTACGACGCTGCGCGATTTCATTGGCGGCGACGGCCAACCGGGGTATTTCCAGCAGGAACTGTTTGTCTACGGCCGTGGCGGTGAACACTGCAAGGTCTGCGGTACCGGTTTGCGTGAGGTGAAGCTCGGCCAGCGTGCCAGTGTGTTCTGCCCGCGCTGCCAGACCTGAGGCAACAGGCTGAAAAAGTCCTACGGTCTATAGTGAGTGGTCTCACTGTTTAGCCCGAAGGATCGTGCCATGAAATCCTTGCAAACCCTCGTTATTACGCTGCTGCTGTGTTCCAGTCTGGCGGTTCAGGCCACGGAAAACGGCAGCGGCGATCCGCGTTACACCATCCAGAATCCACCGGCCTACGCGATGATCGGCGACTTGCTGATTGCCCGACCTTTATTGGTGGTGGCGACGGTGATCGGTGCGGGGGCGTTCGTCGTGTCGTTGCCGTTTACCGCACTGGGCGGCGGGGTGGGCGATGCCGGGCAGGCGCTGGTAGTTGATCCGGCTAAAGCCGCTTTTGTGCGGTGCCTGGGGTGTATCGGGGAGGGTTTTGAGCAGCGCGAGTAAGCTGATCAGGGATTTGCGGAGCAGCTAATGGCCCTTTCGCGAGCAGGCTCGCTCCCACAGGGGATTTGTGAGCGACGCAAATCCAATGTGGGAGCGAGCCTGCTCGCGAAGAGGCCCGAAAGATCGCTATAAAACTATCGAATCAGGCCTTGCCGGTAATCTTGCGGTATTTCTCCATCAACTGTTCTTCAGTCTCCGGATGCGCCTCGTCCAGCGGAATGCAATCCACCGGACAGACCTGCTGGCATTGTGGTTCGTCGTAGTGGCCGACGCACTGGGTGCACAGGTTCGGGTCGATCACGTAGATCTCTTCGCCTTGGGAGATGGCGGCGTTCGGGCACTCGGGTTCGCAGACGTCGCAGTTGATGCAATCGTCGGTGATGATCAGGGACATGCTAACTCCAGCCGGGGCGGCAGGCCCGGGCGCTATAAATCAATGCGCGCAATTGTGCCGCATTGGCGAGCGCAGTGCACGCGGCTGCGATCAAGGGCACGAGACTGCAATCTTTTAAAAGCAAAAGATCACAGCCTTCGGCAGCTCCTACTTCTTGAAGCGTAGGGTCAACGCATCAGCCACGGCCGGGTGGACGAACTTGCTGATATCGCCGCCCAGCGCGGCAATTTCCCGCACCAGCGTCGAGGAAATGAACGAATAACGCTCGGACGGCGTGAGAAACAGGCTCTCCACATCCGGGGCCAACTGACGGTTCATGTTGGCCAGCTGGAATTCGTATTCGAAGTCCGACACCGCACGCAGACCGCGCAGGAACACGTTGGCGTTCTGCTCTTTGGCGAAATGCGCCAGCAGTGTCGAGAAACCGACCACTTCCACGTTCGGCAGGTGTTTGGTCACTTCGCGAGCCAGTTCTACCCGTTGTTCCAGCGGGAACAGCGGGTTTTTCTTCGGGCTGGCAGCGACTGCAATAATCACGTGGTCGAACAGGCGCGAGGCGCGTTCGACCAGATCGCCATGGCCCTTGGTAATAGGGTCGAAGGTACCTGGGTACAACACTCGGTTCATCGCGTCGTCCTGGCGGGAGTCCGTTGGGGAGTCGGATGGTATCGCAGCCGTCCCGGTCGGCCAAGTCGCCTGTTGGGTAAGAAAGCACTATAGACGAGGCAATTAATTGGTTTTTTCACGGATTTCTCAGCCGATCGGCGAGGGAAGTCGCCAGTTGCGCGGTCAGGCCATACACCGATAGCTGCGGGTTGGCGCCGATGCTGGTAGGGAACAGCGAGCCGTCGTGAATCGACAGATTAGCCAGTTGATGATGCCGGCCGAGACTGTCGGTGACTGCGCTTTTCGGCTCTTCGCCCATCGCGCAACCGCCCATGACATGCGCGCTGCCCAGACGCGTGCGGTACAGCTCAAGGCTCAAACCATCGATCAGCGTGCGGGCCTCGGCCAGGGTTTTCACGTAACGGGCGTCGGCGTGCATCGGCATCACCGCATTTGCACCGCCGGCAAACTGGATTTCGGCCATGACGTGAAAGGCCCGGCGCAGGCCTTCCCAGGCGTAAGGTGAAACCTGATAGTCGAGCACCGGCGAACCATCGCCACGCAACTCGACGGTGCCGCCCGTGCTGTCCGGGTGAAAACCGTCACGCAGCAAGGCCAGCATGGCGTGGGTGTGCGGCAGGTCTGCCATATGTTGCGCGCTCTCTGCGCCAAAACCGCCGAGCAAGGTGGCAGCCAAGGCCGGGTGCAACGGCGGCACTTCGAGTTTGAAGGCCATCGGCCCGCTGGTGCCGTCCTTCCACTGGAAATGGTCGGAGTAGATCGACTGCGGTGCCCCGTAAAACGGGT
This sequence comes from Pseudomonas sp. Irchel s3a12, assembly GCF_900187485.1. Lineage (NCBI taxonomy): Bacteria > Pseudomonadati > Pseudomonadota > Gammaproteobacteria > Pseudomonadales > Pseudomonadaceae > Pseudomonas > Pseudomonas sp. Irchel s3a12. The sequence continues at coordinate 250,171 of NZ_FYDN01000010.1, forward strand.
TGATGACTTCGTCGAAGCGCGCTGCGGACATGTTCACCGGGTGCAGGAAGGTACGTTTTCCCAGGGTTTTATGTGGGTCCGCAGCATCCGAACGCAGCAGCAGCGCCGGGCTGTTGATGCCGCCGCCGGCCAGCACGTAATGCCGCGCCTTGACCGTGATTTTGCGTCCGGTCGGCGCGACGCAACGTTCGTCCATCGCCACGCATTGCAGGCCAGTGACCTTGTCGCCGTTGATCAGCAGCTTCTCCGCGCGGGCCAGATAAAGCAGTTCGCCGCCCATTTCCAATGTCGCCGGAATGGTCGTGACCATCATCGATTGTTTGGCATTGGTCGGACAGCCCATGCCGCAATAGCCGAGGTTCCAGCAGCCGCGCACGTTACGTGGGATCACGTGCCAGCTATAGCCCAGTTGCTCGCAGCCTTTACGGATCACGTCGTTGTTGGCATTGGGTGGCACCATCCACGGGGCGACGCCGAGGCGCTGCTCCATTTTCTCGAACCACGGCGCCATCTCGGCAGGGCTGTGACCTTTGACGTTGTGTTCCTTGGCCCAGTGCTCGAGGGTCGGCTCCGGGGTGCGAAAGCTCGAGGTCCAGTTGATCAGCGTTGTGCCGCCGACAGCGCGGCCCTGAAGAATGGTGATCGCGCCGTCCTTGCTCATGCGCCCGATGCCTTCCTGATAAAGGCTGCTGTAGGCCTTGTCTTCGAGCATTTTGAAGTCGGAGCTGGTTTTCAGCGGGCCTTCTTCGATCAGCAGCACTTTGTAGCCGGCGGCGCTGAGGATTTCTGCCGTGGTGCCGCCACCGGCGCCGCTGCCGATGATAGCGACGTCGGCTTCAAGGGTGAGGTCGTCGGTCAGTTGTGCGCCGTTGTAGGTTTTCCAGCCTCGGGCGAGGCCTTCGCGGAACGGGTCGGGTACGGGCATCGATCAGGTTCTCTTTATTATTTTTGGATGCGGCGGTGTGGCGGCCGCCCCCTGTGGGAGCGAGCCTGCTCGCGAAGGGAGGACACGGTTTCAGACGCTAGGCGGCCCTGGATAACCGCAATGCGCCCACGACTCCGCGCGGGTATACCAGGCCATCATCACCATCTGCTGCAACGAGCTATGCCCCATGCGCAGTAGGTTCAGCGAACTGTTTTCCCAGCGATCAAGGAAATGCCGCATGGCCTCGGCACTGGCGTTCTCCCAACTGCCCCAGATCCCGGTGAGTGGTCCGCGCGTCACGGCCATGCCGAGTACATCGAACAGTTGTCGTGTGAGCTTGAGCATTTCCGGCGACAGGTGGTCGAGGCTGTAGTCCAGCGACTTGAGCGTGCCATCAACCGCGCTCGGCATCCTCTCGGCTGCCACGGCGCCGTCGAGCATCACCGGAATCAGCGCGCGCAGAAACAGCAGGTCGCCGTCACGCAACGACACAAAACCGTTCGCCGCGACGCTCGATGAACAGCCACTGAGGCTGGCGCCGAGTCCGGCGGTGGCGAGAAACGCCGTGGCGCCGAGGCTGAATTTCAGCAGGCCACGGCGCGACAGTGCAGGTGTTTCGGTCAGGCTTGGGTGCATTGTTTTTATTACCCGGCGGTGACGAAGGTTTAGCGAATGAACAGCTTCTGGATCAGTTTCTGAATCGATTTGCCGTAGGGCGGATAAATTAGCCTGGCCGCGTTGAAGCGCTGTTTAATCAACACGCCTTTGGCTTTGCTGAAGGTCAGGAAGCCTTCGTGACCGTGGTAGTGGCCCATGCCCGAAGCGCCGATGCCACCGAACGGCATATCGTCCTGAGCCACATGCAGCAACGTGTCGTTCAGGCACACGCCGCCGGAATGGGTTTCGTGCAGCACCCGGTTCTGTTCGCGTTTGTCGTAGCCAAAGTAGTAAAGAGCCAGAGGACGTGGCCGCTGATTGATGTAAGCAAATGCCTGCTCCAGGTCCTGATACGGCACGATCGGCAGCAGCGGGCCGAAGATTTCGTCCTGCATCACCGTCATCTCATCGCTGACATTCAGCAGCACACTGTGCGGCATGCGTCGGCCCTGGCCCTGCTCGAACAGCGGAATCAACAGCGCGCCCTTGCTGGTGGCGTCGCTTACATAGCCGTTGAGCCGCGCCAGTTGGCGTTCGTTGATGATCGCCGTGTAGTCCGGATTGTCGGTGAGTGTCGGGTAAAAACCCTGCACCGCCTGGCGATAGGCTTCGACAAAAGCACCGACCCGGTCTTCCGGCACCAGCACGTAATCCGGGGCAACGCAGGTCTGGCCGGCGTTGAGGGTTTTGCCGAAGGCGATGCGCTCGGCGGCATCCTTGAGCGGTACGTCGCGGGAGACGATGGCCGGCGATTTGCCGCCCAGTTCCAGGGTGACCGGGGTGAGGTTTTCGGCGGCGGCGCGCATCACGTGTTTGCCGATGCTGGTGGCGCCGGTAAACAGCAAGTGGTCGAAGCGCAAGCGCGAGAACGCCACGCCGATGTCGGCTTCACCGAGCACCACGCAGACCAGGTCTTCGGGGAAAATTCGCGCCAGCAACTCTTTCATCAGCAAGCCGGTGGCGGGGGTTGATTCACTGAGTTTGAGCATCACCCGGTTACCCGCCGCTAAGGCGCCGACCAGTGGGCCGACGGCCAGATACAACGGGTAGTTCCACGGCACGATGACGCCGACCACGCCCAATGGTTGATAGACCACTTTCGCCGAGGCCGGCTGGAACGCCACACCAACCTTGCGCCGCGAGGCTTTCATCCAGCCCTTGAGGTGGCGGCTGGCGTAATGAATGCCGTGCAGGCTCGGCATCAGTTCGGCGAGCAAGGTCTCGTCGGCACTGCGATGGCTGAAATCGGAGCTGATCGCCTCGATCAAGGCCTTACGCTCGTTGCTGAGCAAATCACTCAGGGCCTTGAGCCATTGCTGGCGCTGGGCGGCGGGCGGCATCGGAGTGGCGGCATACGCAGCCCGCTGCGCCTCGAACAACCGGTCCAGTTCGGCCAGCGGTTGTTGCAGCGTTTGCAGGTAAGCAACGTCGGCAGTCATGGTCTGCTCCGGATTTATTGTAGTAATGAACTTTTTAGAGTCTATGCTCTAGAAAGTCAAATGACTTCCTTGCACGGCAGTGTTTTATCCATTTCCGGTTAGGTCGTAAGATGCTCCCCAACGCACTCTGAATTAAAGCTCAAGCCATGGCCCCACGAATAAAAACCAGCGAGCGTATCGTGCTGAACAGCCTTGAACTGTTCAATCAGCAGGGCGAGCGCAGCATCAGCACCAATCATATTGCCGCCCACATGGAGATTTCTCCGGGCAACCTGTACTACCACTTCCCCAACAAGCAGGCGATCATCGCCGTGTTGTTCAGTGAGTACGAAAGCCTCGTGGACAGCTTTCTGCGCCCGCCGCAGGGGCGCGCGGCGACGGTCGAGGACAAGCGTTTCTATCTCAAGGAATTGCTCTCGGCGATGTGGCGCTACCGCTTTCTGCACCGCGATCTGGAGCATCTGCTCGATAGCGATCCGGAACTGGCCGCCCGCTATCGGCGCTTTTCCCAGCGCTGCGTGATTCAAGGCGCGGCGATTTACGAAGGTTTTGTTGCCGCCGGGATCCTTGATATGGATCGCGTGCAAATCGAATCCCTGACCCTCAATGCCTGGATCATCCTGACGTCCTGGGTGCGCTTCCTGTGCACCACCCGCGAAAACTCCAACCACCTCAGTGAGCAAGCCATTAAACGTGGCGTGTATCAGGTGCTGGTGCTGGAAGCCGGGTTTGTCACCGAGCAGGCGCGTGACGAGGTCAATGCGTTGTTCGAGGAGTTCTACGTGCCGCTGGCCCAGGCCCTCGAAGACGTGAAATAAACCGTTCTGTTGAAATCCCCCAGGAGCCTGTTATGCCGATTGCGCAACTGATCAGCCCCGAAGCACTGGATGCCCGCAAGGGGCAGCCAGGGCTGGTGATTCTCGATTGTCGTTTTGCCCTCGAAGACTCGGTCTACGGTCAGCGCAGCTATGCCGAGGGGCACATTGCCGGGGCGAGCTTTGCCGATCTTGAGCGTGACCTCAGCGGTAAAGTGGTCAAAGGCGTGACTGGCCGTCACCCGTTGCCCGAGCCGGCGGCGTTTATCGAGCGGCTGCAGGCTTGGGGCATCAACAACGACAGCGACGTGGTTTTGTACGACGACGGTCCCGGTGCCTACGCGGCGCGGGCGTGGTGGTTGCTGGCGTGGCTGGGTAAGCGCGATGGCGTGTTCATTCTCGATGGTGGGCTCAAGGCGTGGCATGCGGCGGGGCTGCCGCTGAGCCTGGATGCGCCGACGGATACCCGTGGCAATTTCATTGGCCAGCCGGACACCCGCCTGCTGCTCAGCGCCGAGCAACTGCAACAGCGGCTTGGTCAACCGGCGCTGACGTTGATCGATGCCCGGGCTTTGCCGCGTTTCAAAGGTGAGGTCGAGCCGATTGATCCGGTTGCCGGGCATATTCCCGGTGCGCAATGCGCGGTGTTCACCGACAACCTCTGCAGCGATGGGCGATTCCTGCCGGCGGATCAACTCAAGCAGCGTTTTGCCGCCAAGATCGGTGAGCGTTCGCCAGCGGATCTGGTTGCGTATTGCGGATCCGGCGTGACGGCGTGTCACAACCTGTTTGCGTTGTGTCTGGCGGGTTATCCGTTGGCGGCGTTGTACGCCGGGTCGTGGAGTGAGTGGATCAACGAACCGGCTCGCGGCATCGCCACCGGCGAATAAGATCAAAAGATCGCAGCCTTCGGCAGCTCCTACATTGGAATGCATTTCCCTGTAGGAGCTGCCGAAGGCTGCGATCTTTTAGCTTTCCATCCGGGCGCTGCGGTACGCGGCGGGGCCGACGCCATAAGCCTGCTTGAACTGCCGGCTCAAATGGCTCTGATCGGCAAATCCCAGTTGCGTGGCGACTTCCACCGGCAAGCAGCCGTGTTGCAGAAGTGCGCGAGCCTGGGCGATGCGTTGCTGCATCAGCCAGGTGTGCGGCGGCATGCCGGTGGCGCGACGGAATACTCGGGCGAAATGGAAGGGCGACAGATTCACCGCCGCTGCGAGCTCTTCCAGCGATGGCGGCGCCGCCAGTTGCGCGTGCAGCAGTTCTTTGCCCAACCGCACCGCGCGGTGTTCTTTACCCGCTCGACCGGGCACCGGCACTGCCGCATGGCGCTGCAACAGCCGCAACATCATCTCGCGCCACACCGTCTGCTGTTGCAACGCGGTGGTCGGGCTTTCGAGCAAGCGGTGCAACTGCGCAAAGCCGTTGACCAGATCCGCATCGCGATACAACGTGGCGCCGAACGCCGGCAGGTTGCTGGTGGACAGCTCCAGCTCATCCAGCAGCGAAACGATTTGCGCGGTATCGGGATAAAACGCCCGGTACAGCCAGCCGTCCTCGGTGCCCTTGTGCCCGGTGTGCAGCTCGTCCGGATTGATCAGTACCAGCGTGCCGCTGCCCGCCAGGTGCTCGGCGCCGCGATAGCGATAACGCTGGGCGCCGGCCATGATCATGCCGATCACATAGCCGTCATGCACATGCGGGGCGAAGCGATGCTCGATGTAGCGCGCCGACAGCAACTCGACCCCGGCCAGCGGCGCGGTTTGCCAGAAGCGGATCGACTCGCCCTGATCGCTCATGCGGGCACGCGCGCCAGCCACTGCGGGATGCGTCGTTCCAGATAGTAGCCGGGCTGACGCAGCGAGCCGTCGACAAAGCCGACATGCCCACCACGCGCCTGCAGTTCGAAAGCGGTCGACGGCGACAGCTCATTGACCTGCGGCAAACTGTGGGGGAACACGAACGGATCGTCCGCCGCCTGAATGATCAGGGTCTGCGTGCGGATCTCGCCGAGGAAATAGCGGCTTGAGGCGCGACGATAGTAATCCTCGGCATCCTCGAACCCGTGCAACGGCGCGGTTACCCGGCCATCGAAATCCCAAAAGGTGCGCATGTTTTCCAGCGAGCCGAGGGCGGCCAGCGCGGCGAGTCCTTCTTCACGCCCGTCGTGTTGAAACTGCCGCTGCTTGTTCTTGATGTAGGCGACCATCTCGCGCATGAAGTGCGCCTGATAGACCTTGGAAAATCCCTGGCCGATGCGGTCGGCGCATTGATCGAGGCGAAACGGCACTGATACCGCTACGGCGCCGAGCACGCCGCTGGCGCTGCCGGTTTCCCCGAGGTGTTTGAGCAGCACGTTGCCGCCCAGGGAGTAGCCGACGGCATACAGCGGTGCCAGCGGTCGTTTGGCACGCAGATGTCTGATGGTTTCGGCGAGGTCTTCGCTGGCGCCGGAGTGATAGCTGCGCGGCAGCAAATTCGGTTCGCCAGAGCAGCCGCGCCAGTTCAACGCAACACTGGCCCAGCCTTGATCAGCCAGTGACTTCTGGATGCCCGCTACATAAGGCGAATTGGAGGACCCGGTCAGACCGTGCAATACCAGCACCAGTGGTGCATCGGCGGTGTGCGGGCCGTGCCAGTCGAGATCGAGAAAGTCGCCATCCTCAAGCCACAGGCGTTCGCGTTCACGCTCGATATGTACGGTTTTGCGCCACAGCGGCCCCCACAAGGTTTGCAGGTGCGGATTGCCGAGGCCGAAGGCGGGGTTGAAGCGTTCTGAAGAGGTGGACACGATGGTTCTCGATGCAGAGCGGCGACCCTGTTGGAAGGGGCGCCGCTTATTCAGACCGGTCGGTTAACCGGCGATCTCTGCCGTACGTTGCCACAGCGCGTAGTAAACCCGGCCGGATTTCTGCTCGCGATGCAGGCGCCAGTTGCCCGGCAGGCCCAGCGTCGATGGCGCCGTTTCGCTTTCAGTGTAGATCCACGAGTCCGGCGCCAGCCACTGGCGCTCTTCGAGCAAGGTGCAGACGGCAGGCAGCAGGTTCTGGTTGAACGGCGGGTCGAGGAATACCAGGTCGAACGGAGTTGCGGTCTGGGTTTCCAGATAACGCAGGGCGTCGGCGGTCTGTACCTGGCCGTTGGTGCAGCGCAGGGTGCCGAGGTGTTCTTTCAGGCTGGACACGGCAATGTTGCTGGCATCCAGCGCCTGACCCATGGCCGCGCCACGGGACAGCGCTTCGAGAAACAGCGCACCACTGCCGGCGAACGGATCAAGCACCTTGGCCCCTTCAACGTACGGTGCGAGCCAGTTGAACAAGGTTTCACGCACGCGATCCGGCGTCGGGCGCAGGCCCGGTGCGTCGGGGAAGCTCAGCTTGCGGCTGCGCCATTGGCCGCCAATGATGCGCAACTGGTTCACACCGTTGTGGACGTTTTGCGCAGGTTTTTTAGGCGATCGGGTAGCCATTAGTGCTCCGGAACCCCGAGCGGTTGCTCGGCAGGTTTATCAGATGGGGCCGGTAACGGCTTTTGCGGCACGGTCGGGCCAGCGGTGACGATGACCATTTTGTCCGTGCTCAGGTGTTTGTTCAGGGCGTCGCGGACTTGTTCCACGGTCAGGCTTTGCGACTGACGCATGAAGTCGTCCAGATAGCTCAGCGGCAGATTATAGAAGCCCATCGCGCCGAGTTGGCCGACGATATCGGCGTTGCTCGCGGTGGACAGCGGGAAACTGCCGGCCAGTTCGCGTTTGGCGTCGTCGAGTTCCTTCTGCGTCGGCCCGGTTTTCAGGTAATCGGCAAGCACGTCCTGCACCAGTTTCAGGGTGCCTTCGCTCATTTCCGCGCGGGTCTGCAGGTTGATCATGAACGGGCCGCGTGCCTGCATCGGGCTGAAGGCCGAGTACACGCCGTAGGTCAGGCCACGTTTCTCACGCACTTCGCTCATCAGGCGCGTGCCGAAACCGCCGCCACCGAGGATCTGGTTGCCCATCGACAGCGCGGCGTAATCGGGGTCGTCACGGTCGATGCCCAGTTGCGCGAGCATCAGGTTGGTCTGCTTCGACGGGAACTCGATGTGGTTGATGCTGGCCTTCGGTTCCTGCGGCTGAGCGATTTTCGCCAGCGCTGGGCCTTTGGGCAGGGCAGATGAGACCTGATTGGCAATCGCCTCGGCATCCGCCCGCGACAGGTCGCCGACCAGCGCGATCACCACGTTGCCAGCGGCGTAGGCCTTGGCGTGGAACTCACGCAACTGCGCGAGGGTGATCTTCGGCACGCTCTGCGGGTTACCGTCACTCGAATACGCGTACGGGTGATCGCCGTACAAGCGCTTCATCAGCTCAAGGCTGGCGAGTTTGCCGGGGTTCTGTTTCTGGTATTCGAAACCGGCGAGCAGCTGGTTCTTGATGCGTGCGAAGGAGTCGGCCGGGAAGGTCGGTTTGCCGACCACCTCCGCGAACAGCTTCAGCGCCGGTTCACGCTTGTCGGTGGCACTCAAGCTGCGTAGAGAAGCCAGCGCCATGTCCTTGAAAGCACCGTTGCCGAAATCCGCACCGAGGCCTTCGAAGCCTTGCGCGATGGCGCCGACGTCTTTGCCGGCGACACCTTCGTTGAGCATCGCGTTGGTCAGCACTGCCAAGCCCGAAGCGCTGCCGTCCTGGCTGCTGCCAGCGGCGAAGATCAGGCGCATGTCGAACATCGGCAGCTCATGGGCTTCGACGAACAATACTTTGGCGCCTTCGGCGGTGTTCCAGGTTTGCACGTCGAGTTTGCGGCTGGCCGGGGCCTTGCCGTCGAGTTCGGTCAGTGATTGCAGCTTCTGGCTGGTCTTGGCGTTGTCGAGGGCTTCGCTGGCATTGCTGTCAGCGCCAGGCGACAGGTAGAGCGCGGCAGAGCCGATCACCGCCACGGCAATCAGGCCGAGTAGCAGGCGTGGGGATTTGCGCTTACTCATGAGTCGTCTCCAGTGGCAGGACGTGGGCGACGCTGAGACGTTCGCGGGTGAAATACAGCTTGGCGGCGTTCTGGATGTCTTGCGGGGTCACGCTTTCCAGATCGGCCAGTTCGGTGTCCATCAGTTTCCACGACAGACCGACGGTCTCGAGTTGACCGATGGCGGTGGCCTGACTGGTGATCGAGTCACGTTCGAAGACCAGACCGGCAATCACTTGTGCTCGCACGCGCTCCAGTTCTTCAGCGGACGGCGCGGTGGTTTTCAGCTGTTCCAGCAGTTTCCACAGACCGGCCTCGGCTTGCGCGATAGTCTTTTTCTTCTGGGTGTTCGGGGTTGCCGACAGGGTGAACAGACTGTCGCCACGGGTATAGGCGTCGTAGCTCGACGAACCGCCGGAGACCAGCTCTTCGCCGCGCTCCAGTTGCGTCGGGATGCGCCCGCTGTAACCGCCGTCGAGCAACGCCGAGATCAGGCGCAAGGCGTTGACCGAGCGTTTGTCTTCAGCCGTGGCAATGCTTGGTACGTTGAAACCGAGCATCAGGCTAGGCAATTGCGTCTGCACGTGCAGGGTGATCTGGCGTTCGCCGGGTTCGGCCAGCTCCAGCGGTTTTTTCGCGGGCGGCACGTCGCGTTTGGCGATTGGGCCGAAGTAGCGTTGGGCGAGGGTTTTCACTTCGTCCGGGGTCACGTCGCCGACTACGACGAGTGTGGCGTTGTTCGGCACGTACCAGGATTGGTACCAGTGGCGCAGTTCTTCGACTTTCATGCGGTCGAGGTCGGCCATCCAGCCAATGGTTGGCGTGTGGTAGCCGCTGGCCGGGTAAGCCATGGCCTTGTAGCGCTCGTAGGCCTTGGACATCGGCTTGTCATCGGTGCGCAAGCGGCGCTCTTCCTTGATGACTTCGATCTCCTTGGCGAACTCGTCGGCCGGCAGGCGCAGATTGGCCATGCGGTCGGCTTCCAGTTCGAAGGCGACGCCCAGACGGTCGCGGGCCAGTACCTGGTAATAAGCGGTGAAATCGTCGCTGGTGAAGGCGTTCTCTTCGGCGCCGAGGTCACGCAGGATCAGCGAGGCTTCGCCGGGACCGACTTTTTCACTGCCCTTGAACATCATGTGCTCAAGCGCGTGGGACAGACCGGTCTGGCCCGGGGTTTCGTAGCTGGAGCCGACCTTGTACCAGACCTGCGACACCACCACCGGTGCGCGATGGTCTTCGCGCACGACGACCTTGAGGCCGTTGTCGAGGGTGAATTCGTGGGTCGGTTGCGGGTCGGCCGCCAGGGCCGAAAGGGGCAGGCAGACTGTGCTGAGCAGCAGGCCTGCAGCGCGGCGGGCTAGAGCATTCATTCGTTTTTTAACCTGTTGGGCTGCCCGCTTGGTCTTAGCGTCGGCGGGCGAGAGGGTGCTAGGATACTGATCCGTTTTACCGGCGACCACGCCTATCAGGTTTTCAGACCTGATCTGGCTGAATGGGTTTGCGGCAGAAAGCTACAGTTTATCGACTAAACTTCGCTTTTTCGCCGAATTTGCCGGTTTAGTCCTTCGTTTATACGATTCTTTGAGGTGCCGCTGGCGCCTCGACAAAATGTTGCGCGTGAACAAGCTGGATGAAACACAGTCTGTTCTGCATCGAATATTTATTTGCCGGGGCGCCCTTATGGCGCGTCGCTACCGTGAGATAGCCGTCCTCCATGTTTGGTTCCAACGACGACAAGAAGACCCCAGCTGCGGCTGGCGAGAAGAAAAGCCTGTTCGGATGGCTGCGTAAGAAACCGCAGGAACCCGTCGTCGAACAGCCGCCGGTGATTCCTGAGCCAGCGCCTGCGCCGGCGCCGGCTCCAGTCATAGAAGAAGAGCCGGCACCGATTGTGCTGCCGATTGCCGAGCCGGTGTTGCAACCGGTTGAGCCTGAGCCAGAGCCTGAAGCGCCTGTGGCGGCTGAACTACCGCTGACTCCTGCGGCTGAACCGTGGCTGACCTTGCCGGTGGCGGAAGAGCCGGTGGCGTTGGTTGAAGAAGCTGCGCCACACATCACCCCGGAAATTCCAGCGCCTGCTGCGTTGGTGCCCGAGGTGGCTCGGGCGCCTGTGGTTGAGCCGGTTGTCGAGCCTGCGCCGGTTGTTGCTGAGCCTGTTGCGCCGGCGTTTGTTGCTCCTGTCGTTCAACAGCCCGAGCCTGCACCTGCACCTGCACCTGCACCTGCACCTGCACCTGCACCGGTCGTCGCTGCGCCAGTTGTGCCGGTTGAAGTGGTTACCGAGGCCCCAGTCGAAGCCCCGCGCACCGAAGAAACCAAAGCCGGTTTCTTCGCCCGTCTCAAGCAAGGCCTGTCGAAAACCAGCGCCAGCATCGGCGAGGGCATGGCCAGCTTGTTCCTCGGCCGCAAAACCATTGATGACGACCTGCTCGATGACCTCGAAACCCGTCTGCTCACCGCCGACGTCGGCGTCGAAGCCACCACGCAAATCATCCAGCGCCTGACCCAGAAGGTCGCCCGCAAAGAGCTGGCCGACGCCGACGCGCTGTACAAATCCCTGCAGGCCGAACTGGCAGCGATGCTCAAGCCGGTCGAACAACCGCTGAAAATCGTTTCGCAGAACAAGCCGTTCGTTATTCTGGTGGTTGGCGTCAACGGCGCCGGCAAGACCACCACCATCGGCAAACTGGCGAAGAAGCTGCAACTGGAAGGCAAGAAAGTCATGCTCGCCGCCGGTGACACCTTCCGCGCCGCTGCCGTGGAACAGCTGCAAGTCTGGGGCGAGCGCAACAAGATCCCGGTCATCGCCCAGCACACCGGCGCCGACTCGGCTTCAGTGATCTTCGACGCCGTGCAGGCCGCCAAGGCCCGTGGTATCGATGTATTGATCGCTGACACTGCCGGTCGCCTGCACACCAAAGACAACCTGATGGAAGAACTGAAAAAAGTTCGCCGGGTGATCGGCAAGCTCGACGCCGACGCGCCGCACGAAGTGCTGCTGGTGCTCGACGCCGGTACTGGCCAGAACGCGATCAACCAGGCCAAGCAATTCAACCAGACCGTCGAACTGACCGGTCTGGCGCTGACCAAGCTCGACGGCACTGCCAAGGGCGGCGTGATTTTCGCCCTGGCCAAGCAGTTCGGCTTGCCGATCCGCTACATCGGCGTCGGTGAAGGCATCGACGACTTACGCACTTTTGAAGCCGAACCCTTTGTCCAGGCACTGTTTGCCGAGCGGGAGCGTTCATGATTCGTTTCGAACAGGTCGGTAAACGCTACCCGAACGGTCACGTCGGCTTGCATGAGCTGAGCTTTCGAGTCCGTCGTGGCGAGTTCTTGTTTGTCACCGGTCACTCCGGCGCCGGTAAATCCACGTTGTTGCGCCTGTTGCTGGCGATGGAGCGTCCGACCAGCGGCAAACTGCTGCTGGCTGGGCAAGACCTGAGCACCATCAGCAACGCGCAGATTCCGTTCCTGCGTCGGCAGATCGGCGTGGTGTTCCAGAATCACCAGTTGCTGTTTGATCGCACGGTGTTCAACAACGTCGCCTTGCCGCTGCAGATTCTTGGCTTGTCCAAGGCCGAAATCGCCAAGCGTGTCGATTCGGCGCTGGAGCGCGTGGCGCTGTCGGATAAAACCGATCTGTATCCGGGCGACCTGTCCACCGGTCAGCAACAGCGTGTCGGCATTGCTCGCGCCATCGTGCACCGTCCGGCCTTGCTGCTGGCGGACGAACCGACCGGTAACCTCGACCCGCGTCTGGCGGCTGAAATCATGGGCGTGTTCGAAGACATTAATCGTCTGGGCACCAGCGTGCTGATCGCCAGTCACGACCTGGCGCTGATCGCGCGCATGCGTCACCGCATGCTGACCCTGCAACGCGGCCGATTGATCGGCGACGGGGAGGCCGGAGAATGAGTGCGACACGCAGTCCGAAGGTTTCCGAACGTGTGGCGCCGAAAGCCGCCGATCCGCAACCACCGAAGAAGAAAAAACACGACGAAGACGATGGCCCGGACTTCGCCACGCTGTTCCGTGCCTGGGTCGAAAGCCATCGCGCCAGTCTGCTCGACAGCCTGCGTCGTCTCGGCAAGCAGCCGATCGGCAGCTTCTTCACCTGCATGGTGATGGCGGTCGCGCTGAGTCTGCCAATGGGCTTGTCCCTGTTGCTCAACAACGTCGAGCGTCTTGGCGGTTCGTGGCAGCGTGCAGCGCAGATTTCGCTGTATCTGCAACTCGACGCCAGCCCGCAGCAGGGCGAGTCGTTGCGCGAGCAGATCAAAGGCATGCCCGGCGTAGCGGATGCTGAATATGTCGGCCGCGATCAGGCGCTGGAAGAGTTTCAGCAGCAATCCGGGTTGGGTGAAGCCCTGCGCGAGCTGCCGGAGAACCCGTTGCCGGGCGTGGTGCTGGTCACCCCGAATGAGGTCGACAAGCCGACGCTGGAAGCATTAAGACAAAAACTTTCCGAATTGCCCAAGGTACAACAGGCGCAACTTGATCTAGTCTGGGTCGAGCGTCTGGCCGCCATCCTCAAGCTTGGCGATCGTTTTGTCTTCGGTCTGACGGTGCTTTTGGTTTCTGCATTACTTTTGGTGATAGGCAATACCATTCGTCTTCATATTGAAAACCGCCGCACCGAGATAGAAGTGATTAAACTCGTCGGCGGCACTGACAGTTATGTGCGTCGCCCTTTCCTTTATATGGGCGCGTTGTATGGCTTCGGTGCGGGGCTATTGTCCTGGGGCGTCTTGGCGTTCGGCCTGAACTGGCTGAACGATGCGGTGGTTGGGCTGGCCGGTTTGTACGGCAGTGATTTCGCTCTGGCCGGAGTGCCAGTTGCCGACGGTCTGTCGCTCTTGCTTGGCGCGGTGCTGTTGGGTTATATCGGTGCATGGATTGCAGTCGCACGCCATCTCAGGGAGCTGGCGCCGAAGTAGAATCTTTTTTGCGCGTGATTGACCTCGCGGTTTTTTGGGAACTTGTATTTGAGTTCCCGGTCAATTTTTCGCAGTGCTGAGAAGCACGAGTATGTAAGTGGGAGGTTTTTTCGCATGACCAATTCTTTGCAACCTGCGTATGCGTTGGTTCCGGGTGCGAACCTGGAAGCCTACGTGCACACCGTCAACAGCATTCCATTGCTGACGCCGGAGCAGGAGCGTGAACTGGCCGAGAGTCTCTACTATGAGCAGGATTTGGGGGCGGCTCGGCAGATGGTGCTCGCCCACCTGCGTTTTGTTGTACATATCGCCCGTAGTTATTCCGGCTACGGTCTGGCTCAGGCTGACCTGATCCAGGAAGGTAACGTCGGCCTGATGAAGGCCGTGAAGCGCTTCAACCCGGAAATGGGTGTGCGTCTGGTGTCGTTCGCTGTGCACTGGATCAAGGCGGAAATTCACGAGTTCATCCTGCGCAACTGGCGCATTGTGAAAGTCGCGACCACCAAGGCCCAGCGCAAGCTATTCTTCAACCTGCGCAGCCAGAAGAAACGTCTGGCGTGGCTGAACAACGAGGAAGTCCACCGTGTGGCGGAAAGCCTCGGCGTTGAACCGCGTGAAGTGCGCGAGATGGAAAGTCGCCTGACCGGCCACGACATGGCCTTCGACCCGGCTGCTGAAGCCGACGATGACAGCGCTTTTCAATCGCCGGCCAACTACCTGGAAGACCACCGGTACGACCCGGCGCGTCAACTGGAAGATGCCGATTGGAGCGACAACTCCAACCACAACCTGCACGAAGCGCTGGAAGTGCTGGACGAACGTAGCCGCGACATCCTCTACCAGCGCTGGCTGGCAGAAGAGAAAGCCACGCTGCATGATCTGGCGCAGAAGTACAACGTGTCGGCCGAGCGGATCCGTCAACTCGAGAAGAGCGCGATGAACAAGCTCAAGTTGTCGATCGCCGCATAACCGGCGAGCAGGCAATAAAAAACGCCCCGATCAGCGATGATCGGGGCGTTTTCATTTCTGGCTTCACACAAAACCAATGTAGGAGTGAGCCTGCTCGCGATAGCGGTGTGACAGTCAGCATTGCCGTCACTGATGTACCGCTATCGCGAGCAGGCTCACTCCTACATTTAGATCCTCGGTGTTATCGCGACCACGGTGCCCGGCGCGAATCGTTGAGCCCCAACAGATAACTATCCCCACCCAACTGACTCATCTGCTGCCGAATCCACCCGGCCCGCCGCGAGACATAAGCGGTCGGATGGCTGGCACTCCAGACACGCGGATTGGGCAGAACAGCCGCCAGATAACTCGCCTGCTGCCGTGACAACGACTTCGCGCTCACACCAAAGTGATGGCGGGCTGCGGCTTCGGCGCCAAACACCCCGTCATCCCACTCGACGCTGTTGAGATACACCTCAAGAATCCGCTGCTTGGGCCAGAACACCTCGATCAGCGCAGTAAACCACGCCTCCAGGCCTTTACGCAGATAGCTGCGACCGGCCCACAGAAACAGGTTTTTCGACACCTGCTGGCTCAAAGTGCTCGCGCCGCGAATCGAGCCGCCAAGCTCGTTGTGGGCCAATGCAGCCTGGATCGCACTGAAATCAAAACCCCAATGCTCGGGAAACTTCTGATCCTCACCGGCCATGACCGCCACTTTGAGGTCGTCGGAGATCTCGTCCCACGGCTTCCACGTGCGTTGCAGGTCAATTGGCTCACCGTCGACCCAGGACTCGATCTTGCGTTCGACCATCAACGCCGTACCCGGCGGCGGCACGAAGCGAAACACCAGCACCAGCAAGACGCTGCCGCCGGCGAACCAGAGCAGGGCCTTCGTGAGACGACGGAAAATAGTACGCAGCATAGAGATGGCTTGGCCGAACCGGTGGAGCGGGCCATTATACAGACCCTGCCGATCGCGTCTGACTGGAGTTCCCAATGCTGCGTGGCTTTTTGATGCTGGCCGCTTTTTTCGGTTTCACCGGGGTCGCCTTGGGTGCATTCGCCGCCCATGGCCTGAAAAACCGTCTGACACCCGAGTATCTGGCGATCTTCCATACCGGCGTCACCTATCAATTGGTGCACACCTTGGCGCTGTTTGGTGTGGCGCTGCTGGCCACACAGATTCAGGGTCGACTGGTCACTTGGGCCGGCGTGTCATTCACCATTGGCATCCTGCTGTTCTCCGGCAGCCTGTACGTGCTGACCACCACCGGCATCAGCAAGCTCGGCATCATCACCCCGTTTGGTGGCCTGGCGTTCCTGATTGGCTGGCTATGCCTGGGCCTCGCCGCCTGGCGCTTGCAACCAACCGCTTGACGCTTGGTGCTGACCTTTAGGTCATGATCGGGCTAGAATGCCAGCCCCTAAAAATGATGGCGGCGTTACGCATGCGCATTCAGTTGAACGGTGAATCCCTTGAACTGCCCGACGGTGA
This sequence comes from Pseudomonas sp. Irchel s3a12, assembly GCF_900187485.1. NCBI lineage: Bacteria > Pseudomonadati > Pseudomonadota > Gammaproteobacteria > Pseudomonadales > Pseudomonadaceae > Pseudomonas > Pseudomonas sp. Irchel s3a12. Next base: position 266,327 of record NZ_FYDN01000010.1, read on the forward strand.
AACCGTTGCGGGCCTGATCACCCGTCTGGAACTGACCGGACGCCGGGTGGCAGTCGAACTCAATCTGGATATCGTCCCGCGCAGCCAGCATGCCGACACCACGCTCAACGACGGCGACAACGTTGAAGTGGTGCACGCCATCGGCGGCGGCTGATCGCCCGCCCCGCAAGGGCACAGAATTCTGCAAGACCCTCACTCCTAAAGAGGATTCCCCATGAGCATCGTTCGTAGCGACAAGCCTTTTGTGCTGGCCGGTCGTACTTACCAGTCGCGTTTGCTGGTCGGTACCGGCAAGTACCGTGACATGGAAGAAACCCGTCAGGCCATCGAAGCCTCGGGTGCCGAGATCGTCACCTTCGCCGTGCGCCGCACCAACCTGGGCCAGATCGAAGGCGAGCCGAACCTGCTCGACGTGCTGTCGCCGGAGCGCTACACCTTCCTGCCGAACACCGCCGGTTGTTACGACGCCATCGAAGCTGTGCGCACCTGCCGCCTGGCCCGTGAGCTGCTCGATGGCCACAACCTGGTGAAGCTGGAAGTACTGGCCGACCAGAAGACCCTGTTCCCTAACGTCATCGAAACCCTCAAGGCCGCGGAAACGCTGGTCAAGGAAGGCTTCGACGTGATGGTGTACACCAGCGATGACCCGATCATCGCCCGCCAACTGGCGGAAATCGGCTGCATCGCGGTCATGCCGCTGGCCGGTCTGATCGGTTCCGGTCTGGGGATCTGCAACCCGTACAACCTGCAGATCATCCTCGAAGAAGCCAAAATCCCTGTGCTGGTCGATGCCGGTGTCGGCACTGCGTCCGATGCGACCATCGCCATGGAACTGGGTTGCGATGCGGTGCTGATGAACTCGGCCATCGCCCACGCCCAGCAGCCGGTGATGATGGCTGAAGCCATGAAACACGCCATCGTTGCAGGCCGTCTGGCCTACCTCGCTGGCCGTATGCCGAAAAAACTCTATGCCAGCGCCTCTTCGCCGCTGGATGGTCTGATCAAGTAAGAGCCATTGATGACTGAATCGAACGACACGCCTGTCCAGACGGAAGAGGGCGACGAGCGCCAACACCGCCGCATCAAGAGCTTCGTGATGCGCGCCGGGCGCATGACCGAAGGCCAGCAACGCGGCCTGGATCAGGGCGCGCCGCTTTACGTGCTGCCGCTGGCCGACACCCCGGTGGATTACGATCAAGTGTTCGGCCGTTCGGCACCGCGCTCGCTGGAGATCGGTTTCGGCATGGGCCACTCGCTGCTGGAAATGGCTGCGGCCGCGCCGGATCAGGACTTCATCGGCGTTGAGGTTCACCGTCCGGGTGTTGGCGCGCTGCTCAATGGCGTGCTGACTCAGGGCCTGACCAACCTGCGGGTCTATGATTGCGACGCGATCGAAGTGCTCAACCGCTGCATCGCCGACAACAGTCTCGATCGCCTGATGCTGTTCTTCCCGGATCCGTGGCACAAGAGCCGTCACCACAAGCGCCGTATCGTTCAGGCCTCGTTCGCTGAGCTAGTGCGCAGCAAGTTGAAGGTTGGCGGCATTCTGCACATGGCCACCGACTGGGAACCGTACGCCGAGTACATGCTGGAAGTGATGAACGTCGCCCCGGGCTACCGCAACCTCGCCGAAGACGGCAAGTGCGTACCACGCCCGGCCGAACGCCCGATCACCAAGTTCGAACGCCGCGGCGAACGACTGGGCCATGGCGTGTGGGACCTGAAGTTCGAAAAACTCGCTTAAGCATCACGCAACACCCCTGTAGGAGCTGCGGCACGCTGCGATCTTTGATCTTGATTTTGAAGATCAAAGATCGCAGCGTGCCGCAGCTCAGTTGTTTCTGGAGTTTGCTCAAGTTTGGCTATGATCCGCCGACAGCTCGAGGCCCCCATTTGTAAAGGAAGACAAATCTTGAAAGCCATTTTTGCCTGCACGCTGGTTCTGGGTCTCATTTGTTGCGCAGCGTGCGAACGGGTAGTCAGTCCCGAGGAATACTTCGCGAGTGCGCAGAGAACGGCGGCAAAGATCGAGCGCGACGCCAATGACCGGATCAAGCGTGAGGCCGCCGGGGAAAGCGTGCAATACACCCCTGAACAGTTGCGCGTTGCCGAAGGTGATCTCGAGGCTCTTGTGGACAACCTCAAGCATGCGTCGGACGGCGGGCACACGCTGGCCACCTATTTTTTGGCCAGCCTGCAGGACAACCCGATGTTTTCCGAGCAGACGCGCTTACAGACCTGTGGTCTTTATCAGCAGGCCATGGATGATGGGGTGTTAGCGGCTGCGGTGGGCTATTACCATTTGTGCGACAAAGCGTATGAACGATTTGATGCGCAAAATCCTGATCATTTGAAATTCTTGCAGTCTCTCGAGCAGTTGCTGCTCAAGCCTGATGCGCATGCTGACGACTATCCGTTGCAGGCCAAACGTTCGCTGTGTTTCGAAGAAAACGGGGCGCCTGCCGGCAAGGTCGGGCCGATGGCCGCCATGCGAGCCCGCGCAGCTGGCTTGGTATTGTCCGAAGACCAGTTTCGGGCTGAGGCTTACTACATACTCGCGTTGACTCGTGTGAACGGCAGCGATATGCGCGACAGCGGCAATATCGAACACTTCGATAAAGCGATAGCGCTGGGCTGCAAGGATTCCGTTGGCCTCAAGGCGATCCTTCAGGCGCAGAGCCGCTTATCGAAGAATCATTGAACCAAGGCCCAATAGTGGGAGCGAGCCTGCTCGCGAAAGCGGTCTGACAATCAACGATGTTGTTGGATGTTAAGACGCCTTCGCGAGCAGGCTCGCTCCCACAGTTGTTTTGGGGCGTTTGCGGAGTCAGCGGCGGTCGGCGACTACGCCGATGAGGACGAGGACTACCAGCAACACAGGCGCCAGGCTGTAGTTGTTGAACTGGCTCAAACCCTTGATCACCCACGGCGTGGCGTAGATCAGCGCGGCGCCGCTGCCGATCACGCACAGTAGGGCCATCAGTGGCACGCGCAGGGCGCCGGCGATGCTGCCCAAGCGTTGCTCGACCCACCCTTTGAAGTCGGCGCCGAACAGCACCAGCAGGCAGCCCACCAGGGCCAGAGCGATTTCCGAGAGGTTGCTGCGGCTCCAGCGGGAGACGGTGGCGAGCAGGTCGAGTATCAAATCCATGCGTTTTCCCTTAGCACTGAAGTCAGTTCAGAAATTGTTGCAGCAAGTCGTTGAGGAACAACTGTCCGCGCTCGGTGGCCGCCAGACGTGACGGTTCGACCTGCAACAGACCGCTTTGTTCTGCCGCGGCCCGGCCTTCAGCGAGGCTTTCCAGCGACAGCCCGGTGCGCTCAGGATACAGGTGCGATTCGACGCCTGCGGTCAGGCGCAAAGCGTTCATCAGAAACTCGAACGGCATCTCGTCGTTGGTCAGCGCTTTCTCGCCGGCTTGAAAGCTTTTTGCCGGGTTGAGATAGTCCTTCGGCAAACGGGTTTTCCAGGTGCGAACGATGCGTCCGTCCGGGTGGCTGAGCTTGCCATGCGCACCCGCGCCAATGCCGATGAAGTCGCCAAAACTCCAGTAATTGAGGTTGTGCCGCGCCGGCCGGCCCGCCTGGGCATAAGCCGACACTTCGTATTGCGCATAACCGTGTTCCGCCAGCAGCGCTTGCCCGGCCTCTTGAATGTCCCACAGCGTGTCATCTTCCGGCAGCACCGGCGGCTGGTTCCAGAACACGGTGTTCGGCTCCAGCGTCAGTTGATACCAGGAAATGTGCGTCGGATTCAGTGCGATGGCCTGGCGCAGGTCGCTCAAGGCATCGTCCAGCGACTGGTCGGGCAAACCGTGCATCAAGTCGAGATTGAAGTTATCGAACCCGGCCTGACGTGCCATGCCGGCCGCACGCACCGCTTCGTCACCGTTGTGAATCCGCCCCAGCGCCTTGAGCTTTTCTTGCTGGAAGCTCTGGATGCCGATCGACAGGCGATTGATCCCCAGCTTGCGGTAGGCGACGAACTTCTCTTGCTCGAAGGTCCCGGGGTTGGCTTCCAGAGTGATTTCGATGTCGTGGGCAAACGGAATGCGCTGTTCGACGCCTTCCAGCAGCCGCCCGAGGGCTTCGGCGCTGAACAGGCTCGGCGTGCCGCCACCAAAGAAGATCGAACTGATTTCACGACCGTACACGGCGTGCAGGTCCTGATCGAGATCGGCCAACAGCGCATCAACGTATTCCTGCTCCGGCAAAACCGGGCTGGCGGTGTGTGAGTTGAAATCGCAATACGGACATTTGCGCACACACCACGGGATGTGGATGTACAGCGCCAGGGGCGGCAGCGTCGGCAACGGCGCCCGAGGCGAAGAGGCGGCGCCGCCGACAATCAGCGACGACGCAGAAGAATCACCGGTCATTTCAGGCCCAGACGCTGGCGCAGCAGATCCATTGCACGGGCGCGGTGGCTGATCTGGTTCTTGTCGGCCGGACTCAGTTCGGCGCTGGACACATCACGCTCCGGCACCCAGAACAGCGGGTCATAACCGAAACCGTGCTCGCCGCTGGCAGCGCTCAGTATCCGTCCGTGCCACAGGCCTTCGCAGAGAATCGGCAACGGATCGTCAGCGTGACGCACCAGCGCCAGCACGCAAACGAACTGCGCACCGCGCTCGGCTTCCGGCACATCTTTCAGTGCATCGAGCAATTTGGCATTGTTCGCCGCATCGCCCTTGCCGTCGGCATAGCGCGCCGAATAGATGCCTGGCGCACCGCCAAGGAAATCCACCGCCAGACCGGAATCGTCGGCCAGCGCCGGCAACCCGGAAATGCGTGCGGCGTTGCGTGCCTTGAGGATCGCGTTCTCGACGAACGACAGACCGGTTTCTTCCGGCTCGACCTTGCTCCACTCGCCAATCGAGCGCAGTTGCACCGATTCGCCGAGCATGGCCTGGAGTTCTTTGAGTTTGCCGGCGTTATGGCTGGCCAGTACGAGCTGCTTGATGTTCATCATTCGCCGGGAAAGAGTTCTTGGTTGAAATTGATGGTGTTGATCTTGTCGCCGTTCTGCACCTTGATTTCAAAGGTGCGGGTTTCCTGCTGAGGCACCGGGTACTGGGCGATGTAGTAGATCGCACCCTGCTCGGTGACTTGCTTGAAATTCAGCGGCACGCTCTGGCTGGTCAGGTCTTTGACCGTGCCGGTGACATTGGCGACCAGCGGTTTGCCGTCCTTGATCACCGAGACATTGATCACGCCCTGATTTTTGCTGCGAATCAGTTCAGCCGCCTTGGCGATGTCCGGCGTCAGAAACGTCGAGTTGAAAGTGTTGTAGTGCACCGTGACATCGCCGAAGGTTTCCTTGCGTTCGCCCTTGATGACGTCGGCCGCCATGGCGCTGGCGCTCAGGCAGGCAGTCAATAACAACAACGCTAAACGACCCATGATCGTGCTCCTCGAAATGACGGGATTCAGACCGCGACTTTGTGGTCTGCAAGCTGCGGGCTGCTGACGCGGTAGATACCGATCTCACCTAACAGATTAGGCCATAGCTTACTGGCCCACCCGTGGCGGTGCTGTTGATCCACGGCAAGCCGATCAATGACCTTCGCATCACGTTCGCGGCAAAGTTCTTCAAAGTCTTCGAAGGTGCAGAAGTGAATGTTCGGTGTGTTGTACCAGGTGTACGGCAGAAACTCGGACACCGGCATGCGGCCTTTGCTTGCCAGGTACCAGCGGCAGCGCCAGTGCCCGAAGTTCGGGAAGGTGATGATGCACTGACGGCCGACCCGGAGCATTTCGTCGAGGATCTTGTCCGGGTAATGCACGGCTTGCAGGGCCTGGGTCATGACGACGATGTCGAAACTGTTGCTGGCGAAGTTGCCCAGCCCCTTGTCCAGATCCTGTTCGATGACGTTGACGCCTTTGGCCACGCACTGGGCGATGTTGTCGGCGTCGTTTTCCAGGCCATAACCGGTGACGTTCTTGTTGTCGCGCAGCCAGGTCAGCAGCTCGCCGTCACCGCAACCGAGGTCGAGGACGCGGCTGCCGGCGGGGATCCATTCCTGGATGATTTCCAGATCAGCTCTCATGGCTTTCTCACAGCGTGATGCGGTTCATGTAATTGCCGAACGCCTGCAAGTAGCGCGGGATCGGAATCAGGAAGGCGTCGTGGCCCTGCGGTGCGTCGATTTCCAGATAGCTGACGTCTTTGCGCGCCGCCATCAGTGCATCCACCAGTTCCCGCGAGCGGGCAGGGGAGAAGCGCCAGTCGGTGGTGAACGACATCACGCAGAACTTGGCCGTGGCGTTTTCAAAGGTTTTCGCCAGGTTATCGTCGAAGTTCGCTGCCGGATCGAAGTAGTCCAGCGCCTTGGTCATCAACAGATACGTGTTGGCGTCGAAGCGTCCGGAGAACTCTTCGCCCTGATAACGCAGGTAGCTTTCGACCTGGAACTCGACGCTGTGGAAGTCGTAGTTGAGCTTCTCGCTCTTGAGGCCACGGCCGAATTTCTCGCCCATGGAATCGTCGGACAGATAAGTGATGTGCCCGACCATGCGCGCCAGCATCAAGCCGCGTTTGGGGATCACGCCGGCTTCCTGGAACGAACCGCCGTGGAATTCCGGGTCGGTGAGGATCGCCTGACGCGCAACTTCGTTGAAGGCGATGTTCTGCGCCGACAGTTTTGGCGCCGAGGCGATAGCCAGACAATGGCGCACGCGGTCCGGGTAAGTGATGGTCCATTGCAATGCCTGCATGCCGCCGAGGCTACCGCCGATGACGGCCGCCCACTGGCCGATGCCGAGCAGGTCGGCCAGGCGCGCCTGGCTGTGTACCCAGTCCTCCACGGTCAGCACCGGGAAGTCGGCACCGAATGGCTTGCCGGTCTCCGGGTTAATGCTGCTGGGGCCGGTGGAGCCGTTGCAGCCGCCCAGATTATTCAGACTAACCACGAAGAACTTGCTGGTGTCGATCGGTTTGCCGGGGCCGATGCAGCTGTCCCACCAACCGGGTTTGCGGTCGTCGGGGCTGTGGTAGCCGGCGGCGTGGTGATGGCCGGACAAGGCGTGGCAGATCAGCACGGCGTTGCTCGCCTGTGCGTTGAGCGTGCCGTAGGTTTCGTAGATCAGGTCATAAGCGGGCAGCGAACGGCCACAGGCCAAGGCCAGAGGTTCGCTGAAGTGCGCCGTTTGCGGCGTCACCAGACCAACAGAATCGGGGGGAAAGGCAGCTGGCATCGACCCTGCTCTCGTTGAAATGAGGCGTAAGTCTAAAGACCGGGGGGGTTAGCGGCAAGCAACTACCTGCGCTCGTTCCCACGCTCTGCGTGGGAATGCCTCATTGGACGCTCGGCGTCCGCTTCGGCAGGGGACGCGGAGCGTCCCGGGATGCATTCCCACGCGGAGCGTGGGAACGATCAGCGCATTAGGTCAGGCAAATCCGGCAACTTCTTCGGCGAGCAGATCTTCACTCGCTTCTGCCGGTTCAACTCGCCACTGAGCAAACTGACTTGGCTTTTGGACACCCCAAACGCCTTGGCCAGAAAGCCCATCAGATAAGCATTGGCCTTGCCCTCAACCGGCGGTGCAGTCAGACGAATCTTCAGGCGATCCCCATGCAGCCCGGCGAAGTCATCGCTGCGGGCTGCCGGTTGCAGGTGACACTCGAGGATCAAGTCGTCACCGTCCCATCGAAACCAGCTCACATCAGCAGACGGAGGATTTCCGGCATCATCGTCATCGCCGCCAGATTGTTGATCACCAGCATGTCGATCAGTTTCAGCGCGAGGAAGGCGAAGATCGGCGACAGATCCAGACCGCCAAGGTTTGGCAGGATTTTGCGGAACGGCGCCAGCGCCGGCTCGCAGATCTGGTTGACCAGCTCAGCACCCGGATTGTGGCTGCCCGGTGCAACCCACGACAGAATCACGCTGATGATCAGGGCGAAGAAGAAGATCTTCAGGAACAGCGCGGTCACGCCGATCAGCGACCAGATAAACAGTTGCAGCGGGTTACCGGTGGTGCCGTAAGTCAGCAGCAGGGTCAACGCCATCAGCGCCAGTTGCACCAGAATCGCCAGCACCAGCGACGACATGTCCAGACCAAACAGGCTCGGAATGATCCGGCGCAGTGGTTTGAGCAGTGGCTGGGTCGCTTTGACGATGAACTGGCACAGCGGGTTGTAGAAGTTCGCCCGCACCAGTTGCAGTACGAAACGCAGCAGCACGATCAGCAGGTACAGACTGCCGAGGGTTTGCAGCACGTAAACCGCTGCGGTATTCAATCCAATCATGTAAGGCTCCTTATTTGCCCAGTTGTTCGGCCATTTCGGCCGAGCGGTGCGCGGCGGCGCCGAGTGCGGTTTCGACCAGTGCTTCAAAGCCATTGGCCTGGAATGATTTGATTGCAGCTTCCGTGGTGCCGTTTGGCGAAGTCACGCGGCGGCGCAGTTCGGCGGCGTCAACGTCGCTGGAGACGGCCATATGCGCGGCGCCCAGTGCGGTCTGCAGGGTCAGTTGTTCTGCGATGTCTTTCGGCAGGCCGAGTTTGACGCCGGCGGCGGTCATGGCTTCGATCAGCAAGAAGAAATAGGCAGGGCCGGAACCTGACACAGCGGTCACGGCGTCCAGTTGCTGTTCTTCCTTCAGCCACAAGGCGATGCCGACGGCGGACAGCAGCTCTTCGGCTTGCTGGCGTTGCTCGGCGGTCACTTCGCTGGTGGCGTACAAGCCGCTGACGCCCTGACGCAGCAGCGCCGGGGTGTTGGGCATGCAGCGCACGATCGGCTGCTCGCCGAGCCACGCAGTCATGCTGGCGCAGGTGATACCGGCAGCAATCGAAACCACCAATTGATTGGGTTTCAGGCTTGGGCGAATCGCTTCGCACACGGTTTTCATTGCCTGCGGCTTGACCGCCAGTACGATCACATCGACGCCGTCGATGGCCTGAGCGTTATCGGCGAAGGTTTCGATGCCGTGTTCGGCACTGACCTTGGCGCGGGTTTCTTCACCCGGGTCGCTGGCACGGATCTGCCCGGCTTCCAGCCCCTTGGCGCGCAGGCCGCCAATCAGACTGGCCGCCATGTTGCCCGCACCGATAAACGCAATACGTGTGTTGCTCATGTGTGGTCCTTATCTGGAAACGTTCAAGATTGGGAATAGTCGCGGGCGCCAAACAGGGCCGTACCGATACGAACCCAGGTGGCGCCTTGGGCGATGGCCGACTCAAGGTCGTGGCTCATGCCCATGGAAAGTGTGTCGAGCGGCAGATCAAGGCTCGCCTGCAATTTCTGCACGGCGGCGAAGGCCGCGTCTTGCTCGGCGCGGTCGTCGGTCGGCTCGGGAATCGCCATCAGGCCGCGCAGTTTCAGGCGCGGCAGTGCGCTGATCGCGGCGGCCAATGCCGGCAGGTCAGCCGGAGTGCAGCCGGATTTACTGGCTTCGCCGCTGACATTGACCTGAACGCAGATGTTCAGCGGCGGCAGTTCAGCCGGGCGCTGTTCGGACAAGCGTTGAGCGATTTTCAGGCGATCCACGGAATGCACCCAGTCGAAATGCTCGGCGATGGCGCGAGTCTTGTTCGATTGAATGGGGCCGATGAAGTGCCAGATCAAGGGCAGGTCAGCCAGTTCGAGCTGTTTGCCCAAGGCTTCCTGCAGGTAGTTCTCGCCAAAGTCACGCAGGCCGGCGGCATATGCTTCGCGCAGGGCCTGGGCGGGTTTGGTCTTGCTGACCGCGAGCAACTGGACGCTGTTTTCAGCGCGGTTTGCAGCTGTTACCGCTGCCTGGATGCGCGAACTAACCAGTTGGATGTTGTCTGCTATCGTGGACATCAAGAGGCGCCAGCGGTCGGAAGGTTCGCGGCATTCTACTGGAATTGAGGAGCGCTATGGATATCACTGAACTGCTGGCCTTCAGCGCCAAACAAGGCGCTTCCGACCTGCACCTGTCGGCCGGTCTGCCGCCGATGATCCGTGTCGATGGCGATGTGCGGCGGATCAATCTGCCGGCGCTGGATCACAAGCAAGTGCACGAACTGATCTACGACATCATGAACGACACCCAGCGGGTCGACTTCGAGAAACATCTGGAAACCGACTTTTCCTTCGAAGTGCCGGGTGTGGCGCGTTTCCGCGTCAACGCTTTCAACCAGAACCGTGGCGCAGGCGCCGTATTCCGTACCATTCCGTCGAAAGTGCTGAGCATGGAAGACCTCGCCATGGGCGACGTCTTCCGCAAGATTACCGATGCGCCGCGCGGTCTGGTGCTGGTCACCGGGCCGACCGGTTCCGGCAAATCAACCACGCTGGCGGCGATGATCGATTACCTCAATACCCACCGGCATCACCACATCCTGACTATCGAAGATCCGATCGAGTTTGTTCACGAATCGCGCAAATGCCTGATCAATCAGCGTGAAGTCCACCGTGATACCCGCAGTTTCGCCACTGCGTTGCGCTCGGCACTGCGTGAAGACCCGGACGTGATTCTGGTCGGCGAGATGCGTGACCTGGAAACCATCCGCCTGGCGCTGACCGCTGCCGAAACCGGGCACTTGGTATTCGGCACGCTGCACACCACCTCGGCGGCGAAAACCATCGACCGCGTGGTCGACGTGTTCCCCGGTGACGAGAAGTCGATGGTGCGTTCGATGCTGTCCGAGTCGTTGCTGGCGGTGGTCTCGCAGACGTTGATCAAGAAGATCGGCGGCGGGCGGGTGGCGGCGCACGAGATCATGCTGGGCACGTCGGCGATCCGTAACCTGATCCGTGAGGACAAGGTGGCGCAGATGTATTCGGCGATTCAGACGGGTGGGTCGTTGGGCATGCAGACACTGGACATGTGCCTGAAGGATCTGCTGACCAAGGGCTTGATCAGCCGCGAGCATGCGCGGGAGAAGGCGCGGACGCCGGATAATTTCTGAGGGAGTGATCGTTCCCACGCTCTGCGTGGGAATGCAGCCCGGGACGCTCTGCGTCCCTGCCGAAGCGGACGCGGAGCGTCCATTGAGGCATTCCCATGCGGAGCATGGGAACGATCGGTATGGTGTTAGCGCTGAACCACGCGCATCTGGTTTTGCTCTTTCGGCAACACACGCTTGGCAACCACGTAATGCTGCTGCCAGTACGGCTTGTTCAGCGTATCGATGCTCACCGCTTTGCCACGACGTGGCGCGTGGATAAAGCGGTCGTTGCCCAAGTAGATGGCAACATGGTTGACCCGACGGCTCTTGATGTTGAAGAAAATCAGGTCGCCCGGCTTCAGATCCTTGCGCTCGACTTTCTCGCCGTGACCGCTGGCCATGGCGTTGGAGGTGCGTGGTAGGTCGAACGTAGCGTCGTTGAACGCGTATTTCACCAGACCGCTGCAATCAAAACCTTTACTTGGGCTGCTGCCGCCCCAACGATAAGGGGTACCGAGGACGTTCACCGCACGGCTCAGCACATTGCTGCTTTCCTTGCTCGCCATCGGTGGCACCAGCTTGCTGTGGCTCTTGCTGCTCAGCGTGGTGGTTTTGCTTTTGCTGCTTTTGCTCGATGGAGCCGAAGCATGGGATTTAGGGGTAAAGCCGTTAACGTTGGGAAGACGTTGCTCACGATTGGTGGCGTGGGCGGCCAGTGGCATTAATAGGCAGATGGTTAGCCATGTCTTGAAAAATGGTCGCATTAGGCGTGGCTCTTTAGTGATAGCGCGCAACTTTATAACAGAGTTTTTTTTCATTCCGAGTCCGTTGGTCGATTCAGTTGGAGGCCAACGGAACCAAATAAGCGGCAAATGGACGCAATTGTCGGACAGAAGTCAGGTGCTATAAGGCTTTGACGGTAGCAACGGTAACATTTGCCGTACGTCGGCTACCTGTAAAAAAGTCACAAAGAATTCAAGAATATTTATCTATCGTGTGAATCGAGGTCTTCATGAACCCCTATCAACAATTTGTTCAGCAGCAAGATACGCACAGCAAAATCATCGGTTATCTGCTGTGGATTTTCGGTTTTACCGGTGCTCACCGCTTCTATTACGGCAAGCCGGTGACCGGGACGATCTGGTTTTTCACCTTCGGTTTGCTGGGTATTGGCTGGCTGATCGATCTGTTCTTGATCCCGGCAATGGATCGCGAGGCGGATCTGCGTTTTACCGCAGGGCCGATCGAGTACAACGTGGCGTGGATTCTGCTGACGTTCCTTGGCGCGCTGGGCGTGCACCGGATGTATCAGGGCAAGTGGATCAGTGGACTGATCTATCTGCTGACAGGCGGGTTGTTCTTTCTGGGGGTGCTGTATGACTTCTGGACGCTGAATGATCAGGTATCCGTACGCAACGCCGAAGGCAGAGGCGCCTTCCAGTAAGCCATCGCTGGCAAGCCAGCTCCCACAGGTTTTTGCGCTAACCCAAAGATAGCGCAAGACCTTGTGGGAGCTGGCTTGCCAGCGATTGGGGGCAACCCGGTATCAAGCCTGGTGGCTGATCCGCCCATCCACCAAGGTGTAACGAACCACACCCGGCAAAGTGTGCCCAATGAACGGGCAGTTCTCACCCTTCGACAACCAGTTCTCACCGGCCACCGTCGAAGCCTGCGGATCGAACAACACGATATCCGCCGCACCACCTACCGCCAGTTTGCCGGCCGGCAGACGCAACGCTTCAGCCGGGCCTGCACTCAGACGCGCCAGCAAGGTCGGCAGATCCAGCAACCCATCCTCAACCAGCGTCATCGCCAGCGGCAGCAACAGTTCAACACTGCTGATGCCCGGCTCGGTCGCGCCGAACGGCGCCAGTTTGGCGTCGCGTTCGTGCGGCTGGTGATGGCTGGAAATCGCCGAGACCACACCGGACTTCACCGCTGCACGCAGGCCATCACGGTCAGCACGCGTACGCAGCGGCGGTTGCACGTGGTACAGGCTGCTGAAGTCGATCAGCGCTTCATCAGTCAGAATCAACTGATACAGCGCGACATCCGCCGTCACCTTCAAACCACGGGCCTGAGCCTGAGCAATCAGGGCAACACCGCGAGCACTGGTCAACTGACTGAAATGCGCACGTACGCCGGTCTGCTCAACCAGCAGCAGGTCACGGGCAAGGGCCACGGTTTCAGCGGTTTCTGGAATCCCCGGTAAGCCGAGGAAACTGGCGACAGCGCCTTCGTGAGCCAAGCCACCTTCAGCCAAGTCGTGATCCTGCGAATTGAAGATCACCGTCAGGTCGAAGGTCGCCGCGTATTCCAGTGCCCGGCACAGGGTGCGGGTGTTGCGGAAGCTCTCCAGACCGTTGCCGAACGCCACGCAACCAGCGTCGCGCAGCGCCACCAGTTCGGCCAGTTGCTCGCCGTCCAGGCCTTTGCTCAGCGCGCCAATCGGAAACACCTTGGTGTTGCCGGCCTCGCGAGCGCGATCGAGGATCAGCTCGGCCACGGCCGAGGTGTCGAGCACCGGTTTGGTCTTTGGCGGGCAGCACAGGCTGGTCACGCCGCCGGCCGCCGCAGCGCGGGTTTCGCTGATGATCGAACCTTTGCGGCTGTAGCCCGGCTCGCGCAGGGCAACGTTGAGGTCGACGAGGCCTGGAGCGGCGACGAGGCCTTGGGCGTCGATGGTTTCTACTGCGCTGAAACCGGCCGGGGCCGCGCCGAGGGCGACGATCTTGCAGGCTTCAACGTGAATGTCGGTGATTTGATCCAGGCCGCTGCTTGGATCGATGACGCGTGCGCCGAGAATGCTGAGCTTCACTGGGCGTTCTCCTGCTCGAATTGACGCTGCGCGGTTTGCCCGCTCATGGCCATGGACAACACAGCCATACGAATTGCGATGCCGTAGGTCACCTGATTGAGGATCACCGAGTGCGGGCCGTCGGCCACTGCGGACTCGATTTCCACCCCCCGGTTGATCGGCCCCGGGTGCATGACGATGCAATCGGGTTTGGCCCCGGCCAGACGCGCGGTGGTCAGGCCGAACAGTCGGTAGAACTCACCTTCGCTCGGCAACAGGCCGCCGGTCATGCGTTCACGCTGCAGGCGCAACATGATCACCACGTCGACGTCTTTCAGGCCTTCGGTCATGTCGGTGTAGACCTTCACGCCGTATTGCTCGATGCCGATCGGCAGCAGGGTCTTCGGCGCAATCACGCGGATGTCCGGGCAGCCGAGGGTCTTCAGCGCGAGCATGTTCGAGCGCGCAACCCGCGAGTGCAGGATGTCGCCAACGATGGCCACCGAGAGGTTTTCGAAACCGCCCTTGTGCCGACGGATGGTGAGCATGTCGAGCATGCCCTGCGTCGGGTGGGCGTGACGGCCGTCGCCGCCGTTGATGATTGCCACTTGCGGGCATACATGTTCGGCGATGAAGTGCGCGGCGCCGGAATCACCGTGGCGTACGACGAACATGTCGGCGGCCATGGCTTCGAGGTTGCGCAGGGTGTCGAGTAGGGTTTCACCTTTACTCGCCGACGAGGTCGACACGTTCAGGGTAATTACGTCTGCCGACAGCCGCTGGGCCGCCAGTTCGAAGGTGGTGCGGGTGCGCGTGGAGTTTTCGAAGAACACGTTGCACACGGTTTTGCCGCGCAGCAACGGGACTTTCTTCACCGCCCGGGCACCGACTTCGAGGAACGAGTCGGCGGTGTCGAGGATTTCCGTCAGCAACTCGCGGCGCAGGCCGTCGAGCGAGAGGAAGTGGCGCAGCTGGCCCTGATCATTGAGCTGCAGCGGGCGCTTGGTATCTAGAGGCGTCATCGCGAAGGGGACTCTCAATAGGGCGGATTAAAGGTTGAAGTCTTGCAGTTCGAGCGTCAGCGGCTCGGGGCCGGACAGCTTCACCCGTTCATGTGCGGCCAGCGACAGCGTCGCGCCAACCACGTTCGGGCGGATCGGCAGCTCGCCGGCGTCGAGGTCCAGCAGGCAGACCAGGGTCACGCTGGCCGGGCGGCCGTAGTCGAACAATTCGTTCATGGCGGCGCGGATGGTACGGCCGCTCATCAATACGTCGTCGATCAGCACCAGATGCTGGCCTTCGATCTCGAAGGGCAGGGCGGACGGGCGCACTTGCGGGTGCAGGCCGTTCTGGCTGAAGTCGTCGCGGTAGAAGGAAACATCCAGCGTGCCCAGTGGCGCATCGCTGCCCAGTTCCTTGAGCAAGGCCTGCGCGACCCAGATGCCGCCAGTGCGAATGCCGATGTAACGCGGTTCAGTGATTTCACGCTGGGCAAGGTGCGCCTTGAGGCGGGTCGCCATCTGGCTGATCAGATCGGCGGGATTTGGCAGGCTCATGGTTGCTCCTTGTTGGGGGCGAGTCGGGTCCTCGGACGCGACTCGGTTTTTCACTCAAAAGAAAAGCGCCGAAGCGCTTGTCAGGATTCAAACAATGCAGTGTTTTCATCGAGCCAGCCCTGCAACAGCAGAGCGGCGGCGATGGCGTCCACCGGGTTGTCGCGGTAACTGCCTTTTTGACCGCCACGGGCCAGTCGCTCGCCTTTGGCTTCAAACGTGGTCAGGCGTTCGTCGTGGGTATAGAAGGGCAGATTGAAGCGGCCATTGAGGCGGCGGGCAAACTTTTCCGCGCGTACGCACATATCGCTCGGGGTGCCGTCCATGTTCAGCGGCAGTCCGACAACAACGGCATCGGGTTTCCATTCTTTTATAAGGGCTTCGACCTGGTTCCAGTCCGGCACGCCGTTCTGTGCCTTCAAGGTGCACAGCTCACGGGCCTGGCCGGTAATCACCTGGCCGACCGCGACGCCGATCTGTTTGGTGCCGTAGTCGAAGCCGAGAATCAGGCGCAGGGCCATCAGGCGTGACCTGCCTGGCTGGTCAGCAGGCTGAGGTTGATCCCCAGGTGCCGGGCCGCCGCTTCCAGACGCAATTCGCTGCTGGTGTTGAACAGGATGTCGGCGTCATACGGGCAGTTCAGCCAGGCGTTGTCGGCGAGTTCCGCTTCCAGTTGCCCGGCTTCCCAACCGGCGTAACCGAGGGCAATCAGGCTTTTTGCTGGGCCGACGCCGTCAGCGATGGCGAACAGCACGTCCTGCGAGGTCGAGAGGGCCAGATCACCCTCCAATTGCGCGGTGGCCAGAAAGGTCTTGCCCGCCGGGTGCAGAACAAAACCGCGATCGGTCTGCACCGGGCCGCCAATGAAGATCGGCACATGCTGGCAGAGTGCTGGCGGGTCAATGTCCGGACGTAATTGCTCAAGGATGTCGGCCAGATTCAGCTCTTGCGGCCGGTTGACCACAATCCCCATAGCGCCATTGGCCGTGTGCTCGACGATGTAGGTCAAGGTGTGGGCAAAGTTCGGGTCGGCCATGTGTGGCATGGCGATCAGGAATTGATGCTTGAGGTAGCTGGGGCTGACGTTTTTCATGTGCGCTAGTGTGGCGTTCGGGGGGCAAACTGACAAGCTGGAGATGCTGACAGCAACACAGATCCATTGTGGGAGTGAGCCTGCTCGCGATAGCGGTGTGCCAGAATCGAAATTGTTGACTGATACACCGCTATCGCGAGCAGGCTCACTCCTACAAGGGGTTGCGGTGTGTCAGTTGCTTGAGAGCTTGTCGCCCCGGGCAAATTTCCAGGTACGAATGATTTCCAGACGGTCGATGTCCGACAAGTCCCCGGTAAACGGCGCAAACGGTGCCGCCAGTCGGACAATGCGCTGCGCCGCCTGATCCAGCAGCGGCTGGCCGGAGGATTCCAGCACCAGCACTTCATACAGCGAACCGTCGCGGTTGATCGAGACCATCAGGCGCAAATTGCCGTAGATCTGCTTGCGCCGGGCTTCTTCGGGGTAATTGAGGTTGCCGATGCGCTCGACCTTCTTGCGCCAGTCGTCTTTGTACCAGGCACCCTTGTCGCGCATGGTCGACGCCGCGCTCAAACGGTGGATGCGCGGGCGCTTGGCGTACAGCTGTTGTTCCTTGGCCAGTTCGGCTTCAAGACTGGCGATGTCGCTGGACAGCTGTGAGCTGTCGAACTCCGGCGCGTCGACTGTCGGTTTGACTTCGGTTTTGGCTTCTTCTTTCTTGGTCGGCGCTTTTTTAGGTTTCGGCGCGACGGTGGTCACCGCAGCTTTGGGTGCGGCTTCCTGTACTTGCGGTTTGGCGGCCGGTGGCGGGGTGACTTTTTTGACCTGATTGTCTTGGAACGGCGCCACCTCAGTGGTCTTCGGAATCGCCTTCTTGTCCAGCGTGCCGCTGCCTTCCTGATGCTGTTGAGCAAGAAAGTCAGCCTTCTCCGGCTTCTTTTCGCTCTTGAAGGTGGCGAGGGTGATTTCCAGGGTTTTGCTGATTTGCTTGGGCTCGACCATCGTGAAGCCGACGCCGAGCAGCAGCGCCAAATGGATCAGCGCCGCGAGAAACAGGGTAAAACCGAGGCGATCGGCCGGGCGCACGCCACGGTGGGCGAGTTCTGCGGGCAGATCGGACGGGAGGGTCATGACAAGAAAACCAACATCGCGTTTTTCAGAGGCTGCGCATGATAACGCAATGTTGGTTTCACGCCTTGGGCTTCACGCTTCAAGCGACAGACTGCATGTGACGTGCATCAAGCTTGTGGCTTTTTGCCGGCGGCTTGCAGCTTCTTGGCGATGGCGTCCATCAGCATGCCGCCGATATCAGTGCCAAACGCATTGTCGATTTCACGGATGCAGGTCGGGCTGGTGACGTTGATTTCGGTGAGGCTTTCGCCGATCACATCGAGGCCAACGAACAGCAGGCCTTTCTCACGCAACGTCGGGCCGACCTGCGCGGCGATCCAGCGATCCTTGTCGGTCAGCGGGCGCGCTTCACCACGGCCACCGGCAGCCAGGTTGCCACGGGTTTCGCCCTGCGCCGGAATCCGTGCCAGGCAGTAATCCACCGGCTCGCCGTCGATCATCAGGATGCGTTTGTCACCGTCCTTGATCGCCGGCAGGTAGGCCTGGCCCATGATCTGCTGGCCACCGAGGGCGGTCAGGGTTTCCAGAATCACCGACAGGTTCGGGTCACCGGCACGGTGACGGAAAATCGAAGTACCGCCCATGCCGTCCAGCGGCTTGAGGATCACGTCACCGTGTTTCGCGGCGAACTCACGCAGCACGTCAGCGCGACGGCTGACGATGGTTGGCGGCGTGCACTGCGGGAACAGCGTGGCGAACAGTTTTTCATTGCAGTCGCGCAGGCTCTGCGGTTTGTTCACCACCAGCACGCCAGCGGTTTCGGCCTGTTCGAGCAGGTAGGTGGAGTAGACGAACTCCATGTCGAACGGCGGATCCTTGCGCATCAGGATCACGTCCAGATCGCTCAGCAGGTTGTCCTGTTCGGCGTCCAGTTCGAACCATTTTTCCGGGTTGGCAAAGACTTTCAGCGGCTTCATGCGCGCCCGGGCCTGACCTTCGCCCTGATACAGGTCGCGCTGCTCCATATAGAACAGTTCCCAGCCACGCTTCTGCGCGGCCAGCAGCATGGCCAGCGAGCTATCCTTTTTATAGGAGATGCTGGCGATAGGGTCCATGACAATCCCGACGCGAACGCTCATTGGGTTTTCCTCGAAAATTGGCTACCGGATCGGTATTGAAAAAGTGCCGCCAGAGTGGCGCCGGGCGGGTTTTCGGTCAAGGAAAAACCCGTCGATAGATTGCATCTGGAGACTGTGCTAAAAAGGCTGGCGTAGCGTGCTGGCCCTTGAACATCAAGGGTTTCGAGCCATTGATAACCGCAAAACGGACAAATTGATTCGCAAAGGCGACGGTAGAGCCCTCTTATGGAACAGCAGTCCAGCGCCTTGAAGGTCATGGTGATCGACGACTCGAAAACGATTCGTCGCACCGCCGAAACATTGTTGAAGAATGTCGGTTGCGAAGTGATCACGGCGATCGACGGTTTCGACGCCCTGGCGAAGATCGCCGACAACCATCCCGGGATCATTTTTGTCGACATCATGATGCCGCGTCTGGATGGTTATCAGACCTGCGCTTTAATCAAGAACAACAGCGCGTTCAAGGCCACACCGGTGATCATGCTGTCATCGCGTGACGGGCTGTTCGACAAGGCCAAGGGGCGGATTGTCGGTTCTGATCAATTTTTGACCAAGCCTTTCAGCAAGGAAGAACTGCTCAACGCGATTCAGGCCCATGTTCCGGGCTTCGCCGCCGTTTTGCCGCAGTAAGACACGTACAGAGATACGCGGCCAGCGGGCCGCGCGTCGACAAGAAAATGGGGAAAACCATGGCACGTATCCTGATCGTCGATGATTCGCCGACTGAAATGTACAAACTCACCGGCATGCTCGAAAAGCACGGCCATGAAGTGTTGAAGGCCGAAAACGGCGCCGACGGCGTGGCTCTGGCCCGGCAGGAAAAACCCGACGCGGTACTGATGGACATCGTCATGCCCGGCCTCAATGGTTTCCAGGCGACCCGTCAGCTGACCAAAGACCCGGAAACCGGACATATCCCGGTGATCATCATTACCACCAAGGATCAGGAAACCGACAAGGTCTGGGGCACCCGCCAGGGCGCCAAGGATTACCTGACCAAACCGGTCGACGAAGACACCCTGATCAAGACCCTGAACAACGTGCTCGAAGGCTGATCGCGCAACCATGAGCGAATCGCTGACCGCGTTCGAACTGCTCTGGCAGATTGACCAGCGCTGCCGCTTGCTGGCGGCGGACCTGCCGTCGCAACCGGCGCGCCAGGATCGCTGGAGCGGCATCGGCTTTCGCCTCGGCGAGCATTGGTATGTGGCGCCGATGGGCGAAGTCAGCGAAGTGCTGCATGAACCGCGATTTACCCAGTTACCCGGGGTCAAGCCGTGGGTCAAAGGCGTGGCTAACCTGCGCGGGCGGTTGCTGCCGATCATGGATCTGTGCGGTTTCTTCGGCCATGAACTGTCGCCGTTGCGTAAACAGCGGCGGGTATTGGTGGTCGAGCATGTCGATGTGTTTGCCGGGCTGATGGTCGATGAAGTCATCGGCCTGCAGCACTTTGAGCAGAACAGCTTTGAACCGCTATCGATCAGCAAACGCCAGGGCTCGAAGGCCGAGTTCGTCAAAGGCTATTTCCGGCGCGAGCAGAACTGGCGGGTGTTCAGCCTGTTTGCGCTGGCCAAATCCCCGGTGTTCATGAGCGTTGCGATATAACAGATTCAACACCGTCCCCTGTGGGAGCGAGCCTGCTCGCGAAGAGGGCGTGTCAGGCAAGATAAATATTGGCTGACCCAGCGCTTTCGCGAGCAGGCTCGCTCCCACAGGGATTGCAGCAGGCCTCAAAGGTGTGGGTTAAGGGCGAGGACCGATGACAAAAGCAAAAACAGGCAAGCCGGCGGAAGGATCGCGCAGTCGCTCGCAGATCATCGTGCTGTTCATCGCACTGATCGTGTTCATCATGCTGCTGTTCGCCAACTTCGCGTACCTCAACACCCAAGCGAACTACGACAAACAGTACATCGGCCACGCCGGTGAGCTGCGCGTGCTCTCGCAACGCATTGCCAAGAACGCCACCGAAGCCGCCGCTGGCAAGGCTGCCGCGTTCAAGTTGCTCAGCGATGCGCGCAACGATTTCGCCCAGCGCTGGGGTTATCTGAAAAAGGGCGACCCGGCCACCGGCCTGCCGCCGGCACCCGCCACCGTACGCCCGGAAATGCGCGCTGTGCAGCTGGATTGGGAGCGCCTGCTGAAAAACACCGACGCGATTCTTTCCAGCGAGCAGACCGTGCTGTCGCTGCATCAGGTCGCCGCGACCCTGGCCGAAACCGTGCCGCAGTTGCAGATCGAATACGAAAAAGTCGTCGAAATCCTCCTCCAGCGCGGTGCCCCGGCCGCGCAAGTGGCGATGGCCCAGCGTCAATCGCTGCTCGCCGAACGTATCCTCGGCGCGGTCAACACCGTGCTCGCCGGCGACGAAAACTCCCAGCAAGCCGCCGATGCCTTTGGCCGCGACGCCACCCGCTTCGGCCAAGTGCTCAATGGCATGCTGCAAGGCAACCCGGCGTTGAAAATCAGCCAGGTCGAAGACCGCGACGCCCGTGCGCGTTTGAGCGAAATCTCCGAGCTGTTCCAATTCGTTTCCGGCTCGGTGGATGAAATCCTCGAAACATCGCCGGAGCTGTTCAAGGTTCGTGAATCGGCGAGCAATATCTTCAGCCTCTCGCAAACCCTGCTCGACGAAGCCTCGCACTTGGCCACTCGCTTCGAGAACCTTGCCGGTGGGCGCAACACTGACACCATCGGCGGTTACGTCCTCGGTTTGCTGGCGCTGGCCTCAATCATACTCATCGGTCTGGTCATGGTTCGCGAAACAAATCGCCAGTTGCGCGAAACCGCCGAGAAGAACGAGCGCAACCAGAACGCGATCATGCGTCTGCTCGATGAAATCGAAGACCTCGCCGACGGCGACCTCACCGTGACCGCTTCGGTGACGGAAGACTTCACCGGCACCATCGCCGACTCGATCAACTATTCCGTCGATCAGTTGCGCGATCTGGTCGCCACCATCAACCTTACCGCCGGCCAGGTCGCCGCAGCGGTGCAGGAAACCCAGGCCACCGCCATGCATCTGGCCCAGGCTTCGGAGCATCAGGCCCAGCAGATTTCCGAAGCCTCGACCGCGATCAGCGACATGGCCGAATCCATCGATCAGGTCTCGGCCAACGCCGCCGAGTCTTCTGCGGTAGCGGAGCGTTCGGTGGAAATCGCCAACAAGGGCAACGAGGTGGTGCACAACACCATCCACGGCATGGACAACATTCGCGAACAGATTCAGGACACCGCCAAACGCATCAAGCGTCTCGGCGAGTCGTCGCAGGAAATCGGTGACATCGTCAGCCTGATCGACGACATCGCCGACCAGACCAACATCCTCGCCCTCAACGCGGCGATTCAGGCGTCGATGGCCGGTGATGCCGGGCGCGGTTTCGCCGTGGTCGCCGATGAAGTGCAGCGGCTGGCCGAACGCTCGTCCGCCGCCACACGGCAGATCGAAACCCTGGTGCGGGCGATTCAGACCGACACCAACGAAGCGGTCATCTCGATGGAACAAACCACTACCGAGGTGGTGCGTGGCGCGCGACTGGCGCAGGATGCCGGTGTGGCCCTGGAAGAAATCGAAGGCGTGTCGAAGACCCTCGCGGCGCTGATTCAAAGCATCTCCAATGCAGCGCAGCAGCAGACGACTTCGGCCGGGCAGATCTCGCTGACGATGAACGTGATCCAGCAGATCACCTCGCAGACCTCGTCCGGCTCCACGGCCACCGCCGAGAGCATCGGCAACCTGACGAAAATGGCCAGTCAGCTACGGCGTTCGGTGTCCGGTTTCACCTTGCCGGCGGCGACAGATAAAGCGTGAGTGGAGTGGTTATGGGTGATCGGCACGACTATGTGGCCCTCGAATGGGTCAAAGGCGAAATTGCCGAAACGCTGAAACAGGCGCATCAAGCAATTGAAGCCGTGCTCGACGACCCGCAAGCCTTTCCCGGGCTGGACGAGTGCCTGGATTACATCCATCAGGTCCACGGCAGTTTGCAGATGGTCGAGTTCTACGGCGCAGCCTTGCTCGCCGAAGAAATGGAACATCTGGTCGAAGCCTTGCAGCACGAGCGCGTCAGCCATCGCGACGAAGCCCTGCACCTGTTGCTGCAAGCCCTTGGGCAATTGCCGATTTACCTCGACCGCGTGCAGAGCGCCCGGAGAGATTTGCCGTTGGTGGTGCTGCCGCTGATCAACGATCTGCGCAGCGCCCGTGGCGAAAGCCTGCTCTCGGAAACCAGCCTGTTCAGCCCGCAATTGCCCGAACTGGCACCGCTAAACGTAGAAGCGTTGGCACTGCTGGAGCCGGCAGAACTGCCGAACGTACTGCGCAAATTACGCCAGATGCTGCAAATGGCTTTGGTCGGTTTGCTGCGTGAACAGGATGACCAGACCCACCTCGGTTATCTGGCCAAAGTCTTCACCCGCCTCGAAGCGCTGAGCGGTGATTCGCCGCTGAGCCCGCTGTGGCAAGTCGCCTCGGCGCTGGTCGAAGGCATGCGCGAGGGCGTGATCGCCAACAGCCCGGCGCTGCGCAGCCTGTTCAAGGACGCCGACAAAGAACTCAAACGCCTGCTCGATCAGGGCATGGCTGGCCTCAATCAGCCGGCGCCTGCCGAGCTGCTGAAAAGCCTGTTGTTCTATATTGCCAAAGCCGAACATCCCACCGGGCAGATGCTGACCATGAAAGACCGCTACTCCCTGGACGACGCGTTGCCCGACAGCGCGATGGTCGACGAAGAACGCGCGCGCCTGGCCGGCCCCGACCGCGATGCGATGCGCTCGGTGCTGTCGGCGTTGTGTGAAGAACTGGTGCGGGTCAAGGAGCGCCTCGACCTGTTCGTGCGTAGCGACCGTCAGCACACCTCGGATCTGGAAAGCCTGCTCGCACCGCTGCGACAGATTGCCGACACCCTCGCGGTGCTCGGTTTCGGCCAGCCGCGCAAAGTGATCATCGATCAATTAGCTGTCGTGCTCAGCCTCGCCCAGGGCCAGCGCGAACCGAATGACGCGATCCTCATGGACGTTGCCGGTGCGCTGCTTTACGTCGAAGCGACGCTGGCCGGGATGGTCGGCACCGTCGAGCCGGAAAGCCCGGAAGATTCGCGCCTGCCGACCACCGACCTGACGCAGATCCATCAGATCGTGATCAAGGAAGCGCGCATCTGCCTGCAACAGGCCAAGGACATGATCGTCGACTACATCGACGCCGATTGGGATCGCCAGCATCTGCAACCGTTGCCGGCGCTGCTGACCCAGGTGCGCGGGGCACTGGCGATGATTCCGTTGAGCCGCGCGGCAAGTCTGGTCGAGGCGTGCAACGGGTTTATCCGCGAACATCTGTTGCTTGATCCGCACGAACCGGGTTGGGAAGAGCTGGATCATCTGGCCGATGTCATCAGCAGCCTCGAGTATTACCTCGAACGTCTGAGCGACGATCCGCAGGCGCCGAGCGAGCAGTTGCTGGATGTCGCGCAGAAGTCCCTTGCGAGTCTGGGTTTCATTCCAAATGAGCCGCATGTGCCCGTGCTCGAAGACGTGCTCAGCCCCAGCGAAGCGCTGGTGATGCAGGACATGCAAGCGCTCGATGACCCGGAAACCGTGCAGTCGCTGGCCGATGTTCTGGCCAGCCCGGTTTCGGCGCTCAACCCGCCAGCGCTGATCACCCCCGGCAGCCTGATGCCGCCGCCGGCCGATGAAGAACCGGTCGACGATGAGCTGCGCGAGGTGTTCCTCGAAGAGACCGACGAGGTCCTCGAAGTTCTCCACGAATACCTGCCGCGCTGGTCGGCCAATCCGCAGGATCGTGATGCGCTGACCGAACTGCGCCGCGCCTTCCACACCTTGAAAGGCAGCGGGCGCATGGTCCGCGCGCTGATCCTCGGTGAACTGGCCTGGGCGGTGGAAAACCTGCTCAACCGTGTGCTCGAACAAAGTGTCGAACCGGGCTCAGTGGTGCAGCAAGTGCTGACCGACACCGTGCTGTTGCTGCCCGAGTTGATCAGCGAATTCGCCACTAGTAACCAGCGCCAGCGCGGCGATGTCGATCAGCTCGCGGCCCGTGCTCACGCCTTGGCCAAAGGTGACGAGCCATTGGCCGCCGAAGACGTGGACGATGTCGCGGCGCTCGATCCGCTGTTGCTGGAAATCTTCCGCAAAGAAGCCGAGACGCACCTTGCCAGCCTCAACCGTTTCCTCGATCAGGCCGCCGAGCATGTGCCGCTGCAGGCCAGCGACGAACTGCAGCGCGCTTTGCACACGCTCAAGGGCAGCGCCTCGATGGCCGGCGTATTGCCGATTGCCGAACTCGCTGCACCGCTCGATCAACTGGCCCGCGAGTTCAAGGCGCACCAGTTGCCGCTGGACCTCGACGAAGTGGAGTTGCTACTTGAAGCCGAGGGCCTGTTCCGTGTCGGCCTGCGTCAGCTCAAGCATGATCCGCTGGCGCCGATTGTCGGTGCGCAGTCGCTGATCAAGCGCTCGGGAACCCTGCTCGCCGAGCGTCTGGCCTCGATCCTCGATGCGCCCAATACCGGCCTGCGGATCAAGCGCGATCCGCAACTGATCAATAACTTCCTCGCTCAAGGCATGGACATCCTGCTGGATGCTGAGAGCCTGCTACAGCGCTGGCAGCAACACCCCGGCGAGCGTCAGGAACTCAGCGCCTTGCTGGATGAACTGACCACCCTTGGCGAAGGCGCGCATTTGGCGGATTTGCTGCCGGTGGATGTGTTGTGCGAAGCCTTGCTCGATCTCTACGGCGCCGTGGAAGAAAGCAGCCTGGCGGTCAGCGAGCAGTTTTTCCAGGAAGCGCAGAACGCCCACGAAGCGCTGATCAACATGCTCGACGAACTGGCCGCCGGGCAGGAAGTCACGCCGCAGCCAGAGCGGATTCGGGCGTTGCATGATCTGCTCGATCAGAGCCTCGATCCTTCTTCCATGGGCCTGATTCGCAGCGATGGCAGCCGCACCCTGAGCATCCGTGAACTGGGCAGCGCCACCGCTGAGTTGCAGCAAAAGGCAACGGCGCTTGAACACGATGACGAGATTGTCGGGATCTTCCTTGAAGAAGCGGTCGATATTCTCGACAGCTCAGGCCAGGCCTTGCAGCGCTGGTTGAGCGACCCGGACAATGCCGCGCCGCTGTCCTCGTTGCAGCGCGATTTGCACACCCTCAAGGGCGGCGCGCGGATGGCCGAAGTCGAGGCCATTGGCGATCTGGCTCAGGAGCTGGAAAGCTTTTACGAAGGCTTGGTGGATCGTCGCTACAACTACAGCGAAAGCTTGGGGCGCTTGTTGCTCAAGAGTCATGAGCGTTTGGCGCTGCTGCTTGAACAACTGCAACAGCATCAGCCACTGACCCCGGCACAGGATCTGATCGACGTTATCCGTCAGGTCCGCCAAGGCCAGAATGTTGCCGAAACTCCGCCAGCAACAGCCGGGCACGACAGCGCTGGCCACGATCCCGAGTTGCTGGAAATCTTCCTCGAAGAAGGTTTCGACATCATCGAAAACTCCGGCGCCGCGCTGCTGCGCTGGCAGGCCGAGCCGGGCAATCGTCAGGAAGTGGAAACCCTGCTGCGCGATCTGCACACCCTCAAGGGTGGCGCGCGGATGGTCGAGATCGGCCCGATCGGCGACCTCGCGCATGAGCTGGAATACCTTTACGAAAGTCTTTCCAGCGGCGCTTTGCAGCCGTCGGCGGAGCTGTTTGCGCTGGTGCAGCGCGGGCATGATCGCTTGGCGCAAATGCTCGATGGCGTGCGCGCCGGGCAACCGTGTCCGCCGGCTGATCGGCTGATCAATGCGATCCAGAATTTCAGCCATCCGGTGACGGTAGAAACGCCGCCAGTGCTACCTGTGCCGGTCAAGACTGACGTTGCGCCGCCAGCTGCCGACGCTGGCGCGGACATGGTCAAAGTCTCCGCCGAACTGCTCGATGAGTTGGTCAATCTGGCCGGGGAAACCTCGATCTTCCGTGGCCGTATCGAACAGCAGGTCAACGACGCGCAGATCGCGCTGAACGAGATGGAAACCACCATCGAACGGATGCGCGATCAGTTGCGCCGCCTCGACACTGAAACTCAGGGGCGGATTCTCAGCCGCCAGCAAGTCGATGCCGAACGTCTCGGCTATGAAGAATTCGATCCGCTGGAAATGGACCGCCATTCGCAGTTGCAGCAACTGTCGCGGGCGCTGTTCGAATCCGCCTCTGACTTGCTCGACCTCAAGGAAACCCTCGACCGCCGTAATCACGACGCCGAGAACCTGTTGCAGCAACAGGGCCGCATCAACACCGAATTGCAGGAAGGCTTGATGCGTACGCGCATGGTGCCGTTCGAACGGATGTTGCCGCGTTTGAAACGCATCGTCCGCCAGGTCGCTGAAGAGCTGAACAAAGACGTCGCGTTTGTCGTCGGCAACGCCGAAGGCGAGATGGATCGCAATGTGCTGGAGCGCATGGCTGCGCCGCTGGAACACATGCTGCGCAATGCCGTCGATCATGGTCTGGAGTCCGCCGAGGTGCGGCTGGCGGCGGGTAAACCGGCGCAGGGCACGATAAGCCTGGACCTGTCCCGCGAGGGCGGCGACATCGTTTTCGACATTCGCGATGACGGCGCCGGGGTGCCACTGGAAGCGGTGCGGCGCAAGGCGATCAAGCGCGGCATGCTCGCGCCGGATGCCGAGATCAGCGACCGCGACGTGTTGCAGTTCATCCTTCAGCCGGGGTTTTCCACGGCGGAAAAGATCACGCAGATTTCCGGACGTGGCGTCGGCATGGACGTGGTGCACGAAGAAGTGCGGCAACTCGGCGGCAGCATGAGCATCGACTCGGTGCCGGGGCAGGGCGTGCATTTCCGCATTCGGCTGCCGTTCACCGTGTCGGTCAACCGCGCGTTGATGGTGCAGTGTGGCGAGGATCAATACGCGATTCCGCTGAACACCATCGAAGGCATCGTCCGCGTGTTGCCGAATGATCTGGAAGCTCACTTCCGGGTTGATCCGCCGCGCTATCAGTACGGCGGCCAGACCTATGAACTGTGCTACCTCGGCGAGCTGCTGAAAACTGCGCCACGACCGAAACTGCTGGGGCAGAACCTGCCGTTGCCGGTGCTGCTGGTGCACTACAACGACCGGCGCATCGCGGTGCTGGTCGATACCATGGCCGGCACCCGCGAGATTGTGGTCAAGAGTCTTGGCGCGCAATTCGCGGCGGTGCAGGGCGTGTCCGGGGCGACGATTCTTGGCGATGGCCGGGTGGTGCTGATTCTCGATTTGCTCGCACCGATTCGGGCGATGCAAGCGCGGGTTGCGCAGACACCGACGGTGCCGGAGATCGACAGCGAACCGCAGAAACCGCTGCTGGTGATGGTGGTCGACGACTCGGTCACCGTACGCAAGGTCACCAGCCGTTTGCTCGAACGTCACGGCATGAACGTGCTCACGGCCAAGGACGGTGTCGACGCCATGCTGCTGCTCGAAGAACACATGCCCGACCTGATGCTGCTCGACATCGAAATGCCGCGCATGGACGGCTTTGAAGTCGCCACCCAAGTGCGCAACGACGAACGCCTGCAACACCTGCCGATCATCATGATCACCTCACGTACCGGGCAGAAACACCGCGACCGCGCCATGGCGATTGGCGTCAACGACTACCTCGGCAAGCCGTATCAAGAGTCGGTGCTGCTTGAAAGCATTGCCCACTGGAGCAAGAAACATGCATGAGCGCCGGCATAATCAGCGCAGCAGCCAACTCACTGGTCTGTTGTTGCCGTTGGCGGATCGCAATTTGATCCTGCCTAACGTCGCTGTCGCTGAGTTGATCGATTACCAGGCCAGTGCCTTCGATCTGGACACGCCGCCGTGGTATCTCGGCAAGGTTACGTGGCGTGAGCGGCAGATTCCGTTGCTGAGTTTTGAATCGGCGTGCGGGCAGAAAATCGTCATTGGCGAGCGGGCGCGAATCGTGATTTTGAATGCCCTCGGTGGGTTGCCGGAGTTGAAGTTCATTGCCCTGCTGGTGCAGGGGATTCCGCGGTCGTACAAGCTTGATAGTCAGTTGAGTTATGTCGATGTGCCGTTGTGTGGGCTGGAGCAGGCGGCGGTGCAGGTCGGGGAGCAGGTGGCGAAGGTGCCGGATTTGTTGGGGTTGGAGAAGTTGTTGGTGGATGCTGGGCTGGTTCACTGATCCAGAATGTTCATTGGCCTGACTGGCCTCATCGCGAGCAGGCTCACTCCTACAGTTGGAATGCATTCCCCTGTAGGAGTGAGCCTGCTCGCGATAGCGCCTGCGGCATCCACCAAAATCCGACAGACAAATCCTCAATCTCTGTGCGCAATAAACGCCTTCTAGTCGCGTTGTTTAAAGACACCCGGTGTTACGGCTCCCTAGCCTACAAATCCTTGCGCCGCTGCCTACGCATGCACCAGAATCCGCCGGCTTGTGCGCCTTGGGCATGCTGCGTAACTTGATTCCGTCACTGATTTCCAGTGATCGGGTTTAGTAGCCCGTCATATTTGGGGCGTATAGCTCATCAGACAGTCAGGTACTCCATGCCTGCACTTTTTATGGTGGTTGTGCGCAGGGCGCTTCGGCGCGCCGGTTTCCCAGATCCCCGGTCTACTAACCTGCGCACAGCTGCCTCCACTTCTTTTAGTAGAGAAGCGGTGGCTAGCTCAAATGAGGATCTGGTAAATGTTCAAAGTAACGCCTAACCCGCCGGTCACCGACCCGGCATCCCCCTACGAATCCCCCGATTCAAAGAAATTCCACGAAGCCGCCGAGCGCGCCCTCGACCATTACCTCGGCCCGACCAACGCCGACCTCATGGCCACGCCTTACACCCCCAACACGCTGTACATGGCCAATCCCAAGGCCGACACCGAATCCTTGCTGGCCGACGCCAGTGAAACCCTCGGTTCGGCTACGGTCATGCTCAACAATCACGCGGCAACGGTGGACGGCACGCACCGCAAGACTGTGCAGGGTATTGCGCAGGTGGTGATGGTGGCGGAGATGGCTGTTAACCGTTTGTTGGATAGGTTGGTGCCGACGGAGTGACTTAAAAGCTGACCCTCACTGTAGAGACCGGTACATCCTTTACAAATTAGACCGGGGACATCGTTTACACCTTTACAGGCTTGAAACGCGTTTGGCGCCTCTTTCAAGCCTGCCTAAACAGTGGCTGCAAAGGTACAGT
>NZ_FYDN01000019.1:0-135761 GCF_900187485.1 Pseudomonas sp. Irchel s3a12
ACCACGCAGGCGTTGGTGATGCTGGCTCGCAAACTTGCTCGGGTGGTATTCGCCTTGCTGAAAGGGCAAAGCGAATACCAGACAAAAGTCAGTTGAGGGCTTCCCCTCAACCATAGAATCTCCCACAGTGATCGGGGGTGAACACAACATTTGTGTCCGGCACAGAACCTGTGGGAGCGAGCCTGCTCGCGAAGGCGTCAGCTCAGGCGCCGCTGGCCTCAGGCTGAATCAACGCCAGCAGCGTCCACCCGGATCCTGGTTTCACAGCAGTCTCCGGCGTCACCACATGCACCCACCCGCTGTCATCGCGCATGAACAGCAAGGTCGCACGATTACCATGCAGCGCCCGGTAATCCTCCCAGCCAAAACCATCCGTCAGCGTCGTGCTGTATAACTCCGCACCCTGGCCCATCTGGCTGGCGAGTTTCGCGTAAGTAAACGCCTCGCTGCCCAACTGATTGCCACGATGTTCAAGGCTGGCGCGGTGCTTGTCACTGCGGCGGCTTTCATGGCCGCTGGCCAGACCGAACAGGCGCTGATGGCCGAAATCATGCCGAAAGCGCATCGCCGCCAAGGTATTGAGTTCACCCGACGGCGACAGCGCGAGCAAATGCCCAAGTCCGACCAGATCCAGATGCGCATCGGCATGTTGCGAAGCCGGGTTGCCGAAGTAGGTCGGCAAACCCTCCATGCGTGCCGCACGAATGTTTTCCCAGCTCGAGTCGGTCAGCAGCACGCGACTGCCGAGTTGCTGCAGCGACTTGCCCAGCTCCCGCGCCGGGCCGTTGGCACCGACGATCAGGAAGCCACTCGGCGCTGGCTCCGCAACTTTGAGCAGTCGTGCCAGTGGCCGCGCAGTCGCACTTTGCAGGACCACAGTGCCGATGATTACCGCAAACGTCAGCGGCACCAGCAGCAATGCTCCCTCGTGCCCGGCCTCGTGCAGGCGAATCGCGAAAATCGCCGACACCGCCGCTGCAACGATCCCGCGCGGCGCAATCCAGCACAGCAACGCGCGCTCACGCCAGCTCAGGCTGGAACCGGCCGTGCTGAGCAGCACGTTCAGCGGTCGAGCGATCAGTTGAATCACCAACAGCAGAATCAGCACCAGCGGCCCCAAACCGATCAAGGCGTACAAGTCCAGTCGCGCCGCCAGCAAGATGAACAACCCGGAAATCAGCAGCACGCTGAGGTTTTCCTTGAAGTGCAGGATGTGCCGTACATCCACACCTTTCATGTTCGCCAGCCACATGCCCATCAGCGTTACCGCCAGCAGGCCGGATTCATGCATCACTTCGTTGGCGGCAATGAAAATCCCCAGCACCGCTGCCAGCGAGGCGAGGTTATGCAGATACTCCGGCAGCCATTGCCGGCGGATCACGGTGCCAAGCAGCCAGCCACCGACAATGCCGAACACCGCGCCGCAGAGAATCACCCCGCCAAAGGTGAACAGACTCTGCTTGAGGCCGTGCCCTTCGGCGCTGGCAATGATGAAGCTGTAAACCACCACGGCGAGGAGGGCGCCGATCGGGTCGATGACAATGCCCTCCCAGCGCAGAATGTTGGCGATCGAGGCTTTCGGCCGCACCACGCGCAGCATCGGCACGATGACGGTCGGGCCGGTGACCAGTGTCAGGCTGCCGAACAGGATGGCCAGCATCCAGTCGAAGCCGAGCAGAAAATGCGTGGCGACCGCGATGACGATCCAGGTCGAGATCGCGCCAATGGTCACCAGGCGATGAACGACGCTGCCGATCTCCTTCCACTCCGACAGGTGCAGGGTCAAGCTGCCCTCAAACAGAATCAGCGCGACCGCCAGCGACACCAGCGGCATCAGCAGCGGCCCGAACATCTCCTGTGGATCGAGCCAGCCCAGCACCGGGCCGACCAGAATCCCCGTCAACAACAGAAACAGAATCGCCGGCAGCTTCAGGCGCCAGGCCAGCCATTGGCAACCCAGCGCGGCCGCGCCGATCCCGCCAAATGCCAAGAGAATTTGCTGCTCGTTCATTGATGCTCCCTGTTCCTTGAATTAGCGGGCTATGAAAGACTAGCGCCCATTCCTACAGTTCACTCTACATTTGCGCACAGTCTTGAGGCTGTGTGACTTGAGCGCCCATGCCTGCCATCGACCATCCACTGATTGATCAATTCCTCGACGCTTTATGGCTGGAGAAAGGCCTGTCCGATAACACCCGTGGCGCTTATCGCAGTGATCTGGCGCTGTTCAATGGCTGGTTGCAGGAGAAAAACCTGGAACTGATCAATGCCGGTCGTGAGCTGATCCTTGATCACTTGGCTTGGCGTCTGGAGCAGAACTACAAACCGCGCTCCACTGCCAGATTTCTTTCCGGGGTACGTGGCTTTTATCGCTATTTGCTGCGGGAAAAGATGATCAGCGTCGACCCGACATTGCGCGTAGACATGCCGCAACTCGGTAGGCCTCTGCCCAAGTCGCTCTCAGAAGCCGATGTGGAAGCGCTGTTGAAGGCCCCGGATTTGAGCGAAGCGATCGGCCAGCGTGACCGCGCCATGCTTGAGGTGTTGTACGCCTGCGGTTTACGCGTGACAGAACTGGTCAGCCTGACGCTGGAACAGGTCAACCTGCGTCAAGGTGTGTTGCGGGTGATGGGCAAGGGCAGCAAGGAACGGCTGGTGCCCATGGGCGAAGAGGCGATCGTCTGGGTCGAGCGCTACATGCGTGACGGTCGCGGCGAATTGCTCGGTGGCCGGCCCAGCGATGTGCTATTCCCCAGTCAGCGCGGCGAGCAGATGACCCGCCAGACCTTTTGGCACCGGATCAAGCATCAGGCCAAGGTCGCCGGGATCGGCAAGTCGCTGTCGCCGCACACCTTGCGCCATGCGTTTGCCACGCACTTGCTCAACCATGGCGCGGATTTGCGCGTGGTGCAGATGTTGCTCGGCCACAGCGACCTTTCCACGACGCAGATCTACACCCACGTCGCGCGCGCGCGCCTGCAGGATCTGCACGCCAAACACCACCCGCGCGGCTGACTACATACCTCCCCCTGTAGGAGCTGCCGAAGGCTGCGATCTTTTGATCTTAAAAACAGAATCAAAAGATCGCAGCCTTCGGCAGCTCCTACATAAGGCGGGGGTGATGAGTGGCGACAGGCGCATTCGGCCACCGTGACCTTATGTGTTAGGCTTTGCCGGTTTGCACGATGGACGGTTATGACCCGGTGTTCCGGCACGGGCGTTCTGATCGTTCCATTTGTCCGCCTTCAGGAGTTCTCATGCGTCTGACCCAGATTTTCGCCGCCGCAGCCATTGCGTTGGTCAGCACCTTTGCCGTCGCCGATGACGCGGCCGACAAAGCCATTCGTCAAAGCCTGGAAAAACTCGAACTCGAGGTTCCGGTAGAAAGCATCAGCGCCAGCCCGTTGCCGGGTATGTACGAAGTCAAGCTCAAGGGCAGCCGCGTGCTCTACGCCAGCGCCGATGGCCAGTACATCGTTCAGGGTTACCTGTTCCAGCTCAAGGACGGCAAACCGGTCAACCTGACCGAGAAGACCGAACGCCTGGGCATCTCCAAACTGATCAATGCCATACCGGTGGCCGAAACCGTGGTCTACCCGGCTGTGGGCGAAACCAAATCGCACATCACCGTGTTCACCGACACCACCTGCCCGTACTGCCACAAGCTGCACGCGGAAGTGCCGGAGCTGAACAAGCGCGGCATCGAAGTGCGTTACGTTGCGTTCCCGCGCCAGGGTCTGAACTCGCCGGGTGACGAGCAACTGCAAGCCGTGTGGTGCTCGAAAGACAAGAAAGCCGCCATGGACAAAATGGTCGATGGCAAGGAAATCAAGGCCGCCAAGTGCGAAAACCCGGTTTCCAAACAGTTTGCCCTCGGTCAGTCGATCGGCGTGAACGGTACACCGGCCATCGTTTTGGCTGACGGACAAGTGATTCCGGGCTACCAGCCTGCGCCACAAGTCGCCAAACTGGCGCTGGGCGCGAAGTAAATTCGCATCGTCACGGTCAGCCGTGACGATCATGGTCCGGCAGCAGCATCGCCGGGCCATTAATAGAGAGCCGCGAGCACGCGGTTGTTTTCCGGCCGACCCCGTGTCGGCCGTTTTATGGGGAGTTCACAGTGAATCCGGTCAAAGTAGGCATCTGTGGGTTAGGGACCGTCGGTGGCGGTACCTTCAACGTACTTCAGCGCAACGCCGAGGAAATTGCTCGTCGTGCCGGGCGTGGAATCGAAGTGGCACAAATTGCCATGCGCACGCCAAAGCCTCAGTTCCAGACGACCGGTATTGCGATTACCAACGATGTCTTCGAAGTGGCCACGAACCCTGAGATCGACATCGTCATAGAGCTGATGGGCGGCTACACCGTTGCCCGCGAGCTGGTACTCAAGGCCATCGAGAATGGCAAGCATGTGGTCACCGCGAACAAGGCTCTGATTGCCGTTCACGGTAATGAAATTTTCGCCAAGGCTCGCGAGAAAGGCGTGATCGTGGCGTTTGAAGCGGCCGTGGCCGGTGGCATTCCGGTGATCAAGGCGATCCGTGAAGGCCTGTCCGCCAACCGCATCAATTGGGTGGCCGGGATCATCAACGGCACCGGTAACTTCATCCTCACCGAAATGCGCGAGAAGGGCCGTACCTTCGAAGACGTGCTGGCCGAAGCCCAGGCACTGGGTTACGCCGAAGTCGATCCGACCTTCGACGTTGAAGGCATCGACGCCGCGCACAAACTGACGATTCTGGCCTCCATCGCGTTCGGCATTCCGCTGCAATTCGACAAGGCTTACACCGAAGGCATCACCAAACTGACCACCGCCGACGTCAACTACGCCGAAGCGCTGGGCTACCGCATCAAGCACCTCGGTGTCGCTCGCAGCACCGCTGCCGGCATCGAGTTGCGCGTGCACCCGACCCTGATCCCGGCTGATCGCCTGATCGCCAACGTCAACGGCGTGATGAACGCAGTAATGGTCAACGGTGATGCGGCTGGTTCGACGCTGTTCTACGGCGCTGGCGCCGGCATGGAGCCAACCGCCTCTTCGGTAATTGCCGACCTGGTCGACGTGGTTCGCGCCATGACTTCCGACCCGGAAAACCGCGTACCGCACCTGGCCTTCCAGCCGGATTCGCTGTCGGCCCATCCGATCCTGCCGATCGAAGCCTGCGAAAGCGCCTACTACCTGCGCATCCAGGCCAAGGACCATCCGGGTGTACTGGCTCAGGTGGCGAGCATCCTCTCGGAGCGCGGCATCAACATCGAGTCGATCATGCAGAAGGAAGTTGAAGAGCACGACGGTCTGGTGCCGATGATCCTGCTGACCCACCGCGTGGTCGAGCAACGTATCAACGATGCGATCGCCGCCCTCGAAGCCCTGGCCGGTGTGAATGGTCCGGTTGTACGGATCCGCGTCGAGCACCTGAACTAAGTCGTTGTCCTGCACCCGTCCCGTGCACGGGGCGGGTGTCGTGAACACTCTCCATTGGAGTCAGTCATGCGTTACATCAGTACCCGCGGCCAGGCACCGGCCCTGAATTTCGAAGACGTCCTGCTGGCCGGTCTCGCCACCGACGGCGGTCTGTACGTTCCGGAAAACCTGCCACGTTTCACTCAGGAAGAAATCGCTTCGTGGGCCGGCCTGCCGTATCACGAGCTGGCCTTCCGGGTGATGCGTCCGTTCGTTACCGGCAGCATTCCGGATGCCGATTTCAAAAAAATCCTTGAAGAAACCTACGGTGTGTTCTCGCACAGCGCCGTGGCGCCGCTGCGTCAGTTGAACGGCAACGAATGGGTGCTGGAGTTGTTCCACGGCCCGACTTTGGCGTTCAAGGACTTCGCTCTGCAACTGCTCGGTCGTCTGCTCGACTACGTGCTGGAAAAACGCGGTGAGCGCGTGGTCATCGTCGGCGCCACCTCGGGTGACACCGGCTCGGCGGCCATCGAAGGCTGCAAGCACTGCGAAAACGTCGACATCTTCATTCTGCACCCGCATAACCGTGTGTCCGAAGTGCAGCGTCGCCAGATGACCACGATTTTCGGCGAGAACATCCACAACATCGCCATCGAAGGCAACTTCGATGACTGCCAGGAAATGGTCAAGGCGAGCTTCGCCGACCAGAGCTTCCTCAAAGGCACGCGTCTGGTGGCGGTGAACTCGATCAACTGGGCGCGGATCATGGCCCAGATCGTCTACTACTTCCACGCGGCCCTGCAGTTGGGCGGTCCGGCGCGTTCGGTGTCGTTCTCGGTGCCAACCGGCAACTTTGGCGACATCTTCGCCGGTTACCTGGCGCGCAACATGGGCCTGCCGATCAACCAGTTGATCGTCGCCACCAACCGCAACGACATCCTGCACCGCTTCATGAGCGGCAATCAGTACGTCAAGGAAACCCTGCACGCCACGCTGTCGCCGTCGATGGACATCATGGTCTCGTCGAACTTCGAACGCCTGCTGTTCGACCTGCACGGTCGCAACGGCGCGGCCATCGCCGGTCTGATGGACACGTTCAAGCAGGGTGGTGGTTTCAGCGTCGAGCAGGAGCGCTGGACCGAAGCCCGCAAACTGTTCGACTCGCTGGCCGTGGACGACGCGCAAACCTGCGAAACCATCGCCGAAGTTTACGAGCAGACCGGTGAAGTGCTGGATCCGCATACCGCGATCGGCGTCAAGGCCGCGCGCGAATGCCGTCGTAGCCTCGATATCCCGATGGTGATTCTCGGCACCGCACATCCGGTGAAATTCCCGGATGCGGTAGAGAAAGCCGGTGTAGGAAAAGCGCTCGAGCTACCTGCACATCTTTCTGATTTGTTTGAGCGAAACGAGCGTTGCACCGTTTTGCCAAACGAGCTGAAAGCCGTGCAAGCCTTTGTCAGTCAGCATGGCAACCGCGGCAAGCCGCTTTAAGCCGGTAAAAGCTGTCACATTTTGAAGCCCGTCTCCTGACGGGCTTTTTTGTTTCTGCTGCCACACTGTTCGGGTTTTCACCCACGAAGGACGGGTGAGTCGATCACGAAGGAAGTGGCAATGCTGTTTTATAGAGGTTTGAAACCGGCACTGAGTGGGCTGTTCTTGTTCGGATTACTGGCTTTGATGCGCAGCAGCGAGGCGGCGCAACTGGCGCTGCAAGACGATGCCGCGACTTCCAGGGTCCAGCCCATCGAACTGGCTGCGCACGAGCGTCAGTGGATTCAAGACAACCCGGAGGTGAAGGTGACGTCGTTGCAGTACCCGTTGTATCTGTTCCAGGATGAGCACGGGCAGTGGAGCGGCTTGAATAATGATGTACTCAAGCGCGTGACGGCGATGACCGGGTTGCGGTTTGTGCATCAGGAGTCGTTTTCCACCGATCACATGCTTGAACGTCTGGAAAGCGGATCGGCGGATATCAGTACGACCCTGGCCATGAGCGAGGAGCGCAAGGCGTTTCTGGATTACAGCCACGCATTTGGTGGTGCGGGCTGGGTGTTTGTCGGCCGCGCTGACGCGCCCCGGCTGGAGGCTTTTGAGCAGTTGAGTAAACGGGTGTTGGTGCTGCCGGCCCGGCATGCGCTGGAAGACATGATCCGGCGTGACTTCCCTTCGATCGAGATTCGCTCGGTCAAGACCTACGCCGAGGCGCGGGCACTGGTCGAGAGCGGTGAAGCTTACGCCACCATCGAGAACGAAATCGGCGCTCAGCTGTATCCTTTGGGGTTGCTCAAGGTGGGCGGTCTGGTCGAAGGCAAATGGGAAGCGGATAACCTGGCCGTGCGCAAGGGCATGCCAGTGCTCTTGAGTATTCTCAACAAGGCCCTTGAGGCTTTTCCTGCGGCGGAATTACGGGCGATCCGCCTGAAATGGCTGGAGGGTGTTGCTCCGGTGCCCGTGCCGTCGGTCTGGCAGCAGATGTTCGAATGGGGTTGCTGGGGCATGGGCGGACTCGGCGTGTTTGGCCTGCTTTTCCTGATATGGAATCGGCGACTGACGGCCGTGATCAAACTGCGTCGCGCGGCGGAAAAGGATCTGGGCGATCAACTGGCGTTTCAGCACGCGTTGATCGACTCCATGCCCGACCCGGTGTTTGTCCGTGACCTGCAAGGGCGGCTGATCATGTGCAATCGCAGCTATGAGGAGGCCTTGTCGATTCGATTGGATCAGGTGCTCGGGAAGTTGCTGATCGAGGTTGACGCGCTGCCGCAGGCTACGGCGCTGATGCTGCACGACGAGTTCCTGGTGCAGTTGCGTACCCGCAAGTCGCGCTTCAGCAAGCGCCGATTGCAATTCAAGAGTGGTCCGCGCGAGGTCTACCAGTGGACAGTGCCGTTCTACAGCGCCGACGGCAAACTGCGTGGACTTTTGGGGGGCTGGACGGACATCACCCTGCGTCGTACAGAGAGCGGGTGTCGATGTCTGCAATGAAGATGGGAAATGTCCTATAAGACGCGACTACTTTTCCGATGGGAGGCTTAGGACGGCTGCCCTAGAGTGACAACAACTGCGGTGAGAGTCCGCGATTGTCGCCTCCAGAGGTCGCTTATGCGCTCGCTTAAAGTCCTGATACTTGAACCCAATCCGTTCCAGCTGATGGCATTGCATCAAATGCTCAATGCCATTGGCATCTATGACGTGCTGACGGCGCCGTCGCTGGGCTCTGCGCTGTCTTCGCTGGGCCATCGCGGCGCGGTCGACATCGCCATTTGCGATCCGCAACTCAAGGGTGGCGATGGCCTGGCGCTGATTCATCATCTGGCGACACGGCATGAGGCGCGTGCGTTGATCCTGCTGGGGACGGTCGCACCAAGCCTGCTGAACGATCTAGAGCCTTTGCTGTGTGAACACCGCCTGCGGCTGCTGGGGCGCCTGCAAACCCCGGTGTCTGCGGTGCTGATGCGCGGTTTGCTCGACAGTTACCTGAGCGCCGCTTCGCCAACTCTCCAGGTTTGACGGGGACGGTTATTTTTCTGTCATCTTCGCCGTGCATGCTCTGACAGACCGGTGACTCCAGGAGCGGAGCGATCGGTATGCAGAACTTTCTTCTCGGGCCGGTGGTCATTTATTGTGAACACGCCCCAGGCACACAGTTTTCGGACTATTGAGTGGAGATCGAGATGGAAAGTATCAGTCTATTGCTCGGTGAGGCTCTGAGCCCGTATCAGGTTTCGTTGTCTCCAAACGGTTCCCATGGCGAATGCCTGGTGACCTTGAAGAACAGTCACGGCGCCATTGTGGTGGAACGCGAATTCAATCAGGCGCAACTGACCGACAAGCGCCAGTTGACCGATGTCGTTGACGGCTTGCACCGCGACGTTCTGATTGCGGAGGGAAGGCTGGAACCCTGTGTGATCGCGGCATTGCGCAACGCTGCGCTGGATAAACGTGCGGCGCTGTAAAGATGAAATATTTTTTGTGGGAACCTTCCTGCATCCCTGTCAGTCAGACCCGGTAACAGCAGGATCAAGCATTGTGCTCCGGTGCTTGTCGCTTGCTGCTACGGGTCTTTATGTAGGCCACGTTTAACCCCGAGTCGTCTCCCCACTTCTCGGGGTTTCTTTTGTCTGCGATTTGCTCATGGCGCCGCTTGTTGTTCGAAGAACGATCGGGCCTGTTCGAGGTAGTCGCTTCGCATCGCGGGGTCCAGCCAGTCGGCGTACAACTGGTTCAGTTGATCGTGGGGAAGAGTGCGCAGCAGTTGGTTTATTTCGCTGATTGCCTGACGGCCCTGATGTGTGTCGGAGCAGCCGATGTAGCCCGACAGGTATTTACCGGTGCCGCGAATCGGATAGAACAGCAACTCGTCTTCGGCGATTTGCGCCAGATGAGCCTGATAACGAATTTCTGGCCAATAGCCCAGCACCACCTGTAATCGTCCCAGGCGCTGCATCAGCAGCAGATTGTTCAGGGCCTCGTTGCCATAATGAGGCGTCAGGGCCTCCTTGGGGGCCTGACGCAGCAAGTCATCGACTATTTCACCGTAACTGCGTTCCGCCACGACCCCGATTTTCTCTTGGCCATTGGCTAGAAGCGATGCCAGATCGATTTCACCTTCCACGAGAAACGGTGCCAACACTTCGCGATCTTTCTGACGCACCACCAGCCCATTACTGACGGCGCGGAAGGCCGGGATGGAGTACGCGATCCATTGCGCGCGCTCCTTGCTCCAGATCAGCGACGGGTCGCAGGTGAAGGAGGCTTCGTGAAGCATCTGGATGCCTCGGGCTCGATTGACTCGCATCAACTTGTGTTCGTATTGCGGCATGCCGGCAATCAGCATCGGCATGAGGTGATCAATGACACCCTGGCCTTTTTTCGGGCCTTCGAAAATGGTCAGTGGCGGCAGGTCGCGCAGTAACCAGATCAGCGTCGGTTTCGCCTGCGCGCCGTTCGACAACATGAGTAGAAACAACAAGCCGAACAGCCGCCACGTCCACCATTGATGGGCGTGGTTGGCGTGCGATGTCTGCCGGCGTTTCAGCTTAAATGGCTCCGTCTTCGCGCAGCTTGGCGATCTGTCTCTCGTCGTAGCCAAGATCGTGAAGTACCTGCGCATTGTGTTCACCCAATTGCGGTCCGACCCATTCCGAACTGCCGGGTGTCTCTGAGAGTTTCGGCACGATGCCCGGCATCTTGAAATCTTTGCCGCCGGGCAGCTTGGCCTGCAGGAACATCTCTCGGGCCAGGTACTGCGGATCGCTGAACATGTCCTCGGCGCTGAAGATCCGGCTGGCCGGTACATCGGCCTGATTGAGCAGGTCGAGCACGGTTTGCAGCGGCAACGAATTGACCCAGCGATCAATCACGCCGTACAACTCGTCGCGACGATTGTCGCGCCCGTCGTTGCTGGCCAGCGTAGGGTCATTGGCCAGGTCTTCACGGCCGATGATCAGCATGAAGCGTTTGAAGATCGCGTCACCATTGGCGCCGATCTGCACGTGTTTGCCATCGGCACTGGTGTGGATAGAGGAGGGCGTGATGCCGGGCATGATGTTGCCGGTGCGCTCGCGGATAAAACCGAACACGTCGAACTCCGGCACCATGCTTTCCATCATCGCGAAAATCGCTTCGTACAACGCGACATCGACAACCTGGCCTGTGCCACCATTGACTTCGCGATGACGCAGCGCCATTAGCGCGCCGATCACGCCCCATAGCGCGGCAATCGAATCGCCGATGGAAATTCCGGTGCGCACCGGTGGACGGTCCTCGAAACCGGTGATGTAGCGCAAGCCGCCCATGGACTCACCCACCGCACCGAAGCCGGGCTGATCCTTCATCGGCCCGGTCTGGCCAAAACCGGACAGGCGCACCATCACCAGTTTCGGGTTCAAGGCGTGGAGGGTTTCCCAACCCAGGCCCAGTTTTTCCAGGACACCGGGGCGGAAGTTCTCGATGAGGATGTCGGTTTCACTGAGCAGTTTTTTCAGGATCGCCAAGCCGTCAGGGTGTTTGAGGTTCAGCGTCAGCGACTTTTTATTGCGCGCCTGGACGAACCACCACAGCGACGTGCCTTCATACAGTTTTCGCCACTTGCGCAGTGGATCCCCGCCGTCGGGCGATTCGATCTTGATCACTTCGGCACCGAACTCGCCGCAAATGCGCGAGGCAAACGGCCCGGCAATCAATGTACCCAATTCAATGACTTTCACACCGCTGAGCGGTTTGTTGGCGAACGGCATACTGAATCCTGTAGGACAAGGCTAAGCAGATACAGCGTTTTAACATAGCCGGCTGTCAGACGCCGCAGCTTGATCGCCATCAATTCGATGATTGCCTACCGCATCGGTTAGACTTGCCGACTTTCCTCGTATCAAGAAGCCCGTTCATGGCCCAGCCGTCCACTACCTACAAATTTGAACTGAACCTCACCGACCTCGACCGCAGTGTCTACGAGAGCGTCAAACAGACCATCGCCCGTCACCCTTCGGAAACCGAAGAGCGTATGACCGTGCGACTGCTGGCCTACGCCCTCTGGTACAACGAGCAGTTGTCGTTTGGTCGCGGTCTGTCAGACGTGGATGAACCTGCACTGTGGGAAAAGAGCCTGGACGACCGTGTTCTGCACTGGATCGAAGTTGGCCAGCCTGACGCTGATCGCCTGACCTGGTGCTCGCGTCGCACTGAGCGCACCAGCCTGCTGGCCTACGGCAGCCTGCGTGTCTGGGAAACCAAAGTGATCCCGGCGATCAAAAACCTGAAGAACGTCAACATCGCAGCGGTCCCGCAAGAAGTGCTGGAAACCCTGGCCAAGGACATGCCCCGCGTTATCAAGTGGGACGTGATGATCAGCGAAGGGACGATCTTCGTCACTGACGACCGGGGGCAGCACGAAGTCCAGTTGCAATGGCTGCAAGGTGAGCGCGGCTGATCCCGCGTCACCACCGCAATAATCCCACGTAATCAAGAGAAGTCTCTGTCACCCCATGCGTATCGAACCTCGTCAACTGCCTGCCACTCTGCCGTTTCTCGGTGATCTGCCACCCTTGCTGACCCGCTTGTACGCGGCGCGGGGCGTGCAGTCCGAGGCGGAGCTGGACAAGAGCCTGGCGCGGTTGATCCCGTTTCAGCAACTCAAGGGCATCGATGCGGCGGTAGACCTGCTGGTGACGGCGCTGGAGCAACGCCAGCGCATCCTCATCGTCGGCGACTTCGACGCGGACGGTGCGACCGCCAGCACTGTCGGCATGCTCGGTTTGCGCTTGCTCGGTGCGGCGCATGTCGACTATCTGGTGCCGAACCGCTTCGAATATGGCTACGGCCTGACCCCGGAAATCGTCGAGGTCGCACTGACCCGCGAGCCGCAATTGCTGATCACCGTCGACAACGGCATCTCCAGCGTCGAAGGCGTGGCCGCAGCCAAAAAGGCTGGCCTCAAAGTACTGATCACCGACCACCACTTGCCCGGCGATGAACTGCCGCTGGCCGATGCGCTGGTCAACCCGAACCAGCCCGGATGCGAATTCCCGAGCAAGGCGCTCGCCGGCGTCGGGGTGATTTTCTATGTGTTGATGGCGTTGCGCGCGCGCCTGCGCAGCCTTGGCTGGTACGAGAACAAGCCTCAGCCGAACATCGGCGAACTGCTTGACCTGGTGGCGTTGGGCAGCGTCGCCGACGTGGTGCCGCTGGACGCCAACAATCGGATTCTGGTGCATCAGGGCCTCGAGCGGATTCGCGCCGGGCGCGCACGGCCGGGGATCAAAGCGATCCTTGAAGTGGCCAAGCGAGATGCTGCACGCATTACCTCCACCGATCTCGGGTTTATCGTTGGCCCACGCCTGAACGCGGCCGGGCGTCTGGATGACATGAGCCTGGGCATCGAATGCCTGCTCACTGCCGACGCCAACCTGGCCCGGGAAATGGCCGCGCAACTGGACGGCATGAACCAAGATCGCAAATCTATCGAACAAGGCATGCAGCGCGAGGCGCTGGCGCAGCTCAAGGACTTGCCGGTCGAATCGATGCCGTTTGGTCTGTGCCTGTTCGACCCGGAGTGGCACCAGGGTGTAATCGGGATTCTCGCGTCGCGGATGAAAGAGCGCTATTTCCGTCCGACCATTGCTTTCGCCGATGCGGGAGATGGTTTGCTAAAAGGCTCGGGCCGTTCGGTACAGGGCTTCCACATTCGTGACGCGTTGAGCGTGGTGGCGGCGCAGCATCCAAACCTGATCGCCAAGTATGGTGGCCACGCAATGGCCGCTGGTCTGACCCTGCCGCAGGAGAATTTTCCGCTTTTCGCCGAGGCCTTTGACGCTGAGGTGCGTAGGCAACTTCGCGAAGAAGACCTGACCGGGCGCATGCTGACCGATGGCACGCTGGCGGTTGAAGAATTCCACCTCGAACTGGCCCGCGCCTTGCGCCATGCCGGGCCTTGGGGGCAGCACTTCCCGGAGCCGCTGTTTCATGGCGTGTTCCAGTTGGTCGAACAACGAGTGGTCGGCGAACGGCACCTGAAAGTGGTGCTGAAGAGCGAATGTGGCTCGGTGAAGCTGGATGGTATTGCCTTTGGCGTTGACCGCGATATCTGGCCGAACCCGACGATTCAGTGGGTTGAACTGGCTTATAAGCTCGACGTTAACGAGTTTCGGGGTAACGAGACTGTTCAGTTGATGATTGCCCACATCGAACCGCGCTGAAGATCAAAAGATCGCAGCCTGCGGCAGCTCCTACATTGGAATGCGTTCCAAATGTGGGAGCGCCGATACGACGATTCGACCTGCTCGCGAAAGTGTCCTTTCACACACTGAATCACTCTGAACCCTCCCTCATCCCCGGTTGTCGACTAGGCTCTAAGCACTGCTTGATTGGCCTTGTGACGTCTTGTCGATTTTTTTGCCCGCGGGGGCGGGTGCTGCACCTTTTTCCTGTCACTCGTCGACTATTCAAACAGAACCCTGGAGCCTGCCCACTGATTTGAGAGGTGCCCCATGAGTCTGCTGCTTGAACCCTTCACCCTGCGCCAACTGACCCTGCCCAACCGCATCGCGGTGTCACCGATGTGCCAATACTCCAGTGTCGACGGCCTCGCTAACGACTGGCATCTGGTACACCTCGGCAGTCGCGCGGTAGGTGGCGCGGGTCTGGTATTTACCGAAGCCACGGCGGTCACGGCCGACGGGCGGATCACCGCCGAAGACCTTGGCCTGTGGAACGATGAACAGATCGAACCGCTGCAACGCATTACCCGCTTCATCACGTCCCAAGGCGCGGTTGCCGGCATTCAACTGGCCCACGCCGGGCGCAAGGCCAGCACTCATCGGCCGTGGATCGGCAAGCATGGCAGTGTCAAACCCGATGATGGCGGCTGGACACCGGTCGGCCCGTCGCCGATTGCTTTCGATCCGCAGCACACGCAACCGAAACAGCTGGATGAAGGGCAGATCGCCGACGTCATTCAGGCGTTTGTCGACGCCGCCAAACGCGCGCTGAAGGCGGGTTTCAGCGTGGTCGAGGTACACGCGGCGCATGGTTATCTGCTGCATCAGTTTCTTTCGCCGCTGAGTAATCAGCGCCGGGATCAGTACGGTGGTTCGTTTGAAAACCGCATTCGTCTG
Source organism: Pseudomonas sp. Irchel s3a12 (assembly GCF_900187485.1). Taxonomy (NCBI): domain Bacteria; kingdom Pseudomonadati; phylum Pseudomonadota; class Gammaproteobacteria; order Pseudomonadales; family Pseudomonadaceae; genus Pseudomonas; species Pseudomonas sp. Irchel s3a12. Next base: position 15,022 of record NZ_FYDN01000019.1, read on the forward strand.
GTGTTGCAGGTGACTGAAGCGGTAAGGGCGGTCTGGCCGGAGGAGTTACCGGTGTTTGTTCGCGTGTCGGCCACTGACTGGGTGGAAGACGGCTGGAACCCGGATGAAACCGTGGAACTGGCGCGACGTCTGCACACCCTCGGCGCGGATCTGATCGATGTGTCGTCGGGCGGGACGGCGGCCAACGCGGAAATTCCGGTTGGGCCGGGTTATCAGACGCGTTTCGCCGAACGTGTGCGCAAGGAGTCAGGCATCGCCACCGGCACCGTGGGAATGATTACCGAACCGGCGCAGGCCGAGCATATTCTGCGCACCTGTCAGGCTGACATCATTTTCCTCGCTCGGGAGCTGTTGCGTGACCCTTACTGGCCACTGCATGCCGACGATGATCTCGGTGGGCGCAAAGCGGTGTGGCCGGCGCAGTATCAGCGCGCGACTCATCGGGATCAGCCGATTCATGAGTCTGATTTACGCGATTGAGTTGGTAGCGGTAAGGCAAAAAGCCCCGGTCAGTGATGGTCGGGGCTTTGTTTTGTCTGCTGATCTTTTGTTGAAATACTGCCGTCATCGCTGGCAAGCCAGCTCCCACAGGTTTGGCGTCGTACACAAAAATTGTGATCAATACCAAACACTGCGGGAGCTGGCTTGCCAGCGATGAGGCCCGTGCAGGCGCCTCAAATCATCAAGGGTATTTGCGCTTGTCCGGCGCCGGCGGGAAATACTGGTACAACCAGGTCTCGCTCAACGTGCGATCGTTGGTGCGAATAAACAACCGCAGCTCCACCGGCTCCACGCTGTCATTGGTCGGGTACCAGTCAAACAGAATCCGATAGCCCTTGATGTCATCCAGCACCAAGACGCTGAAGTCCTGCACCTTGCCGTTCGAGCACGTCACCACCGGTTCGATCCCGGTGCCTTGCGGCAGTCGATCCAGACCACCGCCAGTGAAGTCCACGGCAAAACGACGCGCCCACACCGGCGGGTAGTGCTCGCCCGGTGCCCAGCCTTCGGTGAATCCGCCCATGCCGGAACGGGTCGCGTGCACCCGTGCCAACGGTGTACCCACTGGCGGCAATGCGCTCCAGTAGAGCTTGTAGCCATAGTTCAGCGAATCCCCGGCAGCCACCGGTTTTTTCGGGGTCCAGAACGCGACGATGTTATCGAGAGTCTCGCCGGTGGTAGGGATTTCCAGCAGATCGATCGAGCCTTCGCCCCACGCGGTGGTCGGTTCTACCCACAGGCTCGGGCGCTTGCTGTACCAGTCGACGGTGTCCTGATAGTTGGCGAACTCATGGTCAGTCTGCACCAGCCCGAAACCCTTAGGATCCTTGTCCGCAAACGCGTTGAACTGCAGGGTCGCCGGGTTGTTCAGCGGACGGCAGATCCACTCGCCGTTGCCGCGCCACATCGCCAAGCGATCCGAGTCGTGGATTTGCGGGTGAATGGTGTCGCACATACGGCGTTCGTGGGTGCCGCAGCTGAACATACTGGTCATCGGCGAGATGCCCAATTGCTCGATCGCCGTGCGCGCATTGATGTGCGCATCGACTTCCATCACCACGCGTTCGGCCTGGCAATCGATGTCGAAACGATAAGCGCCAGTGGCGCTCGGCGAGTCGAGCAGTGCGTAGACCACAAAACGTGTGGCGTTCTGGTCCGGTGTCTCGAACCAGAACTTGGTGAAGTCAGGAAATTCTTCGCGTTTTTTCGCGTACGTGTCGATCGCTAGGCCGCGCGCGGAGAGGCCATATTGGCCAGTCGCATCTACCGCACGGAAATAGCTGGCGCCGAGGAACGACAACACGTCGTGACGATCAAGTTCCGGGGCCTTGAACAGCTTGAATCCGGCAAAACCGAGGTCGCCCTTGAGCTGTTGGGTATCGACCGAAGTGTTCTCATAGTTGAACAACGCCGGGCGGAAATGCACCTCGCGGGCGGTACGGGTCTTGGCATCGACGCTGTACATGCGCACCGGCTGACGGAAACCCATGCCGACATGGAAGAACTGCACGTCCAGTTGACCCTTGTTCTCCTTCCACAACGAATGCTCGCCGTCGTAGCGGATCGCGTTGAAGTTTTGCGGGGTCATCGTTGCCAGCGTCGGCGGTAACACCTGTTTGGTGTCTTGATAGGCGCTGCCGGCCAGTTGCTTGGCCTGACGCTTCAGCGCTTCGAAGTCGAAAGCCTGAGCCTCGCCATCGGCGGCGCCGCCATTGGCAGCCCAGGCGCGGCTGGCCAGCAGGCCAGTGGCGGATAGACCGGTGTAAGCCGCAATGGCCATGGACGCTTTGAGCAAATTCCTGCGATGCATAAATACAACCTGTCGTGTGCAATCCCGCGCCGTTCCTGGCACGTGCTGGATCAGAAATTACGGTTCGGACATGCCTTCGGCCAAACGCAACGGACTATAAACAGATGCCGGCTAGCTTAAACGGTTCGCTTGCAATGCAAAATTCGTTGATTCACCGCGCCAGTGTGTAAATGAAACAAGACATGTCGGTTAAAAATCTGACAGGGCGTTCTGATTTACACGGCATATCTGCTTTTTTCGACTAATTACTCTAAAAACCGCTTTTCAGCGCCGATTTAATTTCTATTCTATGGGCATGACCGGTGCTGACCGGTAGGGCACACGGCGCTGCTGTAAGGGGCAGGGCGATGTGGTGGTTTAGCAATTCTTTGAAGTATTGAAGGACATCGTCCATGGCAAAAATACAAGGGATCACCGACATGTTGGGCATCTTTCCCTGCCTCGGCAGCGGCCGCAAAAGGCGTCGGCTCAGCTCTGACGAAGTGAAGCTGGTGGAGCGTTATCGGGAGCTTTCGGAGAATGACCGGATTGCGATGCGCTATCTGGTGGATGCGATGCGGAGTGTTTCGCGGTTTTGAGTGGAAATAAAAAGGGGTGGACTGAAAAGTCCGCCCCTTTTTTATTTGGATCAGCTACACGTTCCCAGTACTGGATACGGCCGCTGGCCGTTTATCAACTCTGGAACATCCCGCCATTTGACCCACGCCTGATGTTGCCAGTGCAGCAACGGCACGGTGACGCCTGCCCAATGCATCGAACTCAGGCTCGGATGGTTTCCCACTGGGCTTGAATGGGTGTCGCGCAGCATCGGGATGACTTCATGGCTCAGCCATTGGCGCAGGTGTCTGTTTTCCGGAACGAAGTGATGGACGAGCAGGGCGAACAGTCCGGACTCGCTGACCATCGCGCAATCGATGATTTCGCCGTCCTTGCGCAGGAGGACATTGCGACGCTGATCGGGATCTAGTTTCAGGGTGAGGCGTTCGTTTAGCGGATAGCCCATCAAGCGACCGAGATCCTGAACACAGAACCAGGCTTCGTGATCTTGCATGAAGGCGTGGAGGAAACGGTTGTGGCGGGTGAAGGCGGTGGGGGTGAAGTGCGTTGAAGGTGGATTCTGGATTTGCGTAGACATGTAGTGACTTCCGTTTCGAGTTGGAAAGTCGCCACCAATTCTTCGAAAAATTGGGTGGCGAGCCGAGTGGCGTTCGAAGTCGGGTTACTTCCTGTCGAAACGGTAAAGCCGGAAGGCCCGCGCCACACGGCCCGCCATAAAGCAGAACTGAAGTTGTGAAAAAGCCGCAGTTCAATGGAGGGCATGCAAGCACCGTTTTGACAGTTTCCGGCTTCGACCCCGGATCGCTGAATTAACAGCGACGGGATAAAGCCTATCGGTCAGGCGCTTGCGGCGACAAGTCTACCCTTTCGCCACACATCGTAGGAAATGGGGCTTTTTCAGGCAGGCTGTGTCTGTAGGAAATGTCTGTTTTTTTTGATTCCGCTGCTAAACCATCCCTGCACCGAAGATTTTCCTTTATGAGTTAGCAATCGGGAAAAGGGAGAAGTAATTCTGTGAGCAAAGATGAAGCGAAGGGTAAAAAGAGAAAGGTGATCGATCTGGATCGCTTCGAAGCTGTTAGAGGTAAAGCCGATATCAAATGGCGTACTGATGAATTGATGACAGTGCTTCGAGGAGACCCCGGAATCAAATCTCGATTCCGGGGTGATTCTTCTTAGCGACTCACCTTCCAAGCATCCCCAGCCGGCGCCTTCCCATGGTCATACGGCTTGCCAATCCACATATAAACCAGCCCCAAGCCAATCACGATCGCAGTACTCAACACCATCGCATAGTTCACATACCACGCTGCATCCGGCGTACGTGGCCAGGCCATGTTGATGATCGCGCCAACGCCATACACCAGCGCGCCAATGTTCACCGGCCAGCCCCACGCGCCGAGGGTGAATTTGCCGCTGGGTTTCCAGCCTTTGCTGCGGGCGTACAGCGCGGCCAGGACGATCATCTGGAACGCGAGGTAGATGCCGATGGCGGCGAAGCTGACGATGGTGGCCACGGCGTCTTGCAGGAAGAAGCCGAGGGCGATGATCAGGGCCGGCAGGACGCCGGACACGAACAGTGCTGCAACCGGTACTTGGGTGGTAGGAGAAATCTTTTTCAGCAGTCGGCTGCCGATGACCATTTCATCGCGAGCGTAGGAGTACAGCAGACGGCTTGCCGCGGCTTGCAGGCTGATGACGCAGGAGATGAAGGAAATCATTACCACGCCCATCACCACTTTCGAACCGACCGGGCCGAAGGCGTTGTTGAGGATGGTGGTGACCGGGTCTTTGTCGGTGCCGTTGATCACCGCTTGCATGTCCGGCACGGCGAGAATCAGCGCCAGGCAGGCGAACATCGCCGCGATGCCGCCGATGTAGATGGTCATGCGCATGGCCACCGGGATTTTTGCGCTCGGGTTCGGGGTTTCTTCGGCGACGTCGCCGCAGGCCTCGAAGCCGTAGTAGAGGAACATCCCCGCCAGCGATGCGGTGAGGAAGGCCGGCAGGTACGAACCGTCGACGCTGATGTCGAAGGTGTTGAACAGCACGCTCAGCGGTTGATGGCGTTCGAATACCAGCAAGTAAACACCGACGATCACTGCGCCAACCAGTTCGCAGAGAAAGCCGAACATGGCGATGCGCGCCAGCACTTTGGTGCCGCTGAGGTTGACCAGTGTGGCGAACAGGGTCAGCACCAGGGCGATGACGATGTTGGTGTTGTTGCTTGGCTCAAAGCCGAGCATGGCGGCCAGGTACGGGCCAGCGCCGACCGCAACGGCGGCGATGGTGACGCACAGGGCGATGGAGTAGATCCAGCCGACCATCCACGCCCATTTTTTACCGACCAATCGGCGTGCCCAAGGGTAAACCCCGCCGGAAATCGGGAACTGCGAAACCACTTCGCCGAAGATCAGGCACACCAGCAATTGGCCGCAACCGACCAGCAAGTAGGCCCAGAACATCGGTGGGCCGCCGGCGGCGAGGCACAGGCCGAAGAGGGTATAAACCCCTACGACCGGTGACAGATAAGTGAAGCCCAAAGCGAAGTTTTCCCACAGGCTCATGCTGCGATTGAAGTTCGAGGTGTAGCCCAGCTTGCGCAGTTGTTCGGCATCACTGTCGGCGATGGCTGCGGCGAGATCGGGTGAGGAACTCATGTGTGATTGCTCCGTGAAATCGGCAGATTTCGGATGGCCGAGGCCGTGGCGGGGCTTTGTGGGCGCCGCCCGGTTCGGTAGTTATTGTTAGGTGTGGAATCCTGGTGGTGCGTAGTGCCGGTTTCTTTCCTGATACCGGGGTGACGCCTTCGCGAGCAGGCTCGCTCCCACATTTGGAATACTTACCCCTGTGGGAGCGAGCCTGCTCGCGAAGCTTTTAAAGGCTTAGTGCTTGAACATCACATGCCGAACCGTGGTGTAGTCCTCCAGCCCGTACATGGACATGTCTTTCCCGTAACCGGACAATTTCTGACCGCCATGGGGCATTTCGCTGACGAGCATGAAGTGCGTATTCACCCACGTGCAGCCGTACTGCAAACGCGCCGACATGCGATGCGCACGTCCTACATCCGCTGTCCACACGGAGGACGCGAGGCCGTAGTCCGAATCGTTGGCCCATTCCAGCGCCTGCGCTTCATCGGTGAACTTGGTCACCGAAACCACCGGCCCAAACACCTCACGACGGACGATTTCATCGTCTTGCTGCGCATCGGCCAACACGGTCGGTTCGAAGAAGAAACCATTGCCGTCCACGGCCTTGCCGCCAGTGATCAAGCGAATGTGCGGCTGCGCCACGGCACGTTCGACGAACGCTGCAACCCGGTCACGATGTTGCGCAGTAATCAGCGGCCCCAACTCGGTCGACGGATCATCCTGCAACCCGTACTTGATGCTGCTGACCGCCGCGCCGAGCTTCTCGACGAATTTGTCGTAAATGCCTTGCTGGGCATAGATCCGGCAAGCGGCGGTGCAGTCCTGCCCGGCGTTGTAGAAACCGAAGGTGCGAATCCCTTCCACCGCCGCATCAATATCAGCGTCGTCGAAGATGATCACCGGCGCCTTGCCACCCAGCTCCATGTGCATGCGTTTAACGCTGTCGGCGGTGCTGGAAATGATGTTGGCGCCCGTGGCGATCGAACCGGTCAGCGAAACCATGCGCACTTTCGGGTGCGTAACCAATGGGCTGCCAACTGTAGGACCGCGACCAAACACCAGATTGAGTACACCGGCCGGGAAGATTTCCGACGCGAGTTCAGCCAGACGCAACGCGGTCAGCGGGGTTTGTTCTGACGGCTTGAGCACCACGGTATTACCGGCCGCCAGCGCCGGGGCGATTTTCCAGGCGACCATCATCAGCGGGTAGTTCCACGGCGCGATGGAGGCAATCACGCCGACCGGGTCGCGACGGATCATCGAGGTATGGCCGGGCAGGTATTCGCCAGCGGCCGAGCCGCTCATGCAACGGCTGGTGCCGGCGAAGAAACGGAACACGTCGGCAATCGCCGGGATCTCGTCGTTGAGCGCGGCGCTGTAGGGTTTGCCGCAGTTGTCGGATTCGAGCTTGGCCAGTTCTTCGCCGTGGGCTTCGATGGCATCGGCGAGTTTGAGCAGCAGCAGCGAGCGGTCTTTCGGCGCGGTTTGCGACCAGTCGGCGAACGCGTTGTCGGCAGCGCGCACGGCGGCATCGACCTGGGCTTCGCTGGCTTCGTTGATTTCAATCAGGACTTCGCCGAGCGAAGGATTGAGCACCGGTTGCGCCGGGCCTTCGCCGTTGACCAGTTGGCCGTTGATCAAGAGTTTGGTTTGCATGTCTGTTGTCCTCACTAACACTTTTATTGTTCTGCCGAAACCGAACCCATGTAGGAGCTGCCGAAGGCTGCGATCTTTTGATCTTGATCTTCAAAGCAATATCAAAAGATCGCAGCCTTCGGCAGCTCCTACACGGGATTCGGTTTCTTCAGTTATTCGGTTATTTGCCACCGCTGCCGGCGACACTCTCGCCACCACGCGTCAGGTAATAAGCACCGAGGATCGGCAGCATCGTCACCATCATCACCAGCATGGCGACGACATTGGTCACCGGCACATCCCGTGGTCGGCTCAGTTGGTTGAGCAGCCATAACGGCAACGTGCGTTCATGCCCGGCGGTAAACGTGGTGACGATGATCTCGTCGAACGACAACGCAAACGCCAACATGCCGCCGGCCAGCAATGCCGAGCCGAGGTTGGGCAGGATGATGTAGCGAAAGGTCTGCCAGCCATCGGCGCCAAGATCCATCGAGGCCTCGATCAAACTGTGCGAAGTGCGGCGCAATCGGGCGATGACGTTGTTGTAGACGATCACCACGCAGAAGGTCGCGTGGCCGACGATGATGGTGAACATCCCTGGCTCAATCCCCAGCGTCTTGAACGTCGCCAGCAAGGCGATCCCGGTGATGATTCCCGGCAGCGCAATCGGCAAAATCAGCATCAGCGAAATGCCCTGTTTGCCGAAGAAATCGCGGCGGTACAACGCTGCTGAAGCCAAGGTGCCGAGGACCATCGCAATCAACGTGGCGATGGCTGCGATCTGTAACGAAAGCTTGATTGCCTCCAAAACGTCCGGCCGCGAAAACGCCACGCTGAACCAGTGCAACGTAAAGCCCTTCGGCGGAAAGCTGAACGCGGCTTCCTCGGTGTTGAAGGCGTAAAGGAAGATGATCAGGATCGGGAAGTGCAGAAATACCAACCCGCCCCAAGCAGCGACTTTCAGACCTAGAGAGGCTTTCTCCCCCTGCTTTTCTGAATTAGAGCGCATCGAAAGCCCCCAGACGTTTGACGATCGACAGGTAAACCGCGATCAACACAATCGGCACCAACGTGAACGCCGCCGCCATCGGCATATTGCCGATCGCACCTTGCTGCGCGTACACCATGCTGCCGACAAAGTAACCCGGCGGCCCGACCAGTTGCGGCACGATGAAGTCGCCCAGGGTCAGCGAAAACGTGAAGATCGACCCCGCGGCGATGCCCGGAATCGACAGCGGCAAGATCACCTGAATAAAGGTCTGGCGCGGCTTGGCACCGAGGTCGGCAGAAGCCTGCAACAGCGACGGCGGCAGACGCTCCAGCGAAGCCTGAATCGGCAGAATCATGAACGGCAGCCAGATATAAACAAACACCATGAACCGCCCCAGATGCGAGGTCGACAAGGTGCTGCCACCGACGCCGGGAATCCCCAGAATGAACTGCAACACCGGCTCCATCCCCAAGTGCTGCACGAACCATTGCGCCACACCGCCCTTGGCCAGCAGCAACGTCCACGCATACGCCTTGACGATGTAACTGGCCCACATCGGCATCATCACTGCGATGTAGAAAAACGCCTTGGTCTTGCCCGTGGTGTAGCGCGCCATGTAATAGGCGATCGGGAACGCGACGATGGCGCTGGCGATCGACACAACGATGGCCATGCTCAACGTGCGCAGGATGATGTCGAAGTTCGACGGCTGAAACAGCGCAGCAAAATTCGCCAGGGTCAGGTCAGGCGTGACCGCCATAGTGAAGTCGTCGAAGGTGTAGAAACCTTGCCACAACAGCACTAGCAACGAGCCGAGATAGATCGCGCCGAACCACAGCAGCGGCGGCACCAGCAGCATCGACAAGTACAGGTTCGGCTTGCGGTAGAGCAGGTTGGAAAACCGGCGCAACGGCGGCGATTGAGTCATCGCGAGCGTGCTCATTTCACACCCCGCTCGTCACGGTGTCGTGCAGCGGGATCATCGCTTCCCGCGCCCAGCGTGCGCTCAGGCGCTGGCCGGTCTGATGCTGGGCACTGCTGTCGATCCACTGGTTGTTGGCGTGGCTGATGCTCAGGGTCTGGCCGTTTTCCAGGGTCAATTCATAACGCGTGGCGCTGCCCTGATACTGAATGTCGTGGAGCAAACCGCTGACTTCGATTTCATGGCTGGCCAAGGGGCCTTCGGCGAAACGCACATGTTCCGGACGAATCGAAAACGGCTGCGGATGACCGCTGATTTGGCGTGCGAGATCGCCGCGAATCACGTTCGAGGTGCCGACGAATTCGGCCACGAAAGTGGTGGTCGGTTTCATGTACAGATTGCGCGGCGTGTCGACCTGCTCGATGCGGCCCTTGTTGAACACGGCGACGCGATCGGACATCGACAGCGCTTCGGTTTGATCGTGGGTGACGAAGATGAAGGTGATCCCGAGCTGGCGTTGCAGCTTCTTCAATTCGCTTTGCATTTGCTCGCGCAGTTTCAAATCCAGCGCGCCGAGCGGCTCATCGAGTAGCAGCACACGCGGGCGATTGACCAGGGCGCGGGCGAGGGCCACACGCTGGCGCTGACCGCCGGACAACTGCACCGGTTTGCGTGCGCCGTAACCGCCGAGGGCGACCATGTCCAAGGCTTCTTCGGCGCGTTTATGCCGCTCGTTTTTGCCGACGCCTTTGACCTTCAAACCGTAGGCGACGTTGTCGAGGACATTCATGTGCGGGAACAGCGCGTAGTCCTGAAACACCGTGTTGACGTCACGTTGATACGGCGGCAAACCGGCCGCTTCGGCGCCGTGGATACGGATCGAGCCGGCACTCGGTTGTTCGAAACCGGCAATCAGGCGCAGGCAGGTGGTTTTGCCCGAGCCGGAAGGGCCAAGCATGGAAAAGAACTCGCCGTCCTCGATATCGATGGAAACCCGGTCAACGGCCTTCACCTCGCCGAACTGCCGGGAAACGTTGGTGAACTGGACTGCAAGCGTCATGGTGCGGTGCTCCAAAAAGGCGAAGGCCGTCGCAGCGGCCCTGCCCAGCCTTTTGAAAAAACAGTCTTTCGAATGATCGTTCCCACGCTCTGCGTGGTAATGCTGCCTGTGACGCTCTGCGTCACCTCGTGCAAATGGACGCGGAGCGTCCGGTGATGCATTCCCACGCAGAGCGTGGGAGCGATCGGCATCTAACGGTGAATGCGATCCGCTTTGAGCTCCCTCTCCCTTCGGGAGAGGGCGGGGGGTGAGGGTGGCGGTTTCGGTCATTGCTCTGAGATCAAGAGCAAAGGCAAAAGCTACCCCCTCACCCCAGCCCTCTCCCCCAAGGGGGAAAGGGGGCAGGCCGCGTCGTTATTGAGAGCTAGCGGCCGCCCATGATCGCGATGTAGTCCTGGGTCCAGCGGCTATACGGCACAAATTTGCCACCCTCAGCCTGCGGGGTTTTCCAGAAGGCGATCTTGTCGAACTGGTCGAAGCCGTTGGTCTTGCAACCTTCCGCGCCAAGCAACTCACTCTCTTTGCACGCCGCAGGAACGGCCGGCAACGAACCAAACCACGCCGCCACATCGCCTTGGACTTTCGGTTTCAGCGACCAGTCCATCCACTTGTACGCACAGTTCGGATGCTTGGCCTCGGCGTGCAACATGGTGGTATCAGCCCAACCCGTAGCGCCTTCTTTCGGAATGGTCGAAGCGATCGGCTGTTTCTCGTTCATCAGGCCGTTGACCTGATACGGCCAGGCGCTGGAGGCGACCACGCCCTCATTTTTGAAGTCGCTCATCTGCACCGTGGTGTCATGCCAGTAGCGGTGGATCAACGGCTGCTGTGCGCGCAACAGATCAAGCACGGCTTTGTACTGATCTTCGGTCAGTTGATACGGATCCTTGATACCCAGTTCAGGCTTGGTCGACTTTAGATACAGCGCCGCATCTGCGATGTAGATCGGGCCGTCATACGCCTGCACGCGGCCCTTGTTCGGCTTGCCGTCGGGCAGATCCTGAGCGGTGAACACCACGTTCCAACTGCTCGGCGCAGTCTTGAACACGTTGGTGTTGTACATCAGCACGTTCGGGCCCCACTGGTACGGGGTGCCGTAAGTTTGCTTGTTGACTACGTACCACGGCGCATCTTTCAGGCGCGGGTCGAGAGTGTTCCAGTTCGCGATCAAGGCAGTGTTGATCGGTTGCACCCGCTTGCCGACGATCAACCGCAGCGAGGCATCACCCGACGCGGTGACCAGGTCGTAACCGCCCTTGGCCATCAAGCTGACCATTTCGTCCGAGGTCGCAGCGGTCTTCACATTGACCTTGCAGCCGGTTTCTTTTTCGAAACCGGTGACCCAGTCGTAAGCCTTGTCGCTCTCGCCACGTTCGATGTAACCCGGCCACGCAACGATATCCAGCTGACCTTCGCCAGCACCGACAGCCTTTAACGGCTCGGCCGCTTGCAGGCTGGCGCTGGCCAGCAGGGCCGTGGTGATTGCACTGAGCAGTGCGGTCTTGTGCACGAACATGGTTGAACCCTCTTCTTTAAATTATGGTCGGGGCAGTTGTGAACGCGGTGAAGCATGCCGTTGGCGGCTTGTTATTAGCGTAGTCAGAGATGCTGGCCGTGGCGGGCCATGATGTGCCGCACCACGCTGTAGTCCTGCAGCGAATCACTGGATAAGTCTTTGCCGTAACCGGAGCGCTTCAGCCCGCCGTGGGGCATTTCGCTGACCAGCATGAAATGGCTGTTGATCCAGGTGCAGCCGTACTGCAAGCGCGCTGCAACCTGCATGGCCTTGTCCAGATTCTGTGTCCAGACCGACGAGGCGAGGCCGTATTCGGAGTCGTTGGCCCAGTCGACGGCTTGGGCGAGTTCGTCGAAACGGGTCACCGTGACCACCGGGCCGAACACTTCGCGCTGGACGATTTCGTCGCTCTGTTTGCAACCGGCGAGCAGCGTCGGCTGATAGTAGAAACCGGCACCGGAGTGCACCGCCGCACCGGTCACGCGTTCGATGTGCGGCTGGCCGAGGGCGCGCTCGACGAAACTGGCGACGCGGTCGCGCTGGCGGGTGCTGATCAGCGGGCCGATCTCATTATCGGCATCACGTTTGCCGGCGAAGCGCAGGCTGCTGACGGCGGCGCCGAGTTCGGCGACCAATTTGTCGTGAATCCCGGCCTGCGCGTAGATCCGACAGGCAGCGGTGCAGTCCTGCCCGGCGTTGTAGTAACCGTAAGTGCGCACGCCATCGACCACGGCCTGGATGTCGGCGTCGTTGCAGACGATCACCGGGGCTTTGCCGCCGAGTTCGAGGTGCGTGCGTTTCAGGGTTTTCGCAGCGGCTTGAAGGATTTTCTGTCCGGTGACGATATCGCCGGTCAGCGACACCATGCGCACTTTAGCGTGGCCGACCAAATGGCTGCCAACGCCTTCGCCGCCACCGCAGATGATGTTGATGACCCCGCGCGGGAGGATTTCGGCCAGCGCTGGCGCCAGAGCGAGGATCGACAGCGGCGTGTGTTCGGACGGTTTGAACACCAGCGTGTTGCCGGCGGCGAGGGCCGGGGCGATTTTCCACGCGGCCATCATGATCGGGTAGTTCCACGGCGCAATCGAGGCGACCACGCCAATCGGATCGCGACGCACCATGCTGGTGTAGCCCGGCAGGTATTCGCCGCTGAGCTGACCGGTCTGGCAGCGCACGGCGCCAGCGAAGAAACGGAACACATCGACGGTCGCCGTCAAATCGTCCTGACGCGCCAGGTGCAACGGCTTGCCGCAGTTCAGCGATTCGAGGCGGGCGAGGTGGTCGGCGTGTTTTTCCACGGCGTTGGCGATCTCGAGCAACAGGTTAGAACGTTGCTGAGGTGTGGTGCGCGACCACTCGGCAAATGCGCGGTGGGCGGCGAGGATGGCGGCTTCGACTTGCTCGGTGCTGGCTTCGGCGATGTGCGTGAGGATTTCGCCGGTGGCCGGATTGAGAATCGGCTCGACAAAACCTTCCCCGGCGACCAGTTCGCCGTCAATCAACAACGCGGTACACATCGGGGTCTGCGCGCCAGCCATTTTCCGCGATCTCTTTTCTTGTGTGGCCATTGTTGCTCCCTGAAACCGGGAGCCGACCGTCTTATAGATGCAGCAAGACTAGTGCGCGGCTCCGAGGTCGACAAATACTAAATACTGAAGGCGGCATTCGATTAAATAGATGGCTTGCGCCCGCCGTGGGGTTGCTCACGGGCTACGGTCAGGAATGGGTCGACAAGAGCGGGGCGCGCAGTGCCACGTCGCCAGGCCAGGCCCACGTCCAAGGTCTGATTGAGGTCGGCGATGGGGCGCGCTTCGATGATGTCGCCCTCCAGCGACCATGGGCGGTAAGTCATGTCGGGTTGAATCGATACGCCCAGACCGGCGGCGACCAGACTTCGCACCGCTTCGGTCGAGGCGGTTCTCAAGGTGATTTTTGGCTGCAACCCGGCGCCGCGCCACAATCGCTGGGCATTGCGATCCATCTCATCGACGTTTAGCTGAATTAACGGCTCGCGGGCGACGTCGGCGAGGTTGATGCTGTCGTGTTCCAGCAGCGGGTGCTGGGCTGGCAACCATAAACGGTGGGGCGAGTGAGTCAGTACTTCAGTCTGCAAAGCGTGGCGATCTTCGAGGTTGGAGAGGATCAATACGCCGACATCGATCTCGCCACTGACCAGCAAATGCTCGATGTAGGGGCGTTCGTCTTCCATCACTCTGATTTCGACATTGGGATACGCGCGCTGAAAACGGGTGAGCAGATCCGCCAGGTAATAACCGGCGACGAGGCTGGTCACGCCGATGATCAACTGCCCGGCAACCTGATCAGTGCTCTGTTGCAAGCTGCGCTTGGCGTTATCCACCGTTGCCAGAATCAGGTGCGCTTGTCGTAGGAATTGATGACCTTGGTGTGTCAGCGTCATGCCCTTGGCGTGGCGGCTGAAAAGGCTGACGCCGATTTCTTCTTCCAGTTGCTGGATCGCCAGGGTCAGGGTTGATTGGGAAATAAACGCGGTTTGCGCGGCGGCGGAGATCGAGCCGGTTTCGGCCACAGCGATGAAATGACGGATCTGACGCAGGGTCATCATGAGAAGGGCTACCCAGTGGGCGGTTTTTATAGATTGGGCTGAGTGTATATCTATTTTCACGAACGGCTTGGGCGTACTGAGCAACATCTGGAAGCACACTCGCAAGCAGGGCTGGGGCACTTTCGAACTAGGCTGGAGGCCTTATAGATCCGGATAACCCCTGTTTTGGAGGCGGAACATGAACACCCGTGGATTGCTCGATCAACTACTCAAGTCCGGCCAGGATCTGTTGCAGAACAAGGCCGGTGGTTCGCAGAACAAATCGGCCAGCGGTGGCTTGGGCGGTTTGCTCAGCGGCGCTTCAGGCTCCGGTGGCCTTGGCGGTTTGCTCTCAGGCGCAGGTGGTGGCGCATTGGCGGCCGGCGCGATGGGTTTGTTGCTCGGTAACAAGAAAGTGCGCAAGGTCGGCGGGAAAGTCGCGATCTACGGTGGCCTCGCGGCGCTCGGTGTGCTGGCGTACAAGGCTTACGGCAACTACAACGCGCAAAAAGGCACCGCACCACAACGCGAACCACAAACCCTTGATCGCCTTCCACCCGCGCAAGCCGAGCAACACAGCCAAGCCATTCTCAAGGCGCTGGTCGCCGCCGCAAAGGCTGACGGCCACATCGATGACCGTGAGCGCCAACTGATCGAAGGCGAATTCACCAAACTCGACAACGACCAGGAACTGCAACACTGGCTGCACGCGGAACTCAATAAACCTCTCGACCCGACTGACGTGGCCCGCGCCGCGAGCACGCCGGAGATGGCGGCTGAGATGTACATCGCCAGCGTGATGCTGGTGGATGAGGAGAACTTCATGGAGAAGAGCTATCTGGATGAACTGGCGCGACAGTTGAAGCTCGAGCCGGGGTTGAAGTCGGAGCTGGAGAAGCAGGTGCGGCTGGCCTCTGTGTAGAGACGGCGTGTTTTAACAATCGCAACCCCTGTGGGAGCGAGCCTGCTCGCGAAAGCACCGGGTCAGACGACATCAATGTTGACCCTTCCGGCCTCTTCGCGAGCAGGCTCGCTCCCACAGGTTATTCCGGCGTGCACGGAGCCTGCTCGCGATGTTGTTTCAGCCTCACTGCATACGCCATGGCCGATCTATCGCCTCTTTTTGCCATTACCCCACTGGCACGCCCACCCGCAATTGTCGGACAGTCCCAGCCCAGAGCCCTCCCGCGACCAAGGCGGACAGGCCCGAGGGTTACAAAGCGTCTTATAAATGAAACACCGCCCTCGGCTATACTCCCCGCATTTCGACTAGGCACGAGGAATCACTGTGAAGAACTGGACGTTGCGCCAACGCATTTTGGCGAGCTTTGCGGTGATTATCGCCATCATGTTGCTGATGGTCGTCGTTTCGTATTCGCGACTGTTGAAGATCGAGGCCAGTGAAAACAGCGTGCGTGATGACGCGATTCCCGGCGTCTATTACAGCTCGATGATCCGTGGCGCCTGGGTCGACAGTTACATGCAGACGCAAGAACTGCTCGGACTCAAGGAAGGTCAGGGGGTTTCCAGCGAGGACGCGGCCGACTACAAGGCTTTCGAGGCGCGTTTGCAGGAGCAGATGGGGAACTATCGCAAGACCATGGCAACCGAGGAGGATCGTGTCGAGTTTGCCGCGTTCGAGAAGTACCACGACGCCTACCTCCAGATTCAGGATGCCGTGCTGGACCTGCACAAGCGCAACCTGGAAGCGGACGCGGTCAGGATGTTCCACGAAAAGCTGACGCCAGCCTGGTATTCCGGGCGCATGAAGCTCAACGACATCATCGGCGAGAACAAGAGAGTCGCCGATCAGGCCATGAACAATATCGACGATGCCGTGGCGGCCGCCAAAGTCAGCATGTTCATTTCACTGCTGGTCGCCGTCCTCGCCGCCGGCCTATGCGGTCTGTTGCTGATGCGCGCGATCATGGCGCCGATGAGCCGCATTGTGCAGATTCTCGAAACCATGCGCACCGGGGACCTCAGTTCGCGTCTCAATCTCGACCGCAAGGACGAGTTCGGCGCCGTCGAAACCGGCTTCAACGACATGATGACCGAGCTGACTGCGCTGGTATCCCAGGCGCAACGTTCGTCGGTGCAAGTCACCACCTCGGTGACCGAAATCGCTGCCACCTCCAAGCAACAACAAGCCACCGCCACCGAAACCGCCGCGACCACCACCGAGATCGGCGCGACTTCGCGCGAGATCGCCGCTACCTCGCGCGATCTGGTACGCACCATGACCGAAGTGTCCACCGCCGCCGATCAGGCCTCGGTGCTTGCCGGCTCCGGCCAGCAAGGCCTGGCGCGTATGGAAGACACCATGCACTCGGTGATGGGCGCGGCTGATCTGGTCAACGCCAAACTGGCGATCCTCAATGAGAAGGCCGGCAACATCAATCAGGTGGTGGTGACCATCGTCAAGGTCGCCGACCAGACCAACCTGTTGTCGCTCAACGCGGCGATTGAAGCCGAGAAGGCCGGTGAGTACGGCCGCGGTTTTGCCGTGGTCGCCACCGAAGTGCGACGCCTGGCGGATCAGACCGCTGTCGCCACTTACGACATCGAACAGATGGTGCGCGAAATCCAGTCGGCGGTATCAGCCGGGGTGATGGGCATGGACAAGTTCTCCGAAGAAGTGCGCCGTGGCATGTCCGAGGTGCAGCAGGTCGGCGAGCAGTTGTCGCAGATCATCCATCAGGTGCAGGCGCTGGCGCCGCGGGTGTTGATGGTCAACGAAGGCATGCAGGCTCAGGCCACCGGTGCCGAGCAGATCAACCACGCGCTGGTGCAGTTGGGCGACGCCAGCAGCCAGACCGTCGAGTCGTTGCGCCAGGCCAGTTTCGCCATCGACGAACTGAGCCAGGTAGCCGTCGGGCTGCGCAGCGGCGTTTCGCGATTCAAAGTCTGATGAGCGAAATCATCGCCAAACGCAGCGCCGCGCAGGTGGCGAAGCCGGCGTTGTTCCTGCTGTTTCGCATCGGCAGCGAGCGCTACGCCTTGCGCGCCACCGAAGTGGCGGAAGTGCTGCCGCGCCTGCCGCTCAAGCCAATCGCCCGGGCGCCGCAGTGGGTTGCTGGCGTATTTGCCTATCGCGGTGCGGTGGTGCCGGTGATCGACCTCAGTGCGCTGACCTTCGGCCATACCGCCGAGGCGCGCACCAGCACCCGTCTGGTATTGGTCAATTATCGGCCGGATGAAGCGCAACCCGCGCAATGGCTCGGGTTGATTCTCGAACAGGCCACCGACACCCTGCGTTGCCATCCGCAAGAGTTTCAGCCTTACGGCCTCGACAACCGCGCGGCGCCTTACCTCGGCCCGGTGCGTGAAGATGCCCAGGGATTGGTGCAATGGGTACGGGTCAATGACTTGCTCGATGACGCCGTGCGTACTTTGCTGTTCCCCGATCCGCCGCTGAGTCCGGCGCAGCTTGAGGCGCAGGCATGAGCAGCGATCAGCGTTTTTTCGACTTTCTCAAGGAACGCATCGGCCTCGATGTGACGTCGGTAGGGCCGGCGATCATCGAACGCGCCGTACGCCAGCGCACGACACTCTCGCAAGCGGCGCATGCCGATGAGTATTGGCAACTGCTGCAAGGCTCGCGAGACGAACAACAGGCGCTGATCGAAGCGGTGATCGTTCCGGAAACGTGGTTTTTCCGTTACCCGGAATCGTTTGCCACGCTGGGCAAGCTGGCGCGCAATCGCCTCGCCGAGCTGAATAACATGCGTGCGCTGCGCATCCTCAGCCTGCCATGTTCCACCGGCGAAGAACCCTATTCGATTGCCATGGCCTTGCTCGATGCCGGGCTCAAACCGCATCAGTTCAAGGTCGATGGCATGGACGTCAGCCCGCTGTCGGTGGAGAAGGCCCGGCGCGCGGTGTACGGCAAGAATTCGTTTCGCGGCCAGGAACTGGACTTTCGCGAACGGCACTTCACGCCTGAGCAGGACGGCCATCGGGTCAATGACGACGTGCGTGAGCAGGTGCGTTTGCAGGTCGGCAATGTGCTCGATCCGACGCTGCTGGCCAGCGAGCCGGCGTTCGATTTCGTGTTCTGCCGCAATCTGCTGATCTATTTCGATCAGCCGACGCAAAAACTGGTGTTCGAGGTGCTCAAGCGCCTGACGCATTTCGATGGCGTGCTGTTTATCGGCCCGGCCGAGGGCAGTTTGCTCGGACGTTTGGGCATGCGTTCGATCGGTATCCCGCAATCCTTCGCGTTCAGTCGCCATAGCGATCCGCACCCCGAGCCGTTGCCAACGCCCAAGCCCATCGTGGTGCCGGTCAGCCAACCGCCTCGCAGCGCGCAGCCAGCACCGGTGCGCACTCGACCGTTTGCCGCCGTAACGCCACTGCCGACCGCCAGCAAAAGTGCCAACCCGGACGCGGCGACCCTGCTGGCCAACATCGCTGCATTGGCCAACGAAGGCAAAAGTGCCGAGGCCCGCGCTGCCTGCGAACAGTATTTGCGCAGCCACGAACCGGTGGCCCAGGTGTTTTACTGGCTCGGCTTGCTCAGCGATGTCGCCGGCCTGACCCTCGAAGCTCAGGGTTTCTACCGCAAAGCGTTGTACCTCGAACCGCAACATCCCGAAGCGTTGATGCACCTGGCCGCGCTGCTGCAGGCTCAGGGCGATACAACGGGTGCCAGACGATTGCAGGAACGCGCCGCTCGCAGCGGCCGCACTGCCGACAGTGAGCGTAAACGATGATCCCGTCCGACACCTTGAACGTCACCCACGAAGACGCCCGGGCCATCGACGATTGCTGGAACCGCATCGGCATTCATGGCGACAAGTCCTGTCCGCTGCTCGAAGACCACATTCATTGCCGCAATTGTTCGGTGTATTCCGCCGCCGCCACGCGCCTGCTCGACCGTTATGCGTTGCAGCAGGACGAACGCGACCCGGTGGCGATCGCTGTGGAAAGCGACGTGAAAACCCGCTCGCTACTGATGTTCCGGCTCGGTGAAGAATGGCTGGGGCTGGCGACGCGCAGTCTCGTCGAAGTCGCGCCACTGCAGGCGATTCACTCGTTGCCGCACCAGCGCTCACGCGCATTGCTCGGTGTGGCCAATGTGCGCGGCGCGTTGGTGGCGTGCCTGTCGCTGGTTGAATTGCTCGATCTGGATGGCAACGCCGCGCCAGCCACCGGCGCGCGCATCATGCCGCGCATGCTGATCATCGCCGCCCATGGCGGGCCGGTGGTGGTGCCGGTGGATGAGGTCGACGGTATTCATGCCATCGACGAGCGCATTCTTGATGCCGCCTCGCAGTCCGGCGTGCAAGCCAGTGCCAAATACACCCGTGGTGTTCTGCAGTATCGCGGTCGTAGCCTGCGTTGGCTGGATGAAGAACAGCTGCTGTCCGCCGTGACCCGGAGCCTCACATGACCCCCGAGCAAATGCGCGACGCCTCGCTGCTTGAGCTGTTCAGCCTCGAAGCCGAAGCCCAGACCCAAGTGCTCAGCGCCGGATTGCTGGCGCTGGAGCGCAACCCGACCCAGGCCGATCAACTGGAATCGTGCATGCGCGCGGCGCATTCGCTCAAAGGCGCGGCGCGAATTGTTGGCATCGACAGCGGCGTCAGCGTCGCCCATGTCATGGAAGATTGCCTGGTCAGCGCGCAGGAAGGGCGCTTGTTGCTGCGGCCCGAACATATCGATGCGCTGTTGCAGGGCACCGATTTGCTGATGCGCATCGCTACACCGGCCAATGCGCCGCAGCCGAGCGATATTGAAACTTATGTGGCGTTGATGGCGGGTTTGCTCGATCCGTCGACGCCGCTGGCAGCGTTCGTTGCGCCGCCGATGGCCGAGTTGCAACTTGAAGCGCCGCCCGTATTTGAACTGACGCCAGCGCCGATCATCGAAGCCCCGGTCGAAACCTCTGAATCGGCGCCACGCAAAAGCAAACGCACCACCGAAGGTGGCGAGCGGGTGCTGCGGGTCACCGCTGAACGGCTGAACAGTTTGCTCGATCTATCGAGCAAGTCGCTGGTGGAAACCCAGCGCCTCAAACCGCATCTGGCGACCATGCAGCGCCTCAAACGCATGCAGAACAACGGCTTGCGTGCGCTGGAAAATCTCAACGTGCACCTCAAGGAACACGCGCTGAGCCTTGAAGCGCTCGAAGCCTTGGAAGACGCGCGGCGTTTGCTCGCCGAATCCCAGCAATTGCTGAGCGAGAAAAACGCCGAACTCGACGAGTTCGCCTGGCAGGCCAGCCAGCGCGCACAAGTGCTCTATGACACGGCGTTAGCCTGCCGCATGCGGCCCTTTGCGGACGTGCTGACCGGTCAGGTGCGCATGGTCCGCGATCTGGGCCGCAGCCTCGGCAAGCAGGTGCGGCTGGAGATCGAAGGCGAGAAAACCCAGGTCGATCGCGATGTCTTGGAAAAACTCGAAGCGCCGCTCACCCATTTGCTGCGCAACGCTGTCGATCACGGTATTGAAACCCCTGAGCAGCGTCTGCTTAAAGGCAAATCAGAAGAGGGCCTGATCCGCCTGCGCGCCTCGCATCAGGCCGGCCTGCTGGTGCTGGAATTGAGCGATGACGGCAATGGCGTCGATCTGGAAAAGGTCCGCCGCAGCATTGTCGAGCGGCAGCTATCCCCAGCGGAAACGGCGGCGCAGTTGAGCGAGGAAGAACTGCTGACGTTCCTGTTTCTCCCCGGTTTCAGCCTGCGCGACACGGTCACCGAAGTGTCCGGGCGGGGCGTCGGCCTCGATGCTGTTCAACACATGGTTCGCCAGTTGCGCGGTGCGGTGGTGCTGGAGCAGACGGCGGGCGAGGGCAGTCGCTTTCATCTGGAGGTACCGCTGACCTTGTCGGTGGTACGCAGTCTGGTGGTGGAAGTTGGCGAAGAGGCCTACGCCTTCCCACTGGCGCACATCGAACGCATGTGCGATCTGGCGCCGGAGGACATCGTGCAGGTCGAAGGCCGTCAGCATTTCTGGCACGAAGGCCAGCACGTCGGGCTGGTTGCGGCCAGCCAGTTGCTCAACCGCCCGGCCAGCCAGAACACCGGCGAAACCCTTAAAGTCGTGGTGATCCGCGAGCGTGATGCGGTTTATGGCGTTGCCGTGGAGCGCTTCATTGGCGAGCGCACGCTGGTGGTCTTGCCACTCGATGAGCGTCTGGGCAAAGTGCAGGACATCTCCGCCGGCGCTTTGCTTGACGACGGTTCGGTGGTGTTGATTGTCGACGTCGAAGACATGCTGCGCTCGGTGGACAAACTGCTCAATACCGGGCGCCTTGAGCGCATCGCGCGTCATGGCAATCAAGCCGCCGAGGCGGCGCGCAAGCGGGTGTTGGTGGTCGACGACTCGCTGACCGTGCGCGAACTGCAACGCAAACTGCTGCTCAATCGCGGCTACGACGTCGCGGTGGCGGTGGACGGCATGGACGGTTGGAACGCGCTGCGTTCGGAGGACTTCGATTTGCTGATCACCGACATCGACATGCCGCGCATGGACGGCATCGAGCTGGTCACCCTGCTGCGCCGCGACAACCGCCTGCAATCGCTGCCGGTGATGGTTGTGTCATACAAGGATCGGGAAGAGGACCGCCGCCGTGGCCTCGATGCCGGCGCCGACTATTATTTAGCCAAAGCCAGTTTTCATGACGACGCCCTGCTCGACGCAGTGGTCGAGCTTATTGGAGGAGCGCGGGCATGAAGATCGCCATCGTCAACGACATGCCCATGGCGGTGGAGGCCCTGCGCCGGGCGCTGGCCTTCGAGCCGGCGCATCAGGTGGTCTGGGTCGCCCGCAACGGTGCCGAGGCAGTGCAACTGTGCGCTGAAAATACTCCGGACCTGATCCTGATGGACCTGATCATGCCGGTGATGGACGGCGTCGAAGCCACGCGCCGGATCATGGCCGAAACCCCGTGCGCGATCGTCATTGTGACGGTCGATCGCCAGCAGAACGTGCACCGGGTCTTCGAAGCCATGGGGCACGGCGCGCTGGACGTGGTCGATACCCCGGCTCTCGGCGCCGGCAATGCGCAGGAAGCGGCGGCGCCGTTGCTGCGTAAAATCCTCAATATTGGCTGGCTGATCGGCGACAAGCCGCAACGCTCACGCCCGGCGCCTACACCCCAGCGCAGCTCCGCTTCGTGCAAGCGGCTGGTGGCGATCGGATCGTCTGCGGGCGGCCCGGCAGCGCTGGAAGTCTTGCTCAAAGGCCTGCCCCGTGACTTCTCGGCGGCAATTGTGCTGGTGCAGCACGTCGATCAGGTGTTCGCCGCCGGTATGGCCGAATGGCTGGCCAGCGCCAGCGGCCTCGATGTGCGTCTGGCCCGCGAGGGCGAACCGCCGCAGGCCGGCGCGGTGCTGCTGGCCGGCACCAATCACCATATTCGCTTATTGAAAAACGGCACGCTGGCCTACACCGCCGAGCCGGTCAACGAGATCTACCGCCCCTCGATCGATGTGTTTTTCGACAGTGTCGCCAGTTATTGGAATGGCGACGCGATCGGGGTTTTATTGACCGGGATGGGACGCGACGGCGCGCAAGGGCTTAAGCTCATGCGCCAGCAGGGTTACCTGACCATCGCGCAGGATCAGCAAAGCAGTGCGGTGTACGGCATGCCCAAGGCTGCTGCGGCGATTGATGCCGCGGTTGAAATTCGTGCACTGGAAAAGATAGCGCCACGATTGCTGGAGATTTTTCCCAAATGAACAGGTTTATCCGCAATCCTGGCCCCCGCAGTACACAGGTGACCGCCCATGAATGACTTACAGATCGACGACATTAAAACCGACGAAAACGCCGCCATGGTGTTGTTGGTGGACGATCAGGCGATGATCGGCGAAGCGGTGCGCCGTGGGCTGTCGAATCAGGAAAACATCGACTTTCACTTCTGCTCCGACCCGCAGCAGGCCATCGCGCAGGCCGTGCGGATCAAGCCGACGGTGATTCTGCAGGATCTGGTGATGCCCGGCCTCGATGGCCTGAGCCTGGTGCGCGAATACCGCAATCACCCGGCGACCAAGGACATCCCGATCATCGTCCTGTCGACCAAGGAAGACCCGCTGATCAAGAGCGCGGCGTTCTCCGCCGGCGCCAACGATTATCTGGTGAAACTGCCGGACACCATCGAGCTGGTGGCGCGCATCCGCTATCACTCGCGCTCGTACATGACGCTGCTGCAACGCGATGCCGCGTACCGTGCGTTGCGCGTCAGCCAGCAGCAATTGCTCGATACCAATCTGGTGCTGCAACGGCTGATGAACTCCGATGGTCTGACCGGGCTGTCCAACCGCCGCCACTTCGACGAGTACCTGGAACTGGAGTGGCGGCGTTCGCTGCGCGATCAGAGCCAGCTGTCGTTGTTGATGATCGATGTCGATTACTTCAAGTCCTACAACGACAGCTTTGGCCATGTTGAAGGCGACGAAGCGCTGCGCAAGGTCGCCACGGCGATCCGCGAGGCCAGCGCCCGACCTTCGGATCTGCCGGCGCGTTATGGCGGTGAGGAGTTTGTGCTGGTGCTGCCGAACACCTCGCCGGGCGGCGCGCGGCTGGTGGCGGAGAAACTGCGCCAGACCGTGGCCTCGCTGAAAATTCCGCACAACACCCCGGCGGAAGGGGCGAGCCTGACGATCAGTATTGGCCTGGCGACCATGGTGCCGCAGGCGGGTAGTGATTGTCGGTTGCTGATTTCGGCGGCGGATCGTGGGTTGTATCTGGCGAAGAACAGTGGGCGTAATCAGGTTGGGATCGAGTAACGGCTTTCCCCTCACCCCAGCCCTCTCCCCGAGGGAGAGGGGGCCGACGGAGGTGTCTGGCGCTGTACATCGACCTGATCGAACGAATCGATTATGGATCTTCAAGCTTGGCAGTTCCGGATTCAGCTAAGCCCTTTCACGTCGGCGTATCTCCCGAACACCCCCCAATCAGTCCCCTCTCCCTCCGGGAGAGGGCTAGGGTGAGGGGCAGGCCCATGCGCCAATTTCCGCTTGAAATCCTTGGCGATTATGGATTCGGCAAAGCCCTTTCACGTCGGTGTACCTCCCGAACATCCCCCAATCAGTCCCCTCTACCTCTGGGAGAGGGTTAGGGTGAGGGCAAAGGCTTTAATGATCCCCACACCCGCCAGACGGGCTGCCGTCACAGCCTGATTACGTTATACTCGCCGGCTTTCAAAAGTTCGCCAACGAGTGCTGCCCGTCATGGAAATCAACCCGATCCTGAACACCATCAAGGACCTGTCCGAGCGCTCCGAAACTATTCGGGGGTATCTTTGACTACGATCAAAAGCATGAGCGTCTGACCGAAGTCAATCGCGAGCTTGAAGATCCGAGCGTCTGGAACAAACCTGAATACGCCCAGGAACTGGGCCGCGAGCGCGCTGCGCTGGCGCAGATCGTCGATACCCTCGATGAACTGAACGGCGGTCTGGCCGATTGCCGTGACCTGCTGGACATGGCCGTCGAAGAAAACGACGAAGGCGCAGTGGGCGATGTCGTCGCCGAGCTGGCCCGTCTCGAGGAAAATCTGGCCAAGCTGGAATTCCGCCGCATGTTCAGCCATGAAATGGACCCGAACAACGCCTACCTGGACATCCAGGCCGGTTCCGGCGGCACCGAAGCCCAGGACTGGGCCAACATCCTGCTGCGCATGTACCTGCGCTGGGCGGATAAACGCGGTTTCGACGCGACCATCATGGAACTGTCGGCCGGTGAAGTCGCCGGTATCAAAGGCGCGACCGTGCACATCAAGGGCGAATACGCCTTTGGCTGGCTGCGTACCGAGATCGGCGTACACCGTCTGGTGCGCAAGAGCCCGTTCGACTCCGGCAACCGTCGCCACACCTCGTTTTCCGCGGTTTTCGTCTCACCAGAGATCGATGACAAGGTGGAAATCGAAATCAACCCGGCAGACCTGCGGATCGACACCTATCGTTCTTCCGGTGCCGGTGGTCAGCACGTAAACACCACCGACTCGGCCGTACGTATCACTCACGTACCGACCAACACCGTGGTCAGCTGCCAGAACGAACGTTCCCAGCACGCCAACAAGGACACCGCCATGAAAATGCTGCGGGCCAAGTTGTACGAGCAGGAAATGCAGAAACGCAACGCCGCGTCGCAAGCGCTGGAAGACACCAAGTCGGACATCGGCTGGGGTCACCAGATTCGCTCGTACGTGCTCGATGCGTCGCGGATCAAGGATCTGCGCACCAACATCGAACGCAGCGACTGCGACAAGGTACTCGACGGCGATATCGACGAATATCTGTATGCCAGCCTGAAATCGGGCCTGTAAAAGACGCAATACAGCATCGGCTGATTCAGTACGATCCCTGTAGGAGCCAGCCCTGCTGGCGATCCCCGGGCCGCAAGGCCCGGGGGCAACGAACCTGATGGAATATCTAAAGACATGAGCGACCAACAACTCGACCCGCAAGCCCTGCAACAGGAAGAAAACTCCCTGATCGCCCTGCGCAAGGAAAAGCTGGCTGCCGAGCGCGCCAAGGGCAACGCCTTCCCGAACGACTTCCGCCGCGAAAACTACTGCGACGCACTGCAGAAACAGTACGCGGACAAGACCAAGGAAGAGCTCGCAGAGGCTGCAATCCCGGTCAAGGTTGCCGGTCGCATCATGCTCAACCGTGGCTCGTTCATGGTGATCCAGGACATGACCGGTCGCATTCAGGTCTACGTCAACCGTAAAACCCTGTCGGAAGACACCCTGGCCGCGGTGAAAACCTGGGACATGGGCGACATCATTGCCGCCGAAGGCACCCTGGCGCGTTCCGGCAAGGGTGACCTGTACGTTGAAATGACCAGCGTGCGTCTACTGACCAAATCGCTGCGTCCGCTGCCGGACAAGCACCACGGCCTGACCGACACCGAACAGCGCTACCGCCAGCGCTACGTTGACCTGATCGTCAACGACGAAGTGCGTCAGACCTTCCGCGTACGTTCGCAAGTGATCGCGCACATCCGTAGCTTCCTGATGAAGCGCGACTTCCTCGAAGTCGAAACGCCGATGCTGCAGACCATTCCGGGCGGCGCTGCGGCCAAGCCGTTCGAAACCCACCACAACGCGCTGGACATGGAAATGTTCCTGCGTATCGCCCCGGAGCTGTACCTGAAGCGTCTGGTGGTCGGTGGTTTCGAGAAAGTGTTCGAGATCAACCGCAACTTCCGTAACGAAGGCGTTTCGACTCGTCACAACCCGGAATTCACCATGTTGGAGTTCTACCAGGCGTACGCCGACTACGAAGACAACATGGACCTGACCGAAGAACTGTTCCGCGAACTGGCGCAGTTGGTACTGGGTAGCACCGACGTGCCGTACGGCGACAAGGTGTTCCACTTCGGCGAGCCGTTCGTACGTCTGTCGGTGTTCGACTCGATCCTCAAGTACAACCCTGAGCTGACCGCCGATGATCTGAACGACATCGACAAGGCCCGCGCCATCGCCAAGAAGGCCGGCGCCAAGGTGCTGGGCTTCGAAGGTCTGGGCAAGCTGCAAGTGATGATTTTCGAAGAACTGGTCGAGCACAAACTGGAACAGCCGCACTTCATCACCCAGTACCCGTTTGAAGTGTCGCCGCTGGCCCGTCGCAACGATGACAACCCGAACGTCACCGACCGCTTCGAGCTGTTCATTGGCGGCCGTGAAATCGCCAACGCCTACTCCGAGTTGAACGACGCGGAAGACCAGGCCGAGCGCTTCATGGCGCAGGTGGCCGACAAGGACGCCGGCGACGACGAAGCCATGCACTACGACGCCGACTTCGTTCGCGCGCTGGAGTACGGCATGCCGCCAACGGCCGGTGAAGGTATCGGTATCGACCGTCTGGTGATGTTGCTGACCAACTCGCCGTCGATTCGCGATGTGATCCTGTTCCCGCACATGCGACCGCAAGCGTAAACGTTTCAGTTAAAAAGCCGCCTAAAACAGGCGGCTTTTTATTGCCTGTCTGGTACAAATGTATCAATTGGTTAATTTTGCAATAGCAGAGGAAGTTCTGTCGTGATGGGTGCAATAGCTCAAGAGGGTGCAGCGGGTATCGCCACTGCGGTCGCTGAAAGTGTTCAGTACCAGGGTCGCAAGGCCAGCCGACAGGGCAGTGAGCAGCGTCGGCAGGACATTCTCGACGCGGCGATGAGGATTGTCGTGCGCGACGGCGTGCGTGCCGTGCGTCACCGTGCAGTGGCCGCCGAGGCTGGTGTGCCGTTGTCGGCGACCACCTACTACTTCAAGGACATCGATGACCTGCTCACCGATACCTTCGCTCAATACGTTGAACGCAGCGCGGCGTACATGGCCAAGCTATGGGTCAACAATGAAGGTCTGCTGCGTGACATGGTTGTCAGCGGTGACGGCAGCCCCGAATCGCGCTCGCAACTAGCCGATGACATTGCACGGTTGATGGCCGATTACGTGCATCGTCAGTTGGTTAACCGTCGTGAGCATTTGATGGCCGAGCAGGCGTTCCGTCAGGAAGCGCTGCTCAACCCGCGTCTGGCGATTCTGGTGCGCTCGCATCAGCAGATTCTGTTGCAGGGCACCTGCCAGTTGTTCCAGGTATTGGGCTCGCGTGAACCGCAACAGGATGCCAAGGTGTTGACGGCGATTATCGGTCGGATGGAATATCAGGGCCTGCTCAACGACGCCGAGCCTTTGGCCGAAGAGGACATGC
The DNA here is from genome assembly GCF_900187485.1 of Pseudomonas sp. Irchel s3a12. Taxonomy (NCBI): domain Bacteria; kingdom Pseudomonadati; phylum Pseudomonadota; class Gammaproteobacteria; order Pseudomonadales; family Pseudomonadaceae; genus Pseudomonas; species Pseudomonas sp. Irchel s3a12. The sequence continues at coordinate 42,901 of NZ_FYDN01000019.1, forward strand.
TCGGCATTCTGACGCGCTATATGCACCTGGTGCTTGCGTCGGTCTGACCACAAGATCGTTCCCATGCTCTGCGTGGGAATGCCGCCGGGGACGCTCCGCGTCCCTTCGTCGACATGACGCAGAGCGTCAGTGGATACATTCCCACGCAGAGCGTGGGAACGATCGATCACCATGAGGGCGGCCAATGTTCATAGGGAGTATTGAATGAAAGCCTGGCGTGGCGTGCTGATCGCCTTGTCGTTCCTGCTGCTCAGTGGCTGTCTGGTGACTTTCAAGGAGCCGCTGACCGCCAGTGACCCGGCGCCCAAGGGCCTGCTCGGCAAATGGTCGAGCACCAACGCCTGGGGCGAGCCGATGAACCTTGAGTTGACGCGCCTGGGCAACGACCGCTATCAGGCTGTCACTTACTTCAAGGTCAAACCCCGCGAACGCGAAGCCTATCCCTTCACCGTGTCGCGCCATGGCAACCGCTGGTATCTGTCGGCGAAAGTCCCGGCGCAGTACGGTGGCCACTTCACCATCGCCGGCTTCGAACTCACCGACAAACACGAACTGGTGGTCTACAACCTCGATCTCGAGCAGATCAACCAGGCGATCAAACAAAAAGCCCTCGACGGTCAGGCCTTCCAGACCGACGATGGCGACGGCGTGCAAGTCGACAGTAATCTCGACAAGGTCTTTGCTTACCTCGACGATCCGGCCAATTCCGACGTCTTCGTTGAAGCCGTGCGCTACCAGCGCCAGGCCCGCGCCCAATAATTCATTACGTCAGGTTTTCTACAGGAGTTTCGGGTGGACGATTACCAGCAGACGATACGCATGTTGTCCGATCGCATTGTGCTGGCGCAGACGCCGATCCGTGTGCTCGACGCGGTCAAGTGGGACGAGAACATTCGCAAAGGGTTCCTCAAGGCCAAAGGCAAGGAAATGCCGGCGGTGGATCGCGACTATTACCTCAATCGGCCGCTGAGTTTTGATTCGAGCAAAGTCAAACTGGAATTCCAGAACATCGAGCGCGACATCACCCGCCAGCTTGGCCAGTTCAACCCGGTCGGGCAGATCATGCGGCGCATGTGCAAGGAATACCGCATGGTGGTGCGCATGCTCGAAGCGCGCGGCACCGAAGATTTCGGTCTGATCTCCCAAGAGTTGTATGGCGCCGCGTCCGATGCGTTCCACGCCGGTGACCCGACCCTGGCCGACCTCGGCCTGATGATGTCCGACTACCTGAATAACATCGATGGCCGCGGCGATTTGAAGGATGAACCGAAAATCCTCACCGCCAAAGACGCTGTGCACTTGCTGCAGACCCGTTTGAACAAGGTGTTCGGCGAGGCCGAAGAAACCATCCGCGTGTTCGAGTCCGACGGTATTGTTGCTGACGCGGCGGCCGGTGCGGACTACATCAAGATCCGCACCGACGCGATGTTCAACGACCGTGACGTGCGCGCGCTGGAAGTCCACGAAGGCCTGGTCCACGTGGGCACCACGCTCAACGGTTTGAACCAGCCGATCTGCACCTTCCTGTCCAAAGGCCCACCGTCGTCGACGGTGACCCAGGAAGGCCTGGCGATCCTGATGGAAATCATCACCTTCGCCTCCTACCCGAGCCGCCTGCGCAAACTGACCAACCGCACCCGCGCCATTCACATGGTCGAGGAGGGCGCGGACTTCCTGCAGGTTTTCGAATTCTTCCGTGAGCAGGGCTTCGAGATGGCGGAAAGTTACGGCAATGCCAGTCGGGTTTTCCGTGGATCGACGCCGACGGGGCTGCCATTCACCAAAGACTTGTCCTACCTCAAGGGCTTTATCATGGTTTACAACTACATTCAGTTGGCCGTGCGTAAGGGCAAGCTTGAGCAGATTCCGTTGTTGTTCTGCGGCAAGACCACGCTGGAAGACATGCGTACCTTGCGCCAGTTGGTGGATGAAGGATTGGTGGTGCCGCCGAAGTATCTGCCGGACCAGTTCCGCGATTTGAATGCGTTGTCGGCGTGGATGTGCTTCTCCAACTTCCTCAACCATTTGAGCCTGGACCGGATCGAAGCGGATTACTCCAATATCCTCTAGCCCACTACAGACCGATCGTTCCCACGCTCCGCGTGGGAATGCCGCCATGGACGCTCCGCGTCCACTGTGACGCAGAGCGTCACGGGATGCATTCCCACGCAGAGCGTGGGAACGATCTGAACCTGAATTTTTGCGAGGTTTCACCGGATGAGAATCCTCGGCATCATTTGCCTGCTCCTGACCCTCGGCGGTTGTAGTTCGCTGTTGTTCTACCCTGAGCCGGGCCAGATCTTCACCCCGGAAAAAGCCAAGCTCGAATACCGCACCGTCACGCTGGTCACGGCGGATGGCTTGAAGCTCAACGCCTGGTGGCTGCCGGCCAAACCCGGCGTAGAGGTCAAAGGCACCGTGCTGCACTTGCACGGCAATGGCGGCAATCTGCCGATGCACCTGGGCGGCAGTTGGTGGCTGCCGAAAAACGGCTATCAAGTGCTGCTGGTTGACTATCGCGGTTATGGCTTGTCCGAGGGCAAACCGAGCCTGCCGGCGATCTATCAGGACATCGACGCCGCATTCGCCTGGCTCGACAAGGCGCCGGAAGTCAAAGGCAAACCGCTGATCCTGCTCGGCCAAAGCCTCGGCGGTTCGATGGCGGTGCATTGGCTGGTGCAGCATCCCGAGCGGCAAAAACAGCTCAAGGCCTTGGTGCTCGACGGCGTGCCCGCCAGTTACCGCAGCGTCGGCCAGTATGCGCTGAGCACCTCGTGGCTGACCTGGCCGTTCCAGGTGCCATTGTCCTGGCTGGTGCCGGACAGCGACAGCGCGATCAACTCGATGCCGCAACTCAACGGTGTGCCGAAACTGATCTTCCACAGCATCGACGATCCACTGGTGCCGCTGTCCAACGGCATCCGTCTGTATCAAGCTGCGCCGCCACCGCGCGTGCTGCAACTGACCCGTGGCGGTCATGTGCAGACATTCGGCGACCCGGTCTGGCGCCAAGTCATGCTGCGCTATCTCGACGACCCCGAGCACTTCAACGGCCTGCGCCGCCTCGGCGAAATCCCCAATTATCCGCAACCCCCGAATTCTGAAGATGAGAGTCCGCAATGAGTGAAGAACGTAACGCCATCCCGTTGATCATCACCGGTATCTGCAGCATCCTCGGCACCGTCGGGGCGCTGTGGTACTACGGCTACCTGCACTTCGCCAAACCCGAGGATGCGTTGCTGCTCAACGAATTCACCATGCTCAAGACTGTTCCGGGTGAAGACTACAAAGTCTCGCTGGACCCGGCGGCGCAGGTGGCGCAGTGCATTGATGGGGTGCTGGTGTTGTTCGATACCGAGCAGAAAGGTCTGACCGGTGTGCTGATCAACGCACAGAAAAAAGCCGTGCGCTGCATGGGCGAAGAAACCCCGCAGAAGCTTGAGCAGTGATTCTGCAGGACCAGCCCTCACCCTAACCCTCCCGAAACGTCGGACCGCCCAGAGGGAGAGGGGACTGACCGAGGTGTCATTCGAGTTACGCCGACCTGATCCATCGTGTCGAACCAAATTCTGAACGCACCGCGAATCGGCTCCCTCTCCCTCGGGAGAGGGCTGGGGTGAGGGGCTGCGATTTCAGTCCCCACAAAAAAAGCCCCGCCTGATCACTCAGGCGGGGCTTTTGCGTTACCGCGTGACGCTTAGTTCGAGCTAACAGCCGAACGTGGCATCACTGGCTGGTTGTCGTTGGAAATGGTCACTTCCACACGACGGTTCATCGCACGGCCGGAAGCGCTGCCGTTCTCGGCAACCGGGTATTCCTTGCCGTAGCCTTGGGTGACGATGCGCGCTGGATCAACGCCCATTTTCACCAGTGCGGTGCGCACGGAGTTGGCGCGACGCTCGGACAGCGACTGGTTGTGGCTGGCGGTCCCGGTGCTGTCGGTATAACCCTCGACGATCACTTTGCGATCCGGGTTTTCCTGAAGGAACTGCGCCAGTTTGTTGATGTTGACCAGACCGCTGGACTTCAGGTCAGCACGGTCGGTGGCGAACAGCACGTCACCGAAAGTCACCAGCGTACCGCGATCGGTCTGCTTGGCGTTCAGGCTGTCCTGCAGCTGTTTGATCTGCTGATCGCGAGCATCCAGACGCGCCTGGGCACGTTGGGCGGCGGCATTCTTCAGATTGTTTTCCGCAGTGCGCAGGGCGATGGTCTGCTTGGCCACTTCCACACGCTGGTTGGTCAGGTAAGCCAGTTGGTCAACCTTGGCCGCGTCTTGCTTGTCCAGATAAGCCTTGTCGGCTTTGTCCAGGTAATCGCTGGCGTCTTTGGTTTCCAGCGCCGCGACTTTGCTCGCCTGTGGGTTGGCTTGCAGGCCGGCGTAGTTGGTGCGTGCCTGTTCCAGGTTCGGGTTAGGCGGGGTGGAGCAGGCAGCCAGAGCAACACTTGCGGCGAGGAGAGCGGGGATCATCAGTTGCTTACGCATAATTTGTCGTCCTTTCTATCGGTAAGAGATTCAGCTTTGCGGTCGGGATGCGCGCTTACTGCACGGTGCGCTGACTTTCCTGACGCAGTTCCTGAACACCTTTCTGGGAATCCTTCACAGCCTGTTCGGCTTTAGCGGCCTGAGCCTTGCGTTCGGCGACGCGAGCGTCCCACTCGGCTTGCTCGGACAGGATGCGAGCTTCGTCATACTTCTTGTCGTGCATGGCGATTTCGGCTTGTTTCAGTTTGTCCTGCGCTTGCTTCATCTCAACGGCAGCGAACTCGGTACCGCCAGCGCTGACGGCGCTGTTCACAGCCGACTGGGTCACGGCGTATTGCTCGGTCGGTGGGTTACCGGCGCAACCGGCCAGTACGAAGCTGGTGCCGATGGCCAGAGCCGCCAGTTTCAGACCGCGCAGGTGGGTAAACGAGGTTTGGTTTTTCATGGTCTTCAACTCCATTAGGCATCTCCTGAAAACAACTGAATCCATCCTGGTCGAGGAGCCGAAAGCGTCGTGTGAAAGGCGTTTTTGAAACGCTCGTTCCAGGCGTGGTTACAGGTTCCGACCGGAGGCGTTTTTCAAAAGTTCAGAAAAGATGGCCTATCGCCAAAATAATTTTTGACTGAATGGACAGGGCTCTGGGCCGGGAACTTTGACGGGGGAGAGTGGTACGCGCGGAGTTTTCGGATCCCGAAAACACACTGATTTTGAACTGGAATACGATCTTTGTAGGAGTGAGCCTGCTCGCGATAGCGGTGTATCAGACAACAAAAATGTCGACTGAAAATCCGCCATCGCGAGCAGGCTCACTCCTACAGTTTGATCTGTGTGGTGTCAGTGTTTTTGCTTGCCTGCTGCGGCCGAGAGGTCATGCAAATGCCGGCGCGAAAGGGCCAGAAAACGCGGCGTAGGCCCGACGTCTTCATACAACGGATCACCTTCCTCATCGGTCGCCACTACCGTCGAACCCTTCACATACGGCAGGCTCGCTTCAAACTCTTCAAGCGCCGCGCCGATCAGTTCGCCAAGCAACTCTTCGACATGACGTTTGGGGTACATCTCGGTAATCGCTCCCAGACGCGCAGCAGCTTCAACGTCCAGATGAATCGCGTAGCCAGTGTCGGTCAGGCGACCTTTGGCGTTTTCTTCCCAATGCTGGGCGAGTTCACGAATTTTCATGATGACCTCATTTCGCACCTGCTCATGGCAGGTCTGGGTGAGTGTCCGCCGGGCCGGCGGCAAGCCGTTGTGCGGCTTACTGTTGAGACTAGCTTTCGCCCACAAGGTTTAACGTCCCTTCGTCGGCTGCTTGTAAGAAGCGTCGTAGAGCGGCACTCTCTAGGTCATGCACTCGTTTCTAAGCCGTCCGGATTACTGCTGGGGAATTGCTGATGACCGATATTGATGCACGCTTGCGCGAAGACGTTCACCTGCTCGGAGAGCTGCTGGGCAACACCATTCGAGATCAGTATGGCGAGGCTTTCCTCGACAAGATCGAGCAGATCCGCAAGGGCGCCAAGGCCGATCGGCGTGGTTCGATGGACGCCGAACTGAGCGCCAGCCTCAATCAATTGAGCGAAGACGAATTGCTCCCCGTGGCGCGCGCGTTCAACCAGTTTCTCAACCTGGCGAACATCGCCGAGCAGTATCAGTTGATTCATCGTCGCGAGGAGTCGCAGCCGGCGCCGTTCGAATCCCGCGTGCTGCCGGAATTGCTCGCGCGTTTGCGCAACGAAGGCCACAGTGCCGAATCGCTGGCGCGGCAACTGGCGCGGCTGGAAATCGAACTGGTGTTGACCGCGCACCCCACGGAAGTGGCGCGGCGCACGCTGATCCAGAAATACGACGCGATCGCCGCGCAACTCGCCGCGCAGGACCATCGCGACCTGACCACAGCCGAACGCGAACAGATTCAAAACACCCTGCAGCGGCTCATTGCCGAAGCCTGGCACACCGAAGAAATCCGCCGCACGCGCCCCACGCCAGTCGATGAAGCCAAATGGGGTTTCGCGGTGATCGAGCATTCGCTGTGGCAGGCGATTCCCAACCATATGCGCAAGGCCGACAAGGCGTTGTATGAAGCGACCGGCCTGCGTCTGCCATTGGAAGCCGCGCCGATTCGCTTCGCGTCATGGATGGGCGGCGACCGTGATGGTAACCCCAACGTTACCGCTGCGGTGACTCGCGAAGTGTTGCTGTTGGCGCGCTGGATGGCCGCCGATTTGTACCTGCGTGATGTCGATCATTTGGCAGCCGAACTGTCGATGCAACAAGCCAGCGACGCCCTCAAAGCCAAGGCCGGCGACAGCGCCGAACCGTATCGTGCGGTGCTCAAACAACTGCGCGAACGCCTGCGCGCCACGCGCAATTGGGCACACGCTGCGCTGACTGCACCGACGCCAGCGCCGGCAGACGTGCTGCACAACAACCGCGATCTGCTCGACCCGCTGGAGCTGTGCTTCAACTCGCTGCACGAGTGCGGCATGGGCGTGATCGCTGATGGTCCGTTGCTCGACTGCCTGCGTCGGGCGGTGACCTTCGGCTTGTTCCTTGTGCGTCTGGATGTGCGCCAGGACTCGTCGCGCCACAGCTCGGCGATGACTGAAATCACCGATTACCTCGGCCTCGGTCGCTACGAAGATTGGGACGAAGAGCAGCGCATCAGCTTCCTGACCCGCGAACTGAGCAATCGTCGGCCACTGCTGCCAGCGCATTTCAAACCGTCCGCTGACACCGCCGAAGTGCTCAACACCTGCAAGGAAATCGCTGCCGCACCGGGCGCCTCGCTCGGTTCCTACGTGATCTCCATGGCCGGCGCTGCTTCTGATGTGCTCGCCGTGCAACTGCTGCTCAAAGAGTCTGGCGTGCTGCGGCCAATGCGCGTGGTGCCGCTGTTCGAAACCCTCGCTGACCTCGACAACGCCGGGCCGGTGATGGAGCGGCTGTTGCTGCTGCCGGGTTACCGTGCACGGCTGCAAGGCCCGCAGGAAGTGATGATCGGTTATTCCGACTCGGCCAAGGATGCTGGCACCACGGCAGCGGCCTGGGCGCAATATCGCGCGCAGGAACGCTTGGTGGAAATCTGCCGCGAGCAACAAGTCGAACTGCTGCTGTTCCACGGTCGCGGCGGCACCGTGGGCCGGGGCGGTGGCCCGGCGCATGCGGCGATTCTGTCGCAACCGCCGGGCTCGGTGGCCGGGCGTTTCCGCACCACCGAGCAGGGGGAAATGATTCGATTCAAATTCGGCCTGCCGGACATCGCCGAGCAAAACCTCAATCTGTATCTGGCGGCGGTGCTTGAAGCAACGCTGCTGCCTCCGCCGCCGCCGACACCAGAGTGGCGTCACTTGATGGACGAATTGGCCGCCGATGGCGTCAGCGCTTATCGCCAGGTCGTGCGGGAAAATCCGCAATTCGTCGAGTACTTCCGTCAGTCCACGCCAGAGCAGGAGTTGGGTCGCTTGCCACTGGGCAGTCGTCCGGCCAAACGCCGCGCCGGCGGGATCGAAAGTCTGCGGGCGATTCCGTGGATCTTCGGCTGGACGCAAACGCGGCTGATGCTGCCGGCGTGGCTGGGGTGGGAGTCGGCACTGAGCAAGGCGCTGGAACGCGGCGAAGGCGAGTTGCTTGGGCAGATGCGCGAACAATGGCCGTTCTTCCGTACGCGTATCGACATGCTGGAAATGGTCCTGGCCAAGGCTGATGCGGATATTGCGCTGTCCTACGATCAGCGTCTGGTCGAGCCTGATCTGCTGCCGTTGGGCGCGCAGTTACGCGACCTATTGTCGCAGGCGTGCGCGGTGGTGCTCGGCCTGACTGGCCAGTCGCAGCTGCTGGCACATAGCCCTGACACCCTTGAATTTATCCGTCTGCGCAACACCTACCTCGACCCGCTGCATCTATTGCAGGCCGAACTGCTGGCCCGTTCGCGGCAGCAGGATGTCGAGCAGGGCAGCCCGGTGGAACAGGGGTTGCTGGTGTCTGTGGCGGGCATTGCCGCCGGTTTGCGAAATACCGGCTAAGGTTTTTGTCGGGTGCGCGGTAGCCGGACGAAGACTTGGCTGTCGCGTCGCCTGACCGGCGAAAGTGCCGTCAGGCGACAGTTAATGATGGGGTTGCGACTTGGGTGACCGCGTCGCGAGGTCGCGGGGGACGTCGGTTTCTCCGACTTTTGGCGTCTTGTGTGGGCGCAGCCTGCTGTGTATCTTGATCAGCCTTTGGCCGTTTATGCGGCCACGACCCGTATTTTCAGGATTCGTCCCAAGAGGCGAATCCTTTGTTTTGTAAAAGCTTTTTATAAAAAAATTGAGGAGCACATCTAATGCGCGTCATTCTGCTGGGAGCTCCCGGGGCCGGTAAAGGTACTCAGGCTAAGTTCATCACCGAAAAATTCGGCATTCCACAAATTTCCACCGGCGACATGCTGCGTGCAGCGGTCAAGGCCGGTACACCACTGGGCGTTCAAGCCAAGAGCATCATGGATGCCGGCGGCCTGGTGTCGGATGACCTGATCATCGCACTGGTTCAGGACCGCATCGCTCAGCCAGACTGCGCCAACGGTTTCCTGTTCGACGGCTTCCCGCGCACCATTCCGCAGGCTGAAGCTCTGGTTTCTGCCGGCGTTGAGCTGGATGCAGTGGTTGAAATCGCTGTTGAAGACGAAGAAATCGTTCAACGCATCGCCGGCCGTCGTGTTCACGAAGCCAGCGGCCGCGTTTACCACATCGTCTACAACCCGCCAAAAATCGCGGGCAAAGATGACATCACCGGCGAAGAGCTGGTACAGCGCAAGGACGACACCGAAGAAACCGTGCGTCATCGCCTGTCGGTCTACCACTCGCAGACCAAGCCTTTGGTGGAGTTCTATCAGAGCCTGTCCGCCAAAAACGCTGGCAAGCCCAAGTACAGCCACATTCCGGGCGTTGGTTCGGTTGATGCGATCACCGCCAAGGTGCTGGCCGCGCTGAGCTGAAAAGTCTGATCGGCTGCATCATCCACGGCCCGCTTGCGGGCCGTAGTTGTTTATACTGACGCCCTTTTTCCCACACCTGTTTTGGAAACATCGATGAGCACCTTGCTGGCCCTGGACACCGCGACTGAAGCTTGCTCCGTTGCCTTGCTGCATGACGGCAAGGTCACGAGCCATTACGAGGTGATCCCGCGCCTGCACGCGCAGAAACTGCTGCCGATGATCCAGCAACTTCTGGCCGACGCTGGCACCACGTTGCAAGCGGTCGATGCGATTGCCTTCGGTCGTGGGCCTGGCGCGTTCACTGGCGTGCGGATCGCCATTGGTGTGGTGCAGGGGCTGGCGTTCGCGCTGGATCGCCCGGTGCTGCCGGTGTCCAACCTTGCAGTATTGGCCCAGCGTGCGCTGCGCGAGCATGGCGTGAGCCAGGTCGCGGCGGCCATCGATGCGCGGATGGATGAAGTGTATTGGGGCTGCTACCGCGAGACGGCGGGGGAGATGCGTCTGGTCGGTGCCGAAGCGGTGTTGCCACCAGAAGTTGCTGCGCTGCCGGCCGATGCCAGTGGCGACTGGTTCGGTGCTGGCACCGGTTGGGGTTATGCCGAGCGCATCGCGGTCAATCTGACAGGCTCCGACGCCGGCATGCTGCCCCACGCCGAAGACTTGCTGACCTTGGCGCGCTTCGCTTGGGAGCGCGGCGAATCGATTCCGGCGGATGACGCGCAACCGGTTTACCTGCGCGACAAAGTCGCCACCCCCAAGGCTCGTTGAGCCTTTAAAAAGATCGCAGCCTTCGGCAGCTCCTACAAGGATCGCATTCCAAATGTAGGAGCTGCCGAAGGCTGCGATCTTTTGATCTTCTGAAGCCAATCGTCAGTTTCTAACCCCTCGCTTTAAACCTTTTGCGCTTTATGTGTTCTAGTTATCACTCGGCAGTTTGCTAAGTCGGTCAAGTGCCGCTAAATTGCCATCATTGATACCGAGCATGAAATTATGCGTATAGACGGCCTTTCCTCTCAGTCCTACCCCATCAAGCGCAAGCCTCGCAAAGGCCATGTGATCGTGGATGAGTCCGTCGATGACATCGACGGTGAGCTGGAATTTCCGACTGAAGAGCAACTGGCTGCCCGTGCTGCCGCCAAAGCCGCCGCGCAACGCCTGAGCAATCTGCCCGCCCGCCAACAAGACATGATTTACCACCGCGCCATGAGCAAAAGCGTAGCGATGGCCCTCGCCAGCTACCTGAGCACCGCCGGTTTTGTCGATTGGGATGCAGACGTGCTGGGCCTCGATCTGTATATCTGATGGATCTGCCTTACTACCTCGGTTGTCCGTCCTGGAGCGAAAACGCCTGGCGCGAGTATCTGTACCCGGTAGACGCCAAAACCTCCGATTTCCTCGGTCTCTATTCCCAAGTGTTCAACGCCGTTGAAGGCAACACGACCTTCTACGCCAGCCCGTCGCCCGCCACGGTGCAGCGTTGGGCCGAGGTCATGCCCGAGCACTTTCGCTTCACCGCCAAATTCCCCGGCGACATCAGCCACAGCGGTGACCTGCGCGAGCAACTGACCGCCGCCGAAACATTTCTGCAATTACTCAAACCCCTCGGTGAGCGCGTCTCGCCGATGTGGCTGCAATTGTCGAAAAGCTTCACGCCGCATCGACTGCCGGAACTGGCGGGGTTTATTGATGCGCTAGATTGCCCGTTGGCGGTGGAAGTGCGCCATGAACAGTTCTTCGCCAAGGGCGAGAGTGAACGTCTGCTCAATCGCCTGCTGCTGGATCGTGGCGTTGAGCGCATCTGCCTCGACCCGCGTGCGCTGTTCAGTTGCCTGTCGACTGAATCTTCGGTAATCCACGCGCAATCGAAAAAGCCACGCGTGCCGACGCGCCCGGCGGCGTTCACCCAGTTCCCGCAAGTGCGCTTCATTGGCCATCCGGAACTGAAAGCCAACGACCCGTTCCTAGTGCCGTGGGTGGCGAAAATCGCCGAGTGGATCGAAGAGGGCCGCACGCCTTACATCTTCCTGCACACCGCCGATAACCTGCTGGCGGCGAAGCTGGCGCAACGTTTTCACGCACAACTGATGCAACGTTTGCCTGGCCTGCCAGCGCTGCCTGCGCTATACAGAGAACCCGCCGCGGAGCAACTTGGCCTGCTCTGAAGCGGATTTTTTTCTGCCCAGGAGCCTGCCGATGGATGCCCAAGCCCGTAAAGCCCACGCCTTCAAAGCCCTGCATGACCAATCGGGGATTTTCGTCATTCCTAATCCGTGGGATGCGGGCTCGGCAAAAATGCTCGCCAGTCTCGGCTATCAGGCCTTGGCGACCACCAGTGCCGGTTATGCGTTTTCCCAAGGCAAGGCCGACGGCGTGTTAAGCCTTGATGAGACCTTGGCCAATGTCCGCGCGATTGTCGCCGCCACCGATTTGCCGGTAGCGGTGGATCTGGAAAACGGTTTCGCCGATGACCCGGCTGAATGCGCCAAGAGTCTGCTGCGTGCTGCCGAGGCCGGCGCTGTTGGTGGTTCGATCGAAGACGCCACGGGCCGCGCGGATGCGCCAATCTATTGCTTCGAACACGCTGTGGCGCGCATCGAAGCCGCTGTCGCTGCGGTGCGCACGCTACCCTTTCCCTTCATCCTCACCGCGCGGGCGGAAAACTACCTGCACGGTCATCCCGATCTCAACGACACCATTCGCCGCCTGCAGGCCTTCGCCGAGGCAGGGGCCGACGTGTTGTATGCGCCAGGTTTGCGCAACGCCGAAGAAGTGCTGGCAGTGGTGCGTGCAGTGGCGCCAAAACCGGTCAATGTGCTGATGTCCGGCGGTTTGAAACTGACCGTGCAGGAGCTGCAAGAAATGGGCGTGCGGCGCATCAGTACCGGTTCGGCACTGGCGTTGGCGGCGTTCGGCGAATTCTTCCGTGCCGCTGAAGAAATCCAGCAATCCGGCACTTTCGGGTTTACCTCGCAGTCGATGCCGTACGCCAAAGCCAATCAATTCTTCAAAGGCTGAGCATGGGGCGGTGGATCGCACTGACCGTGTTGCTGATCACTGGCGGCGCGTTGATCAGTGTGTGGCGCGGTTGGCTGGACGTGCCGCCGTCATGGAATCCATGGGCGCCACTGGATGTAAAAGCCGCGCCCAACTGGCTGACCGGCTACAAGCTGATGCGTTTGCGCAGTGATCCTGAACTCTGTGCCCAGGCGTTGAACAGCTCTGATCTGCGGGTCATGCGGCAAGCCGACAGTCCCGACGCCAAGTGCCCGCTGATCGGTGCCTTGCGCGTACAGGGCGGTGAGGTGGCGTTGAGCAGCAGTTTCCTCGCCAGTTGTCCGCTGGCGGTGGCCTACGCGATGTTTGAACAGCACACGCTGCGACCTGCTGCACAATCCGTTTACGGGCAAAAGGTCGCGCGGATTGATCACCTCGGCAGCTTCGCCTGTCGCAATGTCTACAACCGCGAAAGCGGCGCGCTCAGTCGCCACGCCAGTGCCGATGCGCTGGATATTGCCGGTTTTCGTCTGACCGATGGTCGCAGCATCAGCGTGCTCAAGGACTGGCCGAAGCAAAATCAGGACGCGCAGTTTCTGCGTCAGGTGCGCGATGGCGCCTGCGAGGCGTTCAGTGTTGTCTTGGGGCCGGATTACAACACCGCCCACCGCAATCACTTTCATGTCGATGTCGGACGCTGGAGCGTGTGTCGCTGAGGCTTAGGCGGCGAGGCGCAGGTTCTGCAGAACGATCGGGCGCGCCCAACCGTTATCAAAGTCCAGTGCTTTCTGTTGCTCGACGATTTCTTCCGGCGGGAACGGCGGGTAAGGCTTCTGCAGCAGATCCAGATCGAACTCGGCAATCGGCAGGTAAAGCGGTTTCTTCTGCGGGGCCGGGCCAGGCTCTGGAACGGGCTGACCATTGTTGATCACCACCGGGCGAACCCAACTGCTGTCGAAATCCTGCTGCGCCTGCTGAGCTTGCAGTTCTTCTGGCGGGAATGGCGGGAACGGCTTGTCCAGCAGTTCCATTTCGAATTCAGCGATTGGCAGGAACAGCGGCTCTGGCGGACGCACTTCGGTTTCCACCACATCGCACTCGCGCTGGCTGACGATGTGCGCGTGCAGCTCGCTGCCGATGGTCGGTTCTTCCGGGCTGCTCAGGTCAACCGGCGGAAATGTACCGCAGGCAGGCACCACTTCACTCGTCTGTTCGGCCATCGCTTGGGCAAAGAAATCCTGCCACAGGTGACTGACGCCGCTCAGTGCTTGAGTGTTGTGACGGCTAAAGTCGCCATGGGGCGAGATGTAGCCAATCGATGTGGGAAGAATGCCTGACATTTTTTTCGGTTGACGCTCAGCTCTGGCAAAATGCGCGTTGAATGAATTATCGGCGGTATTTGCCGATCCTTGAATTTTTGAGCGTGTTTTCCATGATCGAGCAACCCGCGGCCTGCCGCATCCATGTCCAGGCCCTCGGCCCGACGTTTGAAGCGCAAGCCGAGCAGTGGGCCGAACGCCTTGGTCTGCCGCGTGACGTGCCGGACGGCGAGTTCGCCTTGCAGGTCGGCGAGCAGGGTTTGCAACTGCAACAGCTCGGCCCGGACGCACCGGGGCCGGTGCGGGTCGACTTTGTTGAGGGTGGCGCGGCGCATCGTCGGCTATACGGCGGCGGCAGCGGGCAGATGATCGCCAAGGCTGTCGGCATCGCTCAGGGCGTGCGCCCACGGGTGCTGGATGCCACGGCGGGGTTGGGCAAGGATGCGTTTGTGCTGGCGAGTCTCGGTTGCGAGATGAGCCTGATCGAGCGCCAGCCGCTGATTGGCGCGCTGCTGGAGGATGGCCTGGCGCGGGGCGCGGAAGATTTCGATGTCGCGCCGATCGTGGCGCGGATGAAATTGCTCAAGGGCAACTCCATTGAAGTCATGCAGAACTGGGAGGGTGAGGCGCCGCAGGTGATCTACCTCGACCCGATGTTTCCGCACCGAGAGAAGACCGCGCTGGTGAAAAAGGAGATGCGTCTGTTCCGGCCGCTGGTGGGCGATGATCCGGATGCGCCGGCGTTGCTCGAAGCCGCGTTGGCACTGGCGACGCACCGGGTGGTGGTCAAGCGACCGCGCAAGGCGCCGTGCATTGCGGGGCCGAAGCCGAGTCATGCGCTGGATGGCAAATCGAGCCGCTATGACATTTATCCGAAGAAAGCGCTCAAGGCTTGATACCGAGTCGCGCTCATCGCTGGCAAGCCAGCTCCCACAAGGATTTGGGTGTGATCACAAATCGTGTACACACCACCAAACCCTGTGGGAGCTGGCTTGCCAGCGATGGCGTCAGTGCCGACACCGCAGAAATCAGGCTTTGTACGCCCGCATAAACAACCCCACCACTTCCTGCACATGGCTTTCCGCTGCCTCTTCAGTCAACGGCTCCCCACAGCCATACAACAGCCGAAAATTCCCCGCACCCTTGATCAGGCAAAAGAAATGCTCAGCAGCATTGCGCGGCAGATCAATGCTCAGCGCGCCTGTCTCGTGAATGCGCGTCAACAGCCGTTCCATGCCCTGCACCATGCGCTGCGGACCCGCCTCGAAGAAGATCAGCGACAGCTTCGGATCCTGACTGCCGAGCGCCATGATCAAACGGTGCAGATTCACCGATTCATCGCTGTTGATCAGGTGATGAAAGCCTCGCGCAATGTTCAGCAACACATTTTCCACGGCGATGCCTTCGGGCAATTCGAAGAACAGCGGCGGTAATTGCTCCTCGCATTTGGCCACCACGGCAGCGGAGAACAGCGTCTCCTTGTCGTTGAAATGGCTGTAGACCGTCAGCTTCGACACGCCGGCCTCGCTTGCGACCGCGTCCATGCTGGTGTTGGCGTAGCCATGACTCAGAAACAGAATTTTCGCCGCGTCGAGGATCGCTTGGCGCTTGGCCAGATCCTTGGGGCGGCCCGGGCCGTTTGGAGCTGAAAGATTGTTCGACATTCTTCGCTTTTAATACTGGACTGGTGAGTTTGCTATTAATAACATACCCGCCAGTATAATTATTCCAAGCACCATTAGCGAAAGGTCCGTCACCATGTTCCGCCATGCGTTGTCCCTCGCGTTGCCAGTGAGTCTGGCGTTCCTTTTGTCAGCATGCGGTCAGGAAGAGGCGACGCAAGTCGCCGTGCGACCAGCCATGGTGGTGCAGCCAGAGCCTTCGGCACAGGCGATGGAAAGTTATCCGGGCGAGGTGCGCGCCCGTTATGAACCGGATCTGGCATTCCGCATTGGCGGCAAAGTCAGCCGACGACTGGTCGATGAAGGTCAGCGCGTGAAGGCTGATCAGCCACTCGCCGAACTCGATCCGCAGGACGTGCGCCTGCAACTGGAAGCCACTCGCGCCCAGGTGGCTGCCGCCGAAGCCAATCTCAATCTGGTCCGCGCCGAACGTGATCGCTACAAGACCCTGATGGATCGGCAGATGGTCAGCCGCTCGGCCTACGACAACGCCGAAAACCTTTACCGCTCCGGTGAGGCCCGTCTCAAACAAATCAAAGCTGAATTCAACGTTTCGACCAATCAGGCCAGTTACGCCGTGTTGCGTGCGCCGCAGGATGGCGTGGTGGCCAAGCGTTCGGTCGAGGTAGGGCAGGTGGTTGCCGCCGGGCAAACGGTGTTTACCCTTGCCACTGATGGCGAGCGCGAAGTACTGATCAGCCTGCCGGAGCAGAGCTTCGGGCGCTTCAAGGTCGGTCAGCCTGTGACCGTCGAACTGTGGACGCAACAGAACCAGCGCTTCGCCGGGCAAATCCGCGAACTGTCGCCCGCCGCCGATCCACGCTCGCGCACTTTCGCTGCGCGCATTTCTTTCGTGAGCGGCAAAGTCCCGGCCGAACTGGGCCAGAGCGCCCGAGTGTTCGTGCAATCGGCCGACAGCGTTTCCCTGTCGGTGCCGCTCTCGGCACTCACCGCCGAAAACGACGCGACCTACGTCTGGGTCGTCAGCGCCAATAACACCTTGAAGAAAACCCCGGTGCGTATCGGCCCGTTCGGCGAGAAAACCGTGCCGGTGCTCGAAGGCTTGAACGCCAGTGACTGGGTGGTGGCTGCTGGCGTGCATGTGTTGCTCGAAGGGCAGCAGGTGCGTCCGGTGGATCGCTCCAATCGCGTCGTCAATCTGGCGAACAAGGAGTAAGTCCCGATGCGCTTCAACCTTTCTGAATGGGCGCTGCGTAATCGCCAGATCGTACTGTTCCTGATGCTTTTGCTGGCCATCGTCGGTGCGTTGTCCTACACCAAACTCGGCCAGAGTGAAGACCCGCCGTTCACGTTCAAAGCCATGGTGATTCAAACCCGTTGGCCGGGGGCGACCGCGCAGGAAGTCTCGCGGCAGGTCACCGAGCGTATTGAAAAGAAACTGATGGAAACCGGCGAGTACGAGCGCATCGTGTCGTTCTCGCGCCCCGGCGAATCGCAGGTCACGTTCATTGCCCGCGACTCGATGCATTCCAAGCAAATCCCCGACCTCTGGTATCAGGTGCGCAAGAAGGTCAGTGATATTCGCCAGACCTTGCCGCCGGATATTCAGGGGCCGTTTTTCAACGATGAGTTCGGCACCACGTTCGGCAATATCTATGCGCTGACCGGGGACGGTTTCGATTACGCGGTGCTCAAGGATTACGCCGATCGCATCCAGATCCAGCTGCAACGGGTCAAGGATGTCGGCAAGGTCGACCTGCTCGGTTTGCAGGACGAGAAAATCTGGGTCGAGCTGTCCAACGTCAAGCTGGCGACCCTTGGCTTGCCGCTGTCGGCGGTGCAACAAGCGCTGCAAGAGCAGAACGCGGTGTCCACCGCCGGGTTCTTTGAAACCGGTAGCGAGCGTCTGCAACTGCGGGTCTCGGGGAATTTTCAGACGGTCGATGAGATAAAAAACTTCCCGATCCGCGTCGGCGATCGTACGTTCCGCATCTCCGATGTCGCCGACGTGCGTCGCGGTTTCAACGATCCACCGGCGCCGCGTATGCGCTTCATGGGCGAAGATGCGATTGGTCTCGCGGTGGCGATGAAGGATGGCGGCGACATTCTGGTGCTCGGCAAGGCGCTGGAAGGCGAGTTCTCGCGCATCCAGAAAAACCTCCCGGCCGGCATGCAATTGCGTAAGGTTTCCGATCAGCCGGCGGCGGTGAAAACCGGGGTCGGCGAGTTCGTCCAGGTGCTGGTCGAGGCACTGGCGATTGTCTTGCTGGTGAGCTTCTTCTCCCTCGGCGTGCGCACCGGCATGGTCGTGGCGCTGACCATTCCGCTGGTGCTGGCGATGACCTTCGCCTGCATGTATTACTTCGGCATCGGCCTGCACAAGATCTCCCTTGGCGCGTTGGTGCTGGCGTTGGGCTTGCTGGTGGATGACGCGATCATCGCCGTGGAAATGATGGCGATCAAAATGGAGCAGGGCTTTGACCGTATCCGCGCGGCGAGCTATGCCTGGACCAGCACCGCGTTCCCTATGCTCACCGGTACTTTGATCACCGCCGCCGGGTTTCTGCCGATTGCCACGGCGCAATCCGGCACTGGCGAATACACACGTTCGATCTTCCAGGTGGTGACCATCGCCTTGCTCGCGTCTTGGGTCGCGGCGGTGATGTTCGTACCGTATCTGGGGGAAAAACTCCTGCCGGATCTGGCGAAAATCCATGCGGCCAAACACGGTACCGCCGATGGTCAGGCTGATCCGTATGGCACGCCGTTTTATCAGCGCGTTCGGCGCTTGGTGGAGTGGTGCGTGTCGCACCGCAAGACCGTGATCGTGCTGACGGTGGGGCTGTTTATCGCCTCTGTGATGTTGTTCCGTTTCGTCCCGCAGCAGTTTTTCCCGGCCTCGAATCGACTGGAGTTGATGGTTGATCTGAAACTGGCTGAAGGCGCGTCGTTGGCCAATACCACTGGCGAGGTCAAACGTCTGGAGGCGATGCTCAAGGGTCACGCCGGTATTGATAATTATGTGGCGTATGTCGGCACCGGATCGCCGCGTTTTTATCTGCCTTTGGATCAACAGTTGCCGGCGGCCAGTTTTGCGCAGTTTGTGGTGTTGGCGAAAACCATTGAGGAGCGTGAAGCGCTGCGCAGTTGGTTGATCGAGACGCTTAACGAGCAATTCCCGGCCCTGCGTTCGCGGGTTACGCGTCTGGAGAACGGTCCTCCGGTTGGCTATCCGGTGCAGTTCCGCGTCACCGGTGAACATATCGAAGAAGTCCGGGCGTTGGCGCGCAAGGTCGCGGCCAAGGTTCGCGAGAATCCGCATGTGGTCAATGTGCATCTGGATTGGGAAGAACCGAGCAAGGTCGTGTACCTGAACATCGATCAGGATCGCGCGCGAGCATTGGGTGTAAGCACGGCCAATCTGGCGAAATTCCTGCAGAGTTCGTTGACCGGGTCGAGTGTCAGTCAGTATCGCGAAGACAACGAATTGATCGAGATTCTGCTGCGCGGCACGGTGCATGAGCGCACTGAATTGTCCTTGTTGCCGAGTCTGGCGGTGCCGACGGACAACGGCCGCAGTGTGGCGTTGTCGCAGATTGCCACGCTGGAATACGGCTTTGAGGAGGGGATTATCTGGCATCGTAATCGCCTGCCGAACGTGACCGTGCGCGCGGATATTTATGGCAAGGAGCAGCCGGCGACGTTGGTGAAGCAGATCATGCCGACGCTGGATTCGATTCGCGCCGAGTTGCCCGATGGTTATCTGTTGGATGTCGGCGGTACGGTGGAGGATTCCGAGCGTGGGCAGAAGTCGGTGAATGCCGGGGTGCCGATGTTCATCGTGGTGGTGCTGACCTTGCTGATGGTGCAGTTACGCAGTTTTTCGCGCACGGTGATGGTGTTTTTGACGGCGCCGCTGGGGTTGATCGGGGTGACGCTGTTTTTGATGGTGTTCCGCCAGCCGTTCGGGTTTGTGGCGATGCTGGGGACGATTGCGTTGTCCGGGATGATCATGCGTAATTCGGTGATTCTGGTGGATCAGATCGAGCAGGATATTGCCTCGGGGCTTAAGCCTTGGCAGGCGATTATCGAGGCTACGGTTCGACGCTTCAGGCCGATTGTGTTGACGGCGCTGGCGGCGGTGCTGGCGATGATTCCGTTGTCGCGGAGTGTGTTTTTCGGGCCGATGGCGGTGGCGATCATGGGCGGGTTGATTGTTGCTACTGCGCTGACGCTGTTGTTTTTGCCGGCGTTGTATGCGGCTTGGTTCCGGGTGCGTAAGGACGCTTGATTCTTTTGTGACGTGGCGGCCTTCGGGCCGACCATGTGCTTGGGGTTTTGGGTGAATATCCGTTTTTGTGGGTGCTGCCGCTGGCGGTTTCGCCCTTACGGCGAGTCACCTTTTCCAAACGCCGAAAAGGTAACCCAAAAGGCTTTGCCCTGACGTTCGGCCCGCTCGCTGGGGCTCGGGGTTCCTTCGCTCCGGGATCGATCCGGGGGCATCGCCTACGGTTTGCTTCGCTGCACCTCCTCTCGATGTGTTCGACTTCGTCGAACGGTCGCTGCGCTCCCACCCCCGGATCAATCCCTCCACTCAGCCTGCCGACGGGCCTTCAGATCAAGATCAAAAGCTGCAGCCGAGCTAACGCTCATCCTGTTGAGTGGTGAGGAGCAGAAGCGGTCTGCTCTTGCTCTTCTGTAGGAGTGAGCCTGCTCGCGATGACGGCCCGCCAGCTGTCCAGTTTCTCTCTGCATGGACTCCTTCCAACCTGTGGGAGCCAGCCTGCTGGCGATGACGATCGGACAGGCAAAATTGTTTAACCGTGTTGCGAAAACACAGAACCTTCCCACAAGGTTTTCAGGTTGTCCGTCGGAAGCGCGATCTCTAGGCTAGGTCTGTCGCTGCAAAAATCAGCGACCGGGTTTCGCAGCCCGGTTAAACTTCAGACGCACAGCGTCCACCATCCGAAAGCGGGCGCTTTTTTATGCCTGTGTCATGGCGGTTGTGCGCGGGATACCTTCGGGTATGCCGGGTGCCTGAAGTCCCGGTCTGCGAACCTGCGTACAGCTGCCACCTAACTTTCGTTTCGCAGCGAACGGTGGCGGCTCCACTACTTCAGGAGATTTCGCCATGTTCAAACCCACACCAAATCCCCCCAAAGCCGTCAGCCATCCCAGCACAATTTTCACCGTCCTTCCCGAAGTCGATTCCGAAACATTACTCGCTCACGCCTGTGAAACCCTGGCGTCAGCCAACATCATGGCCAGCGAACTGGCGTTCACCCTGAATGGCCCGACGTGTAGTCAGCTTCTGGGTATTCAGCAGATGATTTCCCTCGCTGAGCTGTCGGTGAATCGCGTCCTCGATCAAGTCGATCCGCAAAACTGACGCCCACAAAAAAGCCCGCTGAACCGGTAAAGGTCAGCGGGCTTTTTGTCGTTCAGCACATTACAACGTGCCGAACACCTTCTTCGCCAGACTGGTCGCCGCAGCGGCCGGGTTCTGGCGGATGGTTTCTTCCTGTTTGCCGATCATCTCGAACAAGCCATTCAGCGCTTGCTCGGTCACGTAGTTTTCAACGTTGGCGCTCTTCGCATCGACAACGCCAAACGCAGCAGCCTGACCAGCGAACGAGTTGTACTTCTGTGCTACGCCAACCTTGTCGGTCGCCTGTTTGACGATCGGCAGGAACTTGGCGCGGATCTGTTCGCGGCTGGATTTGTCGAGGTATTGCGTGGCCGAGTCCTTGCCGCCGCTGAGGATGCCTTTGGCGTCTGCCACGCTCATTTTCTTCACGGCGTCGACGAGGATGGGCTGGGCTTGAGTTACAGCGCTTTCCGCCGCTTTGTTCATCGCGGTTTCCAGTTCTTCAACCTGAGCGCCCATGCCGAAGGCTTTCATCTTGCTCGCGGCCTTGCCGAGTTTGCCCGGCAGCTCGATCTTCACGTCGGGGTTGTTGCTGAAGCCGCCGGGTGTACCCAGTTGCTTGACGGCGATTTGCGCGCCTTGGGTCAGGGCATCCTTGAGGCCGCCGGTGGCGTCTTTTTGCGACAGGTCACTGAGCGACAGGGCCAGCGCGCTGGCGGAGATCATCAGGCCTGCGCACAGGCCAGCGAAGCGAAGGGTAGGGCGGAGCATGGCGGCTTCCTTGTTGCGGAAAAGGGTTGCGGAAAATGAATTAACGAACGGCGTCGACGCGGATTTTCAGCGGCTGCGGGTCGTTGCCGTCGAGTTGCACGGCGTGGTTTTCGGTGGTGATGAACATCAACTCACCGTTGACTTCAATGCGCGCGCTGACCGAGTAACGGTGGCCAGGTTTGATCTGCGCTGGATCGTAGCTCAAGTGGAAGGGCAGTGGCACCTGGCCTTTGACCGGACCTTTTTGCTCGTCCAGTACTACGGCTGGCGCATCGGCCAACGAAACGTCTTGCAGGCTGACGCTGAGGGTCGCGCTCGGAGGCAGGGCGATGCGCTGCAGGTAGAACACTTCACCGTCGAGGCCTACCTTGCCGGCAGGTGTGGTCGACTGGCAGGCGCTGAGCAGTGTAGCGGCGGCGAGCAGAGTCAGTTTTTTCATGGTGTTCTCCATTCAATTGTAGGAGCGAGCCTGCTCGCGATAGCGGTTTAGCATTCAACATTTCAGTTGTCTGACACTCCGTCTTCGCGAGCAAACTCACTCCCACCAGGTTTGCATCAGGTCTCGGGTTGGGCGACGACCTGATCGGCAGCATCCTCACTGCGATGCAGCGCGACCTGGCGAATCGACAAGCGAATTTCCGCCGGCAATACGCGTTTGGCTGCACCTTCGGCGAGCTCGCCAAGCAGTTCGTGATAACTCAGTTTGCCGGCCTCGTCGCGGCGCAGCACGTCGAGGTCGAGCATTGTCTGGATGAAGTGACGGAACAGGCTCTTGTCGAAGAACTCCGGGGCGTTGAGGCCGTGGAGGATCGACAGGCGCTGGGCCATGACCGTGCAGAGATCTTCCAGCTCTTCGGCGCTGATGCTGTTCTGGCCGCTGTTGAGCAGCAAGGACACGGTCATGTAGAAACGCTGCAAGGTCTGGGCGATGCTCTTCGACAGTAGCGTCAGCAGCACGAAATGCCGCGAACTTGGCGCCGGACGCAGATAGACGTCTTTCTCGAAACGCAACAGGCCTTGTTCTACGAACGCTTCCAGCCACTGATCGACCACACCGTCCAGTTCGTCCAGCGTCCAGCGAATGAACAGCTCCGATTGCAGGTACGGATACAGCGCGCGGGTGTAGCGCAGGATCTGTTCGCGGCTCATGCGCGAAGCGCTCTGGAAGAAGCTCGCCAGCAGTGCAGGCAACGCGAAGATGTGCAGCACGTTGTTGCGGTAGTAGGTCATCAGGACGGCATTCTGCTCGTCCAGATAGAGAATTTTGCCCAAGGCATCGTTCTGCTCGGCGAGCAGGTCCATGTCTTTCACATGCTCGATCAGCGCACGGCCGTCGCCTTCCGGCAGCGTGGTGTGCGGCGAATACGGGACTTTGCGCAGCAGCGCCAGGTACAGATCCAGTACTCGCGCCATGGCGCGATCGTCCAGCGCCAGACGTGTGGTCGACAGCAGCGCCAGCGCCACCAGGTTGACCGGGTTGATCGCCGCCGCTTCGTTCAAATGCTGCGCGACTTTTTCGCCGAGGCGATTGGTGGTTTCGTTGAGCCACGCTGGTTTGTACTGCGGGCCGAGTTCCTGCTGGCGCCAGTCCGGTTGCTCGGCGTCGAGGAATTCTGCGAGTTTGATCGGCTCACCGAAGTTGACGGCGACCTGACCGAAACGCTGCTTGAGCGCGCCGATGACTTTGAAAATGTCGAAGATCGATTCTTTCTTCTTGCTCGCGCCGCGTAGTTCGCCGAGATAGGTACGACCTTCCAGCACGCGCTCATAGCCGATGTACACCGGCACAAACACGATCGGCATGCGCGACGAACGCAGGAAGCTGCGCATGGTGATCGCGAGCATGCCGGTTTTTGGTTGCAGCATGCGCCCGGTGCGCGAGCGGCCGCCCTCGACGAAGTACTCGACCGGGAAGCCTTTGGTGAACAGCGTGTGCAGATATTCGTTGAACACCGAGGTGTACAGCGGATTGCCCTTGAACGTGCGACGCATGAAGAACGCACCGCCACGGCGCAGCAGGCTGCCGATCACCGGCATGTTCAGATTGATCCCGGCGGCGATGTGCGGCGGGGTCAGGCCGTTGCGAAACAGCAAATACGAGAGCAGCAGGTAGTCGATGTGGCTGCGGTGGCACGGCACGTAGATCACTTCGTGACCCTGGGCGACCTTTTGCACGCCTTCGATGTGGTTGACCTTGATGCCGTCGTAGATCTTGTTCCAGAACCAGCTCAACACCACTTCAAGGAAGCGGATCGCCGTGTAGGTGTAGTCCGAGGCAATCTCGTTGCCGTAGCGCAAGGCCTGGGCCTTGGCTTTTTCCGCGGAGATGTTTTCGCGCTCGGCTTCGTCGAGGATTGCTTGCTTGACCAATGGCTGGTTGAGCAGGCCTTTGACCAGGTTGCGACGGTGCGAAATGTCCGGGCCGATGACCGCTGCTTTCAGGTTACGGAAGTGTACGCGCAGGATGCGCTGGGCCATGCGCACGGTGCGTTCGTGGCCCTTGTTGTGCTCGATCAGCTCGCGCAGGTGAATCGGTGCGGAGAACTGCACGCGGGTTTTGCGCCCGAGGACGATGATGCTCAGCAGCCGACGTAAACGCCCGGTGACCGCCCAGCTGTCGGCGAACAACAATTTCCAAGGACTGTTTTCGCTGTCCGGCGACTGGCCCCAGAACACGCTGACCGGAATGATCTGCGCGTCTTCAGCAGCGTTCTGCGTCAGTGCGCTGACAAGGCGAGTCAGGGTCGGCGGTGCGCCGCGCTTGTCCTGGCGACCGAGCCAGTCCGGATCCGGCGTCAGGTAGAAAAACGCCGCCGGTTCGATCAGCGAACCCACCGACACCGGCAGCACCGGACGCGGCAGGCCGGCCTTGGTGCACTCGGTATCGACCACGGCCAGATCGGTCAGCGAAGGGTTTTGCAGGACGTAGAACACCGGACGACTGCGGTCGAGGTTGAGGGTGAGCGACGACTGGTTGATCGTCTCCGAGCGAACCCAGAGGTACAACAGTCGGCGCAAGGTGCCAAACACTAGACGGCGGAACGGGGAACGGGTCATACGGCTTCTGCGTGAGTGGATAAACCGAGCGGTTGCTCGGGAGGGCGACAGTTTGCCGTATTCACCGAAAATCGGCAAAAAAGCGGCGAAGTAATCTCCTGTTGAGACTTTCCGCACCTGTCATATACTCGGCGGTCTGTCGCCGGGGGCCTTTTATGGACGTCGGACGCAGGCTGACGTTCCGCAAAGGCTTTCCTGCGAAAAGCCTGTCCAATAATAAAAAAGGAGTATGAACAGATGGCAACACGCGAAACCGGCAACGTGAAGTGGTTCAACGACGCCAAGGGCTACGGCTTTATCCAGCGCGAAGACGGGGTAGACGTGTTCGTGCACTACCGCGCGATTCGCGGCGAAGGGCATCGGTCGCTGACTGAAGGCCAGCAGGTTGAATACGCAGTGATTACTGGCGAGAAGGGTTTGCAGGCTGAGGATGTTGTAGGCCTGTAATGATCGTTCCCACGCTCTGCGTGGGAATGCCTCAACGGACGCTCCGCGTTCGCTTTGGGACGCAGAGCGTCCCGGACTGCATTCCCACGCGGAGCGTGGGAACGATCAAAGATCGCAGCCTTCGGCAGCTCCTACAGCTGTACACATAACCCTGTAAGAGCTGCCGAAGGCTCGGGCCGCGATCGGACGATCTTTTGCTTTTAAGCGGTTTTCCAGGTGATTTCTTCTTCACCGTCTGCGCTGATACGCATCCAGCGATCCGCCGTCTCTTCACCTTCTTCTTCAACCCACGTCCCCGGCGCGCAACGCACTTCCACGTTCAGCGCAGCAAACGCGGCGCGGGCGCAGGCGATGTCGTCGTCCCATGGGGTCTGGTCGCTTTCGAGGTACAGGCTGTTCCACTTGCCCACGGCTTTCGGCAGCCAGGTCACCGGCACGTTGCCGGCCTTGCATTTGTAGGTCTGGCCTTTCTGTACCCAGTCACTGCACGGGCCCAACGCTTCGCCCAGCCAGGCCGAAATGGCCTTGTGGTCGACGTCGGCGTCTTTCAGGTAAATCTCGATGTCCGGTTGGCGCATGGATGTCCTCACTGCGGGTCTGAAAAATCCATTCGCGGATTTAGCCGGCCCCGGGCACTCGCCCGAGACCAAAAGTTATTGAAGAACGAAATAATCGTAGCGCATCGACACGGTGGTCACGAACGGCTCAGCCTGTTCGATCACCGCCGCACGACGCTCGGCACTGGCGCGCCAGCCGTGAGGTGTCATCGCCAACAGGTTGGCGCGATCCTCGGGCTTGTCCAGCGTCAGCTTGAATTCCAGGGTTTCACTGTGCGCCAGCGTCATGCCTTCCGGCACCAGGGCCAGATGCTTGTCGTCGGTGTATTCGCGCACTTCGTCATAAAGACGTTCGCGCAACTCCATCAGGTGGCCGCTGGTCGGGCCGACTTTCATCAGACCGCCGCCGACACTGAGCAGCCGCTTGGCTTCTTCCCAGTCCAGAGGACTGAAAACGCTGGCGAGAAACTGGCAACTGCCCGACGCCAACGGCACGCGGGCCATGCTGGCGATCAACCAAGTGATCGCCGGATTACGCTTGCAGGCACGTTTGACCGCTTCGCGGGAAATGTCCAGTGCGTAGCCGTCAGCGTTCGGCAAGGCCTCGGCGATCTGCGCGGTGTAGTAACCCTCGCCACAACCGATATCGACCCAGCGATCTGGCGCATAACTCGCCGCCAGCTCGGCCAGACGCTTGGCCACCGGCGCGTAATGCCCTGCGTTCAAGAAGTCCCGGCGTGCTTCGACCATGGCCTGGTTGTCGCCAGGGTCGCGGCTGTTTTTGTGCTGCACCGGCAACAGGTTCAGGTAACCCTGGCGCGCACGGTCGAAGCGATGGCCGGCGGGGCAGACCACGCCGTTGTCCACCGCATTCAGCGGTTCACTGCAGATGGGGCAAGCGAGCATCAGGCGAGCAACTTGATCAGGGTCTGGTAGTAGATCTCGGTCAGTACGTCGAGATCGGCTGCCAGTACGCGTTCGTTGACCTGGTGGATGGTCGCGTTGACCGGGCCCAGTTCAACCACTTGCGTGCCCATGGTCGCGATGAAACGGCCGTCGGACGTTCCGCCGCTGGTGGACGCTTTAGTCTCGCGACCGGTGATGTCCTTGATGCTCGCCGACACCGCGTCGAGCAGTGCGCCTGGTTCGGTGAGGAACGGCAGGCCGGACAGTGCCCAGTCGATGTGCCAGTCCAGATCGTGCTTGTCGAGAATATCGGCCACGCGTTTCTGCAGGCCTTCGACGGTCGATTCGGTGGAGAAGCGGAAGTTGAATACCGCCACCAGATCCCCCGGAATCACGTTGGTCGCGCCGGTGCCGGAGTTGACGTTGGAGATCTGGAAACTGGTCGGCGGGAAGAAATCGTTGCCGTGATCCCAGTGCTCGGCGGCCAGTTCGGCCAGCGCCGGAGCGGCGAGGTGGATCGGATTCTTCGCCAGGTGCGGATAGGCGACGTGACCCTGAATGCCTTTGACCGTGAGCTTGGCGCCCAGCGAGCCACGACGGCCGTTTTTCACCACGTCGCCAACCAGGGTGGTGCTCGACGGTTCGCCGACGATGCACCAGTCCAGACGCTCGTTACGTGCAGCCAGACGCTCGACCACAGCCTTGGTGCCGTGGTGCGCCGGGCCTTCTTCGTCGCTGGTGATCAGGAACGCGACCTTGCCCTTGTGGTTCGGGTAGTCAGCGACAAAGCGCTCGGCGGCGACGGTCATCGACGCCAGGCTGCCTTTCATGTCCGCCGCGCCACGGCCGCAGAGCATGCCGTGTTCGTCGATCAGCGCGTTGAACGGGTCGATCTGCCACGCCGTGACCGGGCCGGTCGGCACCACGTCGGTGTGGCCGGCGAAGCACAGCACCGGGCCGTCGTTGTTGCCGTGGGTCGCCCAGAAGTTATCCACATCTTCGATGCGCATCGGCTCGAGGCTGAAACCGGCATCGCCCAGGCGCTGCATCATCTGCTTCTGGCAATCGGCGTCGACCGGCGTCACGGACGGACGGCGGATCAGGTCGATGGCGAGTTGGAGGGTCGGCGAAAGGTCGGCGTGGGCCGTCATGTAATAACTCCGGGTGCGCACGGTAAACCTGTAGGAGCTGCCGCAGGCTGCGATCTTTTGATTTTGTTTTTTAAAATCAACAGCAAGATCAAAAGATCGCAGCCTTCGGCAGCTCCTACCGAGTTTGTTGGCATTGAAAAAGGCGGTCATTCTAAAGCAAAACGGCGGCCCGAAGGCCGCCGTTTGACGTATCCGTTACTGATTATGCTGTTGCCGGCTCAGGCGTCGTGGCCGGTTTAGGCAGCGACGACAGGAACGCCATGATCAGCGCCGCCAGATACGGCAGCGACTGCACCAGCAACATCACCACCCAGAAACGCATGTCGTTGCTCGGCATGCCGTTGACCAGGAAGATCCCCAGCGCCGCGCCCCACAACAGCAGCATGATGAACAGCTCTTCGCGCGCTTCGGAAATCGCCACCCAGAAACCATGGTTGTCGGCGTTTTTCGGCGTGCGGAAGAACGGAATGCTGCTGGTGAAGAAACCGTACAACACCGCTTTGGCGATGGTGTGCGACAACGCCAGCCCGGCCAGTGCCGCGCAAAACGCATCTTTCAGGTTCACGCCGACCGCGCGACGGTAGAGGAAGATGATCTTGCCGACCTTGAACACGAACAGCGCCAGTGGCGGGATCGCGAAGATCAGCAGCGGCGGATCGACCCGTTGCGGCACGATGATCATTGCCGCCGACCACAACAGCGCGCCGACGGTGAAGAAGATGTTCATGCCGTCCGCGACCCACGGCAACCAGCCCGCGAGGAAGTGGTAACGCTGGCCACGGGTCAGCTCGGTGTCCTTGCCACGCAGCAGACTGCCGGTGTGGCGTTTGATGATCTGAATCGCACCGTAGGCCCAGCGGAAACGCTGTTTCTTGAAGTCGATAAACGTATCCGGCATCAGGCCCTTGCCGTAGCTGTCGTGGTAATACGCCGCCGACAAGCCTTTTTCGAACACGCGCAGACCGAGTTCGGCGTCTTCACAGATGCACCAGTCGGCCCAGCCCAATTCTTCCAGCACCGAGCGGCGGGTCATGGTCATGGTGCCGTGCTGGATGATTGCGTCACGGTCGTTACGAGTGACCATGCCGATATGGAAGAAGCCTTTGTATTCGGCGTAGCAGAGCTTCTTGAAGGTGCTTTCGTTCTGATCGCGGTAATCCTGCGGCGACTGCACCACGGCGATTTTCGGGTCAGCGAAGTGCGGCACCATGTGCTTGAGCCAGTTCGGATGCACGCAGTAATCGGAGTCGATCACCGCGATCACTTCGGCATCCTTGGCGGTGTGCGGAATCAGGTAGTTCAGCGCGCCACCCTTGAAACCGGCCAGGGGCGAGACGTGGAAGAACTTGAAGCGCGGACCGAGGGTTGCGCAGTAGTCGCGCACCGGTTCCCACACCGCCGGGTCCTTGGTGTTGTTGTCGATGATCAGGACTTCGTAGTCCGGATAATCGAGGGCGGCGAGGGCGTCGAGGGTCTGTTTGACCATGTCCGGCGGCTCGTTGTAGCACGGCACATGGATCGAGACTTTCGGGCGATAGCTGGAGTCGCCCTCGACCGGCAGGAACTCACGCCGCCGCTTGTGAATCCAAACCGCTTCGGCCAGTTCATGGGCTTCCGTCAGCAAGACGATAAACACTCCGAGCGCACCCAGTGCCAAGAGGAAGCCGACCGTCAAACTGAACCACGTGCTGTATTGCAGGCTGTAGTCGTAACCGATCCACACCAGCACCGAACCACAGAGGAAGGCGATAAAGGTCAGGAAGATCCGCCCACGCTGACGCAGCGCCGAGCCGTCGATCATCAGCAGGGTCAGCGACAGCAACGCCAATACCACCGAACCGACTGCCAGCACTCGCCATTGCGGGATCGCGACCACCGGGCCTTCGAAGTTGAATTTCTGCTGACGCGCAGCGTTGAACACGCCCCAGTACGCGCCGACCGAGCCTTCGTCGCTGGCCTTCCACGGCTGGTCAAACGCTTCGATCACGAAGTAGTTGAAGCCTTGGCGGTTGAGCTTGTTGACCAGTGTGCGCAGGTAGATCGCCTGATCCGCCGGCGACGCATCGGCGCCACCGCGCATGCGACCGTTGCTCGGCCAGCCGACTTCGGAGAGCAGCAGCGGTTTTTTCGGGAACATCTTTTTCAGATCGCGGGCGCGGTCGAAAACGAACTGCCCGGCCTTGTCGACCGGGATGAATTCCCAGTACGGCAGAACGTGCGCAGCGATCAGGTCAACGTGCTTGGCCAGTTCCGGGTGTTCTTCCCAGACGTGCCATTGCTCGGAGGTGGTCACCGGCACTTTCACCGCCGCGCGCACGCGATCGAGCAGCACGCTCAGCTCTTGGGCGGTGATTTCCTTGCGGAAGATCGCTTCGTTACCGACCACCACGCGAACCACGCTGCGTGAAGTGTTGGCCAGTTCGATGGCTCGGGTGATTTCCCGTTCGTTGCGTTCCTGATCGGGGCTGATCCAGATCCCCAATGTCACGCGCAGGCCGAATTCTTCAGCCAGTTTCGGGATGTCTTGCAACGAGCCGTCGACCGAGTAGATGCGGATGTTGTCCGTCAGCTTGCTCATGATCTCCAGGTCGCGGCGCATCTCTTCGTCAGACGGATATTGATCCTTCTGGGGGTATTGGCCCTGCTGGAATGGCGAATAGGAGAAACCGGAGATCTGCTCCGGCCAGTTCGGCGCGGAAACCGGACGATTGATCAGCGCCCAGAAACCGGTGAACAGGGCGGCGATTGCCAGAACCACCACCAGGTTGAGTCCAAATTTACGCGATGACATAGCTATTTCGGGTTCCAAAGGCTGTGGAACGGAGGATCGGTCGGCTATACGCCCGAGGGGCGCGCATCCTACACCGGCAGTTCGCAAGTCGTACATCAGACAGGGAAATGCCCGACATTGGGCAGCCGACTTTGACTTAAGTTCTTACACTTGTAGTTCGAAGCTTAAAACTTGTCGCTGTGTAGCCCTATAATGCGCGCCGGTTTTTGGGGTAATGGTCATGAGTACAGAAGATCCGCGGTTTGCAGGCATCGCCCGTTTGTATGGCATTGAAGGCCTGGAGCGCCTGCGCGCGGCCCATGTGGCGATCGTTGGCGTCGGTGGCGTCGGTTCCTGGGCGGCGGAAGCCATGGCCCGTTGTGGCGTTGGCGAGATTTCGCTGTTCGACCTTGATGACGTTTGCGTCAGCAACGCCAACCGCCAGTTGCACGCGCTGGACAGCACCGTCGGCAAGCCCAAGGTCGAAGTGATGGCCGAGCGTCTGCGCGGGATCAACCCGGATTGCACCGTGCACGCCGTGGCGGATTTCGTCACCCGCGAGACCATGGCCGAATACATCACGCCGAACATCGACTGCGTGATCGACTGCATCGACGCGGTCAACGCCAAGGCTGCGCTGATTGCCTGGTGCAAGCGCCGCAAGATCCAGATCATCACTACCGGCGGTGCGGGCGGGCAGATCGATCCGACGCTGATTCAGGTGTGCGATCTCAACCGCACGTTCAACGACCCGTTGGCCTCGAAAGTGCGTTCGACGTTGCGTCGTGATTATGGTTTTTCGCGCACCGTGACCCGCCATTACAGTGTGCCGTGTGTGTTTTCCACGGAACAGCTGCGCTACCCGAAACCGGATGGCAGTATTTGTTTGCAGAAGAGTTTTGTCGGCGATGGCGTGAAGCTCGACTGCGCCGGCGGGTTTGGTGCGGTGATGATGGTCACAGCGACGTTCGGCATGGTTGCGGCGACCAAGGCTGTGGACAAGATTGTCGCGGGTGTTCGGCGCCCGGCTGACCGAGTCAAACCTCAGGTTTGATCGGTGAGGCCTTGATCGTTCCCACGCTCCGCGTGGGAATGCAGCCCGGGACGCTCCGCGTCCCATCCAGAGCCGAACGCGGAGCGTCCGATGAGGCATTCCCACGCAGAGCATGGGAACGATCAGTTAGCGCGCCAGATCATTCATTCGCTGGAGCACGGCATTGAGGCCATTACTGCGCGATGGCGATAGTTGTCGCGAAAGCCCTAGCTGATTGAACCAGTCCGGTAAATCAACCTGGTGCAATTCAGTGGCCGACAAACCGTTAACCCGCAACAGCAACAACGCCACCAACCCACGAATCATCCGTGCATCGCTGCTGGCGCTGAATTGCCAGTGACCGTCGTGCAGTTCACCAACCAGCCAGACCTGACTCTCACAGCCATGCACCCGGTTAGCGTCACACTTGTCGGCGTCACTTAGTGGCGGCAAACGATCACCAAACTGCATCAACAACCGCGCCCGTTGTTCCCAGCCCGCTGCATTCTGAAAAGTCTGCAGCGCCTCGGCGGCCTCAACCGGCAAACTCATCGCAACAACTCCAGCGCCTGATCCAGCGCTTCAAAGAAGCGTTCCAGATCCTCGGAATCGTTGTACAGCGCCAGCGACACCCGAATCGCCCCAGCCAGTTCGAAGCTTTTCAGCAGCGGCATCGCGCAGTGATGCCCGGCGCGCACGGCAATACCTTGCTCAGTCAAAAGATGCGCGAGATCGGCGTTATGCACACCCTCGACAACAAAACTCGCCAGCGCCAATTGCGGCTTGCCGAGCAAACGAATGCCGTTACGGGCGGCAAGGCCACGCAGCAGATAGTCATGCAGCGCAGCCTCGTGGGCGGACACCGCGTCCTGATCCAGACCGGCCAGATAATCCAGCGTCGCACCTAGGCCGATCACACTGGCAATCGGCGGTGTGCCCGCTTCAAAACCCAGCGGAGCAGGGCGGAAGCGCGCGTCGTGGTAGTTGGCTTCCAGCACCATTTCGCCGCCAAACTGCCAAGGCTTCAGTTGTTCAAGCGCTGCATTGAGCCCGAACAGAACGCCTAAACCATCCGGCCCATACAGCTTGTGGCTGGAAAACACGTAGAAGTCGCAACCCAGCGCCTGCACGTCATGCCGACCATGCACCACGCCTTGCGCGCCATCGACCACGGTCAGCGCGTTCTGCGCCTTGGCCATGCCGAGTAATGCCGGCAACGGCTGCCAGGCGCCGAGCACGTTGGACAACTGACTGACTGCCAGCAATCGCGTGCGCGGGCCAATCAGATGCACAGCGGCAGCGAGGTCGATCAGGCCGTCGGCATCCAGCGGCAGAATCACCAGCTTCAGATTGCGCCGTTGTGCCAGTTGCTGCCATGGCAGCAGGTTGGCGTGATGCTCCAGGGCGCTGATGACAATTTCATCGCCCG
The DNA here is from genome assembly GCF_900187485.1 of Pseudomonas sp. Irchel s3a12. NCBI lineage: Bacteria > Pseudomonadati > Pseudomonadota > Gammaproteobacteria > Pseudomonadales > Pseudomonadaceae > Pseudomonas > Pseudomonas sp. Irchel s3a12. The sequence continues at coordinate 75,805 of NZ_FYDN01000019.1, forward strand.
GTTGAAAAAGATGTTCGAGGCCATAGGCCAGGAGGTTCAGCGCACTGGTGGCGCCGTGAGTAAAGATGATCTGCCCGCTGTCACCGGCATTCAGCCACTGGGCCACCTTCAGCCGACTGTCCTCGAACGCCTGCGTGGCATGAGCGCCGGGCAGGTGTTGCGCACGATGCACATTGGCTGCGCCGTTGGCGTAGTAATGCGTCAGTGCGTCGAGCAGGGCTTGGGGTTTTTGCGTGGTGGCGGCGTTGTCCAGATAGGTCTGGTCTTGCCGTTGCAGCGCGGCGATGGCCGGGAAATCGGCACGCCACGGGGAGGGAATCATCACAGTTTTTAGCCCTGGTGAAGAGGGGCGGGATGTACGCCAAATCCTGTAGGAGTGAGCCTGCTCGCGATGGCGTCCGTGAGGGCGCTAAAAGCATCGCGAGCAGGCTCACTCCTACAATGGATTATTCAAGCACTTAGTTGTGAGCGTGCAGCGCTTCGTTCAGTTCGATCGCCGATTTGTGGGTTTTGCACTCCACAGCACCGGTTTCCGAATTGCGACGGAACAGCAGGTCAGTCTGACCGGCCAGCTCACGCGCTTTCACGACTTTAACCAGATTGTTGTGCTCGTCGAGCAGCGCAACCTTGGTACCGGCCGTCACGTACAGGCCCGACTCAACGGTGTTGCGGTCGCCCAACGGGATACCGATACCGGCGTTGGCGCCGATCAGGCAGCCTTCGCCGACCTTGATCACGATGTTGCCGCCGCCCGACAGGGTGCCCATGGTCGAGCAACCGCCGCCCAGGTCCGAGCCCTTGCCGACGAATACGCCAGCGGAAACGCGGCCTTCGATCATGCCCGGGCCTTCGGTGCCGGCGTTGAAGTTGATGAAGCCTTCGTGCATCACGGTGGTGCCTTCGCCCACGTAAGCACCCAGACGCAGACGCGCGGCGTCAGCGATGCGCACGCCAGCCGGTACCACGTAGTCGGTCATTTTCGGGAACTTGTCCACCGAGAACACTTCCAGCAGCTCGCCACGCAGACGGGCCTCCAGTTGCATTTCCGCCAGTTCGCTCAGGTCGATGGCGCCTTGGCTGGTCCACGCTACGTTCGGCAGCAGCGGGAAGATCCCGGCCAGGCTCACGCCGTGCGGCTTGACCAGACGGTGCGACAGCAGGTGCAGCTTGAGGTAAGCCTCAGGTGTCGAGGTCAGTTGCGCGTCTTCGGCCAGCAGGGTGGCGACCAGCGGCTTGTGGCTTTCCGCCAGACGGGTCAGCAGCTTGCCTTGTACGGCGTCGATGCCTTTCACGGCTTCAGCCAGTTGCGCAGCCTGCGCGGTGGTGAAGGTGATGGCCTGATTGCCTTCGGTGTAACCGAGGATCGGCGCAACCGCCGCGACCAGTTCGGCCGAAGGGTTGAGCAGTGGCTGTGCGTAGAACACTTCCAGCCACGCGCCTTGACGGTTCTGAGTGCCGACACCAAAGGCGATGCTGAACAGGGAATTGGACATGTAAATACACCTCTACAAAGAGTGACGGGCTGCTTACTTCAGAGCGGCCGCGTAGATATCTGGCTTGAAGCCAATCAGGGTTCGGTCACCGAGATCGAGCACCGGGCGCTTGATCATCGAGGGTTGAGCGAGCATCAGTTCGATGGCTTTCGACTGGTCGAGATCGGCTTTGCGTTCGTCGTCGAGTTTGCGAAAGGTCGTGCCTGCACGGTTCAACACCGTTTGCCAGCCATGTTCGTCACACCATTGGGTCAGGTGCTCACGGTCGATGCCGGCGGTTTTGTAATCGTGAAAGTCGTAGCTGACAGCGTGTTCATCGAGCCAGGTGCGCGCCTTCTTCATGGTGTCGCAGGCTTTGATGCCGAAAAGGTGCAACGTTTTACTTGAAACGGTCAAGGAATCGCCCCCTTTACAGGTGCTGGAGAAAAATGGTGTCGGATTATGCCATGACCGAACGGTTTCGGGCGCCCGGCTTCATTTCCTTGCATAAATCCCTGTAGGAGCTGTCGAGTGAAACGAGGCTGCGATCTTTTGATTTTGTTTCAAAGATCAAACGATCGCAGCGTGCCGCAGCTCCTACAGGTTTGGCTTTGGTGCGTGCGACATAGGTGCAACGGTCAGACGCATCCTAAGCGGCTAATATGGCAGTTCAACGCTGTCGACTGTCTGAGATTTCCGCTATATGCAAACTGCTTACACCGTCCTGATCCTGCTGATGCTGGTTAGCGTTTCGCGTCTGGTCGGGCGGGTCATTCCGCTGCCTCTGCCACTGGTCCAGATTGCCGCCGGCGCCTTGCTCGCCTGGCCGACCTTGGGTCTGCATGTGGCCCTCGATCCCGAATTGTTCCTGTTTCTGTTCCTGCCGCCCCTGCTGTTTTCCGATGGCTGGCGCATGCCCAAGCGCGAGTTCTGGCATTTGCGCGGGCCGATCCTCACGCTGGCGGTGGGGCTGGTGTTGTTCACTGTGGTCGGCGCCGGGTACTTCATTCATTGGCTGTTGCCGTCCATTCCACTGCCGGTAGCGTTCGCCTTGGCGGCGGTGTTGTCGCCCACCGACGCTGTGGCGGTGTCGGCCATTTCGCAAAACCGCTTGCCGACCCCGTTGATGCATATATTGCAGGGCGAGGCGCTGATGAACGATGCCTCCGGTCTGGTGACCTTCAAGTTCGCCCTGGTGGCGGCCATCACAGGCGTGTTCTCGCTGACCAACGCCAGCCTGACTTTCGTCCTGGTGGCGCTCGGCGGGTTGGCGGTCGGTGTGGCCTTGAGCTGGCTGGTCGGGCGCTTGCGGGCGTGGATGATTGCCCGTGGCTGGGATGATCCGGCGACTCATGTGGTGTTCATGTTGTTGCTGCCGTTCGCGGCTTATGTGCTGGCGGAACGTCTTGGCGTCTCGGGCATTCTCTCGGCCGTGGCGGCGGGGATGATGCAGAGCTGGCTCGATCTGTTGCCAAGGCAGACCAGCACCCGATTGCTCAATCGCAGCGTCTGGTCGTTGCTGGAGTTCGCTTTCAATGGTTTGATTTTCCTCCTGCTCGGCCTGCAATTGCCGGACATCATCAAAGCCGTGGTCAGTCACGAGCCGACGTTGTGGCCGACGTTGTTCTATCGCTGCCTCGATGTCGTGGCGATTTTTCTTGCGCTGGTTTTGTTGCGGTTTATCTGGGTGCAGAGCATCTGGCGTTTATCGGTGCTGTTGCGCCGCTTGCGCGGCAAGGGCGAGCTGACGCAAGTCCCGACCGCGCGCTCCTGCTGGCTGCTGACTGTCGGCGGTGTGCGCGGTGCAGTAACGCTGGCCGGCGTGATGTCGGTGCCGATGTTGATGGGCGCGGATACGTTTCCTGAGCGTGACCTGCTGATCTTCATCGCCGCCGGGGTGATTCTGCTGTCGCTGATTTCGGCATGCATCGCGCTGCCGCTGTTGTTGCGCGGGATTGAAAAAAGCCCGGACGACAAGCGACGCCAGGAAGTGCGCGATGCCTGGCGCAAAACCGCGGAAGCGGCGATTCATGCGCTCGAGACCGAGGAAGCCACTCCGCAGGACGCTGCTCAGGCCGCTTTGTCCGCCGAGTTGAAGGCGCGGATCATGTCCGAATATCGCCATCAACTGGACGTTTTCAACGATTCCGCCGAAGCGCAGGCCCTCGCGTTTCAGATGGATTTACTCGAGCGGCGCATGCGCCTGAAAGCGCTCAGGGCACAGCGTCTGGAACTCTATAGCCTCAGTCGTCATCACCAGATAGGTGATGACGTCCTCAGAGAAGTGTTGGCCGATCTGGATTTGAGTGAGGCCAATCTGGGGAAGGTCAAATAACCCATCAAGAGTCCGCACCAGATGCCTGGTGCGGACTCTTGATGATTACTGCTGGCGAGTGATGAAGGCGCGAATCCGTTCGGCGGCTTCGACGCATTCGGCCAGGGGGGCAACCAGCGCCATGCGCACACGGCCTGCGCCCGGGTTGACGCCATCGACATCACGGGACAGGTACGAACCCGGCACCACGGTCACGTGCTCTTGCTCAAACAGGTCGCGGCAGAATGCGGCGTCATCACCTTGCACGTTCGGCCACAGATAGAAGCTGCCATCCGGACGCTGCACGTCCATCACCGGGCTGAGAATTTCCAGCACGGCATCGAATTTTTCCCGGTACAGAGCGCGGTTGGCGCGCACGTGGACCTCGTCGTTCCACGCGGCAACGCTGGCCAGTTGGGTTTGTACCGGCATTGCGCAGCCGTGGTAGGTGCGATACAGCAGGAAGCCTTTGAGGATATCGGCGTCGCCCGCCACAAAGCCGGAGCGCAGGCCTGGCAAGTTGGAACGCTTGGACAGGCTGTGGAACACCACGCAGCGTTTGAAGTCCTTGCGACCCAATTCAACGCAGGCCGTCAGCAAGCCCGGCGGCGGCGTTTGCTCGTCGAAGTACAACTCGCTGTAGCACTCGTCGGCGGCGATCACGAAGTCGTACTCGTCGGCCAAAGCGATCAGTTTTTTCAGGGCGTCGACCGGGATCAGCGCGCCGGTCGGGTTGCCCGGCGAGCAGAGGAACAGGATCTGGCAACGTTTCCAGATGTCCGGCGAAACGGCATCGAAATCCGGGTTGAAGCCGTTCTCGTCCAGGCACGGCAGGTAGTGCGGCTTGGCCCCGGCGAGGAACGCGGCGCCTTCGTAGATCTGGTAGAACGGGTTCGGGCTGACCACCAACGCATCATCGCCACGGTTGACTACGGTCTGGGTGAACGCGAACAGCGCTTCACGGGTGCCATTGACCGGCAGCACGTTGCGCGCCGGATCGATCCAGCCGCTTGGCACGCCGAAACGACGCTCGCACCAGCCGGCAATGGCCTCGCGCAGGGCGGGGATACCGAGGGTGGTCGGGTAGACGGCCATCTGATCCAGACTGTTGGCCAGCGCTTCGGCGACAAAGCTTGGCGAGCGATGTTTCGGCTCGCCGATCGACAGGGCGATCGGGCGTTTGTCCGGGTTCGGCGTGACGGTGCCGAGCAGGGCGCGGAGCTTTTCGAACGGGTACGGCTGGAGCTGGTTCAGAGCGTTGTTCATTGGGGCTGGGTCTCGTGCAAAGCCATTTGAATCCGGGGCGCCATCAAATACTGAGGCGCGACAGTTTGATATCGGGTTCCTGATTGACGCTCAGTTGCTCAACGATCGCATCCTGCAAACGGCTGCACAGCAACGGGTCGGACAACGGTTGGTTGTGGGCGTCGGTGATGAAGAAGACGTCTTCCACCCGCTCGCCGAGGGTCGCAATCTTGGCGTTCTGCAGCGACAGGTCGAACTCGAGGAAAATCCCGCCGATCCGTGCCAGCAGGCCCGGGCGATCAGGGGCGGTCAACTCCAGCACGGTCACCGGACGCTGCGCATCGTTGTGGATGGTGACCTGCGGCGCAAAGGCGAAATGCTTGAGCTGGCGCGGCACGCGGCGCTGGATGATCGTCGGGTAATCGTCTGGGTTGCGCAGGGCTTCGGTCAGGCCTTCGCGGATCTGCTTGACCCGTGCCGGGTTGTCGCCGATGGATTCGCCTTCGTTGTCGAGCACAATGTAGGTGTCGAGGGTGAACTGGCTGCTCGAAGTGATGACCCGGGCGTCGTGAATGTTCAGGTTGAGCTGATCCATCGCCGCCACGGTCACGGCGAAAAAGTCGTGCTGGTCCGGTGCATAAATGAAGATTTGCGTGCCGCCCTCGAACTCGCGCTGGGTGGTTTCCTTGATCAGTACGAGCGGCCCGCCATCGACCGGTTGCTGCAGGATCGCATCGCTGTGCCAGGCCACGTCGCCGGCGGTGTGGCGCAGGAAATAGTCATCGCCCAATTGCGCCCACAACTGCTCGACGTCGTCCGGGTCGGTGCCACCACGCACCAGAATATCCAGCGCGGCGCTTTGGGTCTGGCGGATCTGCTCTTCGCGGTCCACCGGGTTTTCCAGGCCACGGCGCAAGGCGCGCTTGGTCTCGGTGTAGAGCTGGCGCAACAGGCTGGCGCGCCACGAGTTCCACAGCGTCGGGTTGGTCGCGTTGATGTCGGCCACGGTCAGCACGTAGAGATAGTCGAGGCGGGTTTCATCGCCAACCGCCAAGGCAAAATCGTGGATCACCTGCGGGTCGGACAAGTCCTTGCGCTGGGCGGTGGTCGACATCACCAGATGGTTCTGCACCAGCCAGACAATCAGACGGCTATCCCACACCGGTAACTGATGACGCTGGCAGAACGCCTCGGCATCGACTGCGCCGATCTCCGAGTGATCGCCATGCCGGCCTTTACCGATGTCGTGGTACAGGCCCGCCATGTAGATCAGTTCGGGCTTAGGCAGTTTGGCCATGAGTTTGGCGGCCAGCGGAAATTTCTCCGAGACCTGGGTGTACTGCAATTTGCGCAGGTGCTTGATCAGGTTCAGCGTATGCGCATCGACCGTATAGATGTGAAACAGGTCGTGCTGCATCTGCCCGACGATAAAGCCGAATTCGGGCAGATAACGCCCGAGAATGCCGTAACGGTTCATCCGGCGCAGGTTGCGGTGGATGCCGATCTTGCACTTGAACAGCTCGATGAACAGGCTGGTGTTGCGAATATCGTTGCGGAAGTTGTCGTCGATCAGGTGACGGTTTTCCCGCAGCAATCGAATAGTGTCGGCACGCACGCCTTTGATTTCCGGCTGCTGGGCCATCAGCACGAAGATCTCGAGCATGGCGAATGGCGTGCGGCGGAACACGTTGTCGTTGCGTGCCTCGATATAACCGTCGTGCAACTGGAAGCGTGAGTTGATCGGCTGCGGCGCAGCTTCGTCTTCCGGCGCGAGAATGACTTCCTCGAAATGCTGGATGATCAGGTCGCTGAGTTGGGCAATGCTCATCACCACACGGAAATATTGCTGCATGAAGTTTTCGACGGCCTGTTTGGCATCGTCGCCTTCAAAGCCGAGCAGCCCGGCGATGGTGCGCTGATGATCGAACAGCAAGCGGTCTTCCGAGCGGCCCGCCAGCATGTGCAGGGCGTAGCGCACTTTCCAGAGGAATTCCTGAGAGGAGGCGAGCAGGGCGTTTTCGCTTTCGACCAGGAAGCCTTCGCCGGCGAGGGCGCGCAGGTTCAGGGTGCCGTACTGACGCCGGGCCACCCACAGAATCGTCTGGATATCCCGCAGGCCACCGGGCGAGCCTTTGACGTTGGGTTCCAGGTTGTATTCGGTGTCGTTGTATTTGTGGTGACGGGCTTTTTGCTCGGCGCGCTTGGCCAGGAAGAACTCTTTGGCCGGCCACATGTGTGCGGTGCTGGTGACATCGAGCATGCGCTGGCGCAGACGCTCGGGACCGCAGATGGTGCGGCTTTCCATCAGGTTGGTGACGACGGTCAGGTCAGCGCGGGCCTCTTCGGCGCATTCGTCGACCGAGCGCACGCTCTGACCGACTTCCAGGCCGATGTCCCACAGCAGCGTCAGAAAGCGCTCGATGGAGTCGCGGAAAACTTCGTGGTCGGCGCTGTCCAGCAGAATCAGCAAGTCGATGTCGGAATACGGGTGCAGCTCACCGCGACCGTAGCCGCCGACCGCGACCAGCGCGATGTCGGCGTCTTCGCTCCAGTTGAACTGCTCCCAGGCCTTTTGCAGGATGTTGTCGACGAACCAGGCACGGTCTTCGATCAGGCGGCGAATATCGCGGCCATTGCGAAAACGCGTGTCGAGCACCTCGCGAGCCTGGCGGATCGCCTTCTTGAACGCCGCGATAGGACTCGCTTTCAGGGCCAGTTCAGCCTGGAACTGGCCGCGGTCGAAGAGTTCGGGATCCACCTGCGGCATCGATTGGCTTTCCTTCTATAAGGCTGGGAGCGTTGTCTGGATCAGGCCGAGACGCGCGGGATGGTGTCGTCGGCGCGCAGGGTGAAGATCTCGTAACCGGTGTCGGTGACCAGCAGGGTGTGTTCCCACTGTGCCGAGAGCTTGCGGTCCTTGGTGATCGCGGTCCAGCCGTCGCCCAGTACTTTGGTGTCGGCCTTGCCCTGGTTGATCATTGGCTCGATGGTGAAGGTCATGCCGGCCTTCAGTTCCATGCCGGTGCCCGCGCGGCCGTAGTGGAGGATCTGCGGCTCTTCGTGGAAGACCTTGCCGATGCCGTGACCGCAGAACTCGCGAACCACCGAGAAACCGTTCTTCTCGGCGTGCTTCTGGATCACTTCGCCGATGTCGCCGAGGCGGCAGCCGGGTTTGACGATCTCGATCGCCTTGTACATGCATTCCTGGGTGATCTGCGACAGACGCTCGGCCCAGACTGGCACTTCGCCGACGTGGAACATGCGGCTGGTGTCGCCGTGGTAGCCGTCTTTGATCACGGTAACGTCGATATTCAGGGTGTCGCCGTTTTTCAGCGGCTTGTCGTTCGGGATGCCATGGCAGACCACGTGGTTGATCGAGGTGCAGATCGACTTCGGGTAGCCCTTGTAGTTGAGCGGGGCAGGGATGGCTTGCTGCACGTTGACGATGTAGTCGTGGCAGATCTGGTTCAGCTCATCGGTGGTGACGCCCGGCTTGACATGTTCGGCAATCATTTCCAGCACATCGGCGGCCAGTTTGCCGGCGACACGCATGCCAGCGATGTCCTCGGGAGTTTTGAGGTTGACGGTCATACAGGCTCTCTCTGCGCTCGGCGGCGCTTGCTGATACGAATAGGGTGGCGAGTGTTCGATTGGCGACCCTGAAAAACGCGATTCTAACAGACGCACGGCGCAATTCAGCGCCCGCGTGTATCGCTTCTCTCTATACAATGGTGCGTTCGGGGCCGATTCCAAGGGGGCTGCGCCCATGTCCTTGGTGCGAATACAGATTCCGGGTTCCGTTTCTGCGCACCCTGTGGTATAAAATGCGCCGCTTTCCGGGGATACCCCGAAAAGCTTAAATCCACACACGTGTCGACACGATGACCTGGGTGCTTTTGGCTTTATGCCATTGGTTGGTCATTGGGATACGTGGAGGCCAAACCCGACTTATTAAGGAACTATCATGTCCCAAGTCAATATGCGCGATATGCTGAAGGCCGGTGTGCACTTCGGTCACCAAACCCGTTACTGGAATCCGAAAATGGGTAAGTACATTTTCGGCGCGCGTAACAAGATTCACATCATCAACCTTGAAAAAACCCTGCCAATGTTCAACGAAGCTCTGACTTTCGTAGAGCGTCTGGCCCAGGGCAAAAACAAGATTCTGTTCGTCGGCACCAAGCGTTCCGCTGGCAAGATCGTTGCTGAAGAAGCAGCACGTTGCGGTTCGCCGTACGTCGATCACCGCTGGTTGGGCGGCATGCTGACCAACTTCAAAACCATTCGTGCTTCCATCAAGCGTCTGCGTGACCTTGAAGTTCAAGCCGAAGACGGTACTTTCGCCAAGCTGACCAAGAAAGAAGCGCTGATGCGCTCCCGTGACCTGGAAAAGCTGGATCGTTCGCTGGGCGGCATCAAGGACATGGGCGGTCTGCCAGACGCACTGTTCGTGATCGACGTTGACCACGAGCGCATCGCGATCACCGAAGCCAACAAGCTGGGCATCCCGGTAATCGGCGTTGTCGACACCAACAGCAGCCCGGAAGGCGTTGACTACATCATCCCAGGCAACGATGACGCAATCCGCGCTATCCAGCTGTACATGGGTTCGATGGCTGACGCAGTGATCCGTGGTCGCAACAATGTTGCTGGCGGCACTGTAGAATTCGCAGCTGAAGAAACTCAGGCTGCAGCTGAGTAATTAGCGCCCTGGCGTTAACTCAGTAAGCAAAAAGGGGGCTTGGCCCCCTTTTTGCCACCTCGAAAACCATTTGTCGGCAGCGCAGCTACAGCTCCTGTAACGTGCAGCAGCTACAAGGTGGGGCTCGGGAAGAATTGAACGCCCGTTCGATCGGGTGGAATGGTTGAAAACCTATCCAAGAGGAATTTGAAAATGGCAGCAATTACTGCAGCGTTGGTTAAAGAACTGCGCGAGCGTACCGGCGAAGGCATGATGGACTGCAAGAAAGCCCTGGAAAAGGCTGACGGCGACATCGAAAAAGCCATTGATGACATGCGTGCTTCGGGCGCGATCAAGGCTGCGAAAAAGGCTGGCAACGTTGCCGCTGAAGGCGCAATCGCAATCAAGGACGACGGTAAAGCTGCCGTTATCCTGGAAGTGAACTCGCAGACCGACTTCCTGGCCCTGCAAGACGACTTCAAAAACTTCGTTGCTGCCAGCGTTGAAAAAGCCTTCGCTGACAAGCTGACCGACGCTGCTCCGCTGATCGCTTCGCAAGAAGCTGCTCGTGAAGCGCTGGTTGCCAAAGTAGGCGAGAACGTCAACATCCGTCGTCTGACCCGTATCGAAGGTGACGTTGTAGGTTCGTACCTGCACGGCAACAAGATCGGTGTTGTTGTGGCTCTGAAAGGCGGTGACGTCGAGCTGGCCAAAGACATCGCGATGCACGTCGCTGCTAGCAACCCTGAGTTCCTGCTGCCTTCGCAAGTTTCGGCTGAAGCGATCGAGCGTGAAAAAGCTGTGTTCCTGCAGCTGAACGAAGAGAAGATCAAAGGCAAGCCAGAAAACATTGTTGAGAACATGGTCAAAGGCCGTATCAGCAAGTTCCTGGCAGAAGCAAGCCTGGTTGAGCAGGCGTTCGTCAAGAACCCTGAAATCAAGGTTGGCGAGCTGGCCAAGAAAGGCGGCGCAGAAATCGTTTCCTTCACTTACTACAAAGTAGGCGAAGGCATCGAGAAGCCGGTCGACAACTTCGCTGAAGAAGTTGCTGCCCAGCTGGCTGCCGCCAAGCAATAAGACGGTTTTTCAACTGTCGCCCGAAAGAGGCTGCCCGCTTACGCGCGCAGCCTCTTTTCAGATGGGGTTGCCAATTTTTAATTGGTTTCCACTTGGAACTGACTTACAAAGCCATGTTCCGATGGCGCTGAAGCAGCGCCAAGCTAGAGTGAACGCCAGCTGTAAACAGCTCGCAAAGAATTTTTAAATACGCCGCAGGAGAGATTCGCAATGGCTCAGCAGGGCAGTGGTTATCAGGCTCGCTATAAACGCATTCTACTCAAGCTTAGCGGCGAGGCCCTGATGGGCTCGGAAGAGTTCGGGATCGATCCAAAAGTGCTGGATCGGATGGCGCTGGAAGTCGGCCAACTGGTCGGCATCGGCGTACAGGTCGGTCTGGTGATCGGCGGTGGCAACCTGTTCCGTGGCGAAGCCCTGAGCAAAGCCGGTATGGATCGGGTGACGGGTGACCACATGGGCATGCTGGCCACTGTGATGAACGCCCTGGCCATGCGCGATGCGCTGGAACGTGCCAACATCTCGGCCATCGTGATGTCGGCGATTTCCATGGTGGGTGTGACCGATCACTACGATCGCCGCAAAGCCATGCGTCACCTGAACTCCAAAGACGTCGTGATCTTCGCTGCCGGTACCGGCAACCCGTTCTTCACCACGGATTCGGCAGCCTGCCTGCGTGCAATCGAAATCGATGCCGATGTCGTGCTCAAGGCGACCAAGGTCGATGGCGTCTACACCGCTGACCCGTTCAAAGACCCGCATGCCGAGAAGTTCGATCATCTGACTTATGATGAAGTACTGGATCGCAAGCTGGGCGTTATGGATCTGACCGCTATTTGCCTGTGCCGCGACCACAAAATGCCGCTGCGCGTATTCAACATGAACAAGCCCGGTGCCCTGCTGAACATCGTCCATGGCGGCGCTGAAGGCACCCTGATCGAGGAAGGTCAACAATGATCAACGAAATCAAAAAAGACGCTCAAGAGCGCATGCAGAAATCCCTGGACTCTCTGATCCACGCCTTTGGTCAGATTCGTACCGGCAAGGCTCACCCAAGCATTCTGGGTAGCGTGATGGTGCCGTACTACGGCGCAGACACTTCCATCACCCAAGTGGCCAATATCACTGTAAAAGACTCGCGCACCCTGCAAGTCGTTGCCTTCGAGCGCAACATGCTCGCCGCAGTCGACAAGGCAATCCAGAGCGCTGGTCTGAACCTCAACCCGACCAACCTGGGCGAGTTGTTGCTGATCTCCATGCCTGCCCTGACTGAAGAAACCCGCAAGGGCTTCACCAAGCAGGCGCGCAGTGCTGCCGAAGACGCGCGTGTTGCCGTGCGCAACATTCGTCGTGACGCTTTGGGTGAGCTGAAGAAACTGGTCAAGGACAAAGAAATCAGCGAAGACGAAGAACGTCGTGCTGCTGCCGATATTCAGAAAATCACCGACAAGGCTGAAGCTGATATCGACGCGGCTACCAAGCAAAAAGAAGCGGATCTGATGGCCGTATAAGGTTCGAGCTTTTAATGGACAAGACCAAGCAGACTGCGCCGTCCGCGGTGCCGCGCCATGTCGCGATCATCATGGATGGCAACAATCGCTGGGCGAAAAAACGCTTTATGCCGGGTGTCGCCGGGCATAAAGCGGGTGTGGATGCTGTGCGGGCCGTCATCGAGGTGTGCGCCGAGGCCAAGGTCGAGGTGCTCACCCTGTTCGCGTTTTCCAGTGAAAACTGGCAGCGCCCGGCCGATGAAGTCAGTGCCTTGATGGATCTGTTCTTCAAGGCATTGCGTCGTGAGGCCAAGCGCCTCAACGACAACAACATTAGCCTGCGCATCATTGGCGATCGTTCACGCTTTCATCCGGAGCTTCAGGCAGCAATGCGTGAAGCTGAAGCGATGACGGCGGGTGCCAACCGTTTCATCCTGCAAATCGCCGCCAATTACGGCGGTCAGTGGGATATTGCACAGGCTGCCCAGCGTCTGGCGCGTGAAGTTCAGGCTGGGCACCTGCGCCCGGAAGACATCACCCCGGATCTGCTGCAAACCTGTCTGGCGACCGGCGATCTGCCATTGCCGGACCTGTGCATCCGTACCGGTGGCGAACACCGCATCAGCAACTTCTTGCTGTGGCAACTGGCTTACGCCGAGTTGTACTTCTCCGACCTGTTCTGGCCGGACTTCAAACACGATGCCATGCGTAATGCGCTGGCCGATTTCGCTTCGCGCCAGCGTCGCTTCGGTAAAACGAGCGAACAGGTCGAAGCTGGAGCCCGGGTTTAATGCTTAAACAACGAATCATCACTGCGCTGATCCTGCTGCCGATCGCCTTGTGCGGTTTTTTCTTGCTCGAAGGTTCGGGTTTTGCCCTGTTCATCGGTCTGGTCGTGAGTCTGGGGGCTTGGGAATGGGCGCGTCTGGCGGGATTTACCGCTCAATCGTTCCGCGTCGGGTATGCTGCGGTCGTCGCATTGATGTTGTTCGTCATGTATGTACTGCCGGGCCTGGCACCGTGGGTGCTGGGGGCTTCGGTGCTCTGGTGGGCGGTGGCGACTTACCTTGTGCTGACGTATCCGCGTTCCAGCGAGCATTGGTCCACGGCTGCCACCAAACTGGTCATTGGCTTGCTGATTCTGTTGCCGGCCTGGCAGGGTTTGGTGCAGATCAAGCAGTACCCGCTAGGTAACTGGCTGATCATGGCGGTGATGGTGTTGGTCTGGGGTGCCGATATTGGTGCTTACTTCTCCGGGCGCAAATTCGGCAAGCGCAAGCTCGCCCCGCAAGTCAGTCCGGGTAAAAGCTGGGAAGGCGTGTACGGTGGTCTGGTGCTGAGTCTGCTGATTACCGCCATTGTCGCGTTTGTCCGCGACTGGACCGTCGCCGAGTTGCTTAAAGGCTTGATTGGCGCTGCGCTGATCGTCTTCATCTCCGTGGTTGGCGATCTGACCGAAAGCATGTTCAAGCGTCAGTCCGGTATCAAGGACAGCAGTAATCTGTTGCCCGGTCATGGCGGCGTGCTTGATCGTATCGACAGTCTGACCGCGGCCATTCCGGTCTTCGCCGTGCTGCTGTGGATGGCTGCACCGTGAGTCGCCCACAACAGATTACCGTTTTGGGTGCGACGGGCTCGATCGGCCTGAGCACGCTCGATGTCATTGCTCGTCATCCTGAGCGTTATCAGGTTTTCGCGTTGAGTGGTTTCACGCGTTTGAGCGAGCTTTTCGCCTTGTGCGTGCGCCACGTGCCGCAATTCGCTGTGGTGCCCGAGGCAACTGCCGCGCGCAGTTTGCAGGACGATTTGCGTGCCGCCGGTTTGCCGACCCGCGTATTAGTAGGGGAGGAGGGCCTGTGTCAGGTCGCTGCTGCTCCGGAAGTCGACGCGGTGATGGCAGCAATCGTTGGTGCAGCAGGGCTGCGTCCGACCTTGGCGGCCGTTGAAGCGGGCAAGAAGATTCTTCTGGCCAATAAAGAGGCGCTGGTGATGTCCGGCGCCTTGTTCATGCAAGCGGTGCGCAAGAGCGGTTCAGTACTGCTGCCGATCGACAGCGAACACAACGCGATTTTCCAGTGCATGCCACAGGATTTTGCTCGTGGATTGAGCTCGGTCGGTGTCCGTCGGATTTTACTCACGGCCTCTGGTGGTCCGTTCCGACAGACGCCCATGAGTGAATTGGCGCATGTTTCACCTGATCAGGCGTGTGCGCACCCTAACTGGTCCATGGGGCGCAAGATTTCGGTCGATTCGGCCAGCATGATGAATAAAGGTCTTGAACTGATCGAGGCTTGTTGGTTGTTTGATGCAAAGCCTTCGCAGGTCGAGGTGGTGATTCACCCGCAGAGCGTGATTCACTCGCTGGTCGATTATGTCGACGGTTCGGTACTGGCGCAGTTGGGCAATCCCGATATGCGTACGCCGATTGCCAATGCCCTGGCCTGGCCGGAGCGCATTGATTCCGGTGTAGCACCGCTGGATCTGTTCGCCGTCGCGCGTCTGGATTTCGAGGCGCCGGATGAAGAGCGCTTCCCTTGCCTGCGTCTGGCGCGGCAAGCTGCCGAGGCTGGCGACAGCGCTCCGGCGATGCTCAATGCGGCCAATGAAGTGGCGGTGGCGGCGTTTCTCGACGGACGGGTCCGTTACCTGGAAATCGCGAGTATCATCGAGGAAGTCTTGAACCTCGAGCCGGTTGTTGCATTGGCAGATCTCGAGGCCGTGTTTACGGCTGATGCCAAGGCGCGAGTCCTGGCTGAGCAATGGTTGAAGCGTCACGCTCGATAAAATTTGCAACACAATGGCTACACGCGGCACTGAACAGGATTGCGGAGAAAGTAGATGAGCGCGCTCTATATGATTGCCGGCACCCTGATCGCCTTGGGTGTGCTGGTCACCTTTCACGAATTCGGCCATTTCTGGGTCGCGCGTCGCTGTGGCGTCAAGGTTCTGCGCTTTTCCGTAGGCTTCGGCATGCCGTTGCTGCGCTGGCATGACAAGCAAGGCACCGAATTTGTAATCGCGGCGATACCGTTGGGTGGCTACGTCAAGATGCTCGATGAGCGCGAAGGCGAAGTGCCAGTCGATCAGCTTGACCAGTCGTTCAACCGCAAATCCGTGCGTCAACGTATCGCCATTGTTGCCGCCGGGCCCATTGCCAACTTCCTGTTGGCGTTGGTGTTCTTTTGGGTATTGGCCATGCTCGGCAGCGAGCAGATTCGCCCGGTCATTGGTGCAGTTGAGTCCGGCAGTATCGCCGCCAGTGCCGGTTTGAACGCTGGTCAGGAAATTGTTGCTGTCGATGGTGAGCCGACTACCGGTTGGGCTGCCGTCAATCTGCAATTGGTCCGGCGCCTTGGTGAAAGCGGTTCCCTGCAGTTGCTGGTGCGCGAACAGGGCACGACTGTCGATTCACCACGAGAACTGAAGCTGGATAACTGGCTCAAAGGCGCAGATGAACCGGATCCGATTCGCTCTCTGGGGATTCGTCCATGGCGCCCGGCCTTGCCGCCGGTGCTTGCCGAGCTTGATCCGAAAGGCCCGGCCCAGGCGGCCGGCCTAAAGACCGGCGATCGTCTGTTGGCGCTCGACGGTCAGGTGCTCAATGACTGGCAGCAAGTGGTTGATACGGTACGTACGCGCCCTGATACCAAAATCATGCTGCGCATTGAGCGCGACAATGCTCAAATCGACGTCCCTGTGACCCTTGCGGCGCGCGGTGAGAGCAAATCGCCCAGCGGATATCTGGGGGCTGGCGTAAAAGCTGTCGACTGGCCACCGGAGATGATTCGCGAAGTCAGTTATGGTCCGTTGGCCGCGATTGGTGAGGGTGCCCGTCGCACTTGGACCATGAGCATTCTGACGCTCGATTCTCTGAAGAAAATGCTGTTCGGCGAGCTCTCGGTAAAAAACTTGAGTGGACCGATAACCATTGCTAAAGTGGCGGGCGCTTCTGCCCAGTCGGGC
Source organism: Pseudomonas sp. Irchel s3a12 (assembly GCF_900187485.1). NCBI lineage: Bacteria > Pseudomonadati > Pseudomonadota > Gammaproteobacteria > Pseudomonadales > Pseudomonadaceae > Pseudomonas > Pseudomonas sp. Irchel s3a12. The sequence goes on from NZ_FYDN01000019.1 coordinate 92,044, forward strand.
GTCGCTGATTTCCTGAATTTCCTTGCTTATCTGAGTATTAGCCTGGGCGTTCTGAATTTGCTGCCCATTCCTGTACTGGATGGGGGGCATTTGTTGTTTTATCTGATCGAGTGGGCGCGTGGTCGCCCCTTGTCGGATCGGGTGCAAGGTTGGGGGATACAGATCGGTATCAGTTTGGTGGTCGGGGTGATGTTGCTTGCTCTGGTCAACGATCTGGGTCGTCTGTAACGCTTCGCTGAATTGCGAATCTGCCGCATTTTGCGGCAGTTTGTTTATTGCCAGTTGGAATAAGAAAGGACTTCATGAAACGTCTGCTGCTAACTGCGGTTCTCACCGTATTGATGATCGCCGAAGTTCACGCCGAGTCCTTCACTATCTCTGATATTCGCGTCAATGGCCTCCAGCGGGTCTCCGCGGGTAGCGTCTTTGGTGCCTTGCCGTTGAACGTCGGTGAGCAGGCGGATGATCGTCGCCTGGTGGAATCCACTCGTGCGTTGTTCAAAACCGGTTTCTTTCAAGATATCCAGCTGGGCCGCGAAGGCAACGTTCTGGTAATCACGGTCGTTGAACGCCCGTCGGTCGCCAGTATCGAGATCGAAGGCAACAAGGCGATCTCCACTGAAGACTTGATGAAAGGTCTCAAACAGTCCGGTCTGGCCGAAGGCGAGATCTTCCAGCGTGCCACCCTTGAGGGCGTGCGTAACGAACTGCAGCGTCAGTACGTCGCGCAAGGTCGCTACTCGGCTACCGTTGATACCGAAGTGGTCTCGCAACCGCGTAACCGCGTGGGTCTGAAGGTAAAGATCAACGAAGGCACCGTTGCGGCGATTCAGCACATCAACGTGGTGGGCAACACGGTTTTCCCTGAGGAAGACCTGACCGACCTGTTCGAACTGAAGACCACCAACTGGCTGTCGTTCTTCAAGAACGATGATAAGTACGCCCGTGAAAAACTGTCCGGTGACCTGGAGCGTCTGCGTTCCTACTACCTGGATCGTGGCTATATCAACATGGATATCGCTTCGACCCAGGTGTCGATCACCCCGGACAAGAAGCACGTCTACATCACTGTCAACGTTACCGAAGGCGAGAAGTACACCGTTCGTGACGTCAAGCTCAGTGGTGATCTGAAAGTCCCTGAAGATCAGGTCAAGTCCCTGCTGCTCGTGCAGAAGGGGCAGGTGTTCTCGCGCAAACTGATGACCACCACGTCCGAGCTGATCACCCGTCGTCTGGGTAACGAGGGTTACACCTTCGCCAACGTCAACGGCGTACCTCAGCCGCACGATGAAGATCACACCGTCGATATCCTGTTCGCTGTTGATCCGGGCAAGCGTGCCTACGTCAACCGCATCAACTTCCGTGGCAACACCAAGTCCGAAGACGAAGTGCTGCGTCGTGAAATGCGTCAGATGGAAGGCGGCTGGGCTTCGACTTACCTGATCGACCAGTCCAAGACCCGTCTTGAGCGTCTGGGCTTCTTTAAAGAGGTCAACGTTGAAACCCCGGCTGTTCCGGGTGTCGACGACCAGGTAGATGTTAACTACAGCGTTGAAGAGCAGGCTTCCGGTTCGATTACCGCAAGCGTCGGTTTCGCCCAGAGCGCCGGTCTGATCCTCGGTGGTTCGATCACCCAGAACAACTTCCTCGGTACCGGTAACCGCGTCAGCATCGGCCTGACTCGCAGCGAATACCAGAGCCGCTACAACTTCGGCTACGTTGACCCGTACTGGACCGCCGATGGCGTGAGCCTGGGTTACAACGCGTTCTATCGCACCACTGACTACAAAGACCTCGACGTCGATGTAGCTAGCTATGCGGTAGACAGCCTGGGTGCCGGCGTCAACGTTGGCTACCCGATCAGCGAAACTTCGCGTCTGACCTTTGGCCTGTCGGTTCAACAGGACGAGATCAAGACCGGTACCTACACCGTTGACGAGATTTTCGACTTCGTTAACAAGGAAGGCGACAAGTACCTGAACTTCAAGGCGTCGGCCGGCTGGTCCGAGTCCACCCTGAACAAAGGTGTATTGCCGACCCGTGGCCGTTCCCAGAGCCTGACTCTGGAATCCACCATTCCGGGCAGTGACCTGTCGTTCTACAAACTTGATTACCGCGGTCAGCTGTTCCAGCCGATCAGCGAGAACTACACCCTGCGTCTGCACACCGAATTGGGTTATGGCGACGGTTACGGCGGGACTGACGGCTTGCCGTTCTATGAAAACTACTATGCTGGTGGTTTCAACTCGGTTCGTGGCTTCAAGGACAGCACCCTCGGCCCACGCAGTACGCCGAGCCGTGGTACCAACCCGGGCACGCTGGCTGACCCCGACCAGGATCCGCTGCCGTTCGGTGGTAACGTCCTGATCCAGGGTGGTGTCGAGGTTCTGTTCCCGCTGCCATTCGTAAAAGATCAGCGCTCCCTGCGTACTTCGGTATTCTGGGATGTGGGTAACGTATTTGACTCGCAGTGCAAGGACACTACCAATGCGAACGGCTCGACGTCGAACACCAAGTGCAACGACATCAGCCTGAGCAACATGGCCAGTTCCGTGGGTGTGGGTGTGACCTGGGTCACCGCACTGGGTCCTCTGAGCTTCGCGTTGGCCATGCCGATCAAGAAGCCGGATGAGGCTGAAACTCAAGTGTTCCAATTCTCCCTCGGCCAGACGTTCTAAGCGTCTGACCCAAGATAACGACAATGGATTTTGTAGGAGTGCATCGTGCGTAAGTTGACTCAATTGGTTCTCCTGGCCTCCTTGATGGTGGCAGGCCCGGCATTTGCCGACATGAAAATCGCTGTTCTGAACTATCAGATGGCCTTGCTCGAATCCGATGCGGCCAAGAAATACGCCGTTGATGCCGAGAAGAAGTTCGGTCCGCAACTGACCAAGCTGAAGACGCTGGAAAGCAGCGCCAAGGGCATTCAGGACCGTCTGATGGCCGGTGGTGACAAAATGCAGCAAGGTGAGCGCGAGCGTCTGGAGCTGGAATTCAAGCAAAAGGCCCGTGACTTCCAGTTCCAGTCCAAGGAACTGAACGAAGCCAAGGCCGTTGCCGACCGCGAAATGCTCAAGCAACTGAAGCCGAAACTGGATAGCGCAGTGGAAGAAGTCATCAAGAAAGGTGGTTTTGACCTGGTGTTCGAGCGTGGCGCAGTGATCGATGTCAAGCCTCAGTACGACATCACGCGCCAGGTAATCGAGCGCATGAATCAGCTGAAGTAACCCATGACCGTGACTATCAAGCTCGGCCAGTTGGCCGAGTTCCTCGGCGCCACCCTGCGTGGCGACCCTGAGAAGCAAATTACTGGGCTAGCCACTTTGCAAGAGGCTGGCCCAGCTCAGTTGAGCTTTCTGGCAAATCCTCAATATCGCAAATACCTGACGGGCTCGCAGGCGGCAGCACTGTTGCTCAAAGAGGCCGATGCCGAAGGTTTTGCCGGTAATGCGTTGGTGGTGCCTGATCCTTACCTGGCTTACGCGCGTATCTCCCACCTGTTCGATCCCAAGCCAAAAGCCTCTGCGGGTATCCATCCGTCAGCGGTGATTGCGGCGGACGCGGTGGTTGATCCAAGCGCCAGCATTGGCCCTTTTGTGGTGATCGAAGCCGGTGCGCGAATTGGCGCGCAGGTGACACTGGGTGCACATTGCGTTGTTGGTGCCCGCAGCGAAATCGGTGAAGGCGGCTGGCTCGCCCCACGCGTGACGCTGTATCACGACGTGCGCATCGGCAAGCGTGTTGTGATCCAGTCCGGTGCGGTGCTCGGTGGTGAAGGCTTCGGCTTTGCCAACGAAAAAGGCATCTGGCAGAAGATTGCCCAGATCGGTGGCGTGACCATCGGTGACGATGTCGAGATTGGCGTGAATACCGCCATCGATCGCGGCGCGCTGGCCGATACCGTCATTGGCAATGGCGTGAAGCTCGACAACCAGATCCAGATCGCCCACAACGTTCAGGTCGGTGATCACACTGCCATGGCGGCCTGCGTCGGGATCTCCGGCAGCACCAAAATCGGCAAGCATTGTATGCTGGCCGGCGGTGTTGGCCTGGTCGGCCATATTGATATTTGCGACAACGTTTTCCTGACCGGGATGACCATGGTGACTCACTCGATTACCGAGCCGGGTGCCTATTCTTCCGGCACAGCCATGCAACCGGCGGCCGAATGGCGCAAAAGCGCGGCCCGCATCCGTCAGCTCGATGACATCGCGCGGCGTTTGAAACAGCTGGAAAAGCGCGTAGGGGAAGTGACCCCTGACGGCAATGCTTCATCTGATGGCTGATACCATTTCCATATCAAGTGTGCACAGCCTCTAGACTGCCTCCTTGATTTGCTAGAGGAGTGCGCGTCAGTCGCGCTCCCAATCTTTACATAGGCTTCCCCCCGAAATGATGGACATCAACGAGATTCGCGAATACCTGCCTCACCGTTACCCGTTCCTGCTGGTGGACCGGGTGGTGGAACTGGACACTGAGGGCAAGCGCATTCGCGCCTACAAGAATGTCAGCATCAATGAACCGTTCTTCAATGGTCACTTCCCTGCGCATCCAATCATGCCGGGCGTACTGATCATCGAAGCGATGGCTCAGGCTGCCGGGATCCTCGGTTTCAAAATGCTTGATGTGAAGCCTGCCGACGGCACGCTTTACTACTTCGTCGGTTCCGACAAGCTGCGCTTCCGCCAGCCTGTGTTGCCGGGCGATCAACTGATCCTCGAAGCCAAGTTCATCAGCTGCAAGCGTCAGATCTGGAAGTTCGAATGCCAGGCCTCGGTTGATGGCAAGCCGGTCTGCTCGGCTGAAATCATCTGCGCGGAACGCAAGCTATGAGTTTGATTGACCCTCGCGCAATCATCGATCCGTCGGCCGTTCTGGCTGATGGCGTCGAGGTCGGCCCGTGGTCGATCATCGGCGCAGGTGTGGAAATCGGCGAGGGTACCGTGATCGGGCCGCATGTAATCCTCAAAGGCCCGACCCGCATCGGCAAGCACAATCGCATCTACCAGTTTTCCTCGGTAGGCGAAGACACGCCCGATCTGAAGTACAAAGGCGAAGAAACTCGCCTGGTGATCGGTGACCACAATGTCATCCGTGAAGGCGTGACCATTCACCGTGGCACCGTGCAGGACCGTTCGGAAACCACGCTGGGCGATCACAACCTGATCATGGCTTATGCCCACATCGGGCATGACAGCGTCATCGGCAATCACTGCATTCTGGTCAACAACACCGCGTTGGCCGGGCATGTGCACGTGGATGACTGGGCGATCCTTTCCGGATTCACCCTGGTTCACCAGTATTGCCACATCGGCGCTCACAGCTTTTCCGGTATGGGCACTGCGATCGGCAAGGACGTTCCTGCGTTCGTCACCGTGTTCGGCAATCCCGCAGAAGCGCGCAGCATGAACTTCGAAGGCATGCGCCGTCGTGGTTTCAGCGAAGACGCGATTCATACCCTGCGTCGCGCTTACAAAACCGTCTATCGCCAAGGTTTGACGGTTGAGCAGGCGCTGGCCGAACTGGCTGAACCTGCTGCGCAATACCCGGAAGTTGCGATATTCCGCGACTCCATCCAGTCGTCGACTCGCGGTATCACGCGCTGATCATGGCCAATCTGCGTATTGCGCTGGTGGCGGGTGAAGCTTCCGGTGACATTCTCGGTGCCGGCCTCATGCGCGCGCTCAAGGCTCAGCATCCGGCCGTCGAGTTCATCGGCGTCGGTGGCCCGTTGATGCAGGCTGAAGGTCTGATGTCCTACTTTCCCATGGAACGTTTGTCGGTCATGGGCCTGGTGGAGGTTCTCGGCCGTTTGCGTGAGTTGCTCAAGCGTCGCAAGGATCTGATCGCCACGCTGGTCGCCGAGAAACCGGATGTCTTCATCGGTATCGACGCGCCGGACTTCAACCTCAATATCGAACTCAAGCTGCGTCAGGCCGGGATCAAGACCGTGCATTACGTCAGCCCGTCGGTGTGGGCGTGGCGGCAGAAGCGTGTGCTGAAGATTCGCGAAGGCTGCGACTTGATGTTGACGTTGCTGCCGTTCGAAGCAAAATTTTACGAAGAAAAGGGCGTGCCGGTTCGGTTCGTCGGTCACACCCTCGCCGATACCATTCCGCTGGAAGCTGATCGCGCTGCGGCGCGTGCCGAGCTGGGCCTGCCCGACGGCCCGCTGGTGGCGTTGATGCCCGGCAGTCGCGGCGGCGAAGTCTCCCGTCTGGGGGCATTGTTCCTCGACACCGCCGAACGTCTGCGTGCGATGCGCCCGGGTTTGCGCTTCGTCATCCCGTGCGCCAATCCTGAACGCCGTGCGCAACTTGAAGAACTGCTCGTTGGGCGTGATCTGCCGGTGACCTTGCTCGACGGCAAATCCCATCTGGCCTTGGCAGCGTGCAATGCCGTGTTGATCGCCTCCGGCACCGCCACTCTCGAAGCGCTGTTGTACAAGCGGCCGATGGTGGTGGCGTACCATTTGGCGCCGTTGACGTTCTGGATTCTCAAACGCATGGTCAAGAGCCCTTACGTGTCCTTGCCGAATCTTCTGGCCCAGCGCCTGCTGGTCCCGGAATTGTTGCAGGATGATGCGACAGTCGACGCGCTGGCACAGACCCTGTCGCCACTGATCGAAGGTGGCGAAGAACAGACCCGTGGTTTCGACGAGATCCACCGCACGTTACGGCTGGATGCCTCCAATCAGGCGGCGGACGCCGTCCTTAACCTGATCGGTCAAACGCGATGAGCAAGACAAGCATGCAGATGGGCCTGGATTTCACCCTGGTCGCCGAAGTTGAAGAGCTGGTGGCCGGCGTTGATGAAGTCGGTCGTGGCCCGTTGTGCGGTGCGGTGGTGACGGCGGCGGTGATCCTCGATCCGAACCGGCCGATCCTCGGTCTCAACGACTCGAAGAAACTCACTGAGGCCAAGCGCGAAAAGCTTTACGACGAAATCATCGAAAAGTCCTTGAGCTGGTGTATTGCGCGCGCCGAAGTCGAAGAAATCGACGAGCTGAACATCTTGCACGCGACCATGCTGGCCATGCAGCGCGCGGTGGCCGGCCTGCACATTCAGCCGAAACTGGCGATGATCGACGGCAACCGCTGCCCGCAACTGCCGATGCGCGCCGAAGCGGTGGTGCAGGGCGACGGCAAGGTGCCGGCGATTGCTGCTGCGTCGATTCTGGCCAAGGTCAGCCGCGACCGCGAAATGGCTGCCTTCGAATTGATCTATCCGGGTTACGGCATCGGTGGCCATAAAGGCTACCCGACGCCCGTTCATCTGGAAGCCTTGTCGCGTCTTGGCCCGACGCCGATTCACCGGCGCTCGTTCGCCCCGGTGCGTCTGGCTTACGAAGCGCTGGAAGGTCTGACGCAGGTTTAGTCGCAAGGCTGATGTTTTGTTCGAGGCCCGGTACAATCCGGGCCTTGTTGTCTCTATGTAACTGGACAGGATCACTATGCCGGCTTCATTCGTTCATCTACGCCTGCACACTGAATACTCCCTGGTCGACGGGCTGGTGCGGATCAAGCCGCTGGTCAAGGCACTGACGGCCATGAACATGCCGGCGGTCGCGGTCACCGACCAGAACAACATGTGTTCCCTGGTCAAATTCTACAAAAACACCATGGGCGCGGGCATCAAGCCGATCTGCGGCGCCGACCTGTGGCTGTCGAACAAGGACCCGGACGCACCGCTGAGCCGGCTCAGCCTGTTGGTGATGAACGCCAAGGGCTATCGCAACCTCACCGAGTTGATCTCGCGCGGCTTCATCGAAGGCCAGCGCAACGGCATGATCATCGTCGAGCGCGAGTGGGTTGCTGAAGCCAACGAAGGCCTGATCATGCTGTCCGCCGCCAAAGAAGGCGAGATCGGCATGGCCATGATCGGCGGCAACCCGGCTGAAGCTGAAGCGTTGGCGCGCGAATGGATGGCGGTATTCCCGGATCGTTTCTATCTGGAAATCCAGCGCACCAACCGTCCCAACGATGAAGAACAATTGCACGGCGCCGTCGCCCTCGCCGACAAGCTCGGCGCGCCGCTGGTGGCGACCAACGATGTGCGTTTCATCAAGCAGGAAGACTTCGCCGCCCACGAAACCCGCGTGTGCATCGGTGAGGGCCGTGCCCTCGACGATCCACGGCGCTCGAAGAATTACAGCGATCAGCAATACCTGAAAAGCGCCGAGGAAATGATCGAGCTGTTCAGCGATATTCCCGACGCGATTGAAAACACCGTCGAGATCGCCAAGCGCTGCAACATTGAAGTGAAACTGGGCACTCACTTCCTGCCCAACTTCCCGATTCCCGATGGCATGACCATCGACGAGTATTTCCGCAAAGTCTCCTTCGACGGTCTGGAGGAACGCTTGTCGGTGCTGCTGCCCAAGGACACCACCGAAGACTACGAAGCCAAGCGTCAGGTCTACGTCGACCGACTGAATTTTGAGCTGGATATCATTATCCAGATGGGTTTCCCCGGTTACTTCCTCATCGTTATGGACTTTATCCAGTGGGCCAAGAACAACGGCGTGCCGGTAGGTCCGGGCCGTGGGTCGGGTGCCGGTTCGTTGGTGGCTTATGTACAGAAGATCACCGACCTCGATCCGCTGGAATACGACCTGCTGTTCGAACGTTTCCTTAACCCGGAACGGGTATCCATGCCCGACTTCGACGTCGACTTCTGCATGGACGGTCGCGACCGGGTGATCGACTACGTGGCCGAGAAGTACGGCCGCAACGCGGTAAGCCAGATCATCACTTTCGGTTCCATGGCCGCAAAAGCGGTGGTGCGTGACGTAGCGCGGGTGCAGGGCAAGTCCTACGGCCTGGCGGATCGTCTGTCGAAGATGATTCCGTTCGAAGTCGGCATGACCCTGGAGAAAGCCTACGAGCAGGAAGAAATCCTCCGTGACTTCATCAAGGTTGATGAAGAAGCTGCGGAAATCTGGGAAATGGCGCGCAAGCTCGAAGGCGTTGTGCGTAACGTTGGTAAACACGCCGGTGGTGTGGTTATTGCGCCGACCAAACTGACTGACTTCTCGCCAATCTATTGCGATGAGGCCGGTGACGGTCTGGTGACCCAGTTCGACAAGGACGACGTTGAAGCGGCCGGTCTGGTGAAGTTCGACTTCCTCGGTCTGCGGACCCTGACGATCATCGACTGGGCGCTGAAAACCATCAACCGTGATCGCGCCAAGGTCAACGAGCCGCCGCTGGATATCGCGTTTATCCCGCTGGACGACAAACCGACGTACTCGCTGTTGCAGAAAGCTGAAACCACCGCGGTGTTCCAGCTTGAATCGCGCGGCATGAAAGAGCTGATCAAAAAGCTCAAGCCCGACTGCCTGGAAGACTTGATCGCACTGGTGGCCCTGTTCCGTCCGGGCCCGCTGCAGTCCGGCATGGTGGACGACTTCATCAACCGTAAGCACGGCCGCGCCGAACTGGCGTATCCGCACTCGGATTACCAGTACGAAGGTTTGAAACCGGTTCTGGCACCGACTTACGGCATCATCCTGTATCAGGAACAGGTGATGCAGATTGCTCAGGTCATGGCCGGTTACACCCTTGGCGGTGCGGACATGCTCCGTCGGGCGATGGGTAAGAAAAAACCCGAAGAAATGGCCAAGCAGCGCGGCGGTTTCATTGAAGGTTGCGCGACCAACAACATCGACGCCGACCTTGCCGGTAACATTTTCGACCTGGTAGAAAAATTCGCCGGTTACGGCTTCAACAAATCCCACTCCGCCGCCTACGGCCTGGTCTCGTACCAGACTGCGTGGCTGAAAGCTCACTACCCGGCGCCGTTCATGGCAGCGGTACTTTCTGCGGACATGCACAACACCGACAAGGTCGTGACCTTGATCGAGGAAGTGCGCACGATGAAGCTGCGCCTCGATGCGCCGGACGTGAACACTTCGGAGTTCAAGTTCACGGTGAACGACGACGGCCGCATCGTTTACGGCCTGGGCGCGATCAAAGGTGTTGGTGAAGGCCCGGTTGAGGCGATCACCGAGGCGCGTCAGGAAGGTCCGTTCAAGGATCTGTTCGATTTCTGCGCGCGGGTCGACCTCAAGCGCATCAACAAACGTACCCTCGACGGCTTGATCCGCAGCGGTGCGCTGGATCGTCTGGGGCCGTACTTCCATGACGAACAGAAGGCTTATCAGGCCAACATCGACCGCAACCGCGCCGTGCTGCTGGCAGCGATGGAAGAGGCGATCAAGGCGGCCGAGCAGACCGCGCGTACCCACGACTCTGGTCACGCCGACCTGTTTGGCGGGCTGTTTGTCGAGGAAGACGCCGACGTTTATGCGTCGCACCGCAAGGCCAAGGAGCTGACTCTCAAGGAGCGCCTCAAAGGTGAGAAAGACACCTTGGGCCTGTACCTGACCGGTCACCCGATCGACGAATACGAAGGCGAGATCCGCCGTTTCGCCCGTCAGCGCATCATCGACCTGAAGCCGGCGCGCGATACGCAAACCGTGGCGGGGATGATCATTGCCCTGCGGGTGATGAAGAACAAGAAGGGCGACAAGATGGGTTTCATCACCCTCGACGACCGTTCGGGGCGGATTGAGGCGTCGCTGTTTGCCGATGCGTTCCATTCTGCGCAGTCGTTGTTGCAGACCGACGCGATGGTGGTGGTCGAAGGCGAAGTCAGCAACGATGACTTCTCCGGTGGCCTGCGCCTGCGGGTCAAACGTGTGATGAGCATGGAAGACGCGCGCACCAATCTGGCCGAAAGCCTGCGCCTGAAGCTGCAAACCCAGGATCTGAAAGGCGATCAGCTACGCTGGTTGGGGGATTTGCTCAAGCGTCATCGCGGCGCGTGCCCGATCACCATGGAGTACACGAGCCCGGATGCGAAGACCTTGCTGCAGTTCGGCGAGACCTGGCGGATCGATCCGGCGGATGCGTTGATTCAAGCCCTGCGTGACCAGTTCGGGCGAGACAACGTCTTCCTCCAATACCGTTGACCGGCAAGTGCCATCATGGCGCTTGCCCGCAACCTGAATTTTTAATCTCGACCTCAGCGCGCCTCTCCCTTAAGGTAGGGCGCGAATAGACAACCGGCCGGCCCAAGCTCATTTGGGACACGACCCAAGACGGACGCCTATGAACCCGAATTTTCTAGATTTCGAACAGCCGATCGCCGACCTGCAAGCCAAGATCGAAGAGTTGCGCTTGGTCGGTAATGACAATTCGCTGAATATCGGCGATGAGATCTCCCGCCTGCAGGACAAGAGCAAAACGCTGACCGAAGACATCTTCGGCAAGCTGACCAGCTGGCAGATCGCACGCCTGGCGCGTCACCCGAAACGCCCGTACACCCTCGACTACATCGAGCATATCTTCACCGAGTTCGACGAACTGCACGGTGACCGTCACTTCTCTGACGACGCGGCCATCGTTGGCGGTATCGCCCGTCTGGAAGACCAGCCGGTGATGATCATCGGTCACCAGAAGGGTCGTGAAGTCCGTGAGAAGGTACGCCGTAACTTCGGCATGCCGCGTCCGGAAGGCTACCGCAAGGCTTGCCGTCTGATGGAGATGGCCGAGCGTTTTAAAATGCCGATCCTGACCTTCATCGACACCCCGGGTGCCTATCCTGGCATCGACGCTGAAGAGCGTAACCAGAGCGAAGCGATCGCCTGGAACCTGCGCGTGATGTCGCGCCTGAAGACCCCGATCATCGCCACCGTTATCGGTGAGGGTGGTTCCGGTGGTGCACTGGCCATTGGCGTCTGCGACCAGCTAAACATGCTGCAGTACTCGACCTACGCGGTAATCTCGCCGGAAGGTTGCGCTTCGATTCTGTGGAAAACCGCCGAAAAAGCGCCGGATGCTGCTGAAGCAATGGGCATCACCGCCGAGCGTCTGAAAGGCCTGGGCATTGTCGACAAGGTGATTGGCGAGCCTCTGGGCGGCGCGCACCGTGATCCGGCGGCTGCGGCTGCATCGATCCGTGCCGAGCTGAGCTCGCAACTGGCGATGCTGAAGAAGTTCGATAACGAAGCGTTGCTGAAGCGCCGTTATGATCGACTGATGAGCTACGGTCTCTAAGTCGAGCGCAATACCCCTGTAGGAGTGAGCCTGCTCGCGATGAGGGCGTAACATTCAACCAATGTGTTGGCTGTCACACCGCTATCGCGAGCAGGCTCACTCCTACATTTGTTTTGGGGCAAAGAGTTAAATATGGGGCAGTCCATGATTGATTTGCCTTCACGGCTTTTGCACAACCTTGAGCCTTGGCGCAATGCCGCTCATTGGCGTATCGCGTTTTCCGGTGGTCTCGATTCCACCGTCCTGCTGCACCTGCTTGCCGATCTGGCAAAAACCGAATCCATCCCCGCGCTAAGCGCTATCCATATCCATCACGGCCTTCAGGCTGCGGCTGATGCGTGGCCGCAACATTGCCAGTCCGTGTGTGATGCGCTGGGAGTGCCGTTGCTGATCGAGCAGGTGACGGTGCAACCAGGCGCGAGTTTGGAGCGGGCGGCGCGGGATGCGCGTTACGCCGTGTTCAGTGCGCTGACCCAAGCTAATGAGGCGTTAATCACTGGTCAGCACCGTGATGATCAGGCGGAAACACTGCTGTTCCGGCTGCTGCGTGGTGCGGGAGTGCGCGGATTGTCGGGAATGCCGCAGCAAAGGCCAGTGGGGCAGGGCATGTTGATTCGCCCGTTGCTGGATGTCACTCGAGCCGAGCTGGAACGTTACGCGCAGGCTCACTCGTTAAGCTGGATCGAAGATCCGTCAAATCAGGATCGACAGTTCTCGCGCAATTACCTGCGCCATCAGGTCATGCCGGTGCTGAGCGAGCGCTGGCCGCAAGCGCAGGCGAACATGGCCCGCAGCGCCGCGCATCTGCGTGAAGCTCAGGGGCTGCTCGATGAGTTGGCGCAGATCGATCTGGCGCAAGCCGCGACTGCTCATGATTATGAATGGCTGGTTTTACCGTCGCTGGAACTGGCGCCGCTCGCCGCACTGTCTGCTGCCCGGCAACGAAACGCGATCAGCCATTGGCTCGAACCCTTCACGCAACTGCCAGATACCGACCACTGGTCGGGTTGGAAAAATCTGTGCGACGCCGCTCACGATGCTTCACCAGTATGGCGTCTGGCCGATGGCGAGCTTCATCGCAGCGCCGGGCGTCTGTGGTGGCTGAGTGGCAACTGGCTACGCACGCCGATGATCGGCGTCGAGTGGCAGAGTCCGGCGTCAGCGCTACGCTTGGCCGATAACGGACATGTCACGTTCAGCGGGCAGACTCCCGTCGGGCCTTTGCGCATTGCCTATCGTCAGGGCGGTGAAGTCATGCAACTGGCGGATCGCGGCCACCGTGACCTCAAGCGCCTGCTCAATGAGCGCGCGGTCCCGGGCTTCATGCGTGGCAGATTGCCGCTGCTGTTTCGCGGCGATGAATTGCTCGCGGTGGCGAACCTGCCGGGACTTGATGGTCATGCACAGGACGGCTGGAAATTGCATTGGCTGCCAACAGACGAAGATCAAGGTTTGAGCTGAAAGGAGCATTCCGGTAGACTACGCTCCCTTCTTGATACAACTTCTGTGGATTCGCCTGAATTGCAGGAGTTGCCGATTACCAAGCAGTCTTTGCTGGGCGATTCCAAAAAATGTGTAGCGAGCAACGTACCGGTGTTTCACCTGCCGGTCTGTCCCAACGCGGCGGTTTTTTTGAAAGGTGCACTGTGATTAATGCAGGTGATCGGGGGCTTCGGCCTTCCTTCGCTTTCCCCGGCGGCTCGTACCGCTTTAACGCAGACTTCTAGGGTTTTTCATGACGCGCTACATATTCGTCACGGGCGGTGTTGTTTCTTCATTGGGGAAAGGCATTGCATCGGCTTCATTGGCAGCCATCCTGGAGGCGCGGGGACTTAAGGTCACCATGCTGAAGCTGGATCCGTACATCAACGTCGATCCGGGCACCATGAGCCCGTTCCAGCACGGTGAAGTGTTCGTCACCCACGACGGCGCCGAGACCGACCTGGACCTGGGGCACTACGAGCGGTTCATCCGCACGACCATGACCCAGAACAACAACTTCACCACCGGTCGTGTCTACGAGCACGTGCTGCGCAAAGAGCGCCGTGGTGACTACCTGGGTGCAACCATCCAGGTGATCCCGCACATCACCGACGAAATCAAGCGCCGCATCATCAAGGGTGCCGGTGACGCTGACGTGGCGATGGTTGAAATCGGTGGCACCGTCGGTGACATCGAGTCGCAACCGTTCCTCGAAGCCATCCGTCAACTGCGTTTCGAAGTCGGCGCCAAGCGCGCGATGCTGATGCACCTGACACTGGTACCGTACATCGCCACCGCTGGCGAAACCAAGACCAAACCAACCCAGCACTCGGTAAAAGAACTGCGTTCGATCGGCCTGCAGCCAGACGTGCTGGTGTGCCGTTCCGATCACCCGATCGACATCTCGTCGCGTCGCAAGATCGCTCAGTTCACCAACGTTGAAGAGCGTGCGGTGATCGCACTGGAAGACGCCGACACCATCTACAAGATCCCGGGCATCCTGCACTCGCAGGGTCTGGACGATTTCGTCGTTGAGCGTTTCGGCCTGCAATGCGGCAGCGCGGATCTGTCCGAGTGGGACGCGGTGGTTGACGCCAAGCTGAATCCGGAACACGAAGTGACCATCGCCATGGTCGGCAAGTACATGGAGCTGCTGGACGCTTACAAGTCGTTGATCGAAGCGATGAGTCACGCCGGCATCAGCAACCGCACCAAGGTCAACCTGCGTTACATCGATTCCGAAGATATCGAAAACCAGGGCACTGCGCTGCTCGAAGGTGTTGACGCGATCCTCGTACCGGGCGGCTTCGGTCTGCGTGGCGTGGAAGGCAAGATTACTGCCGTTCAGTACGCTCGCGAAAACAAGGTTCCATACCTGGGTATCTGCCTCGGTATGCAAGTGGCGGTCATCGAGTTCGCCCGTAACGTGATGGGCTGGAAAGACGCCAACTCCACCGAGTTCGATCGCGCCAGCGGCCATCCGGTGGTCGGTCTGATCACCGAGTGGGAAGACGCGACCGGTGCCGTTGAAGTACGTACCGAATCGTCCGACCTGGGCGGCACCATGCGCCTTGGCGCTCAGGACTGCCTGCTTGAAGCCGGTTCCAAGGTCCACGACTGCTACGGCAAGGACGTGATCGTCGAGCGTCACCGTCACCGTTACGAAGTGAACAACAACCTGCTGCCACAGCTGATCGAAGCTGGCCTGAAAATTTCCGGTCGCTCCGCTGATGCGGCGCTGGTTGAAGTGGTTGAAGCGGCCGATCACCCATGGTTCGTTGCTTGCCAGTTCCACCCTGAGTTCACCTCGACACCACGTGATGGCCATCCGCTGTTCAGCGGTTTTGTCAAAGCAGCGTTGGCTCAACACCAGAAAAAGGCGTAACCCCGATGGCACAGAAGATCATCCGCGTCGGCGACATTGAAATTGCCAACGACAAACCCATGGTGCTGTTCGGCGGCATGAACGTGCTGGAAAGCCGTGACATGGCCATGCAGGTTTGCGAAGAGTACGTAAAGGTCACCGAAAAACTCGGTATCCCTTACGTGTTCAAGGCCAGTTTCGACAAGGCTAACCGTTCTTCTGTGGCCTCTTATCGTGGTCCTGGCCTGGAAGAGGGCATGCGCATCTTCCAGGACATCAAACAAGCCTTTGGCGTGCCGATCATCACCGACGTCCACGAGCCTGATCAGGCCGCGGTCGTCGCTGAGGTCTGCGACATCATTCAACTGCCGGCCTTCCTGTCGCGCCAGACCGATCTGGTCGTCGCGATGGCCAAGACCAATGCAGTGATCAACATCAAGAAAGCCCAGTTCCTCGCGCCTCAGGAAATGAAACACATCCTGAACAAGTGCGTGGAAGCGGGTAACGATCAATTGATCCTCTGCGAGCGTGGTTCGAGCTTCGGCTACAACAACCTCGTGGTCGACATGCTCGGCTTCGGCATCATGAAGCAGTTCGAGTACCCGGTATTCTTCGACGTGACCCACGCGCTGCAAATGCCTGGCGGTCGTGCCGACTCCGCTGGCGGTCGCCGTGCCCAGGTTCTGGATCTGGCCAAGGCGGGCATGAGCCAGTCGTTGGCAGGTCTGTTCCTCGAAGCGCACCCGGATCCGGACAATGCCAAATGCGACGGCCCTTGCGCCTTGCGTCTGGACAAACTGGAGCCATTCCTGGCCCAGCTCAAGGCTTTGGACGAACTGGTGAAGAGTTTTCCGACGGTAGAAACCGCGTAACACTCAATTCTCCGGTAAAGTACCGCACGATTTGTCGCTCATGCCCTCGGGCATGAGCGTTATCGTCTGCAAGCCTGCCCGCTGCACACCCCTTGCCGACGGTAAAAAGATTTCCTCTAGCTGCGTCGTTTTCGTCAACTTTGGAGTGTTTACAACAATGGCAAAAATCGTCGACATCAAAGGTCGTGAAGTTCTCGACTCCCGTGGCAATCCCACCGTGGAAGCGGACGTGCTTCTCGACAACGGCATCATCGGCAGCGCTTGCGCGCCGTCCGGTGCATCCACTGGCTCGCGTGAAGCACTCGAGCTGCGTGATGGCGACAAGAGCCGTTACCTGGGCAAGGGCGTGCTCAAAGCGGTAGCCAACATCAACGGTCCGATCCGCGATCTGTTGCTGGGCACCGACCCAAGTGACCAGAAAGCCCTGGATCACGCGATGATCAAGCTCGACGGTACCGAAAACAAGGCAACCCTGGGCGCCAACGCCATCCTCGCCGTGTCCCTGGCTGCGGCCAAGGCTGCTGCACAGGATCAGGACCTGCCGCTGTACGCACACATCGCCAACCTCAACGGCACTCCGGGTGTTTACTCGATGCCGGTACCGATGATGAACATCATCAACGGTGGCGAGCACGCCGATAACAACGTCGACATCCAGGAATTCATGGTGCAGCCGGTTGGCGCCAAGTCGTTCTCGGAAGGTCTGCGCATGGGCACCGAGATTTTCCATCACTTGAAAGCTGTGCTGAAGGCCCGTGGCCTGAGCACTGCCGTTGGCGACGAAGGCGGTTTCGCACCGAACCTGGCGTCCAACGAAGACGCGCTGAAAGTGATCTCGGAAGCTGTGGCCAACGCCGGTTACAAGCTGGGCACCGACGTGACCCTGGCGCTGGACTGCGCGGCTAGCGAATTCTACGAAGACGGCAAGTACAACCTGTCCGGCGAAGGCCAGGTGTTCACCGCTGAAGGTTTCGCCGATTACCTCAAAGGCCTGACCGAACGTTATCCGATCATCTCGATCGAAGACGGTCTGGACGAGTCCGACTGGGCTGGCTGGAAGATCCTCACCGACAAGATCGGCGAGAAGACTCAGCTGGTGGGCGACGACCTGTTCGTAACCAACACCAAGATCCTGAAAGAAGGCATCGATAAAAAGATCGCCAACTCGATCCTGATCAAGTTCAACCAGATCGGCACCCTGACCGAAACCCTGGAAGCCATCCAGATGGCCAAGGCTGCCGGTTACACCGCAGTGATCTCGCACCGTTCGGGCGAAACCGAAGATTCGACCATTGCCGACCTGGCTGTGGGCACCTCGGCTGGCCAGATCAAGACCGGTTCCCTGTGCCGTTCCGACCGCGTTTCCAAGTACAACCAACTGCTGCGTATCGAAGAGCAGTTGAATGGCAAGGCCAAGTACAACGGTCGCAGCGAGTTCCGCGGCTAAGTACAAATCGATGGAAGGACACCGGATTGTGTCGAAAAAGTCGTGACAGCGATGGATTTGCCACTAATCTGATGCCTTAACAGCACAAGCCTGGGTCTTCCAGGCTTCGTGCTATCAGATGTTTCAAAGTTTTGGCGTGGCTGTCTTTTTTCACTGGATACCTGATATTCGATGCGCAGTCCTTACTGGTTGTTTCTCGTTTTGCTCTTGCTACTGGCCGGTTTGCAGTACCGCCTGTGGGTGGGCAATGGCAGTCTGGCGCAAGTCGCCGAGCTGAATCAGCAGATAGCTGATCAACACGCCGAGAACGAAGGTTTGCTGGAGCGCAATCGCGTGATGGACGCTGAAGTCAGCGAGTTGAAAAAGGGCATGGAGACCGTTGAAGAGCGGGCTCGTCACGAACTGGGCATGGTCAAGGACGGCGAAACCCTTTACCAGTTGGCCCAATGATCAATTCCCTGCCGGCCTTCTGGGCCGTGATTCCTGCTGCGGGCATCGGTGCCCGAATGGCCGCGGACCGTCCCAAGCAATACCTGCAACTGGGCGGACGCACAATTCTCGAACACAGCCTCGGCTGTTTCCTCGATCACCCAAGCCTTAAGGGCCTGGTGGTCAGTCTTGCTGTTGATGATCCTTATTGGCCGAACCTGGCGTGCGCTGGCGATTCGCGTATTCAGCGCGTCGAGGGCGGCGCCGAGCGTTCCGGCTCGGTGCTCAATGCTTTGCTGCATTTGCATGCGCAGGGTGCCGATGATGAGGATTGGGTGCTGGTGCACGATGCGGCACGACCGAATCTGAGTCGCGAAGATCTCGACAGGTTACTGGATGAACTGGCGGACGATCCGGTCGGCGGCCTGCTCGCCGTTCCGGCGCGCGACACCTTGAAGCGAGTCGACAAGCACGGTCGTGTGCTGGAGACCGTGGATCGCAGCGTGATCTGGCAGGCGTATACGCCGCAGATGTTTCGCCTCGGCGCGTTGCATCGGGCGTTGGCGGACAGTCTGGTGGCGGATGCTGTGATCACTGATGAAGCTTCGGCGATGGAGTGGGCGGGGCTTAAGCCTCGTCTGATTGAAGGGCGGGCGGATAACCTCAAGGTGACCCGGCCGGAAGATCTGGAGTGGTTGCGTCAGCGTTGGGCGAATCGCCGCTGAATTTTTGTGGTGCCTGTTGAATCGCCATCGCGAGCAGGCTCACTCCTACATTTTGAAATGCGTTCCCCTGTAGGAGTGAGCCTGCTCGCGATAGCGCATTTACAGCCAACGCAACACTCATTCCTGATACTCCGGCCGCTCAGCCAATCCTTCCTTGAGAAAATCCACCAACTTGCGCACCTTCGGCGACAAGTGCCGCTGTTGCGGGTATAGCGCCCACACCGCCGTATTTGGTGGCTGATGCGCCTCCAGCAACGAAATTAGCGCGCCGCTGTGCAAATGCTCCAGCACGTAATAATCCGGCAATTGACACAGCCCAACCCCCTGCAACGCCGCATCCAGCACCGCTTGCCCGCTGTTGCAGCGCCAGTTGCCCTGCACGCGCTGGGAAAACTCCCGTCCGTTTTGCTCAAGCTGCCAGATGTCCGAGCTGCCAATCAGGCAATTGTGCCGACTCAATTCCGACAGGCTATGTGGGCGACCGTACCGCTCGACGTAGGACGGTGACGCACACAGATACATTCGCCGTGGCGCCAGGCGTGTTGCGACCAATCGCGAGTCCTGCAAACGACCCAGGCGAATCGCCAGATCCAGGCCTTCATGCACCAGATCGAGCTGGCGATTGCTCAATTCGATATCGATGCGCAACTGCGGATAAAGGCCCATAAACCGCGTCACCAGCGGCACGATGAAACGCTCGCCGTAGGCTACTGCGCAGGTCATGCGCAGCATGCCTTTCGGTTCGCTGGTCAGATCGCCGACGGCGCGCAATGCTTCCTCGCGACCGTCCTGCAAGCGTTGGCAATGTTGCAGAAAGGTCTGCCCGGCCTCGGTCAGCGTCACCCGGCGTGTGCTGCGATATAGCAGGCGCGTCTGAAGTCTTTCTTCCAGCCGTACGATTTGTCGGCTGATGTGCGAGGACGAAACTCCAAGACGCTCGGCAGCTGCAGTGAACTGGCTGCATTCAGCGACGGCGACGAACTCGTCGATGCCTTCCCAGCGATTTTCGGACATCGGGATTATCCCTGTGTGGCAATAATGTTTTGCTTTTGTCCTGATTATTCATCGTAAAGCCATGTATTACACTCCTTGTCTGGTTTTTTATTCATTGGATTCACTGGAGAGTCAGCATGATCAAGTCGCGCGCCGCCGTTGCCTTCGAGGCCAAGAAGCCGCTGGAAATCGTAGAAGTCGATGTCGCCATGCCCAAGGCCGGTGAAGTCCTGCTGCGCGTAGTGGCTTCCGGGGTTTGCCACACAGACGCTTACACCCTGTCCGGTGCAGACCCGGAAGGCATCTTCCCGTCGATCCTCGGCCACGAAGGCGGCGCCATCGTCGAAGCGATCGGCGAAGGCGTGACCTCGGTTGCGGTGGGCGATCACGTCATTCCGCTGTACACCCCGGAATGCGGCCAGTGCAAATTCTGCAAGTCGGGTAAGACCAACCTGTGTCAGGCGATTCGCGCGACTCAGGGCAAGGGTTTGATGCCGGACGGCACTTCGCGTTTTTCCTACAAGGGCGAAACCATTTTCCACTACATGGGTACTTCGACATTCTCGGAATACACCGTGTTACCGGAAATCTCCGTGGCCAGGATCTCCAAAGATGCGCCGCTGGAAAAGGTTTGCCTGCTGGGCTGCGGCGTCACCACCGGTATCGGTGCGGTACTCAACACTGCCAAGGTCAAACCCGGTGACACCGTGGCCATCTTCGGTCTGGGCGGCATTGGTTTGTCCGCAGTCATTGGCGCGGTGAAAGCCAAGGCTGCGCGAATCATCGCCATCGACATCAACCCGGCCAAGTTCGAGATCGCCAAACAACTCGGCGCTACCGACTGCGTAAACCCGAAAGATTTCGATCGTCCGATCCAGGAAGTGATCGTCGACATGACCGATGGCGGTGTCGACTTCTCCTTCGAGTGCATCGGCAACGTGCAATTGATGCGCGCCGCCCTTGAGTGCTGCCACAAAGGTTGGGGCGAGTCGGTCATCATCGGTGTTGCCGGTGCCGGTCAGGAAATCGCTACCCGTCCATTCCAGTTGGTGACCGGTCGCGTCTGGCGCGGTTCGGCATTCGGTGGCGTGCGCGGTCGTACCGAATTGCCAAGCTATGTCGACATGGCTCAGAGCGGTGAGATCCCGCTGGATACGTTCATCACCCACACCATGGGCCTGGAAGACATCAACAAGGCCTTCGACCTGATGCACGAAGGCAAGAGCATCCGTACCGTCATTCATTTCTAAAAGCAGCGCCAAGTACAAGCTTCAAGCTGCAAGCAAAGGCGCTTTTGCCCTTTCTTGAAGCTCGAAGCTTGCCACTTGCAGCTGGGAGAATCCCATGAGTCTGGAAAACATCTCCTGTCAGAAGAGTTTCGGCGGTTGGCACAAGCGTTATCGCCATCGCTCAGACGTGCTCGGTTGCGACATGGTGTTCGCCGTATACCTGCCGCCGCAGGCGGAACAGGGCGGCAAGTTGCCGGTGGTGTACTGGCTGTCAGGCCTGACCTGCACCGACGAGAATTTCATGCAAAAGGCCGGCGCGATGCGTATGGCTGCCGAACTGGGTCTGATCATCGTTGCGCCGGACACCAGCCCTCGTGGGCCGGATGTGCCGGGTGATCCGGATGGCGCGTGGGATTTCGGCCTCGGTGCCGGTTTCTATCTGAATGCCACGCAGGAACCTTGGTCGCGCCACTATCGGATGCATGACTATGTCGTGCATGAGTTGCCTGCACTGGTCGAAGCGCATTTCCCCGCCTCGGACAAACGCAGCATCAGCGGTCACTCCATGGGCGGTCACGGTGCGCTGGTCTGCGCGCTGCGTAACCCGGGACGCTATCAATCGGTGTCGGCGTTCTCGCCAATCAACAACCCGATGGATTGCCCGTGGGGTCAGAAAGCCTTTTCGCGCTACCTGGGCGAAGACCGTTCCAAATGGAAAGAGTGGGATGCCTGCGCACTGATTGCCGAGGCGGATGAAAAACTGCCGCTGCTGGTCGATCAAGGGGATCGCGATGACTTCCTCGCCACCCAGCTCAAACCCGAAGCTTTGCAACAAGCGGCAAAACAAGCGGGTCATCCGCTGACATTGCGCTTGCAACCGGGCTACGACCACAGCTATTTCTTCATCTCAAGCTTCATAGACGACCACTTGCAGCATCACGCACAAGCCCTTCGGGACTAATGCAGGTAGAATCACGCCCTGACAAAAATCGGGGCGTTTTTTTATGCGTATTGGCCACGGCTATGATGTGCACCGTTTCGCTGAAGGCGATTTCATTACTCTGGGCGGCGTGCGCATCGCACACAGCTTCGGGCTGCTCGCTCATTCCGACGGTGATGTCCTGCTGCACGCCTTGAGCGATGCCTTGCTCGGCGCCGCGGCGCTGGGTGATATCGGCAAACACTTCCCGGACACTGACCCGCAATTCAAGGGCGCCGACAGCCGTGTGCTACTGCGTCATGTGGTCGCGCTGATCCATGCCAAAGGCTGGAAAGTCGGCAACGTCGACAACACCGTCGTTGCCCAGGCGCCAAAAATGGCGCCGCATATCGAATCGATGCGCGCGCTGATCGCGGCGGATCTTCAAGTTGAGTTGGATCAAGTGAACGTGAAAGCTACCACCACCGAAAAGCTCGGCTTTGTCGGTCGCGAAGAAGGCATCGCCGTGCACTCCGTTGCCTTGTTGCTGCGCGCATGAATGAACTGCAATTGCTCGGCCCGCGTGCCTATGGTGAACCCCTCGGCACGGCGGTACTGAAAGCCATCGCTGAAGACTTTCAGGTCGATGAAGTCCTCGATATTCCGTTCAGCGGCGATGGCGAACATCTGTGGATCTGGGTCGAAAAACGCGGCCTGAACACTGAAGAAGCCGCGCGGCGTATCGCCAAGGCTGCCGGCGTGCCGTTGCGCACCGTCAGCTATGCCGGTCTCAAGGATCGTCAGGCGCTGACTCGCCAGTGGTTCAGCGTGCAATTGCCGGGCAAGGCCGATCCGGATTTGTCGGCGGCGGAAAACGACACGCTGAAGATTCTCAAGACCACTCGCCACAAACGCAAACTGCAACGCGGTGCGCATTCGGCCAACGGTTTCACCTTGCGTTTGACTCAGTTCGATGGCGACAAAGCAGCGATTGAGCAGCGTCTGCAGCTGATAGCCCAACAAGGCATCCCCAATTATTTCGGCGCCCAGCGTTTCGGCCACGACGGCGGCAATGTTGTTGATGCGCGTTCGTGGGCGGCGCGCAAGGCGTTGCCGGAGCAACGCAATGTTCGTTCGCGCCTGCTCTCGACCGCGCGCAGTTTTCTCTTCAACAAGGTGCTCGCCGCACGAGTGGCCGATGGCACCTGGCAAAAAGCCCAGGTCGGCGACCTGCTCGCGTTCACCGACAGCCGCAGTTTTTTCCCGGCCGGAGAAGCTGAATGCAGCGACCCGCGTCTGGCGATTCTCGATCTGCACCCGACCGGTCCTCAGTGGGGCGAAGGTGACTCGCCGACCGCAGGCGTTGTCCATGAATTGGAGCAGGGGATCGCCGCCGATGAAGCAGAGCTGCGCGATTGGTTGATTCATGCCGGCATGAGCCACGAACGTCGCATCCTGCGGCTGCCCATTGCCGGGTTGACGTGGCATTATCCCCAGCCTGACATTCTGCAACTGGAATTCGTCCTCCCGGCCGGATGCTTCGCCACCGTATTGGTGCGCGAGCTTGTTGATCTGGTGCCGGTGGGGCAGACGGACAGCCCATGCGTATTCTGATTTCTAACGACGATGGGGTAACCGCACCCGGTCTCGCCGCGCTTTATGCTGCGCTGGCGGATTACACCGAGTGCGTGGTTATCGCCCCGGAGCAGGACAAAAGCGGCGCCAGCAGTTCGCTGACGCTCGACCGTCCGCTGCACCCGCAATACCTGGCCAACGGCTTTATCAGCCTCAACGGCACCCCGACCGACTGCGTGCACCTGGGCCTCAACGGCTTGCTGGAGCGCGAGGCGGACATGGTGGTTTCCGGGATCAACCTCGGCGCCAATCTTGGCGATGACGTGCTGTATTCCGGGACAGT
The DNA here is from genome assembly GCF_900187485.1 of Pseudomonas sp. Irchel s3a12. NCBI lineage: Bacteria > Pseudomonadati > Pseudomonadota > Gammaproteobacteria > Pseudomonadales > Pseudomonadaceae > Pseudomonas > Pseudomonas sp. Irchel s3a12. Next base: position 115,984 of record NZ_FYDN01000019.1, read on the forward strand.
GGCGGCCGCCCTTGAGGGACGTTTTCTCGAGCGTCCGTCGTTCGCTTTTTCGCTGGTCTCGCGGCAGGTGGATAATCTGCCGACGGCGGCCTACTTTGCGCGCAAACTGGTCGAGGCCCATGCCGGGCTTGATCTGCCACCGCGTACGGTGCTCAACGTGAACATTCCCAATCTGCCGATCGACCATATTCGCGGTATTCAATTGACCCGCCTCGGCCATCGCGCCCGTGCAGCGGCGCCGATGAAAGTGGTCGATCCACGGGGCAAGGCCGGTTACTGGATTGCCGCGGCCGGTGATGCCGAAGATGGCGGCCCGGGCACTGATTTTCACGCAGTGATGCAGGGCTATGTTTCCATCACGCCGTTGCAGCTCGATCGCACCTTCAACGATGCGTTCAGAAGCCTCGACGGCTGGCTGGAGGGACTGCGCTGATGGCCCGTGAACATGAAGACAGGCTGCGCAGCGGGATCGGCATGACCTCTCAGCGTACCCGCGAGCGGCTGATCCAGCGCCTGTACGAAGAGGGCGTGTCCAACGCCAAGGTGCTGGAAGTGATCCGGCGTACGCCGCGTCATCTGTTCGTCGATGAAGCGCTGGCACACCGTGCTTATGAAGACACGGCGCTGCCGATCGGCAATAACCAGACGATTTCCCAGCCTTATATGGTGGCGCGCATGAGCGAGCTGCTGCTGGAGGCGGGCCCACTGGATAAGGTGCTGGAGATCGGCACCGGTTCCGGTTACCAGACGGCGGTGTTGTCACAACTGGTTGAGCGGGTGTTCTCGGTTGAGCGCATCAAGGTACTGCAGGATCGCGCCAAGGAACGTTTGGTTGAACTTAACCTGCGCAACGTGGTGTTCCGCTGGGGCGATGGTTGGGAAGGGTGGCCGGCGCTGGCACCTTATAACGGTATTATCGTCACCGCCGTGGCCACGGATGTACCGCAAGCCTTGCTTGACCAACTAGCTCCGGGCGGACGCATGGTGATTCCGGTGGGCTCCGGGGAAGTGCAGCAATTGTTGCTGATCGTGCGTGAGGAAAACGGCTTTTCCCGGCATGTTCTCGGGGCTGTCCGTTTTGTGCCGTTGCTCAATGGGCCACTGGCCTGAGCATTTGTTTGCGTGCGCTGAATTCCTTTCGTTCGCTTGTGTCTTACTTCGGCGACGATGGTTTAAACGCAGCAGATTGTCAGCTGGCAAACGTGTGCGTGAAGCGATTTCGCTTCATTAAAGGTAAAGCCGATCCGGCCCGTTATACTTGCGACACCTCATGCCGAAATCCGGCATTCCACATTTTTCAGCCACCACAAAGGGAGCGGCGGGTGAGTCTCACAGTCATTGCGCAGCGTATGGGTAACACGAGCTTTCAGCGCCTGGTGACTGGCCTCGTCTTGAGCACCTTGCTGGTCGGTTGCTCCAGCACCAAATCGAGCAATGTGCGGGTGGTCGATCGCAACAACGCGGTGGCCCAGCGTCCTACGGTGACGACCGGACAATATGTAGTCCGTCCGGGCGATACGATGTTTTCGATCGCATTTCGCTACGGCTGGGACTACAAAGCCCTCGCTGCCCGGAACAATATTCCTACGCCGTATACGATCCATCCGGGTCAGACAATTCGCTTTGACGGCCGCACCGGCTCAACGCCGACGGCGGTGGTGAGCAACAGCAGTTCTTCACCTTCTTCGTCGAGTAAAACCACGGTAATCCGGCGCCAGGCAAATGGCACCACGACCACTACAACCACCGGTTCTACGGGGGCTGTACCGTCCGTCGCCAACAAGCAAGCGCCCGCGGCGTTGCCTCCGGCAGGCCCAGCCCCGACCGGCTGGGGATGGCCATCTAATGGCATTCTGATTGGAAAATTCTCTTCAAACGGTAGTTTGAATAAAGGAATTGATATCGCCGGAGATTTGGGACAGCCTGTTTTAGCTGCGTCTGATGGGACGGTGGTATACGCCGGGAGTGGCTTAAGGGGCTACGGCGAATTAGTCATCATCAAACACAGCGAAACCTACGTCAGTGCCTACGGACATAACCGCAGGCTGTTGGTTCGGGAGGGACAGCAGGTCAAGGTCGGACAGACAATTGCCGAAATGGGGTCAACGGGTACAGACCGGGTGAAACTGCATTTTGAGATTCGCCGCCAAGGTAAACCTGTAGATCCGCTGCAGTTCCTGCCAAGACGTTGATTTGTAAGCCAGCCTGTTCCGTCGCGTAGAGGGGACAGGCTCCAGCGCTGCCAAGGATAAAGGCGTCGCTTGAGCTTGGGGTCGAACTCACCAAAGGACTATAACAATGGCTCTCAGTAAAGAAGTGCCGGAGTTTGACATCGACGATGAGGTTCTCCTTATGGAGACCGGCATCGATTCGGAATCTTCGATGTCGAATGATGAAGGGGCTGCTCCACCTTCCGTTCGTTCCAAATCCAAACACTCCGCTTCACTTAAACAACATAAGTACATCGACTACACGCGTGCACTTGATGCCACGCAGTTGTATCTCAACGAAATCGGCTTTTCCCCACTGCTCTCTCCGGAAGAAGAAGTTCATTTTGCGCGACTGTCGCAAAGTGGCGATCCGGCCGGACGCAAGCGCATGATTGAAAGTAACCTGCGGCTGGTGGTCAAAATCGCCCGGCGTTACGTCAATCGGGGGCTGTCGCTGCTGGATCTGATCGAAGAGGGCAACCTCGGATTGATCCGGGCGGTGGAAAAGTTCGATCCCGAGCGCGGCTTCCGCTTCTCGACCTACGCGACCTGGTGGATTCGTCAGACCATCGAGCGCGCGATCATGAATCAGACCCGGACCATCCGGTTGCCGATCCATGTGGTCAAGGAGCTCAACGTGTACCTGCGGGCTGCACGGGAGCTGACGCAGAAGCTCGACCACGAACCTTCACCCGAAGAAATTGCCAACCTGCTGGAAAAACCGGTGGGCGAGGTCAAGCGCATGCTTGGCCTGAACGAGCGGGTTTCTTCGGTCGACGTCTCGCTGGGTCCGGATTCGGATAAAACCCTGCTGGACACCCTTACCGACGATCGTCCGACCGATCCTTGTGAATTGCTGCAGGATGACGACCTGTCGCAGAGCATCGATCAATGGCTGTCGGAGTTGACCGACAAGCAGCGCGAGGTGGTCGTACGCCGCTTCGGCCTGCGCGGCCATGAGAGCAGCACGCTGGAAGATGTAGGCCTGGAGATCGGCCTGACCCGGGAACGGGTGCGGCAGATCCAGGTAGAAGGTCTCAAGCGCCTTCGTGAAATCCTCGAGAAGAATGGCCTGTCGAGCGAGTCGCTGTTCCAGTAAGCGCCTTCCACGCGTGCCCGCAAGAAGCCCCGACTGGTTCGGGGTTTTTTGTTGACCTGAGTTTGCTGGCAATCCAGCACCACCCTGCGCATTGCCGGACGTATGGTTGGCATTTCCATCGTTTGTAGTCTCGCGGTGTAAGCCTTGGCTTACTCTTTCGTAAGTGTTCACTATCTTTACGCGGGAGCAGACGTCGATTGCTCTAGATGGCTAATTCTAACTTATTGAATTTTATATATATTTTTTAATGTGAAGTGCTTATTACAGCGCTCTTTCGCTCCTGCGGCCGATTGCTCTCGGCAGGGAACTCTTTAGTATCTGGGTTGTGTCGACGGACAGACACGCCCTTCAAGGAAGAGGGGAACGGACATCGCAGGACGCGATTCATCAGGACGATGAAAAGGAATACAGGGAATAGGGAAAAAATGTGGGCGGGTCATACCGCCCCTTTTTTCGCCTGCAGAATAGTAGAACCCGCAAAAAGCAAAAAGGCCCGCAAGGGGCCTTTTATTGAACGCGCGACAGATCAGCGTTCGAGGTCTTTGATCTTGCCTTTGACGCCATCCCACTCTTCGGCATCCGGCAGCGATTCTTTCTTCTCGGTGATGTTCGGCCAGATTTCAGCCAGCTCAACGTTGAGTTGAATGAATTCCTGCATCTCTTCCGGAACTTCGTCCTCGGAGAAAATGGCTACGGCCGGGCATTCCGGTTCGCACAGGGCGCAGTCGATGCACTCATCCGGGTGAATCACCAGGAAGTTCGGGCCTTCGTAAAAGCAGTCCACCGGACACACTTCTACGCAGTCGGTGTACTTGCACTTGATGCAGTTGTCGGTGACGACGAAGGTCATTTCTAATTTTCTCCTCAGGCGGCGGCAGCGTTGCCCCTTCACGGTTGGGGTCGCCAGGTTCGGGAGCGATACCTGCTGGCCAGGCTATTAGCCAGCAGCATCCCAAACCGCGCGAGATTCTAACAGCTTGAAGCCGTTTGCGTTATATCCGCTTCTTCAGTGCTTATATCCGGTTCTTCAGTGCATAGAGCATTTCGAGCGCACGACGCGGGCTCAGGTCATCCAGATCCAGTTTAGCCAGCTCATCGAGCACCGGGTGCGGCAGGCTGGCGAACATGTCGCTTTGCTGTGGCGTCGCCGGTTTGCCCTTGGCGGCAGGTTTCGGCGCTTCATGCGGCAAAGCGGTTTCTTCCAGTCGGCTCAAGTGCTCACGGGCACGCACGATCACTTCGCTTGGCACACCGGCCAGTTGCGCCACCGCCAGACCGTAGCTCTGGCTGGCAGGTCCCGGCAGCACGTGGTGCAGGAAGACGATGCGTTCGTTATGCTCGGTCGCATTGAGGTGGACGTTGGCCACCAACGGCTCGGCTTCCGGCAACACGGTCAGTTCGAAGTAGTGGGTGGCAAACAGCGTATACGCGCGCAGATGCGCCAGACGCTCGGCCGCCGCCCATGCCAGCGACAGACCGTCGAAGGTGCTGGTGCCGCGCCCGACTTCGTCCATCAGCACCAGACTGCGCTCGGTGGCGTTGTGCAGGATGTTGGCGGTTTCGCTCATCTCGACCATGAAGGTCGAACGGCCACCGGCCAGGTCATCGCTGGAACCGATTCGAGTGAAGATGCGGTCGACCAGCGACAGTTCGCAACTGGCTGCGGGCACGAAGCTGCCAATGTGAGCGAGCAACACGATCAATGCGGTTTGGCGCATGTAGGTGGATTTACCACCCATGTTCGGGCCGGTGATCACCAGCATACGGGTGTTGTCATCCAGGCTCAGGTCGTTGGCCACGAACGGCGTGGTCAGCACTTGCTCGACCACCGGGTGACGACCCTGGGAGATGCGCATGCACGGCTCGCTGACGAAGCGCGGGCAGTTCAGGTCAAGATTCAGCGCACGCTCGGCGAGGTTGCTCAACACGTCCAGTTCGGCCAGCGCGCCGGCGGTGTCCTGCAGCGGTGGCAACTGGCTGATCAGGTCTTCCAGCAGGGCTTCGTAAAGCATCTTCTCGCGCGCCAAGGCACGGCTCTTGGCAGAGAGGGCTTTGTCTTCGAACTCTTTCAGTTCCGGCGTGATGAAGCGCTCGGCGCCTTTCAGGGTTTGCCGACGGATATAGTCCGCCGGTGCCGACTCGGCCTGCTTGCTCGGCAATTCGATGAAGTAGCCGTGAATGCGGTTGTAACCGACTTTCAGGTGGCTAAGACCGGTGCGAGCTTTCTCGCGGGCTTCGAGATCGATGAGGAACTGGCCGGCGTTTTCGCTCAGTGATTGCAGCTCGTCGAGTTCGCTGTCGTAACCGGTTTTCAGCACGCCGCCGTCACGGATCACCGCCGGCGGATTGTCGATGATGGCCTTTTCCAGCAGTGCCGCCAGTTCCGGGTAGGTGCTGGTGATGGTCGCCAGACTTTGCAGGTGCGGTGCTTCCAGGTCAGTCATCGCCACTTGCAGTTCAGGCAGGGCACCGAGGGCGTCGCGCAAGCGAGCAAGGTCACGAGGACGTGCGTTGCGCAGGCCGATCCGCGCGAGAATTCGCTCGATGTCGCCGATTTCCTTGAGCTGTGGTTGCAGCTTTTCGAAACGATAGCGATCGAGCAGGCACGTGATCGAGGTCTGGCGCGCCAGCAGTACGGTCAGATCGCGCAACGGACGATTCAGCCAGCGGGTCAGCAGGCGACTGCCCATGGCGGTCTGGCAGCGATCAACCACCGATTGCAGGGTGTTATCGCGACCACCGGCCAGGTTGGTGTCGAGTTCGAGGTTGCGACGGCTTGCACCGTCCAGCACCACGGTGTCATCCAGGCGTTCGTGGCGCAGGCTGCGCAGGTGGGGCAGGGCGGTGCGCTGGGTTTCCTTGGCGTAGGCCAACAGGCAACCGGCCGCGCCGATTGCCAGGGTCAAGTTCTCGCAGCCAAAACCCTTCAGGTCTTGGGTGGAGAACTGCTGGCAAAGGCTTTTCAGTGCTGAATCACGCTCGAAATCCCACGGCGCACGACGACTGACGCCACGGCGTTTTTCCGCTGGCAGGTCTCTTGGCCAGTCATCTGGTATCAGCAGCTCCACCGGGTTGATCCGCTCCAGTTCCGCCAGCAGGTTTTCCCAGCCTTTGATTTCCGACACGCTGAAACTGCCGCTGGTGATGTCCAGCACGGCAAGGCCGAACAGACGTTCGTCACCCAGCAGGGCTGCAATCAGGTTGTCGCGGCGTTCATCAAGCAGCGCTTCATCACTGACCGTACCCGGCGTAAGGATCCGTACGACCTGCCGCTCAACCGGGCCTTTGCTGGTGGCCGGATCGCCGACCTGCTCACAAATCACCACGGACTCGCCAAGCTTCACCAGCTTCGCCAGATAGCCTTCCGCCGCGTGGTAAGGAATCCCACACATCGGAATCGCCTGCCCCGCCGACTGTCCGCGCGCGGTCAGAGTGATGTCCAGCAACTTGGCTGCCTTCTTCGCGTCTTCGTAGAAGATCTCGTAGAAGTCGCCCATGCGGTAGAACATCAGCTGATCTGGATGCTGATTCTTCAGGCGCCAGTACTGCTGCATCATCGGGGTGTGGGAGGACAGGTCTGAAATAGCTTTATTCATCAGGGGTTTAGCTTTACCGGAAAAAGTGACAAGGCAAAAACGGGGTCGTTTGCATCTACGAAATGGCGAGTGTTTGCCAGCGATGCGGCCCGTGAGTTGATTCAGTGGAGCCGAGTATGAAGTTTTTTTGAGGTGGATGCAGCAACGCACCGCCGCTTGGGTTGGCATTGTGTCCTATAGTGCCGAAAAGCTATCGAATGATCAGAATGCGTGGGTGAAGGCCAGTCGAGGAGTCAGCTTGGAACAGTCAGAGGGCATCGGCTCAGGAGCATCAGCGAGCGGTTGTTACTACGATGCGGAAAAAATGACCCTCAGCCGGTCGGGGCAGTCAGCCTTGCTAGGCAGCAATGAAGGTGACCTGCTGCTGGCCCTCATAGCCGGCGTGACCGATAAGGAGCAGCTTATCTCCCGAGTCTGGGGGGAGCGCGGGCTGGTGATTTCCGACAGCAGTTATTACAAGACCCTGCACATGCTCCGCGCGCATTTCGCTGATGTCGGGTTACCTCGGGACAGTCTCAAGACCTTGCCTCGCCGTGGCGTGGTGCTGTTATGTGAAATCCGCTTGCTCAGCCCGGAGATTCAACCCCCTGAACCCCCACTTGCGGTCGTAAGCGATGCGGCGGCAATCAGCGACGCTCCTACAGTGAAGACGTCTGCGAAGCGTTACTGGCGTTTCCTTCTGCCTGCAACGGTAGTGCCGGCGATTGCTCTTCCGGTCTTTTACGCCTATCTGGTGTTTAAAAAACCTGCCGACCTGGAGGAGTGGAAACTCATCTGGCAAGAAGGCGAAGCGAAGTTGTATGTAGAAGAAAGTGAAAGAATGTCCAAAGAGGATATTGTCAAAGCGCTCAGCGAGTTTGAGCCGCCGATTATACTTACCGATATCAATTATTATGTGCGAAAGCCGCTCTCCCAATTGCTGGTAAAGTGCGTCAAGCCGGAAAGTAAGGGGGAGGCTATATGCGTAAACTATCAACTCGTTGGAAAAAAATAGTAGCACTGTTTGGCGTCTCGTCCGTCTGTATCTTCGGTGCTCTGGTTATCAAGCATTTTTATTTGATCAGTCGCGATATTCCACGCGCCCCCTGTTTTGCATCCATCGATTTTGTCCATACTCATGATCACAAAGTTCGTTGGCATGGCGTCGGTGATATGACGATCGATCCAAGGGAAGGCGCTCTTTATGTGTACTACGTCGTCAAAACCCCTGAAGGCAAAGTTTACACCTATGATCGCAAGTTCGAGATTGCATTAACTCATCTGGATACTTCCAGGTTTCTGTTCAAGACGCGTTCGATTGTAAAGTTTGACGCGGACACTGCAGGCGATGAACTTCCGTTTATGGAAAGAGGTTTTCAAGGCGGTATGGTGACGTTCAATTACTTCTCCGATGCCGAGTATTACTACAATATCAATAATCTGATCAATGGCGTATGCCACGTTCCTCGCTAGCGCAAAACCCCAGGGTGCAAGGCCTCTGGGCGACTAAGTAAGACTGAGTAAGACGTCAGTAAGGCCTCGACGCCCCCCGCGTTCTTAATGTGATTCGAGTCAAGCCAACAGCTCCTGCGACTAACGGAGAGTCAGCGCAGTGCGGCTGTTTAGTTGCCTTGAATAACATGATGATGTTTAGGCTGTTGAGGAACGTTATAAATGCTCTGGTTTTGCGTGCGCAGTTCTCATGGGATCAAGTCTCCCGCCTGGAAGCGATCGATTGCAATAAGCCGGGAAGGTGTTGTGTTTGTGCCGGCGGTTATTGCTGGAAAAGAAAAGGATGTGAGTATTTCCACATTGTTTGATCGCACTCCTGTTCTGCTGTGTTTCGATCATGTTTACGTACCAGTAGCGTGGATGGTCGAACACTATCCAACGTGCAGAGCTCGCTGTCGCGACATGATGATCGCAGCACTTTCTGGCTTACAAGAAACATTAGGTTGTCGTAATGCATGGTCTCGGGTGAGCAACTTCCGTGGCCGCGCTGGAGAAAAAAGTTATCTGGGGGTTGTCTCATGAGATCGACTCTGCTCTGGAATCTATCTCTGTTAGTTGGTGGTGTTTTGATCGTCGATAGTTCTTGGGCCGGCGCGCGGGAAAGTTGTGCGCAGCGTCGTGCCGAACTTGTATTCCAAATTGAACGTGCTGATAAGGCGGACAATGTTTATCGCAAGTCCGGTCTCGAACAGGCGCTTGCCAATGTTGAGCGTTACTGTCGCGAGCCTTCTGCACAGGATGACCGTTCGAGCGCTATCGAAAAGGCCGAAGCCGAAGTACGGCGCAGACAGAACTATCTGAAGGCCGCGCGTCAGTATGGCGATGTGAAAGTCATCAAGAAACAGGAAGCGAGGCTCGAACGAGCTCAGACAAAACTGCAAAAGCTCATGGATGAGTAAAGGGGCAACCACGGCCAACAAACCGCAGCAGGTGTTCTTTTTCAACTCTGCAATTCAACGCGCTCATCAGCGACACCGGAAAATCGAATATGAAAAACATCCTTATCTTTGCTTCAGTCTTTACTTCTGCTGTGCTGATCTCTGGTTGTACCGCCACCGACTGGGTGCATGCTGCCGGTGGAATCATGGGCGCCAAGGACGATTACGACAGGAAGGCCAGAACCGATCGACTTAAAAAAGCCAATGCTGCCGCGCGTCGCGTCAAGGGCTGACCGCACGTTGGAACCGGGCCGTTATTCAATTCAAAGTAATGGCTCGGCAATATCATTTTGAGGCTGAATTCATATTTATGCGTTAATTATGCAAATCAGCATTTGTCTTCGCGGATAACTTCAAGCACTATGCGCGTTATGCAAAAACGCAACGTAGCCTCCGTCTTAAGAGCACTGCTCGACCAGCACGGGATCTCCCCCACGGAGCTCCACCGTCGCACCGGCGTGCCTCAATCAACTCTCTCGCGGATTCTCAGCGGGAAGATCGTCGATCCCTCGGATAAACACATCTCGAAGATCGCCGAGTACTTCGCCGTGAGCACCGATCAATTGCGCGGGCGCGCGGATGTCGCGCCGTCGGCCGGTGCCGCGCGTGATGACGTACACGCGGAACTCAAGGACATAATGCTGTGGGACGACGATACGCCTGTCGATGATGACGAAGTATCGGTGCCGTTCCTTCGCGAGGTTGAATTGGCTGCTGGATCAGGAAGATTCGTCATCGAAGAGAGCGAGCGCTCTAGCCTGCGCTTCGGCAAGCGCAGCCTGCGCCATAATGGTGTGCAGTTCGACCAGGCCAAATGCGTGACTGTACGCGGCAACAGCATGTTGCCGGTGTTGCGTGATGGCGCCACTGTCGGCGTGAATGCGGGCAAGTGCGGCATCGGCGACATCATTGATGGCGACCTGTACGCGATCAATCACAACGGCCAGTTACGCGTAAAGCAGCTTTACCGCTTGCCTACCGGCATTCGTCTGCGCAGCTTCAATCGCGATGAGCATCCGGACGAGGACTACAGCTTCCAGGAAATCCAGGAAGAGCAGATCGTCATCCTCGGTCACGTCTTCTGGTGGGGCATGTACGCCCGCTAACCCGACCCTTCTCAGATAAACCCGCCTCGCAGGCGGGTTTTTTTTCGCCTTGATGAAACCGCCAAACCCTTGAGTTGCGGGGCTCCATGCATCTGCGCATTTTTCATGCATAAATAAATGCATTTGCGCATTGACTGGATATGCATACATGCATATTCTTGCCACCAAGCCGCTCGACAAAGCGGCTGGCAAGAAAGCTCTTTAGTTCCACAAGAACAGGCAGCGATGAACCGGCCTCAACGGTTCAGAGGGTTGGCAACTGACCCGGGTGTGCAGCGTAAAGCACCAGAAGCAGTTATCCGGCGGGCAGGGACCGCGGTCGGAAAAACAATTTGAACGGACTCGTACCGCGCCAGTAGCGCCGAAAAGTCAGCTTCCTTCTTGAACACAGGATTTGAAGGAAGGCGAAGGAGCGCATTACTGAAAAGCCCGGCGGACTGCCGGGCTTTTTGGAATGCCTACCCGGGCAGGAACTGAGAGGCCGAAACGTCGGCATTCAATAAGGATGATGAATATGAAGAAGTACGTTCGTGTTGTTGCGGGCAAAGTCGACAACATTTTTGAAACTGCTAACCCGATCACCGATGAGTTTCCGGCGGATCAAGTTTGGGTGGATGTCAGCGCACTGCCCAAGATCGACTATTCCTGGAACGCGGTGAACACCGACGGCGTCTGGACATTTACCGACAGCGATATGTACGGCCAGCCGTCCTTGCTGGCTATGCAATTGCGTATCGCGAGAACAAATCGTCTTGATAAAGCCAACACCACTCTGGCGACGTCGGCCTTGGTGCAAAAGGTTGAGCTGGGGCTGGCCACGCCGGCTGAGGAAGCTGCGCTACTGGAATACAAGCAGTTCTTCATTGCGCTGAGCAACGTCAACAAACAGCCGGGCTACCCGCTGACTGTTACCTGGCCTGAAGTTCCATAAACAGCGATTGCTGCACCGCTTTCGAAATTCGCAGTGCATCGCTGAAAAGCCCGGTGGATAACCGGGCCTCTTCAAGGATGCCTGCCCGATATTAACTCAGCGCGTAAAGCCAACAGTCGCGATGAGTGCCCGCAGGAGAAACTATGAACCGCTACGCTTTTGTTCGATTCAACTATTCCAAAGCCTTCAACAAAGTTCTGGTGATTGTCGACGCTGTAGAGAAGCCTACGGCCATGCCAGTAGAAGCACAGTTATCGAATGGTTTTTGGGTGGATATCACAGCAAACCCGGCAGTCCAGGTGGGATGGAAGGGGGCGACGACAAACTTCGTTGATTGGGAGTTCAGTGAACCCACCTATCAAGAGCTCGAAAAGGATGTGGCGCAAGAAGCGCTGGAGCTTCTGTCTGCTGCTGGCCAGTGGCTGATGTTGAATTCTCTGCATTACAAGGTCGACCTGGATGTTGCCACCCCTGAAGAACAAGCGCTGTTGCTCGCCTACAAACAGTACTGCGTGGGTCTCAGCGACATGAAGAAACAATCCGGCTATCCGTCCACCGTCAACTGGCCGGTGGCACCGTTCTGATTCGATCATCACCTTCATGGCCTCTATCGAGAGCGCATTACTGAAAAGCCCGGCCCTGCGCCGGGCTTTTTGGAATGCCTACCTCAAGAGAAAACGATTGAACCCTACACACACCATTCATCCAACACTCCCGGAGGCGTGACATGACAAACGAGCAACAAGCGTTGGCGGACATGCCGATCTGGCTGGTCATCCTGCTCGCAGTGGTAGGCGGGGTCTCCGGCGAAATGTGGCGTGCGGACAAGGAGGGCGCCCGCGGCTGGCCGCTTATGCGGCGTCTGGCCTTGCGCTCTGGCGCCTGCATGATCTGCGGCGTGTCGGCAATCATGCTGCTGTACGCCGCTGGCATGTCGATTTGGGCCGCTGGCGCCTTCGGCTGTCTCACCGCAATGGCCGGGGCCGATGTGGCCATCGGTCTGTACGAACGCTGGGCCGCCAAACGCATCGGCGTCTGCGAAGTCCCACCCCGCGACCAGCCTTAACCTCGAATGTGATTCGTGCCGCCCTTTGGGCGGCAGGGCTGCGCGTGGACGATTGAAAAGGAGGTCATGTATGCCCACACCGATCCAGCAGCCGTCGCAACTGTTCACAGCCATCGCGACGACGCTGCGCAACACTGCCGGGCTCAACATCAATGTCGGCAATCACGATGATTTCACTGCACCGGGCGATCAGGCTTGGGTGTTGATCGACTTCGACCGAAATGCATCAGGACAGCGTGCCGCAGATGGGCGTATCGCTCATGTCCTGACATTGTCGCTGCAAGTTGTTCCGGCGCTATCGGCCAGTGCCTTTGCCGCCTGCGATCTGATCGCTGTACTGAAGAATCTGATTACCGACAATCGCTGGAGCCTGCCGGGCGATCAATGCGATCTGCCGATGAACATGGATGGTTTGCCGTCCATGCTCATTCGCGCCGACCAGCAATTCAAGGCCTGGACCCTGACGTTCAACCAGACCCTCTACCTCGGCCCGACCTTGCTCGACGACCCGCTGGGCACACCGAAATTCGCCCGCACCTGGGAAGTCAGCAACATCGACGATCCAGACCAATACACCGCGCTGGAGGCCTGACCGATGTTCGACGCGTTATTGCGCATGCAACTGGGTCCGATCATCGAACGCCTGGCCGAAATGGAAGCGGAAATCGACGACCTGCACCGCCGCGCTGAAAGCTTCTGCCGCATCGGCATTTGCCAGACAGTCGATGCGGCGAGCAATACCTGCCAGGTCAGCCACGGTGGCTTGCTCACGCCAGCGATCAAGTTTTTCAACCCCAGCGCCGGCGCACAGAGTGAGTCGCGGATTCCGACCGTGGGTGAGCAGTGTCTGCTGTTCAACTACGGCAGCGGCGAAAGTGGCGCACAAAGTGTCGCCCTGTTCGGCCTGAACAGTGATCGCTTTCCACCCGTTTCGACTGTCCCCACGCTGACGCGGCGGGTTCATGTCGACGGCAGCGAAAGCGGCTACGACGATGCCACGCACACCCTCCACTGGCAAAACGGCCCAACGGCTTTCAGCGGTTCTCGCGAGTCGCTGGAACTGAGCATCGGCCCGGCGCGACTGGCGATGACGCCACAACTGATCACCCTGCAACTGGGTGCCGTCGGCATGACCATCGACCCTTCGGGCGTGCACTTCAGCGGTCCATTGGTCGATCACCAGGGCCGTGTCATCAGCCCATGATTCAAGAGCCTCCACATGATCGGAATCGATAGAGACAGCGGGGCCACGGTCGACGACTGGCTGCAATTTGTGCAGCGCGCGACCCGGGCCCTGACCACACCGCTGGGCACCCGGCAAAAACGCCCGTTGTACGGATCGTTGATCCCCACGCTGCTGGGGCAGAACCTCGGTGACGACGTTCTGCTGTTGGCCCAGAGCCACGCCGCGCAAGCGTTCTACAACAAGCAAAACGGTATCGATGATTTTCAGCCACAAGTGATCGTCGCCAGCCGCCAGGGCGCGGGTCTGCTGCTGCGCTTCGCCGGCACCTGGAAAAACCGTCAACAAACCTTCGAGGTCGTGACATGAGCATGTTGATCCCCGGCCAGAACCAATTGGCCGAACCCGCGCTGATCACCGTTGAAGCCTTTGAAGACTTGCTCGCCGAGTTCAAGACTTTCGTCATTGAATACGTCGGTGTGCGTTCGCCGGACAGCGCCGCGAAACTCAAGACCAGCCTGGAAAACGAAAGCGAACTGCTCACCCTGGCGCTTGAAGCCTTCTGCGTTCGGCTGCAAACCCACGAACGCAAATACAACGCCCGCATCAAGCAGATGCTGGCGTGGTGGGCGACCGGCAGCAATCTCGATGCGCGTCTGGCGGATATGGGCCTGGAACGGCAGTTGCTTGATCCGGGAGATCCAGCGGCCTTCCCGCCGGTCCCCGCGATTTACGAAAGCGACGACGACGCCCGGTTGCGTTATTACCTGGCGCCCCATGCACCGGCAGCCGGTTCGCGGATGCAGTATCGCCGCGAGGTCTTCACCCTCGGCGAGCGTCCAAAGGTGAAAGTCGAATCCACCGACGCCGGTGTGGTGAATGTCACTTACACCTTCAACCCGGATGGCCTCGCCGCGCAGGTCAAGGACGGCAATGGCCGCCGCACCGCACCTGGCGAAGTGCAGGTCACCGTGCTTGCGCGGGACGGTGACGGCACTCCGTCCGAGGCATTGCTTGCAGGCGTTCGCCAACACTTCGCCCGGACCGATGTGCGTCCGGAAACCGACCTCGTCACCGTCAAGGCTGCCGATATTCAACGCTACAAAATCCGTGTCGTCGCCAAGATCAATTCCGGCCCCGATTCGGGCCTGACCCAAGTCGCCGCGCAGCAACAATTGCAGGCTTACGCCGACAGTTGTCATCGCCTCGAAGGGCGGGTCGATCCGAGCTGGATCGACTACACGCTGCACAGCGCCGGCGCCGTGCAATTGCAGATTCTGGAACCGCTGGCGCCGATCGTGACCACCGCGTTTCAAGCGCCGTACTGCACGGCGGTCGAGGTTGAGGTGCTGACGCTATGAGTGAAAAAACTCAACGCCCGACGCTGCTGCCGGCCAACAGTTCGGCGTTGGAGCGAGGATTGGATTTGGGCTTCGGCGCATTGCTGGATCGCATCGCGCCGCCGTTCCCCGAACTGATGAACCCGAGCGAAACGCCGGTCGCCTTTCTGCCGTATCTGGCAGCGGATCGCGGCGTCGCCGAATGGAGCACCGCCGCACCCGAAGCGGAAAAGCGCCTGACCGTCGAACTCGCCTGGCCCACTGCGCGTCAGGCCGGCACTCGCAAGGCACTGGAAAACGCCGCCAAGGGTTTGCAACTGCGCCCGGAAATCCGCGCCTGGTACGAACAGGCACCGCCCGGCTCGCCGTACAGCTTTTCGGTACGAGCCTTCAGCGACCAACCCTACAGCGAAGAAATCGACGCCCGTCTCGACCGACGCTTGGCCGATGCCAAAAGCGAACGGGATGTGCTGTCGGTCTCGGTCGGGTTAAGCGCCTTCGGCAATCACGTCATCGGCGCCGCGACCTTCTGCGGCGAACTGACCACGGTTTATCCGGTGTTCATCGAAGGGCTCGAAACCTCGGGAGAGGCGTTCATGGCCGCCGGTATGTACACCGTCGAAACATCCACTATTTATCCTCAGGGGGCCTGAATGGCTGACTATTACACCCTGCTCACCAACGCAGGGATTGCCTACGAAACGGCGTGCAAGGCCGCGGGCACGCCGATCAAGTTGACGCAGATTTCTGTCGGCGACGGCAATGGCTCGGTCTACAACCCGGCCGCGACCGCCACGGCGCTGAAACGCGAAGTCTGGCGTGGGCCGCTCAATGCGCTGTTCCAGGACGAGAAGAATCCGAGCTGGCTGCTCGCTGAAGTGACTATTCCGCCGGATGTTGGCGGTTGGTATGTGCGGGAAGCGGGGTTGTGGACTGACACTGGC
Source organism: Pseudomonas sp. Irchel s3a12 (assembly GCF_900187485.1). Lineage (NCBI taxonomy): Bacteria > Pseudomonadati > Pseudomonadota > Gammaproteobacteria > Pseudomonadales > Pseudomonadaceae > Pseudomonas > Pseudomonas sp. Irchel s3a12. The sequence continues at coordinate 131,888 of NZ_FYDN01000019.1, forward strand.
GTGCTTTACGCCATCGTCAAATACCCGGAGTCGTTCAAACCGGTATTGGCGACGTCGGGGTCGGGTAAAGAGTTCTACATTCGTTCGATTTTCGAGACGAGTAATGCGTCGCTGGTGACGTTGTTGATTGATGACACGGTGGTGAAGGCGACTCGTGCATGGGTCACGGGGTATGTGGCGGATGAGCTTGCCAAGCTGGATGCCAAGCAGTCGGTGCGCGTGGCTACGACTGGTAATATTACATTGAAAGCGGCACAAACCGTTGATGGTGTCGCCGTCCTTGCGGGTGACAGAGTGCTGGTGAAAAACCAGACGTTATCGAAAGACAATGGACTGTACGTTGTTGCAAATGAAGTCTGGGTTCGTGCAAAAGATGCCGACTCTAATCTCAAGGTAACGCCAACTCTGACCGTATCTGTTGAGCAGGGTACAACTCAAGCCGATACGATCTGGCAGCTTGTTACCGATGGCCCTGTGCTCCTCGGCACTACTGCTTTGGTGTTTCAAAACATCACCTTCGGCTTGGCACCGCTCAGTTCTCCGGTGTTTTCCGGCAGCCCGACAGCGCCAACGGCTAGCGTTTTTAGCAATGATGATGTTCTGGCAACTACGAAGTTTGTCCAACGAGCGCTGGGTAGTTACGCCGGCCAGACAAACTATGACTCCAACACCCAGTTGACTGTTGCCGACGTCGGGAAACTGTCGATCTTTACCACAGCAGGTTTGACGGCGACGCTCCCCGATTGGAACAGCGTGCCTCCCGGGGGCTTGGTACATCTGACAAGTACTGGGGGGCTAACGGTCAAGACCCGGGCAGGAGAAACCTTTGGAGCTGTAAACACCACAACCAACTTGACTAGCGTTGTGCTTCAACCAGGCAATTTTGCGGTTTTCAGGCGCTTGTTGCTTGCTCCCGGGTGGAGTCTGGACTCGGGGGATGCTGCGCTGAAATATTCGCCGATGTTTCAGTCTTTGCTTACAGGTACTAACGGTTACAAAAAAGACCCCAGCGGATTGATCGAGCAATGGGGTTTTTTGCCTGGTTACAACACGGGCGGAACGGTTTCCGTTGTTTATCCCACCGCGTTCACCACATCCACTTTTTCAATTATGACTCAACGGATGGACGGGGTGATTACCTCGGGCACGATCGTAGTCAATAGCACGTCGTTGAGTGGATTCAGCTTTGTCGATACCGGTCTGCCTGCAAATGACGTCAACGCCATATATTGGACTGCAAAAGGAAAGTAAGGGACGACCAATGCACTATTCACCATCAAAAAATGGATTTTATGATCCGGGTTTTACCGGCCAACATCCTATTGACATAGTACCGATTACCACAGAAGAACATCTTCGTTTGCTGGACGGGCAAAGTAACGGGCAAATAATTGAGGCGGGTCCGGAAGGCTACCCAATCTTAAAAGACCGGCCTGCTGCTACACCCGAGCAATTAGCGACCGCCGAACGCTACTGGCGCGATCAGCAACTGGCGGAAACGGACGGCACTGTCGCCAGGCATCGTGACGAGCAAGAAGAAGGTCAGAACACGACGCTGGCTCCGGAGGAATATGGTCAGTTGCAGTCTTATCGTCGCGCATTGCGTAACTGGCCGGAGGCGGGGGAGTTTCCGTTGTCGGCACACCGACCTCAAGCGCCTGCATGGCTCTCGCTACAGCCCCTATAAACGCCCCTTACTCCGGGGCGTTTTCTTATCCGTATCAAACCACCCAACACCCGCCAAGCCCCTCCCCAAGAGGGGCTTTCCCGTTTATGGAGAAACGAAAAATGGCAACCCGCCAACCCTACACCGTACTCGTCCCATTCCCCACCGGCGGTGGGCACTGGTCGAGCGTCGGTCAAGAACTCGATCTGCTCGACGTCGAGGCCAGTGCCTTGCACTTCGCCGGTCGACTGGAACTGAAAACCCCCACCACCCAGGCCAAAAAGGCCGCTGCCAAGAAGGCTGACTGAATATGGCTGAGGTTCTGAACTTCGAGCACAACGGCATTACCGTCAATGCCACCGAATCCCCCGAGGCCATGGGTGGCCTGGGGGACAACGTTATCGGTCTGGTCGGCACTGCGCCGAAAGCCGATCCGCTGATTCCGCGTAACGCACCGTTCCGCATCAACAGCTTCACCACCCACGCGCTGCTCGATCCGACCGGTTCGGAAGAGGGCACCCTGTACCACGCGGTTTACCAGATCCTCAAAGTGGTCAAGGTGCCGGTCTACGTGGTCATCGTCGAAGCGGGCGCAACCCCGGCCGACACCGTCAACAACGTGATCGGCGGCGTCGATCCACTGACTGGCCGCAAGCTCGGTCTGGCTGCGCTGGGCAGCGTTCCGGAAGACCTGACCATCATCGGTGCGCCGGGCTTCACCGGCACCAAAGCAGTGGCCAGCGAGTTCGCCTCGTTCGGCAAGCGCATCAAGGCCCGAGTGGTGCTGGACGGCAAGGACGCCTCGGTCGCCGATCAAGTGCTGTACAGCCAGGAATTGGGCGGTGCCGACCTCGGTTTCGACCGTTGCCTGGTGGTGCACAACATGCCCGCTGTGTATTCGAAAGCGGCGAAGAAAAACGTCTTTCTGTCGCCGTCGAGTCTGGCGATTGCCGCGCTGGCCAAGGTCAAGCAGTGGGAGAGCCCGGGCAACCAGGTGACCTACGCCGAAGACGTTTCGCGGGTCGTTGAATACAACATCCTCGACACTTCCACCGAAGGCGATCTGCTCAACCGCTACGGCGTCAGCTACTACGCCCGCACCGTGCTCGGCGGCTTCTCGCTGCTGGGTAACCGCTCGATCACCGGCAAGTTCATCAGCTACGTCGGCCTCGAAGATGCGATCAGCCGCAAGCTGGTCAAGGCCGGCCAGAAAGCCATGGCCAAGAACCTCACCAAGTCCTTCATGGATCAAGAGGTCAAGCGCATCAACGACTGGCTGCAAACCCTGGTCGCCGACGAAACCATTCCTGGCGGCAGCGTGTATCTGCACCCGGAACTCAACAGCGTCGAGAAGTACAAGAACGGCACCTGGTACGTGGTCATCGACTACGGCCGCTACGCGCCGAACGAACACATGGTTTATCAACTCAACGCCCGCGATGAAATCATCGAGCAGTTCCTGGAGGACGTTCTCTAATGTTTACCAACCGCGTAAGACAGGCCATCGCGGCCACCCTGCAAGGCCTGCCGCTGTCGGCCACCGTTGAAGAATTCACCCCGCCGAAGATCGAATTCGACGTGGAAGAAATGCGTGGCGGCCGCTTCATCGTCGAGGAAATGGTCAAGGGCGGCAAAGCGCTCAACGCCAAGTTGACCCTGCAAGGCATGGGCACAGAAGTCATGCTCGCACTGGGCGTGAAGCTGGGCGACGACATCCTGCTGAACGTGCGTGAAGCCGGTCAGGATCAGGATGGCAACACCTGGTTCACCTACCACACCGTTGGCGGCAAGCTGAAATCCCTTGAGGAAACCGCGGTGAAGATGGGGGAGAAACCCAAGACCAACCTGGAGCTGTCCTGCCGCACCTACAACCGTCTGGAAAACGGTGTACCGGTGATCGACATCGACGTGCGCACCCAGAAGTTCGTGCTCAACGGCGTCGACATCCTCGGTGATGCCCGGCGTGCGGTGTTGATGCCGTAACCCGTTACACCACAAAACCTGTGGGAGCGAGCCTGCTCGCGAAGCCTTTGGCACATTCAACATCAATGTGACTGAACGACCGCTTTCGCGAGCAGGCACGCTTGTATGGTAGGACTTGAAGGGAGGAGGAGGGACAAGGCTCGATTCTGACTGTTGACGCAGCACAGACCGTGGGAGATTTCGCCCCTCCTCCTTTCACCCAAGCGCCGATAAAGAATGCATCTG
>NZ_FYDN01000034.1:0-1200 GCF_900187485.1 Pseudomonas sp. Irchel s3a12
GAGGTGTGATTTGACCAGACGATATTTTTCGACAGATTTCAAACGGGATGCGGCTTGCCTGGTTTTGGATAAAGACTATTCGGTGAGTGAAGCCTGCGAAGCAATGGGCGTGGGCCCTACAGCTCTGCGTCGCTGGGTTGAGCAACTGCGTGCGGAGCGCAGTGGCAAGACGCCTGAGAAGTCCAAGGCCATGACCGTTGACCAACAACGCATCCAGGAACTGGAAGCAACAATTCGACGGATTGAGCGCGAGAAGGAAATTTTAAAAAAGGCTACAGCTCTCTTGATGTCGGATTCCCTCGATCGGTAAGGCTGGTCGAGGAGTTAAGCGAGCAATATCCAAGATCCGAGTTGTGTGGCGTGTTTGGCATCAACCGCAGCAGTTATTACGAGCGTCTGAAACAGCGGGCGAAAGTGCATGTCGGGCGCGATCGCCTAAAGATCAAGGCTGCCGAATTACATGAGCAAAGTCGCGGCTCAATGGGCGCGCGCAGCCTGTCAAAAGCGCTGTGTAACGAAAAAGAGTCGGTAGGTCGTTACATGGCTCGTAGCCTGATGCGCGAGCTCGGTTTGAAGAGCCAGCAACGGCGCAGGCATCGGTACAAACCCAGCGGTGCGGAGGCGCAATACGCCCCCAATCATTTGGAGCGTAAATTCAATGTCGAGGCCCCCAATCGAGTGTGGTGTGGCGACGTGACTTACATTTGGGCCGGTACTTACTGGGTTTATCTGGCTGCTGTACTTGATCTGCATGCCCGCCGCATCGTCGGCTGGGCCATGTCCAGAAGTCCGGATTCAGCTCTGACCTGTCGAGCGTTAAAGATGGCTTTCGAGTCGCGAGGACGCCCTGAAAACCTAATGTTCCATTCGGATCAGGGCTGTCATTACAGCAGTAAAGTGTTTCGTGAAACGCTGGCGGACATGCGCATAAAACAAAGCATGAGTCGACGAGGAAACTGCTGGGATAACGCCCCGATGGAGCGTTTCTTTGGCAGTTTGAAATCTGAATGGATACCCAAGGCTGGCTACCGAAACGAAGATGAGGCCAGTACCGATGTATTGCGCTACCTGACCCATTATTACAATCGGATCAGGCTGCACAGTCACAATGGCTACCGAACTCCGGTGGACATGGAGGCCCTGGCGGCATGAAAAAGGGTAAAACCCTATAACCGTGTCCAGTATCGTTTGACCAGATCA
>NZ_FYDN01000032.1:0-1315 GCF_900187485.1 Pseudomonas sp. Irchel s3a12
GGTTCTTCACGGATTACCGGGAAAGACGCTCTTGATCTTCATGAAAAAGAACTCGCTATCCCGGTAACCGTACGCCATCCGCTTGATCACCTTTATTCGATTGTTTATTCCTTCCAACTGACCGGTGTGCATCGGCCAGCGCACCCGGCTTACGATGCCTCGCCAGTAACCCTTTAGCCGTTTGGCAAACTGCACCAGAGCCGGTATTTCGCTTTCATGAGCATGGCGCAGCCATTGTTTCCAGGCCGATCGCCAGCCCCAGGCGCTGCTAGGTGCCCAAAGCGTTTTGAGTTCAGCCTTCATTAGATAGACTGTCATCAATGCTTGGTTGGCCGCCAGCAGGTCCTTTAAACGTACCTGTTGCTCCGGCGTTTTCAGGTTCTGCGGGTTGCGTAGCAACAGCCATCGCGCTTGCTTGATGACCTTTCGGGCAGGCTTGTCATGGCGTAGCCGATTAGCTTCATCGACGCGGACCCGATCAATCACCTCTCGGCCATATTTGGCCACCACATGAAAGAGGTCGTAGACCACTCGCGCTTTCGGGCAGTGCTGACGGACCTCCAGGTCAAAAGCGGTATTCATGTCCATCGCAACCGCTTCGATTCGAGCACATCCCTCTGGCCCCAGCTCTTCGAAAAAGGGCCGAACCGCCGCCCGGCTACGGCCTTCGCCAATCCATAGCACTCTTCGCGTATCGGCATCCAACACCACACTGGCGTAGCGATGCCCTTTGAACAGCGCGAATTCATCCATCACCAGGCGTCGTGGTTGCGCCTTCGGCAGCGTGGCCAACGCCGCCTGTAAGGCTCGACGCTCCAGCAACCGAACGGTGTCCCAATGCAGCCCAAACATCTGGGCCACGTGCAGGGTGGGAAGTCGCTCGCAGGCTTGAATGACCGCATCGGCCAAGCGACGCGTCATGCGGGCATAGCGATCCAGCCAACTGACGGCCTCCATGCGTTTGCCACAGTCGCGGCAACCAACACGCCTGAGCAAAACGCTGAGGCGCACCGCACGACCGAGAATGGGTAGATCACGAATCACTCGCTCGCAATACTCATGAGTGGTTGAACAGGTTTTTTGGCACCCTCCGCAGGAAGGGAAGCGGGTGGTGTGGGGTGTGAGATCGATCTGGAGGCCGTCACCATCAGGCTTGATGTTGACGACAGAAAAGCCCTCCCAAAAAGGAAGGAAAGTATTAATATCGCGCATAAGAACGCCGGTTTGTTAGATGTGTTTGCTCGCACGAACATCATCAATCAAATCGGCGTTCTTGTTTCTGTCTTTCCCGGGATTCCGTGAAGAACCTTTTTTT
>NZ_FYDN01000031.1:0-5333 GCF_900187485.1 Pseudomonas sp. Irchel s3a12
ACGATGCATGGGCTAAATTCTCTGGGGAAACCCAAGAGTTTGGCCCTGCATCTAGCCATTTTCCTGTAGAAAATCTGTCTGGAGAAAAGTGCCTGAAATGTGGCGAAGAAGTGTTTTCACCAGAAAGCAATAGGAAAATTACAGCAGCAATAAACGATGCAAGCCGTAAAAAAAATGCAGCGTTTATTAAAAATGTTAGGAAAAACAAGATTGGTATCACCCAAGGGGAAGCAGTAAAAATTCTTTCCGGCGGTGGTCATAATGCTTTTTCACGTTATGAGAATGCAGAAGTACCAATACCAAAACCGTTGTTGGTTTTGATGCATGTATTGGATAAAGAACCCCATCTCTATGAACAAATCAAAAAGATGAGAATACGAGCATGATGTGCAAAAAGTTTTTATCCTAAAAAGCGGCCTATTTGGCCGTTTTTTTTTGGATGGGAGAAAAGCCACTCGCACAAGCAGAACTCTCTAACAGAGTCCACCACTCCCCAGCCTAGCTAAACGTCTTTATCTCCTAATGAAGAAAGGCAAGGCCGGCTGCGCGCAGCTAGGGCCGCAGGAGCGGCAGGATAAGGAAGGCTCACGCGCGCCTAGGGGGCTCCCACTGGCGTGGGAGCCCCTACGATCGGCCTTTAAAAAAAGCGTCTCGCATGACTCCACGCAGTGGGGAAATTGGTCCAGGTTTGACTCCCGGCTCCCACTCCCAACAGGCGTTCCAGACTTTCGGGGATTGATTACAACGGCGTCCCCTGCCCTCTTCGGCGTCTGGCGGTCGGTGGGTTTTGAGACAGTTACAGCGCCCGTGGTTGGGTTTTTGCGCTGCCCTGCCGTTGCCTTCTCGCCCTTGCGGGTCGCACCTGACCGGCTATACCGGCTACCGTGAAGAGATCCCCTTGATCGGTAGCTATTACTTTCCCGAGCCCAAAGCATCTTGATTCCAAGCGTCGGGAAGAGGTGTCGGGGGAGGCTGGAAGCTAGACAGGAGAGGGTTTTCTCGCCAGAATTGTGCTTACCAGGTCTCGATCCCCGCCGCCTAAAGCAGAGAATCCCCGAGACCTAGGCCAGGGCGGTTGCCGCCGCGCCTGACCCGAATGAAACCCTGCCTTGGCAGGGTTTCTTCGTTTTAAAGCTATGTAACTGATAAGGCCAAAGATATTGCCTTTATTCGCGCAGCGCAAACACCTATTTTTTTCACCTGCGACTGGCGAACAAATCCTCCGCCTAGGCGGTGATAAACTGTCGCTCACCCTACAGACAGAACCCGACACTGCCCTACATGGCAAAATTAACCATCGGTCGTATGGCAAATCTTTATGGTTTGCATCGATCAACACTGCATGAAGCTGTGGCTAAAGGCCGCATCACTGCTGTGCTGGATGGAAAAGGTCAAAGGGTTATAGACCTTTCTGAAATGATTCGAGTTTATGGCGAACCACAGGGCCATACCCGACACTCCCCGACACTAGATCCAGACACCACCCCTACACCTCTTTTGGAGACCTTGAGTCCCCTTTTGGAGGAGCTGCGCTTGTTGCGCGAGGAAGTAAGGGAATTACGGGAAACGATGCGGTTGCTTGAACACAAGCCGGATCCCGCACCTGCGCAGCAGAAATCAACTGCGTCTTTGGCTCCTCAAGAACCAGCCACTTGGGCTAGCTTGTTCAGCGCCCTGGATGACTGAAGAGAAGTCACAGAACAAGAAAACTAGCGAAAACACTTGAGCCAACCACAAGCTTTTAGCGTCAAAGCCGGGTATCGGGGAAATCCCTGATCAGGTTTTTGGGAGCCGACTGCGTGCAGGCGGTGGCCACAAAACATTTCCTGTCCGAGGATTACATTCGATTTGCCTTCCCACGGCCAGCGGTGGGGTTTCAAAGGGGCTTCCCCTTTGGCACGGCCGATGTTTAGAAAAGGCGAAGCTCTTTTGTAAACAATCGGTAACGTGCCTCCCCTGAGCCAACTTCCCAAAAAGATTTACTCTAAGTCGCTCTAAATCGCTCAGATTTTCTCTAATTTTCTCTAATTTTCTCTAATTTTCTCTAAATCGCTCTAAATTTCTCTAAACGGCTCTGTACGCATAGCGCAAAATCTTCCGTGTTTTCACTGTGATTTTTTTGGGTTTTCGCGCAAACAAGGGCTAATGACACAGCAAAATGTGCCTTTTAATGGGTGTCCCCAAATCACTGAGGACAACTCATATGGCTCACTTCAAAGCGTTTCTGTACGAACTGCTGGTCAACGTCGCCACTTCCCTGCTGCTCGATCTGCTGCATCAGGTATTCAACCTGGTGGAATCGACATCGGCCTGCCTGGCAGTCTTAGCACCGGCGCTGTGTGGGTTAACGTGAACGTTACAGTTCAACGGCAAACCCCTTGATGCCGTGAGCTTCGGCAAAGCGGCCCACGGCGGTCAGACTGGCCCAGGTGCGCAGCGCTTCGCGCCGCGAGCGCACCGGCAGCCAGCGACTGCCGGCGCCGCCCAGACGGATGGCCAAGCCCCATTTTTCATCGTGCCGGCTGATCAGCACTTCACGCACGGCGCCGGCCTCGAGCATGGCGCGCAAGGTTTCTTCCTGGATTCCAGCCCGCATCAATTTGACCTCTTTGTTTGCGTTCGATGAACGAGGCTTCGTTCATCTCAGGTGAGATATCTCACATTGGCTGAATGCTATCTGTCATCACGTGCTTATTTTCGCGTCCGCGAAAATCGGGTGGGTAAAGTACGGTTCTCAAAAAATGACTTCGCTGATCGCTCTATTTCGTGGGTTGTTACCGATTACACGTACGGTAAAACCACAAAAAATCAGCCATAGGGTGGGTAAAGTACGGAGCCACCGCAAAAGATTGCGGCAAAGTGGGGGGGGGGCCGATTTAACGCAGCAGTTTCGCGGGCGCGAAACTACGCCACAGGTAGCTCACCTGATGACCTACCCCTAGCTCATCGCTGCACGCTAAGGGTCAAATCTGCACGTTAGCGTTCACCGTGCTGACTTGTAGGACGCGCTTTCTCCACGCCTAATCGCCCCCCCCACCCTCTACGGACCTTACGTACCTACGCTTTTGCGTAAGTACGCAAAGGCGCCACCACGGCTGTGGATTTTCGCGGACGCGAAAATCCACAAGTTCCATGCTGGAACTTTTCTACCGGAAGGCTGGTGGCACGCGCGTAGGGATGGCTTGGCGTAAAACCCCTCACCATGGCTCTGGCGTACCAGTCCCCGCCATTCTGGCGTCCAGCGGGCACAAAAAAGCCCACCGAGGTGGGCTTGGATGACGGGTGGCATTTAACGAATGCCCCGTTATGGGTAACGCGCTTACAGCCCTTCGTTGGCCCGCGCCAGATCTGCCGCCGTCGGCAGCTTTGGCGGAGCTTTCGGTAGCTTGCGGCCGAGGACATACCAGACCAGGGTGCGGCCGTCGTCCGTGCCGTTACCGGCCGACGTCACGGCCAGCAGCTTCCAGCCTTCGGCCAGCTTGGCATTGGCACTGGTTGCCCCGGAAACCTGCATTACTTCGTCCACTTCGTGCATCTGCATCGGTGCTGCTCCTTGAATGGCCCGGGCGCGAACCGGCCGGGCGGGGGTTGCTTTTCATGCTTGATGACGTGAGCAAAAAAGCCCCAAAAACTAAAACTGTAAACCTCATTCGGATTGGCACTGCGCCGGTTCAGCCCCGCAAAACCTTGCGTGGCGAATTAACGAATGGAGCAGGTTTATGCGTTTTATATGTTTTTTGATTCGGCTGGTGATTCGATTGTTGATTGAGTGGTTTTTCGACGGTATTTCATTCGATTGGCTATAGCTCAGTTTCAAAGCTAGCTGACCACCATCCAGACGCAAAAAATCCCGCAGATCAGCGGGATTTTTTGTACTTGGGGGGTTACGAAAGCGTCGTTATGTGTGGAGCCTCAGCACGGGAAGGCATCGTTTCACGGCTCTAAAAGGCAAAAAAAAGGCACAAAAAAGCCGCTCTAGGAAAGCGGCTTTTCAGTAGGAAACGGGTTAGGAACCATTTCCGCGATCTCAAGGGATCATTCGCGTGTGAACCGATATTACACACTTTGAGTGGAAGTCACCATAAATAACGGTCTAAAAAGGCGCTTTTGAGGGCCTCAAAAGCACCTCAAAAAGCGTCCTAGAAAATCTAGCGAACGCTTCTGAAAAAAAAATTTATGCCCTGAAAGCCTTGTTTTAAGGTGCTATTGCGACATTTCAACCTATACCGATACGTGGTTCGGGGAGTGATGGCAAAAAAACACTAAAAAGGCTGATAACATCTTCTCAGCTCAATGAGCGGTAACGTTCGTTGCAGGACCTTTCGACACGGGCCTAGGAACCCGTCTCGGCTTTATCGAAAGGCCCACAGCTGGACCAGCCTCAAGGGATCATTCGCGTGAGACCGACCTGGGAGTTTGGCTGGGAGACACCAGGAGAGGCAGTCCTTTCACGAGGACACACAGTATGCGAGCTATTAAACGCCTGCTGCGCCTAGCGATGACAATGATCAATGCCTATCGGGCTTGGGAATTTATTCGTGACAGCATCGACAGTCTGTAAGGGCTGAAGAGAAAAAACCTCACTTTCGAGTGAGGTTTTTTTTCGCCTCAACGATGTGAAATCAGCTCTATGGTCTTGACATTTTTACCCTTTAAGGGTAATCTACGCTGGCCTAAAAGCAAATCCTAATTTAATTGATGGAGACGGTGTAATTGGTAGAAATTGAAAGGCTTGTTATATAACAGCTATTGATTGTTCTTATTAGTTACTACTTAGTTTTGGAGTCTTAAAAATGAAAATATTTAATATTATAACTTACAGAAGGAGCAAGAAATGCGACCTAAAAAGGCAGCGAAGACGAATGTAAAATATAAACCGTGCTATGACCTTTCTGTATTACAGAAAGCAGTGGCAAAGAATCCTGTAAATTCCTTTACTAAATCGGCACTGGTTGGAATCGCGGAAGCAGATTTATCCTTTGACGAAGCAGTGGAATTGGTTGCGTTGATTGTTCCAGTCAACTTTTACAAGAGCATGCCTTGTGAAAATGACCCAGGATGGTATCAAGATGTCTACACTGTTCCGTATTACGATACGGTCATGTACATCAAATTTACAAACTACCCGCATGGTAAGGTAGTGATCTCTTTTAAAGAGAGGTAAGACCGATGAGCAGCGTTGGAAAATGTCCGTGCTGCGGGGCTGACGATGCATGGGCTAAATTCTCTGGGGAAACCCAAGAGTTTGGCCCTGCATCTAGCCATTTTCCTGTAGAAAATCTGTCTGGAGAAAAGTGCCTGAAATGTGGCGAAGAAGTGTTTTCACCAGAAAG
>NZ_FYDN01000020.1:0-105699 GCF_900187485.1 Pseudomonas sp. Irchel s3a12
CAGAGCTGTAGGGCCCACGCCCATTGCTTCGCAGGCTTCACTCACCGAATAGTCTTTATCCAAAACCAGGCAAGCCGCATCCCGTTTGAAATCTGTCGAAAAATATCGTCTGGTCAAATCACACCTCATCGTTGGGCGTAGATTAACGCCCTTTAGGGGTGTCCAGAATCATTAAGCCAGATCAGGTCAGTCCCCTCTCCCTCTGGAAGGGAGAGGTGCCGATTTGTGTGCTTTTCAAAACCTGAGTTCGACTCGGTATCGCACGTCGGCGTACTTCTCGCAATTTCCTCGGTCAGTCCCCTCTCCCTCTGGAAGGGAGAGGTGCCGATTTGTGTGCTTTTCAAAACCTGAGTTCGACTCGGTATCGCACGTCGGCGTACTTCTCGCAATTTCCTCGGTCAGTTCCCTTTCCCTCTGAAATGGAGAGGTGCCGATTTGTGTGCTTTTCAAAACCTGAGTTCGACTCGGTATCGCACGTCGGCGTAGCTCTCCCAAACACCTCGGTCAGTCCCCTCTCCCTTTGGGAGAGGGTTAGGGTGAGGGGGCTTGTGGAGCTGGCGCGTTTCCTGCAAGTCCCCTGTAAATCGCCATAAAACGAGCGCTCGCGGTCACTCCAGCGGCGCCCGGAGCGGCAAAAGGTTTAGCCAGACGGCCCGCAAAGCTCAAGAAAGCCATGCGCAGCCCGGTGAAGAACAAGAGGGGAGACGATGAAGGCAGTTATTTTGGCGGGTGGCCTCGGCACGCGCATCAGTGAAGAGTCGCACCTCAAGCCCAAGCCAATGATCGAGATCGGCGGCAAGCCAATTCTCTGGCACATCATGAAGCAGTATTCCGCCCATGGAATTCACGACTTCGTGATCTGCCTCGGCTACAAGGGCTATGCGATCAAGGACTTCTTCGCCAACTACTTCCTGCACACCTCTGACGTCACCTTCAACATGCGTGAAAACCGCATGGACGTGCACCAGAATTACAGCGAGCCGTGGAGCGTCACGCTCATCGACACCGGCGAAGAAACCATGACCGGTGGCCGTCTGCTGCGTGCCGGCCGTTACCTCAAGGATGAAGAGGCGTTCTGCTTCACCTATGGCGACGGCGTTTCTGATATCAACATTGCGCAACTCGTCGATTTCCATAAAGGCCACGGCCGTCTGGCGACCGTCACTGCCGTGCAACCGCCGGGCCGCTACGGCGCGCTTGAGCGTCAGGGTGATCAAGTGCTGGGCTTCACCGAAAAGCCTCGCGGTGACGGTGGCTGGATCAATGGCGGCTTCTTCGTGCTCTCGCCGAAAGTGCTGCCATACATCGCCGATGACGCCACCACTTGGGAAGCCGAACCGCTGGCGCGTCTGGCCGCTGACGAACAGTTGAAAGCCTTCGAGCACGAAGGCTTCTGGCATCCGATGGACACCCTGCGCGACAAGAACCATCTCGAAGCGTTGTGGCAGAGCGGGGAGGCCCCATGGAAGCAATGGGCCTGAGTGCGGATTTCTGGCGCGGCAAACGCGTCCTCGTCACCGGACACACCGGTTTCAAAGGCAGCTGGCTGACCCTGTGGCTGCAAAGCCTCGGCGCGCAAGTCAGCGGCTTTTCCCTGGATCCGTCGACTGAGCCGAGCTTGTTCGAACTGGCGCGGGTGCATGAGGGCATCAACGATCAGCGCGGTGATCTGCGGGATCTCGGTGCCTTGCTGGAAATCATCGCCGACACCGAGCCTGAGATCGTTCTGCACCTGGCTGCTCAGCCATTGGTGCGCGAAGGCTATCGCGATCCGCTCGGCACGTACTCCAGTAACGTCATGGGCACGCTGAACCTGCTCGAAGCGATTCGTCAGGTCGGCTGCGTGCGCGCCTGTGTGCTGGTGACCACCGACAAGGTCTACGCCAACAAGGAATGGCTGTGGCCGTACCGCGAAGACGAAGCCCTCGGTGGCCACGATCCGTACAGCAGCAGCAAGGCTTGCTGTGAATTGCTCGCACAGTCTTATGCCGCGTCGTTTTTCCCGGCGGACAAGTACGCCGAGCACGGTCTGGCCCTGGCCACCGCGCGCGCTGGCAACGTCCTGGGCGGCGGCGATTTTGCCCCTGAGCGCCTGATTCCTGACGTGCTCAAAGCGTGGAGCGCCGATGAACCGGTGACCCTGCGTTATCCGCAAGCCGTGCGCCCGTGGCAGCACGCGCTGGAGCCGCTGGCCGGTTACCTGCAACTGGCCGCAGGTCTCTACGAACAAGGCCCGGAATACGCCGGGGCGTGGAACTTCGGCCCGGGTGAAGCGGACATGTGCAGTGTCGGCGAAGTGGTCGAATTGCTCGCCAGCCGCTGGCCGCAGGCGTGCGGTTTGCGCATCGAAAAAAGCGAACTGCACGAGGCCGGCCTGCTGCGTCTGGACAGCAGCCGCGCACGCCAAGTACTTGGCTGGCATCCGCGCTGGACCTTGCAACAATGTCTGGCCCAGACCCTCGACTGGCACTTGGCGTGGCAGAACGGCGATGACATGCGCAACGTCACTCTCGGCCAACTGAACCTTTACCGAGGCGCGTTGTGAGCGAATTCTCCCTGAAGGCATTGCCGCTGGCCGGACTGTTCAGCGTCCAGCACAAACGCTTCGAAGATCAGCGCGGGCACTTTGCCCGGCTGTTCTGCGAAGGCAGCCTGAGTGCGTTCGGCAGTGAGTTCCATATCCGTCAGATCAACCATTCCTGCACCCGTGAAAAGGGCAGTGTGCGTGGTCTGCATTATCAGAATGCCAATGCCCCGGAAGCCAAACTGATCACTTGCCTGCGCGGTGAAGTGTGGGACGTGGCGGTGGATCTGCGCCCAGACTCCGAGACCTTTCTGCACTGGCACGCCGAGCATCTGAAGGCTGGCGACGGCCGCAGCCTGTTGATTCCGGCCGGGTTCGCCCACGGTTTCCAGACCCTCACCGAAGACGCCGAATTGCTTTACCTGCACAGCGCCGATTACGCGCCGGAGCACGAGGGCGGGCTGTCGGTGAATGATCCACGGCTGGCGATTGCCTGGCCGTTGCCTGTCAATAATTTGTCAGCGCGTGACTCCAGCCATCCCGCGCTCGATCAACACTTTGCTGGAGTGCGTCTATGAACTGCCGTGGGTGCGCAGCACCGCTGAGCCTGCCGCTGATCGACCTCGGCACCTCGCCACCGTCCAACGCCTACGTCCACGCTGATCGCCTGGAGCAGGCCGAGCAATGGGTGCCGCTGAAGGTCGCGGTGTGTCAGCAATGCTGGCTGGTGCAGACCGAGGATTACACCCGCGCCGATAGCCTGTTCGACGCCGAGTACGCCTACTTCAGTTCGTTCTCCAGCACCTGGCTGGCCCATGCCGAGCGCTATGTCACCGAGATGGTCGAGCGCTTTGGCCTGACTGCCGACAGCCGTGTGGTGGAAGTCGCCGCCAACGACGGTTACCTGCTGCAATACGTCGCCGCTCGCGGCATTGCCTGCCTGGGCGTTGAACCGACGCGCAGCACTGCACAAGCGGCACGCGAAAAAGGCCTGGAGATCCGTGAGCTGTTCTTCGGTCGCGACACTGCTGCGCAACTGAAAAGCGAAGGTTGGGGCGCTGACCTGATGGCGGCCAACAACGTGCTCGCCCATGTGCCGGACATCAACGATTTCCTTGTAGGCTTCGCGACGCTGCTCAAGCCGACCGGCGTCGCCACCTTCGAATTCCCGCAACTGCTGACGCTGATGGCTGGCGCGCAGTTCGACACGCTGTATCACGAACACTATTCCTACCTGTCGCTGACCGCCGTGCAGACCCTGTGCGAGCGCAATGGTCTGGAAGTCTTCGACGTCAGCCAACTGAGCACCCACGGCGGTTCGCTGCGCGTGTTCGTCCAGCGCAAGGACGGCCAGCGCCGCCCGGTTCAGCCAGCGGTGCAACAACAGTTGCAGGCCGAGCTGGAGGCCGGGGTGAAAACCGCCGAGTACTACACAACCCTCGCGCCTGCCGCTGAACGCATCAAGCATGACTTGCTGCGCTTTCTGTTGCAGGCCAAGGCCGACGGCAAGCGGGTAGTCGGTTACGGCGCGGCGGCCAAGGGCAACACCTTGCTCAACTACGCCGGGGTCAAACCGGACCTGCTCGCCTGGGTGGCTGATGCCAACCCGCACAAGCAGGGCAAATTCCTGCCGGGCAGTCGCATTCCGATCGTTGCGCCCGCGCAGATCGACATCGAAAAACCGGACTACGTGCTGGTGCTGCCGTGGAACCTGCTGCACGAAGTCAGTCAGCAACTGGCGCAGGTGCGTCAGTGGGACGGCCGCTTTGTGATCGCCGTGCCCGAGTTGAAAGTGCTGTGAAGGTACTGGTTACCGGCGCTACCGGTTTTGTCGGCCGCCATCTGGTTGCGGCGTTGCTGGCCCGTGGCTGTGACGTCCGGGCGGTGGCGCGCAACGCAGAAACCGCGCAAGGCATGCCGTGGATCAACGACGTCGAGTTTGTGAGCGCGGATATTCACGCCGCCGATCTCGATGTCGCTGCGTTGACCGCAGGTGTCGATGCACTGGCGCATCTGGCCTGGCCAGGTTTGCCGAACTATCGGGCGCTGTTTCATTTCGAGCACAACCTGATGGCCGATTACCGCTTTATCAAAAGCGCGGTCGAGGCGGGCGTGCAGCAGGTGCTGGTCACCGGCACCTGTTTCGAATACGGCATGCAAAGCGGCCCGCTCAGCGAAAGCTCCGCGCCGCAGCCGAGCAACCCTTACGGTCTGGCCAAGCACACGCTGCACCTGTTTTTGCAAAACCTGCAGCAGGAACTGCCGTTCACGTTGCAGTGGGCGCGCTTGTTCTATCTGCATGGCGAAGGGCAGAACCCCAACAGCCTGTTGGCGGCACTGGACCGGGCGATCGATACCGGTGAGCCGTCGTTCAACATGTCGGCCGGCGAGCAGTTGCGTGATTTTCTGCCGATTGAAAACGCTGCGGGTTACCTCGCCGCGATCCTGCAACGACACGACTTCGACGGCGTGATCAATTGCGCCAGCGGCCAACCGGTGTCGGTGCGTTCATTGGTTGAACAACGCCTGTGCGAACGTGGCGCGACACTGAATCTGAACCTCGGCCACTACCCGTATCCGACCCACGAGCCCTTAGCGTTCTGGGCGGTGACCGAGCGCTTGCAACAGTTATTGGGAGAGCCGCAATGAGGCACGAGTTGTACCGGGTCACCGACCTGCCGGTGCTGCAGAACCGCACCTTTGCCGATCCCGCGTCGGCGCAGGCCTCGGCCAGTGCCGACATGCTGTTGGTGCAGGACGAGCGCAGCGGTCTGATCTTCAACGCGGCGTTCGACGCCGACAAGCTCAGCTACGACGCCGATTACCAGAACGAGCAGGCGCATTCCGGCCAGTTCCAGAAGCACTTGAGTGACGTCGAAGGCATCATCGCCAAGCACTTCAAGGGCCAGGAGCTGATCGAAGTCGGCTGTGGCAAAGGCTATTTCCTGGAATTGCTCAAGGGCCTCGGCTATTCGATCACCGGCATTGATCCGGCGTACGAAGGCGAGAATGCCGACGTGATCAAGGCACCTTTCACTCGGGGCCTGGGTCTGGCTGCGGACGCCATCGTCCTGCGCCATGTGCTGGAGCACATTCAGGATCCGGTCAGTTTCCTCGTGGAAATCGCCAATGCCAATCAGGGCGGGCAGATCTACATCGAAGTGCCGTGCTTTGACTGGATCCTCGAACACAAAGCCTGGTTCGACCTGTTCTACGAGCACGTCAATTATTTCCGTCTCGATGACCTGCGCCGGATGTTCGGCACCGTGCACGAGGCCGGTCACCTGTTCGGTGGCCAATACCTGTACATCGTCGCCGACCTGTCGACCTTGCGCCTGACTCCGGATCAACCGGTGCCGCGCCTGGCCCTGCCTGACGGCTTCACCGCCAGCCTCGATCGCGCCGTGCAGATCATTCAGTCCGCCCCCGAGCAGGGTTCGGCGATCTGGGGCGCTTCGTCCAAAGGCGTGATCTATTCGCTGTTCCTGCAACGTGCCGGTGTGGCGGTGGATCGTGTGGTGGATATCAACCCGGCCAAACAGGGGCGTTATCTGCCGTTGAGCGGCGCGCGGGTGTCCTCGCCGCAAGAGGCCATGGACGCGCTGCCCGAGGGCGCCAACCTGTTTGTGATGAATTCCAATTACCTCGAAGAGATCAAGCGGATGACCGGTGGACGCTACGTCTATCACGCCGTCGACAGCGCTTCGTTTCAGTGACCCTTGAGATTATTAAAATGACCGACAACAGCATCAACCAAGCCTTCGAAGCCGAGTGCCGGGAACAGATTGCCCAGCAGGGTGACGACCAGAAACTGACCGGCCTGGCCCGCGATTTCTTCAACGAATCGGCCAAGCACAAATACAGCTACCACTTCTCGTGGATGGGCCGTCCGATCATCCAGTTGCCACAAGACATGATGGCGATGCAGGAGATCATCTGGCAGGTCAAACCGGATCTGGTCATCGAGTGCGGCATCGCTCACGGCGGTTCGATTATCTACTACGCCTCGTTGCTGGAGCTGCAGGGCCACGGCGAAGTGCTGGGCATCGACCTCGACATTCGCCCGCACAACCGCGAAGCGATCGAAAGCCACCCGATGGCCAAGCGCATCAAGATGATCGAAGGCTCGAGCATCGACGCCGGCATTGCTGCCCAGGTGCAGGCGGCGGCCAAAGGCAAGAAAGTCATTCTGGTTCTGGACTCCAACCACACCCACGATCACGTACTGGAAGAGCTGCGTCTGTACGCACCGCTGGTGTCGGTCGACAGCTACTGCGTGGTCATGGACACCGTGGTTGAAGACATGCCGGCCGATTTCTTCCCGGATCGTCCGTGGGGCCCGGGCGACAACCCGAAAACCGCCGTGTGGAAATACCTGGAAGAGAACCAGGATTTCGAGATCGACCAGCAGTTGCAGAACAAGCTGTTGATCACCGTGGCGCCGGACGGCTATCTGCGTCGCGTCCGTTAATTCGCAACATCACCAAGCGTTGTTTCGGCGAGTCGCCGGTTGTGGAGAGAAGTTATGCAAGGCAAGTACAGTTCTGAACTGGCGCTACCGCTCGAAGAGCTATTGACCGTCGTCCTGATTACTCACAATCGGCCGGCGTTTTTGCGCCGGGCGGTGAAGTATTACAGCAGCTTGCCCTGCAGAATCATGGTGCTCGATTCGACACTCGAACGACCTGAAGGCGACTTTGACGCCGTCGATTACCACCATGTGCCGCAGTTCGCCTACTGGGGCATGCAGGCCAAACTGGCGTATGGCGTGGAGAAACTGACCACGCCATACATGGTGCTGGCGGCCGACGACGATTTCATCCTGCATGATTCGCTGGCAGAGTCCGTCGGTTTCCTGCATGCCAACCCTGACTACGGCATGTGCCACGGCTATTGCCTGATGTACCTGTCATTGGCCCATGGCGTGAACTACTACCGCCGCGACAAGAAAGTCCAGGAAGACTATGCGTCCGAGCGGGCGCAGGATCGCGTCCTCGACTACATGAACCAGTACATCCCGCCGTTCTACGCGGTGACCCGTACTGATCTGATGAAAAACTGGCACTCGGCGTTGCCGCCGGGGACCAATTTCCAGTGGCAGGAAATCGGCCACGTCTACTACCTGCTGGCCAGTGCCAAGGCCCGCATCCTGCCGATTCCGTACGTAGTGCGCGAGATCAACTACGGTGTCTCCGAGCACAATACCGATGTGTATCACTCGCTGACCTACGTCGACGCCAAATCGGTCGCCGAACGAGAGGCGTTTGCCGAGTTTCTCGTCTCGTTGCCTACCGCTATCGAAGGGCTGGATGCAGGGCAGGCCAAGGCCTTTGCCCTGGAGAGTTTCGAGGCAATGGCCGACAGCCTGAAGGCCGGGCGGGCGCTGACTGCCGAGCTGATTATCGAATCGACCTGGAACCAGGAACTGAAGGCGCCGGATCGTCGTTTTGGCCCGCTGCAGTACGTTGAAATGCCGTTCTACAACCAGGCATTCTTTGAGCGTCTGGAGCAGTTCGAATTCATGTTGCACACCCTGCCGGCCGGTCGCATGCAACTGGAAGGACTGGAAGGCGTGTGGGCCCGTCAAGCGCACCTGTTGCAGGCGCGCAATAACGACACGGCGGAAAGTGTGGTTGACCGGTTGTGGCAGGCCCATGATCTGAATGCGTTCAACCTGACCGTGGTCAAACGTCTGGCGACCCAACTGGACATCGTCGGCGACGAAAGCGCTGCGCAAGCCATGCGCGAGTGGATCGCCCGTCTCGAAGCGCTACTGGTCGAAGATCATCAGCCAGTCTTCGGCAAAATGAAGTCCGGTCGCCTGTTGCAGTGGCTGGCGGCTCGCGCGCCGACGATCGAACAACTCGAGTCGATAGGTCAACATCTGGCGACTGAAGGCGGTGGCCCGCAATTCGGCATTTTCCTACTCGATCTGGACAACGACATCGACAAGTTGCAGGTGTCGCTCGACAGCCTGCTGGAAGGTCACTGCAAAGCGTTCAGGATTGTCGTGTTCACCACCGGCGAAGCACCGACGGCGACGACGGCACAAAACACCCTGCACTTTGTTCGTGTCACCCAAAGCAACTTTGTCGACAAGCTCAATCAGAGCGCCCAGCAGTCGCCAAGCGATTGGTTACTGCTGGGTGAAGCGGGTGACCAGTTCACCGCCAGCGGCCTGTTGCGCGCCAGTCTGGAGCTGATGTCGGCCGAAGGTGTGCGTGCGGTGGCCACCGATGAAATCCAGCGCAAGGACAATGGCGCGCTGGTTGACGTGTTCCGTCCGGGTTTCAACCTGGATCTGCTGCAAAGCGTGCCGGCACTGATGGCGCGCCATTGGTTGATCCGCCGCGAAGTGTTGCTTGACGCCGGCGGATATCAGGCTGACTTCAGCAAAGCGCTGGAATTCGACCTGCTGTTGCGCATCATCGAGCAGGGTGGCCTCGACGGTCTGGCGCATCTCGACGAGCCGTTGCTGATCACTCAGGCGGCAGAGCTTGAAGAAAACGCCCACGAACGTCAGGCGTTGCTGCGTCATCTGGGCAATCGCGGCTACAAGGCCAAGGTCACGTCGACGGCGCCGGGCACCTGGCAAATCGATTACCGCCACACCGAGCAGCCACTGGTTTCGATCATTGTGCCGGTCATCGATGATCTGCCAGTGCTGCGCCGCTGCCTGGAAGGCGTGTTGCTCAGAACCCGTTACAGTCGTTATGAAGTGTTGCTGGCGGCAAACGCCAATCAATCGGCAGCGGTCAACGACTGGCTGGGCACGCTGCGCCACGCCAAAGTCAATGTGTTGCGTGCCGATCAGCCGCTGAGCGAAGTCGCGCTGTACAACGCCGCCAGCGAGCAGGCTCAAGGTGAGTATCTGGTGCTGTTGGCCGCAGACAGTGAAGTCGTCAACCCGAACTGGATCGATTCGCTGCTCAACCACGCCCAGCGTCCGGAAGTGGGCATCGTCGGTGCGAAATTGGTCGACCGTGACGGCAAGGTGGCCCAGGCCGGCTTGATTCTTGGCCTGAACGACGGCGTGGGTTCGGCCTTCATCGGCGAAAGTCACGCAGCAGACGGCTACATGCATCGCTTGGCCGTCGAGCAGAATTACTCGGCCGTGTCGAAGGTCTGCCTGATGGTGCGCAAAGGGCTGTTCAACGCGCTTGGCGGGCTGGATGAAGTGACGTTCGTCGAGGGTTATGCCGATGTCGATCTGTGCCTCAAGGCGAGTCAGGCCGGCTACCTCACCGTGTGGACGCCGTTGGTGCAGGTGCTGCATACCGGCGAGTTGCCGCAGGCGCCAGAAGCGCTGGCGGCACTGCGTGAGAAATGGAGCGGCGTCTTCGCGCAGGATCCGGCTTACAACGCCAACCTGGCGCTGAGCGGCAAAGGTTTCACCCTGGGTGAAAATGCCTCGATCAACTGGGCACAGTTGCTCGCTTAAGCGCGCCGGACAGGAATCAGCATATGTTCAACGGTAAATCGATTTTCATCTCCGGCGGCACAGGTTCGTTCGGGCGCAAATTCATCACGCGCCTGCTCGAGCAATACCAGCCCAAGCGCGTGGTGGTGTTCTCCCGCGACGAGTTGAAGCAGTACGAAATGCAGCAGACGTTCAACGCGCCGTGCATGCGTTATTTTATTGGTGACGTGCGTGACGCTGACCGTCTGCGTCAGGCCATGCGCGGCATCGACTACGTGGTGCATGCCGCGGCGTTGAAGCAAGTGCCGGCGGCGGAATACAACCCGACCGAATGCATTCGCACCAACGTCAATGGCGCGGAGAACATCATTGCCGCCGCCATCGACAATGGCGTGAAAAAGGTTGTGGCGCTGTCGACCGACAAAGCCGCCAGCCCGATCAACCTGTACGGCGCGACCAAGTTGCTCTCGGACAAATTGTTCGTCGCCGCCAACAACATTGCCGGCGAGCAGGAAACCCGGTTTGCCGTGGTGCGCTACGGCAATGTTGCCGGTTCCCGTGGTTCGGTGGTGCCGTTCTTCAGCAAACTGATCGCCGATGGCGCACAGGAACTGCCGATCACTGACGAACGCATGACGCGGTTCTGGATCACCCTCGACCACGGCGTGCAATTTGTCCTCGACAGCTTTGCGCGGATGCACGGCGGTGAAGTGTTTGTGCCGAAGATTCCGTCGATCCGCATTGTCGATCTGGCGCGCGGCATGGCTGAACACCTGCCGCACAAGAACGTCGGCATTCGTCCCGGCGAGAAGCTCCATGAATTGATGGTGCCGCTGGACGATGCGCGGATGACCCTCGAGTTCGAAGATCACTACACCATCCAGCCGTCGATTCGCTTTACCAGCGTCGATGTCGATTTTGCCGTCGACAAACTCGGCGAGCAGGGGCGTGCCGTGAGCGAGGATTTCGAGTACCGCTCCGACACCAATCCGCATTTCCTTTCGGTCGGGCAGATCGCTGATCTGCACGCGAAGCTCTCGGTATGATTCCCTACGGTCGGCAAAGCCTCGATCAGGCAGATATCGATGCCGTCGTCCAAGTGCTGCAGTCGGACTGGCTGACCCAAGGGCCGAGCATTGAGCGTTTCGAACAGGCAATGGCCGAGCGTTGCCAGGCTGACTTCGCCGTCGCGGTGTGCAACGCCACGGCGGCGCTGCACATTGCCTGTCTGGCCGCAGGCCTGGGGCCGGGTGATCGTTTGTGGACAACGCCAAACACCTTTCTTGCCTCGGCCAACTGTGGACGTTATTGCGGTGCCGAGGTTGATTTCGTCGACATCGATCCGCTGACCTGGAACGTTGATGCGTTCGCCCTCGAAGCGAAACTCGATCAAGCCGAGCAGGACGGCACTTTGCCCAAAGTGCTAGTAGCGGTGGCGTTCTCCGGGCAGAGCTGCGACATGCGCAAGATTGCCGAACTGGCCGAGCGCTACAACTTCACCGTGATCGAAGATGCGTCTCACGCGGTCGGTGCGTCCTACGCCGGGCGGCCGGTCGGCTGCGGTGAGTTCGCAGCGATGACGGTGTTCAGCTTTCATCCGGTGAAAATCATCACCAGCGCCGAGGGCGGCATGGTGCTGACCAATCGGCCGCAACTGGCCGAGCGCCTGCAGCGTTTGCGCAGCCACGGTATGACCCGCGATGCGCAGCAGATGAGCGAACCGAGCCACGGCCCGTGGTACTACCAGCAGATCGAGCTGGGTTTCAATTACCGCATCACCGATCTGCAAGCCGCGCTGGGTTTGTCGCAACTGAGCAAACTCGACGACTTCATCGCCCGACGTCGTGACCTCGCGGCGCGATACGATCGCTTGCTGGCGTATCTGCCGGTGACGTTGCCCAGCTCTCAGCCTGAGGCGCAATCGGCTTGGCACCTGTATGTGATTCGGCTGCAGACCGACCGCATCGGCCTCAGTCATCGTCAAGTGTTTGAAGGCTTGCGTGCTGTCGGTGTTGGCGTGAATCTGCACTACATTCCTGTGCACCTGCAGCCGTACTATCGCGACCTGGGTTTCGCCGAGGGCGATTTCCCCGAGGCCGAGCGTTATTACGCCGAGGCGATCAGCCTGCCGCTGTTTCCGCTATTGAGCGATGCGCAACAGGATTACGTGGTCGAGCAATTGCGTCGGCTGACCGAATAATTGCCGCTGAGGCAAAGGATGAGTATCTGCAATGCGTCATTTGAGTGAGCAGGAAAAGTTCTGGCAGGGCGACTTCGGCAACCAGTACGTCGCGCGCAATGTCGGTCAGCCGCTAGTGGCGGCGAACCTGGCGTTGTTTGCCAAAGCGCTGAGTCGGGCTGCAGGCATCGAGAGCCTGGTCGAACTGGGCACTAACGCCGGCAATAATTTGCAGGCATTGCATCAACTGCTGCCGCGCTGTGAGCTGTTCGGCGTCGAGATCAACGACAGCGCCTGTGCTCAGGCACGGGCGTTGGACATTGCCCAGATCTGGCATGGCTCGCTGTTCGACTTCCCGCGCGAGCGCCGCTACGACCTGACCCTGAGTAAAGGCGTGCTGATTCACTTGGCCCCGGAGCTGTTGCCGACCGCTTATGCGCAGTTGTACGAGTTGAGCCAGCGCTACATCCTGATCGCCGAGTATTACAATCCGGCACCGGTGGAAGTGTCCTATCGTGGCAACAGCGGCAAGCTGTTCAAGCGCGATTTTGCCGGTGAAATGCTCGATCGCTATGCCGATTTGCACTTGCTGGATTATGGTTTCGTCTATCACCGCGATCCGCAGTTTCCTGTGGACGACATCACTTGGTTCCTGTTGGAAAAGCGCCCTTGAGCAACGTTGCAATCATCCCGGCCCGTGGCGGTAGCAAACGCATCCCGCGCAAGAACCTTTTGCCGTTCGACGGCGTGCCGATGATTGTCCGTTCGATCCGCACTGCGCTGGAATCGGGCTTGTTCGATCAGGTCGTGGTCAGCACCGACGATGCTGAAATTGCCGATGTGGCGCGAGCCCATGGCGCGCAGGTGCCATTTCTGCGCCCGGTAGACCTGGCCGATGATTTCACCGGCACGGCGGCAGTGATCGTGCATGCCTTGCAGCAGTTGCCGGCGTTCGATTACGCCTGTTGCGTGTATGCCACGGCGCCGCTGTTGCAGGTACGTTATCTGCGCCAGGGCATCGAGTTGCTGGAGCAGCGTTCAGACAAGTCCTTCGCGTTCTCCGTGTGCAGTTTCGGTTTTCCGGTGCAGCGTGCGTTGACGCTGGACGGGCAGGGTGGGTTGAGCGCTTTGTATCCGGAATTTCGCAATACACGTTCGCAGGATTTGCCCGAAGCATTTCAGGACGCCGGTCAGTTTTACTGGGGGCGCACTGAGGCGTGGTTGCGCGGCGAGGTGCTCTATTCGCCAGCCAGCCTGCCGGTGATTCTGCCCCGGCATCTGGTGCAGGACATCGACACCCTTGAAGACTGGAAGCGCGCCGAATACCTATACGCCGCGCTCAAGGCCGGTGGAGAGCTGCAATGAGAGTGCTGATTCGCGCCGACGCCTCGCCAACCATCGGCAGCGGCCACATTGCCCGCTGCCTGACGCTGGCGCGAGTGTTGCGCGGGCAGGGCAGCCACGTCGCGTTTGCCTGCCGCTGTCTGCCGGGGCATCGCCTTGATGCCTTGCGCGCCGAGGGCTTCGAGACTTTTGCGCTGCCTGAGCGCTATGTCGCTGAAGATCCACAGCAGGCCATCGAATCAATGCTGCCGTGGCAGGCCGACATCGACGCGTTGGCTACGGTGCTCGAGGGGCACGCCGAATTCGACTGGGTCATTGTCGATCACTACGGCCTCGATCACCAATGGCAGACGGCTGCTCGACGGTGGGCACCACGGATTGCGGCAGTGGATGATCTTGCTACGCGGCGCTACAGCGTCGATCTGCTGCTCAATCAGAATCTCTCGGGCCTGCACGAAAATTATCAGCCGCTGTTGCCTGAAGGGTGTCGCACCTTGCTCGGCCCACGCTATGCCATGTTGCGTGAAGAATTCAGCTGCCCGGCCATCGAGATCAAACCCGCGGCGCGAAGGGTGTTGGTCAATTTCGGTGGTTTCGATGCCGCGCGGCAAACCTACCACGCGATGCTCGCGCTGGCGGACTTTCCCGAGTTGCAGGTGGACTTCGTCGCAGGCGCCGATAACCCGGCATGGGCCAAGATGCAGGCCTTGGCCGAGACACGGCCGAACTGGCGTCTGCACAGTTTTGTCAGCAACTTCTACCAGCGCATGACCGAAGCTGATCTGTTTATCGGCGCCGGGGGCGGCACCAGTTGGGAGCGGGCGGCGCTGGGGTTGCCGACGATCTGTATTGCCGTGTCGAACAATCAGCAGGCCAACGGCGAAGTCATGGCCGCGGCGGGCGCGCATGTGTTCATGGGCGCCCGTGAGCAGGTCAGTGTCGAGCAGTTGCGCGACGCAATTGGCTTTGTCAGCGGCAATCATTATTTGCGCCAGAGCCTGGCCGAACGCTCGCGGCAACTGGTCGACGGGCGGGGTGCCGAGCGTGTCGCGGTGGCACTGGCCGGTGCGGTGCTCAAGGTGCGTGCGGCGACTCTGGATGACGCGCAGTTGCTGTTCGATGGGCGCAATGCCGAAACGGTACGGCGCTGGTCGCTGGACAGCGGCGTGATCGATTGGCCGCAGCACCTGAACTGGTTGACGGCGAGTTTGCGCAATCCGCAACGCCTGTTGTTGATCGCCGAGGCGGACGACGGCGCGGTCGGCGTTGTGCGTTATGACCTGCGCGGGTTTGAAGCCGAAGTCTCGATCTACCTGCTTGAGGGACGTTTCGGCCTGGGTT
Organism: Pseudomonas sp. Irchel s3a12; assembly: GCF_900187485.1. Classification (NCBI taxonomy): domain Bacteria; kingdom Pseudomonadati; phylum Pseudomonadota; class Gammaproteobacteria; order Pseudomonadales; family Pseudomonadaceae; genus Pseudomonas; species Pseudomonas sp. Irchel s3a12. The sequence goes on from NZ_FYDN01000020.1 coordinate 14,809, forward strand.
GGGGCAAGGCGCTGCTGACGCGGGGCGAAGCGTTCGTCACCCGCCACTGGCCGCAATTGACCGGCATTACCGCTCAGGTACTGCCGGGCAATCGTGCCTCGTTGAATGTGTTTCATGACGCCGGGTTCACTCAGAGTGCCTGTACGTTCACCCGTGTTTTGAAGGATCACCCGCATGACTAGTTTCAAGATCGGCAACCGCTTGATCGGTGCCGATGCGCCGCCCTTCATCATCGCCGAGATGAGTGGCAACCATAACCAGTCGCTGGACGTGGCCCTGCAAATCGTCGAGGCAGCGGCCAAGGCCGGGGCGCATGCCTTGAAACTGCAAACCTACACCGCCGAAACCATGACGCTGGATTTGTCTGAAGGTGAGTTCTTCATCAAGGATCCGGGCAGTCTGTGGGCCGGCACTTCGCTCTACGATTTGTATGAAAAAGCCCATACACCGTGGGAATGGCATGCGCCGATTTTTGCTCGTGCCAAGGAACTGGGGATGCTCGCGTTCTCGACACCGTTCGATGACAGCGCCGTGGACTTTCTCGAAAGCCTTGATGTGCCGGCCTACAAGATTGCCAGTTTCGAAAACACTGACTTGCCGTTGATCCGTCGTGTGGCCGCCACCGGCAAACCGCTGATCATCTCCACCGGCATGGCCAGCATCGCTGAGCTGGATGAAGCCGTGCGCGCTGCCCGCGAGGCGGGGTGCAAGGATCTAGTGCTGCTCAAATGCACCAGCACCTATCCGGCGACCCCGCTCAACAGCAACGTGCGCACGATCCCGCATCTGCGCGAATTGTTCGGTTGCGAAGTGGGGCTGTCGGATCACTCGATGGGCGTTGGTGTGTCCGTGGCCGCCGTGGCGCTCGGTGCGACGGTGGTGGAAAAACACTTCACCCTCGACCGTTCAGCAGGTGGCGTCGATGCGAGTTTCTCCCTGGAACCGGCGGAAATGGCCAGTCTGGTGGTGGAAACCGAGCGCGCCTGGCAAGCCATGGGCCAAGTGCATTACGGTGTCACAGAGGCTGAACGCAAGTCGTTGGTCTATCGCCGTTCGCTGTATGTCACGGCCGACATGGCCGCCGGTGACACCTTTACCGGGGACAATCTGCGCGCCATTCGCCCCGGCCTCGGTCTGCCGCCCAAGCACACCGACGCTGTTCTTGGTCGCCGCGCCCGCGCCCCGATCAAGCGCGGCACACCGCTGGACTGGTCGTTGGTCGAATAACCCGATCTGCACCGATTCGGCAAAATAGCGTGACCTGCGAGTCATAACGCGCATCTTCACTGTATTGTATTGATCGGGGAGATGGCGCCTGGCTCGTTTTCGATTCCAGTGATAGCCCTTTGCGCTCCCCGTGGCTGCCCGTTGTGGCGGCCGTTTTCTGTTTGTCGGCGCCCCTCGAAATCCTTGCGAGCGGTGGTCTTGGGCTGTTTTTTATTGGGAAGCCGTAATGATTGGCATAAAAAGCATTGCGAGCTACGTTCCTGTAGCCGGCGTGGACAATTACGCACAAGGTGCAAAATTCGAGAAGGATGAAGAATTCATCCTTGGCAAGATCGGCTCGGCATTCCTGCCGCGCAAAGACGCTGAACAAGAAACCTCCGACCTGTGCGTGGAAGCGGCCAATGCGCTGTTTGCCAGCAACCCGGATCTGAAACGTGAATCGATCGACGCCTTGATCGTCGTCACCCAGAACGGTGACGAAGAAGGCCTGCCGCACACGGCTGCAATCGTGCAGGACAAACTCGGTCTGCCGACCAACGTGGCGGCCTTCGACATTTCCCTGGGCTGCTCCGGTTATGTCTACGGCATCTACGCGATCAAGGGCTTCATGGAAGCCGCCGGCCTGAAGAACGGCCTGCTGATTACCGCTGACCCGTACTCGAAAATCGTCGATCCGGAAGACCGCAACACCACCATGCTGTTCGGCGATGCCGCAACCGCTACGTGGATGGGTGAAGATCCGACCTGGGCGCTGGGCAAGGCCAAGTTTGGCACCGACGGCTCCGGTGCACCGCACTTGAAAGTCACCGATGGCGTGTTCTTCATGAACGGTCGTCAGGTCTTCAACTTTGCGCTGCTCAAAGTCCCGGCACACTTGCACGAACTGCTCGACGATTCCGGTCTGAAAGCCGATGACATCGATGCCTTCTGCATTCACCAAGGCAGTGCGGCGATTGTCGATGCCGTGGCGCGGCGCTTCGAAGGCGAGCCGGAGAAGTTCATCAAGGACATGGTCGAGACCGGTAATACCGTGTCGTCGAGCATTCCGTTGCTGCTGGAGAAACACGTCATCGATTCCGACTGGCAGCGTATTGCCTTGAGCGGTTTTGGTGTCGGTCTGTCATGGGGCTCGGCGATCATCTATCGCCCTTGAGTCCGAGCAAAAACGGCGGATACAAAAATAGCGTTCAAGGTTAACCTTGAACGCTATTTTTTTGCCTGGAAGGGAGCGCGAGGCGCCATGAGCGAGTTTTTTCAAGCCAATGCCGAGGTGTTGCAACGGCGCTGGCCGGCGCTGTTCGAACGACTGATGGCGCAAGACAGTACGGCCATTGCGGCTCAATTGGTTGAGGGGCTAGGCTCGACGCTGAGCATCAACGGCATCCAGCTCACCAGTCGTCACGATCGCCTCCAAGAAGCGCAGATTCAGGCGGCCAGCCTGCCGGACAAGGCGCAACTGCACGTCTATGGCACCGGTCTCGGTGATTTGCCCGGTGTGCTGCTTGAGCGGACGGGATTGCAACGCTTGTACGTGCACATCCTCAATGGCGCGCTGTTTGCGCTGGTGGTGCAACTGCTCGATCAGCGTCAGTGGCTGGAAGACCCGCGGGTCGAGTTGTTTTACGCTGCCGATCATCCGGACTTGTTCACGCCGTTTTTTGCCCTGCCTGCCGAGATGTTGCTGGCCGATGACTACAACGCGAAGATTCGCGATCGGCTGGTCAATGAAGTCCATCTGAGTTTTAACAATCGCGAATTCGACGCGCAGTCGCCGTTCATTCAACAGCGCTTGCAGGACTGCTTGCCGGTGCTGCTGGGTGATGACGATGTGGCGCAGTTGTTTGGTACCTGCACCGATCGCGAGATCTACGTGATCGCTACCGGGCCGACTCTGGAAGGGCACTTTGAACGATTGGCAGCGCTCCGGAATCAGGCTCAGCGCCCGCTGTTCATCTGTGTCGACACGGCGTATCGGCCGTTGATTGAGCACGGGATCGTTCCGGATCTGGTGGTGACCATTGATCAGCGCATCAGCTTCCGTCATTTGCCGTTCGAGGCGTCTGACGGTATCCCGCTGGTGTATTTGCCCATGAGCGATCCCGAAGTTTTGCGGGCCTGGAAGGGCAAGCGCTATGGCGGTTACTCGGCCAGTCCGGTGTACGCCGGGTTGCGTGAACAGCATCCACGCGCGCTGCTGCACGTCGGCGGCAGCGTGATCCATCCGGCGGTCGATCTGGCGGTGCAAATGGGCGCGTCTCGCATCACGCTATTTGGCGCCGATTTCGCCTTCCCGATGAACAAGACTCACGCGGGCTGGAGCGATGGCGATCTGGGGCCACCGGTGAATCAGGCGCGGCATTGGGTGCGCGATGGCCATGGTCAGCGGGTGACCACACAGCTCAACTTTCGCGGTTATTTGTGTGTGCTGGAGCGCTATATCGCTGCACATCCACAGGTCGAATTTCTCAACAGCAGCCGCTCCGGGGCGCTGATCGCCGGAACCGACTTCAACCCGGAGTTTGTGCAATGAGTACGCTGAGCCTCTGTAAGGATGAATGTCGCCAGTGTGCGGGTTTGTTTCGCCTCGGGCGCGATGTCGAGGCGGCGCTGACGATGGTCGATGTGTTTGAAAAGGCCCAGCAATGTTTAGCGTCTGCCCCGGTAGAGGTTCAGCAGGTGTGGGCGCAGCTGTTAATGCAAATGCTCGAATGTCAGGAGCGCCAGGACTGGTTGGGGCTGGCTGATTATATGGAGTACGAATTGATCGAGTTGCTGGAAAGTGTTCCGGTCTGAGCAGGCCGACAGCACTGGCCCGCAGGTTTGCGCCGCAGTCGGTTTTATGACGTCATTTTATCGCGGCTGACGTACTGCTAAGTCTTTGTTTTCTCGGGGGTGGCAGGGTGATGGCAAATTTTTTTCAAAAAGCCCTCAAGCAACCTGCAAACCCGACGATAACTATTACGAAGGTTCTCTAGGCCATACCCGGCGGTTGCCAGGGCCGGAAGCCGCAGTACCCAACCAACGAGGAATTCGTCATGGCTTTAACAGTAAACACCAACACCACGTCGTTGAACGTTCAGAAAAACCTGAACCGCGCTTCCGACGCTCTGTCGACTTCGATGCAGCGCCTGTCTTCCGGCCTGAAAATCAACAGCGCTAAAGACGACGCCGCTGGCCTGCAGATCTCGAACCGTATGTCCTCGCAGATCCGTGGTAACACCCAAGCCATCCAGAACGCCAACGACGGTATCTCCGTTGCCCAGACCGCTGAAGGCGCTCTGCAAGCTACTACCGACATCCTGCAGCGTATGCGTGAACTGGCTGTTAAAGCACGTAACGGTACCAACGGCACTGCTGACCAGACCGCTACCAACGCTGAATTCGCTCAGATGTCCGACGAGATCACCCGTATCTCGGCTTCGACCAACCTGAACGGCAAAAACCTGCTGGACGGTTCGGCTGGTACTGTGACCCTGCAAGTGGGCGCAAACACCGGTTCGGCTAACCACATCGACCTGGTACTGAGCTCCAAGTTCGACGCAGTAAGCCTGTCGGTAGGTAGCGGTACTCTGTCCCTGACCGGTGCTACCGTAACTGGCGCTTCGCAGAACATCGACAACGCGATCACCGCGATCGACGCTGCAATCGCTGCCATCGGTGCAACTCGTGCCAGCCTGGGTGCTTCGCAAAACCGTCTGACCAGCACCATCCAGAACTTGCAGAACATCACCGAGAACACCACTGCTGCACAAGGTCGCGTACAAGATACCGACTTCGCCGCAGAGACTGCTAACCTGACCAAGCAGCAAACCCTGCAACAGGCTTCGACCTCCGTACTGGCTCAAGCCAACCAACTGCCTTCCGCTGTACTGAAGCTGCTTCAGTAATTTCGGAATGAGTTTGAGCGGGGGAGTGCGCTGGTCGCGCTCTCTCGCTTTTTTCGTTAGGAGGTGATGAGCATGGACATGAGCGTAAAGCTTAACGTGTCTTATCCGGCTCCCAAGCCAGTAACGCCGGTTGCTGACAAACCGTCAGAGACGCCTAAAGTTGCCAAGACTGAAGCGCCGGTCGCTGCCAAGAGTCAGGATTCGGACGACGCCAAATTGAAACTGGCGGTGCAGGAGATCGAAAAGTTTGTACAGTCGATCAAGCGCAATCTGGAGTTTTCCATCGATGAACACTCTGGAAAGGTCATCGTCAAGGTGATCGCAAGCGAGACGGGGGAGGTCGTTCGACAGATTCCCTCCGCAGAGGCCCTCAAGCTGGCAGACAGCCTCGCCAATGCCAGTCACGTATTGTTTGACGCCAAAGTCTGATAGCTGGCATGAATTATGTTTGTCCGTTCTCGAGATGCGTGTAACGGTCAAAAGAATGGCAACAATCTGAAGGGAGATGCACATGGCAAGTCCAATTCTACCGGGTTCCGGACTGGGTTCCGGTCTGGACATCGGCGCGATCGTGACCGCGCTGGTAAACGCCGACAAGTCGCCGAAGCAGACGCAGATCGATTCTGCGACCAAAACCAACACCCTGAAGATTTCCGGTGTCGGTGCGCTGAAAAACGCATTGGCGGCCTACCAGAAGGCAATGACCGATCTGGGCAGCAAGACTAACCCTGCGTTTGCTGGTTACGCGGCGACCTCGTCTACCCCGACAACGCTGACCGCTACTTCCGATAACACGGCTGTTTCGGGCACATACAGTGTCGTGGTAAATAACTTGGCCACCGGCTCGAAAGTAGCTAGTGCATCCTTTGCCGGCGGCGCGGCCAGTGCCATTCCGAGTGGTACTCTGAAAATCAGTCAGAATGGCACTGATTACAATGTCGATATTCCGGCCAATGCCACCTTGCAGACTACCCGTGATGCCATCAACAAGGCGCAGGGTGTCAACGGTGTTTCCGCTAACATCGTGACCGACAGCTCGGGCGCTTCGCGTCTGGTGATCAGCTCCAACAAGACGGGCGCGGGCTCCGACCTGACGGTCAGTGGTATTGCCGGTCTGGAAATCGATGGCACCAAGGTCATGTCTGCGACCCCGGCCGCTGGTGACTCAGGGGCTGTGGGCGATATTGCCAAGGATGCGAAGCTGACCATTGATGGTCTTGCCGTTACCAGCAAGAGCAACACAGTGAGCGGCGCCATCAGTGGCTTGACCATGAACCTGGTGGAAGCCAGCCCCACCGCGGTCAAGGTCTCTGTCGATACCAACACCAAGGGCTTGCAGGCTTCGGTTCAGCAATTCGTCGACGCTTTCAACACGCTCAAGACCACCATCGATAGCCTGTCCAAGGCAACGCCGGACGAAGATGGCAAGTTGACGGTGCAGGCCGCGTTTACCGGTGATTCTCTGCCGCGGACGTTGATTGCGGACATTCGTGCCCAATTGACCACTTCGTCGCCTGGCGAGCTGGGTGTGCTGTCGCAGATCGGCGTCATGACCGATCGCGACACCGGTAAGCTGACGCTGGACGCGACGGCTTTCAACAAGGCCATGTCTCAGCCAGGCATGACTGGTCAGGTGCAGCAGCTGTTCTCCGGCACCGACGATAAAAACGGTCTGTTGGCGCGAATGAGCAAAGCGGTCGATCCGTACCTCAAAGCTTCTGCTGATGGTAAAACCACCAGCGGTCTGCTTGATCAGCGTATGACCATTCTGAACAACAACACCCGCAGCCTCACGTCGCAGCAGTTGGCGCTGGATCTGCGTGTCGCCAACCTGACCAAGACGTTGACTGCCAAGTACAACGCCATGGACTTGCTGGTAGGGCAGATGAAGGCTACGGCGAGCAATATTACGTCGTTCTTCAGCTCGCTTAACGCTCAGCAGTCCGCGAAGTAACGCGCGGGCACGACAAAAACCCGGCTACGCTTCATCGGCGTGCGCCGGGTTTTTGTCTTTTGATCTAAAGTTCTGTGATTCGTTGGCGATACACTGGTTATACGAGTCATTGTGGCAATGAGGTAGAACATGAATCCGATGTTAGCCCTTCGGCAGTATCAGAAAGTCGGCGCACACGCTCAGACATCCGAAGCGAGTCCGCACCGTCTGGTGCAAATGTTGATGGAAGGTGGTCTGGCCCGTATTGCTCAGGCCAAAGGCGCCATCGAGCGCAAGGACATTCCTGGCAAATGCACTTCGATCAGCAAGGCGATTGGCATTGTCAGCGGTCTGCGTGAAGGCCTTGATCTGGAAAACAGCGCAGATACCCTGGCTGATCTGGATGGGCTGTATATCTACATGATGAAGCGCCTCGCCGAGGCGAACATCAGCAGCGACCTGCGCATTCTTGATGAGGTTGCCGGCTTGCTGAGCACGGTCAAGGAAGGCTGGGATGCTATTGCCCCTGTGCCTGCTCCGCAGTTTTAAAGGAGATCGTCATGAGTCTTGTATTGCAGCGAATCGCCGATACCCGAGAGGCGTTGGTTACTGCCCTCGCTGAACGCAATTGGGAAGCCATTGGTGAACTGGATCTGGCTTGCCGTTCCTGCATGGAAGACGTCATGGCTGAGGCTGCGCTGGACGAGGTCGCGTTGCGCGACAACCTTGAGGAGTTGCTCCACGTCTACAAGGAGCTTCTTGAGGTGGCCATGGGTGAGCGGCAGGCGATAGCCAATGAGATGTCGCAGATCACGCAAGCGCAAAAGGCGGCAAAGGTTTACCATCTGTTTGGTTAATTAACCTCCAGTTAATCCAGACATGTGCGCCATAAATTTGACTGTGCACGGTTTTTTGACTTAACTAGTGGCTGTTTTCAGATTTCAGGCGTCTACAGGCACATGGTGTCCTGCAAGCGTCTCGCTTGCCCCTTATTTTGGGCATTGAGTTGACTAGGGAAGTTGCTATTGCATGTGGCGTGAAACCAAAATTCTGCTGATCGATGACGATAGCGTCCGCCGCCGCGACTTGGCGGTGATTCTAAATTTTCTTGGCGAAGAAAATTTACCCTGCGGCAGCCATGACTGGCAGCAGGCAGTCGGCTCTTTGTCGTCTAGTCGTGAGGTCATTTGCGTACTGATCGGGACGGTTAATGCTCCTGGTGCGCTTTTGGGCTTGCTAAAGACACTCTCAACCTGGGATGAGTTCCTTCCGGTTTTGTTGATGGGCGATAATTCTTCCGTTGACTTGCCTGAAGACCAGCGTCGCCGCGTGCTTTCGACCCTCGAAATGCCACCCAGCTACAGCAAATTGCTCGACTCCCTGCACCGCGCCCAGGTCTATCGCGAGATGTACGACCAGGCACGCGAGCGCGGCCGTCATCGCGAACCCAATCTGTTCCGCAGCCTTGTCGGCACCAGCCGTGCGATTCAGCACGTGCGCCAGATGATGCAGCAAGTCGCCGACACCGATGCCAGCGTGCTGATCCTCGGTGAGTCCGGCACTGGCAAGGAAGTGGTTGCGCGCAACCTGCATTACCATTCCAAGCGCCGCGACGCACCGTTCGTGCCGGTCAACTGCGGGGCGATCCCGGCAGAGCTGCTCGAAAGCGAATTGTTCGGTCACGAGAAGGGTGCTTTCACCGGAGCGATCACCAGCCGTGCCGGCCGCTTCGAACTGGCCAATGGCGGTACGCTGTTCCTCGACGAAATCGGCGACATGCCGCTGCCGATGCAGGTCAAACTGCTGCGCGTCCTGCAGGAGCGCACCTTCGAACGCGTGGGCAGCAACAAGACCCAGAGCGTTGATGTGCGCATCATCGCCGCGACCCACAAGAATCTCGAAAGCATGATCGAGATCGGCACCTTCCGCGAAGACCTTTACTATCGCCTGAACGTGTTCCCGATCGAGATGGCGCCGCTGCGTGAGCGCGTCGAAGACATTCCGTTGCTGATGAACGAACTGATCTCGCGCATGGAGCACGAGAAGCGCGGTTCGATCCGTTTCAACTCGGCAGCGATCATGTCGCTGTGCCGTCACGGCTGGCCGGGCAACGTCCGCGAGCTGGCCAACCTGGTGGAGCGCATGGCGATCATGCATCCGTACGGGGTGATCGGCGTGGTCGAGTTGCCGAAGAAATTCCGCTACGTCGACGACGAAGACGAGCAAATGGTCGACAGCCTGCGCAGCGATCTCGAAGAGCGCGTGGCGATCAACGGCCATACGCCGGACTTCACCGCCAACGCCATGCTGCCGCCGGAAGGCCTGGACCTGAAAGACTACCTCGGTGGTCTGGAGCAAGGCCTGATTCAGCAGGCGCTGGACGATGCCAATGGCATTGTGGCGCGTGCGGCTGAACGCCTGCGTATCCGTCGCACCACCCTGGTGGAGAAGATGCGCAAGTACGGCATGAGCCGGCGCGATGGAGATGAACAGGCGGAGGATTGACGCCTGTTTTTCAACTGCTTCATTTATAAGCAGTTTTTTTTAGGCACGGGTATTGCTACAGCCCTCGCAACGTTCCGTTTAACTGACGGTCAGCCAAGCGAGAAAGCACAATGCCCCACGCCCAGATGTCTACTGCCTCCAGTCCCGAGGGGCAGCCGTCCTCCGTAGAGCAGGCAAGCCGACAGGGCCTGGAGCAGGCATTCGAGCTGTTCAGCCAGATGTCCAGCCAGCTGACGGACTCCTACAGCATGCTTGAAGCGCGGGTGACCGAGCTCAAGGGTGAGCTCGCAGTCGTCAGTGCCCAGCGCATGCAGGAGCTGGCGGAAAAAGAACGCTTGGCCAACCGCCTGCAAAATCTCCTTGATCTGTTGCCCGGTGGCGTCATCGTCATCGACGGTCACGGCATGGTGCGCGAATCTAATCCTGCCGCTATCGAACTGCTCGGCTTGCCGCTTGAGGGCGAGCTGTGGCGCCATGTGATTGCGCGTTGCTTTGCCCCGCGTGAAGACGACGGTCATGAAGTTTCCTTGAAAAATGGTCGACGCCTGTCGATCGCCACCCGTTCGCTGGATGCCGAGCCGGGGCAACTGGTGCTGCTCAACGACCTGACAGAAACCCGTCATCTGCAAGATCAACTGGCACGCCACGAGCGCTTGTCCTCGCTGGGGCGCATGGTCGCCTCGCTGGCCCATCAGATCCGCACGCCGCTATCCGCTGCTTTGCTCTACGCCAGTCATTTGACTGAGCAGCAATTGCCGGTCGCTACCCAGCAGCGTTTCGCCGGGCGCCTGAAAGAGCGCCTGCACGAGCTGGAGCACCAGGTGCGCGACATGCTGGTCTTCGCTCGCGGTGAGTTGCCGCTGACCGATCGCCTGACCCCGAACACCTTGATGCAGGCTCTGCAAGCGGCGGCGCTGACGCATGTCCAGGATCTGCCCATCCGCTGGCAGTGCGACAGTCATGTCGGTGAGCTGCTGTGCAACCGCGACACGCTGGTCGGAGCGCTGCTGAACCTGATCGAAAACGCCATTCAGGCCAGTGTCGGCGACGTCCGCCTGAAAGTGCATTGCTACACCCGTGACAACAACCTGCATCTGAGTATCAGCGACAGTGGCAGCGGCATCGAGCCTGCGGTTCTGGCGCGGCTCGGCGAGCCATTTTTTACCACCAAAGTCACCGGCACCGGCCTCGGCCTGACCGTGGTCAAGGCTGTGGCCCGTGCGCATCAGGGAGAATTGCTGCTGCGTTCGCGGGTCGGGCGCGGCACGTGCGCGCAGGTGATCCTGCCGCTGTTTTCCGCTGTACACGGAGCTGAGTAAAAGACATGGGCATCAAGGTTTTGCTGGTCGAGGATGACCGCTCATTGCGCGAGGCGCTGGCCGATACGTTGTTGCTGGCCGGGCACGATTACCACGCGGTCGGTTGCGCTGAAGACGCGCTGACGGCGGTGGCGCGTGAGGCGTTCAATCTGGTGGTCAGCGACGTCAACATGCCGGGCATGGACGGTCACCAGTTGCTCTCGCTGTTGCGGGCCCGCCAACCGCAATTGCCGGTGTTGCTGATGACGGCGCACGGCGCGGTCGAGCGTGCGGTCGATGCGATGCGCCAGGGCGCGGCCGACTATCTGGTCAAGCCGTTTGAACCCAAGGCCTTGCTGGATCTGGTGGCACGGCATGCGCTAGGCAGTATTGGTACAAGCGACGGCGACGGTCCGGTGGCCGTCGAGCCGGCCAGTGCGCAGTTGCTGGAGCTGGCGGCGCGGGTGGCGCGCAGCGATTCCACGGTGCTGATCTCTGGCGAATCCGGCACCGGTAAAGAAGTGCTGGCGCGTTACATTCATCAGCAATCCCATCGCTCCAGTCAGCCGTTCATCGCGATTAACTGCGCGGCGATCCCGGACAACATGCTCGAAGCCACGTTGTTCGGCCACGAGAAGGGTTCGTTCACGGGCGCCATTGCCGCACAAGCCGGCAAGTTCGAACAAGCCGACGGTGGCACGCTGTTGCTCGACGAAATCTCCGAAATGCCCCTCGGCCTGCAAGCCAAACTGCTGCGCGTGTTGCAGGAGCGCGAGGTCGAGCGCGTCGGGGCACGTAAACCGATTGCTCTGGATATTCGCGTGGTCGCGACCACCAACCGCGATCTGGCGGGCGAGGTGGCGGCGGGGCGGTTCCGTGAAGACCTTTTTTACCGTCTGTCGGTTTTCCCCTTGGCCTGGCGTCCACTTCGCGAACGCACTGCCGATATCCTGCCGCTGGCCGAAAGGTTGCTGGCCAAACACGTCAATAAAATGAAGCACGCGGCGGCGAAACTCTCGCCTGAAGCGCAGACGTGCCTGACCGCTTACCCGTGGCCGGGCAATGTGCGTGAGCTGGATAACGCCATTCAGCGTGCGCTGATCTTGCAGCAGGGCGGCTTGATTCAGCCGCAGGATTTCTGTCTGGCCGGTCCCGTGACGTACACCACGATGCCCGTCGTCGCGCCGGTGTCAGCGGTGCTTCGCGAGGTTGAAATCGAAGCGGATTCGGCCGGTGCACTGGGCGATGACCTGCGCCGCCGGGAGTTTCAGATGATCATCGACACCCTGCGCGCCGAGCGCGGCCGACGTAAAGAAGCGGCGGAAAAGCTCGGTATCAGCCCGCGCACCCTGCGCTACAAGCTGGCGCAAATGCGCGATGCCGGAATGGACGTCGAAGGTTATCTGTTCGCCACCTGACGTCTGGCGCAACGATTTGAAAACGCTTTTCTGAAAGGGGTGCCCATGAGCTGGCACCCTTGTTGCTAATACCTGTGTACCCGCCGAGTGAGTGTCAAAAAATTGCGGGCCGCCCAAGAGAGTAGACCATGAGCCAAGGTATTGAATTTAATCGGTTGATGATGGACATGAAGGCCATGAAACTGGACGCCATGTCTGCACCGAAATCGACGACCGCTGTCCCTGAACTGGCGGGCAGCAGCTTTTCCGACATGCTCGGTCAGGCGATCAACAAGGTCAGCGATACCCAGCAGGCGTCGACTCAGTTGGCCAACGCATTCGAAGTGGGCAAGAGCGGCGTCGATCTGACGGACGTGATGGTCGCTTCGCAAAAAGCCAGCGTGTCGTTCCAGGCTCTGACCCAGGTACGCAACAAGCTGGTTCAGGCTTATCAAGACATCATGCAGATGCCGGTTTAAGGACGAGATTGAGTCATGGCAGAAGCAGTCGCCGATAACGTTCCGGCCAAGGCCACCCCAATAGACGGCAAACCGCCGCTGTTCGGCTTGTCCTTCCTGGAAAACCTCTCCGAGATGACCATGCTGCGTCAGGTGGGCCTGTTGGTCGGCCTGGCTGCGAGCGTGGCGATTGGCTTTGCCGTGGTGCTGTGGTCGCAGCAGCCGGATTACCGTCCGTTGTACGGCAGCCTTGCCGGCATGGACGCCAAGCAGGTCATGGACACCCTGGCCTCTGCTGACATTCCTTACACCGTCGAACCGAACTCCGGCGCCTTGCTGGTCAAGGCCGATGACCTGTCCCGTGCGCGGATGAAACTCGCCGCTGCTGGTGTCACTCCCAGCGACGGCAACATCGGTTTTGAAATCCTCGACAAGGAACAGGGGCTGGGCACCAGTCAGTTCATGGAAGCGACGCGCTACCGTCGTGGCCTCGAAGGTGAACTGGCGCGGACCATCTCCAGCCTGAACAACGTCAAGGGTGCCCGCGTGCACCTGGCGATTCCGAAGAGTTCGGTGTTCGTGCGAGATGAACGCAAGCCAAGTGCTTCGGTTTTGGTCGAGTTGTATTCCGGTCGTTCGCTGGAGCCGGGTCAGGTGGTGGCGATCATCAACCTGGTGGCCACCTCCGTTCCTGAATTGAGCAAGTCGCAGATCACCGTCGTCGACCAGAAGGGCAACCTGCTCTCTGATCAGGCGGAGAACTCCGAAATGACCATGGCCGGCAAGCAGTTCGATTACAGCCGCCGCATGGAAAGCATGCTCACCCAGCGCGTGCACAACATTCTGCAGCCGGTATTGGGCAATGATCGCTACAAGGCTGAGGTCTCGGCCGACATCGATTTCAATGCCGTCGAGTCGACTGCCGAGCAGTTCAACCCGGATCAACCGGCGTTGCGCAGCGAGCAGTCGGTCAACGAACAACGCACCGCCAGCAATGGCCCGCAAGGTGTGCCGGGTGCTCTGAGCAACCAGCCGCCGTCGCCAGCCTCGGCGCCGCAAACCACCGGTGGCGCCGCAGCGCCGGCCGCTATGGTGCAGCCAGGCCAGCCGTTGGTTGATGCCAACGGTCAGCAGATCATGGACCCGGCCACCGGCCAGCCGATGCTCGCGCCATACCCGGCAGACAAGCGTCAACAATCGACCAAGAACTTCGAACTCGACCGTTCCATCAGCCACACCAAACAGCAGCAGGGTCGCCTGAATCGTCTGTCGGTGTCGGTGGTGGTCGACGATCAGGTCAAGGTCAACGCGGCCAACGGCGAAACCACACGCGCGCCGTGGAGCGCCGACGAATTGGCGCGTTTCACCCGTCTGGTCCAGGACGCCGTCGGTTTCGACGCCAGCCGTGGCGACAGCGTCAGCGTGATCAACATGCCGTTCTCCGCCGAGCGCGGCGAAGTGATTGCCGATATTCCGTTCTACTCCCAGCCATGGTTCTGGGACATCGTCAAACAAGTGCTGGGTGTGTTGTTCATCCTGGTGCTGGTGTTTGGTGTGCTGCGTCCGGTGCTCAACAACATCACCGGCGGCGGCAAAGGCAAGGAGCTGGCCGGTCTTGGCAGCGACGTGGAACTCGGTGGGATGGGCGGCCTGGACGGCGACCTGGCCAACGACCGCGTAAGCCTCGGTGGTCCGCAGAGCATTCTGTTGCCGAGCCCAAGTGAGGGTTATGACGCGCAACTGAATGCAATCAAGAGTCTGGTGGCCGAGGATCCGGGTCGCGTGGCTCAGGTCGTGAAAGAGTGGATTAACGCAGATGAGTGATAACCGAGCCGCTACCGTCAAACTGACCAAGGTCGACAAAGCCGCGATTCTGCTGCTGTCCCTGGGTTCGACCGACGCCGCACAAGTGCTGCGCCACATGGGCCCGAAAGAGGTTCAGCGTGTCGGCGTGGCCATGGCCCAGATGGGCAACGTCCATCGCGAGCAGGTCGAGCAGGTCATGAGCGAGTTCGTCGATATCGTCGGCGACCAGACCAGCCTAGGCGTCGGTTCCGACGACTACGTGCGCAAAATGCTCACCCAGGCCCTGGGTGAAGACAAGGCCAACGGCCTGATCGACCGCATCCTGCTCGGTGGCAACACCAGTGGCCTCGACAGCCTGAAATGGATGGAGCCACGCGCCGTTGCCGACGTGATCCGTTACGAACACCCGCAGATTCAGGCGATCGTGGTGGCGTACCTCGACCCGGATCAGGCCGGTGAAGTGCTGGGCAACTTCGACCACAAGGTGCGTCTGGACATCATCCTGCGCGTCTCGTCGTTGAACACCGTACAACCAGCAGCACTGAAAGAGCTGAACCAGATTCTCGAGAAGCAGTTCTCCGGCAACTCGAATGCCTCGCGCACCACCCTGGGCGGCATCAAGCGTGCGGCAGACATCATGAACTTCCTCGACAGCTCGATCGAAGGCCAGCTCATGGATTCGATCCGCGAAGTCGACGAAGACCTGTCCGGTCAGATCGAAGACCTCATGTTCGTGTTCAACAACCTCGCCGATGTCGACGACCGTGGCATTCAGGCGTTGCTGCGCGAAGTGTCCTCGGACGTGCTGGTGCTGGCCCTCAAGGGTTCGGACGAAGGCGTCAAAGAGAAGATCTTCAAGAACATGTCCAAACGTGCTGCCGAACTGTTGCGCGACGACCTCGAGGCCAAAGGCCCGGTGCGCGTCAGCGACGTCGAAACGGCACAGAAAGAAATCCTCACCATTGCCCGTCGTATGGCCGAAGCCGGCGAGATCGTACTCGGTGGCAAAGGCGGCGAGGAAATGATCTAAGCCCATGGACAAGCACGACGACGATGTGACGGATCTGATCCGTGCCCGCGATGTCCGTGGTTTCGAATCCTGGGCCATGCCCAGCTTCGACCCGCCGAAGCCGGAACCCGAGCCCGAGCCGGAACCCGAACCGCCGGAAATGGAAGAGGTGCCGCTGGAAGAAGTCCAGCCACTGACCCTGGAAGAACTCGAAAGCATCCGTCAGGAGGCTTACAACGAGGGCTTTGGCATCGGCGAGAAAGAAGGCTTTCACAGCGCCACGCTCAAGGTTCGTCAGGAAGCTGAAGTGGCGTTGGCGGCGAAGCTGGCCAGCCTTGAGCAACTGATGGCGAACCTGTTCGAGCCGATCGCCGAGCAAGACACCCAGATTGAGAAATCACTGGTCGACCTCGTGCAGCACATCACCAAACAGGTGATCAAGCGCGAGCTGGCCATCGATTCCAGCCAGATCGAACACGTCATGCGCGATGCGCTCAAGCTGTTGCCGCTGGGTGTCGAGAATGTGCGTCTGTACGTCAATCCGCAGGACTTCGAGCAGGCCAAGGCTTTGCGCGAACGTCATGAGGAAACCTGGCGCATTGTCGAAGACGAAGCGCTGTTGCCGGGTGGCTGCCGGGTTGAAACCGAGCACAGCCGCATCGATGCCAGCATCGAAACCCGCGTCGCTCAGGTCATGGCCAAACTGTTCGATCAGTTGCACGAGCAGGCTTTGCACCCGGCCGAGGCGGATCTGACTCTGGACATTCCAGAAGATGTAAAACCGGCGGCCACACCTGACGAGCCGCTCGCGGACGAATCCGATGCGCCTTGAACGCACCAGTTTCGCCAAGCGCCTGAGCACTTACGCTGAGGCCACCGAGATTGCCGGCGCGCCGATTCTTGAAGGTCGCCTGCTACGTATGGTCGGCCTCACCCTCGAAGCCGAAGGCCTGCGCGCCGCCATGGGCACGCGTTGCCTGGTAATCAATGACGACAGCTATCACCCGTCCCAGGTGGAAGCGGAGGTCATGGGCTTTTCCGGCAGCAAAGTCTTCCTGATGCCGGTCGGCAGCGTCGCTGGTATTGCCCCGGGCGCCCGTGTGGTGCCACTGGCTGATACCGGTCGCTTGCCGATGGGCATGAGCATGCTCGGGCGCGTGCTCGACGGCGCCGGACGTGCGCTGGACGGCAAGGGCGGGATGAAGGCCGAAGACTGGGTGCCAATGGACGGCCCGACGATCAACCCGCTCAACCGTGACCCGATCAGCGTACCGCTGGACGTTGGCATCCGTTGCATCAACGGTTTGCTGACGGTCGGTCGCGGCCAGCGTCTGGGTCTGTTCGCCGGTACCGGTGTCGGTAAATCGGTGTTGCTGGGCATGATGACCCGCTTCACCGAGGCCGACATTATCGTCGTTGGCCTGATCGGTGAGCGGGGTCGAGAAGTTAAGGAATTCATCGAGCACATCCTCGGTGAAGAAGGTCTCAAGCGTTCCGTGGTCGTCGCATCCCCTGCGGACGATGCGCCGCTGATGCGTCTGCGCGCCGCGATGTATTGCACGCGAATTGCCGAGTATTTCCGCGACAAGGGCAAGAACGTCCTGCTGCTGATGGATTCGCTGACCCGTTTCGCCCAGGCGCAGCGGGAAATCGCCTTGGCCATCGGCGAACCGCCGGCAACCAAGGGGTATCCGCCGTCGGTGTTCGCCAAATTGCCGAAACTGGTTGAGCGTGCCGGTAATGCGGAGAAGGGCGGTGGTTCGATTACCGCGTTCTATACGGTGTTGTCCGAAGGCGATGACCAGCAGGACCCGATTGCCGACTCGGCTCGAGGCGTACTTGATGGTCACATCGTGCTGTCCCGACGTCTGGCTGAGGAAGGGCACTATCCGGCCATCGACATCGAAGCGTCGATCAGCCGGGTAATGCCGGCGGTGGTTTCGCCGGAACACATGCAGCGCGCGCAGTACTTCAAACAGTTGTGGTCGCGTTATCAGCAGAGCCGCGATCTGATCAGCGTCGGCGCCTACGTTGCCGGCGGCGACCGCGAGACCGATCTGGCGATTTCCCTGCAACCGCAGTTAGTGCGCTACCAGCGTCAGGGCCTCAACGACAAAATCAACATGGGTGAAAGCCAGGCCTATCTCGAGACCTTGTTCGCCCCTGCGGCGGGCGGGTAACCGGCCATGGCCGTCAGCCGCGCTGCGCGCTTGGCTCCGGTGGTGGACATGGCCGAACAGGCCGAAAAAACCGCCGTGCAACGGCTGGGCTATTTTCAGGGTCAGGTCAAAGTCGCAGAAAGCAAACTCGCCGACCTCAATGCCTTTCGTCTGGATTACTCGCAGCAATGGATCGTGCGCGGCAGCACCGGCGTGAGCGGGCAATGGCTGCTCGGTTTTCAGGGCTTTCTGGCGCAACTCGACACCGCCGTCGACCAGCAGCGCCAGAGTCTGGTCTGGCACCAGAACAAGCTCGACAAGGCGCGTGAGGAATGGCAGCAGGCGTTCGCCAAGGTCGAAGGTTTGCGCAAACTGGTGCAACGTTATCGCGAAGAGGCGCAACGCCTTGAAGACAAGCGCGAGCAGAAGCTGCTCGATGAATTGTCGCAGCGTTTGCCGCGACAGAATCCGTTTTAAAGCAAGATCAAAAGATCGCAGCCTTCGGCAGCTCCTACAGAGGATCAGTGTAGGAGCTGCCGAAGGCTGCGATCTTTTGATCTGTCTTCTAACCTTGCCGCAACCCTGTGCAAGTGCTAAACCTTGTACAGGTTCGTCAATGACAAGGAAGCCAGTCAATGTCAGTCGTTACAGAAGTCTCTCCGGATGGTCACAAACTGACGATCTCGGTCAGGGGGCGGTTCGATTTCGGGCGCCATCAGGAGTTTCGCGAGTCCTACGAGCGACTCCAAAAGAAACCTGAGTCCATCGTGGTCGATCTGAAAGAGGCCACCTACCTCGACAGCTCCGCACTGGGCATGCTGCTCCTGCTGCGGGATCACGCCGGTGGCGATAATTCGGACGTGCGAGTCGTCAACAGCAACTCCGATGTGCGCAAGATCCTCGCCATCTCCAATTTCGACAAACTCTTCGACATCAGTTGACGGCCATGCAGGCGCAAGAGCCGCTGACCCTGTTGATCGCCGAAGACAGCGCCGCCGATCGCCTGTTGCTGTCGACCATCGTCCGTCGTCAGGGCCATAACGTCTTGACGGCGGCCAACGGTGCCGAAGCGGTCGATCTGTTTCGCCGGCAGCAACCCGATCTGGTCTTGATGGACGCGATGATGCCGGTCATGGACGGCTTCGAAGCCGCGCGGCAGATCAAGGCGCTGGCGGGCGAGACGCTGGTGCCGATCATCTTCCTCACGTCGCTGACCGAAAGCGAAGCGCTGGCCCGTTGTCTGGAGGCCGGTGGCGACGACTTTCTGGCGAAGCCTTACAACCAGGTGATCCTCGCCGCCAAAATCAAGGCGATGGATCGCTTGCGCCGCTTGCAGGCAACCGTGCTGCAGCAGCGCGACCTGATCGCCAAACACCATGATTACCTGCTCAACGAACAACGTGTGGCCAAAGCCGTTTTCGACAAAGTGGCGCATTCCGGTTGCCTGAGTGCGCCGAACATCCGCTACCTGCAATCGCCCTATGCCTTGTTCAACGGTGACCTGCTGCTGGCGGCCTACACGCCGGCAGGGGACATGCATGTGCTGTTAGGCGATTTCACTGGCCATGGCCTGCCGGCAGCCGTCGGGGCGATGCCCCTGGCCGAGGTGTTCTATGGCATGACCGCCAAGGGCTACGGCCTGGCGGAAACCCTGCGCGAGATGAACGCCAAGCTCAAACGCATCCTGCCGGTGGACATGTTCTGCTGCGCCACGTTGCTGTGCCTGAGTTTTCAGCGGCGTTCGGTCGAAGTGTGGAACGGCGGCATGCCTGACGGCTATCTGCATCGGATCGCCAGTGGTGAGCGTGTACCGCTGGCAGCGCGGCACTTGCCACTGGGTGTGCTGAGTGCGCAGGCGTTCGATGATCGTACGGAAGTGCATCCGATGGCTGTCGGTGATCGGGTGTTTCTGTTGTCCGACGGGGTGATCGACACCAGTGACGCCAGTGATCAGCTGTTCGGCGTCGAGCGTTTGCAGCAGGTGTTCGCCGCCAATCGCGAGCCGGATCGCTTGTTCGAGGATATCGAGCAGGCGCTGCGGGATTTTCGTGGCGAGGCGCGCGACGATGTCAGCATGGTCGAGGTTAGCCTGCTGGAGCCGGCGCAGGTCAAACCGTCGGCGCCGGTGTATTCCGACAGCGGCCAGTCGTGCCCGCTTGACTGGTCGGTGAGCTTCGAATTCCGTGGTGCCACACTAAAGCGTTTCAATCCGTTGCCGTACCTGTTGCAGTTGCTGCTTGAGGTGCATGGGTTGCGGGCGCAGAGTGGTGCTTTGTACAGTGTGCTGGCCGAGTTGTATTCCAATGCGCTGGAACATGGCGTGCTGGGTCTGGACTCCAGCCTCAAGCGCGATGCGGCGGGTTTTGCTCGCTATTATCAGCAGCGCAACGATCGGCTGGAGGCGCTGCAGGATGGCTTTGTCCGTGTGCATCTGCAGGTGCAGCCACAAGGCGGGGGCGGCCGGCTGGTGATTCGCGTTGAGGACAGCGGCAAGGGTTTTGATGTGGCGCGAGTCATGGAAAGGCCGCTGGACGGTGTCCGTTTGTCGGGGCGCGGCGTCAGTCTGGTCCGGCAATTGGGGCATAACGCCAGTTGGTCGGACGAAGGTCGTAGTGCCTGCGTGGAGTTTTCCTGGGAGGTTGAGGCATAATTCGCGCAATTCTTGATCAAGGAGTGAACAAGTGACTGACCAACATGTGGATCGCGACGTACTCGATACATTGCGTGACGTCATGGAGGAGAACTATCCGGATTTGCTGGATACCTTCCTGATAGATTCCGAAAGTCGCGTGCAGGTGCTGCAAACGACCGCCGATGCCGAAGTGCTATCGGAGGTTGCTCACAGCTTCAAGGGTAGCGCCAGCAATATGGGCGCGGTTCGACTGGCCGTGCTGTGCCAGAAGCTGGAAAGCGAAGCAAGGGACAAGAGTCCGGCAGAAAACGTCAGGCTGGTCGCCGATATCAGCGTCGAATTCGCTGAAATTCGCACTGTTTACGAAGACGAGCGACAGCACGCCACTACTCACTGATCCCGCCGTCCGGCGCTTTTTACGAGCGCCAGGCAAATCTGGCCCGGCACTTGCAGCTATCTCTGCAACTGTACCTACGATCCCAGTGCAGCGGAGACCGTTTCATGCCTGCGACCCCCAACATCCTTCTTCAGAATGCCGCTCAGGCCAAGGCGCAGGCCGCCTCGGCCAAATCGTCGGCTATGGCCGTAGACACCGGGGATAAAGCCTCAAGCTTCGCTAAAGTGTTCGCCGATCAGGGGTCAAACAAGCCTGTCGCCACCGCTGACAATTCGCCCAAGTCGGCGCGCGACAAGGTCGCTGACAACAGCGGCAAAAAGGACATCGCCAAAGATCCGTCTGCCGCTGCACAACCGGCGGTTGCCGATAGCGGCAACGACTTGCCTGCCGACAAAACCGCAGCGACCGATGACAGCAGCGCCAGCAGCGACGACAACACAGGCACCGCCCAGACGCCAGTCGTAGACGCGGCGCCGGTTGATCCGACGCTCGATCCGGCATTGGCAACCGCTGTGCAGCCGGTAGTCACGACGCCAGTTGTGCAGAATCCGGCGGTCGTCGCGACTGGCCAGCCTGAAACCGAAACGCCTGCGCTTGCCGCTCTGCCGGGGACGGTCAAAGATCCGGCACCGGCCACTGACAGCGATTTCGACCCTTCGGCCGATCCGCTCGACTCAATGCCGGCCGTGCGCATGGCGATGGAGCAGGGCGGGCACATTTCCGCCGCCAGCCAGGCGCAACCGAAAGCGTCGCCGGCTCAGGCTCAGGCCGACGGTGAATTGACTTCCGCGCAAACCTTCGCCGCCGGCATGGCCAGTATGCTCGACGTGCAAGCCGACAAGGACAGCACCAGCCAGGGTGGTGACAAAGCGTTCAGCGGCTTGATCGACGACGGCCTCAAAGATCTCAAAACGGCGACCAGCGATACCCGCGTCGATGACTTCGCCAACCGTCTGGCGGCACTGACGCAGGCGGCCACGCCGAAGACTGCGAACGCGGTACCGGTGAATCAGCCGATCGCCATGCACCAGAGCGGCTGGACTGAAGAAGTGGTCAATCGCGTCATGTATCTGTCGAGTGCCAATCTGAAGGCGGCCGACATTCAGCTGCAGCCGGCTGAACTGGGGCGATTGGATATTCGCGTCAACATGGTTCCGGACCAGCAGACCCAAGTGACCTTTATGAGCGCGCATCCAAGCGTGCGAGAAGCGCTGGACGGCCAGATGCATCGCCTGCGCGAAATGTTCAACCAGCAGGGCATGGGTCAGGTCGACGTCAATGTCTCCGACCAGAACCGTGGCTGGCAGGGGCAACAAGGTCAGGAACAGGCGCAGCAGGGCCAGAGTGGTCGCACCAGCGCGGCCGGCGGTCGCCTCGATTCGGCGGATGACGAATTGGTGCCTGCAACCATTGCTGAAGCCGCCGCTCAAACCACCAGCGTGATTGGCAGCAGCGCGGTCGACTATTACGCCTGAGCAAAATCAAGAGCCCCTCACCCTAGCCCTCTCCCAGAGGGAGAGGGGACTGATAGGGGGATGCTTGCGGAGTACGCCGACCGGATACTCCTGTTGTGAATCCATAATGGACTCGGTTTTTCAGGTCGATGTTTGACGTCTTGCACCTCGGTCGGCCCCCTGAAAACCCTCACCCTAGCCCTCTCCCAGAGGGAGAGGGGACTGATTGGGGGATGCTTGCGAAGTACGCCGACCGGATACTCCTGTTGTGAATCCATAATGGACTCGGTTTTTCAGGTCGATGTTTGGCGTCTGACACCTTGGTCGGCTCCCTCTCCCTCCGGGAGAGGGCTGGGGTGAGGGTGCCTTTGACTTTAGCGTTGTCTGCGCTACGGCCGACACTTCTGGCATAACACTTGCTCTTGCCTTGCCGTGCGACTGTGAAAACCCGATTAGTGACGGATTATTGGCATGGCGAAGAGCGAAACAGCAGCAGTGAAAGACCCCGCAACCAAAGGCAAACTCAAGCTGATCATTGTGATCGTGCTGGCGTTGCTGCTGGCCATTGGCGCGTCCGTGGGGGCGACCTGGTTCTTCATGCACAGCGCTCAGAGCAAGCCTGCCGAAGCCGCTGATGCAGCGCCTGTCGGCAAGCAGCCGGCGATTTTCGAGCCGATGGCGCCGGCCTTTGTTGCCAACTACAACCAGAACGGCCGTCAGCGCTACATGCAGGTGAGCATCACCATGCTGGCGCGTAATCAGGCCGATCTGGAAGCGCTCAAAGTGCACATGCCGGTGATCCGCAACAACCTGGTGATGCTCTTCTCCGGTCAGGATTTCGCCACCTTGGCGACCCCGGTCGGCCAAGAGATGTTGCGCCAGAAGGCCACCGCCAGCGTCCAGGAAGTGGCGCAGAAAGAGCTGGGCAAAGTGGTGATCGAACAGTTGCTTTTCACTAATTTCGTACTGCAGTAGGAACACGACATGGCCGTGCAGGATCTGCTGTCCCAGGATGAAATCGACGCGCTGTTGCACGGCGTCGACGATGGTCTGGTACAGACCGATAACGCTGCCGAACCCGGCAGTGTCAAAAGCTACGACCTGACCAGTCAGGACCGCATCGTCCGTGGACGCATGCCGACTCTGGAAATGATCAACGAGCGTTTTGCCCGCTATACCCGCATCAGCATGTTCAACATGCTGCGCCGCTCGGCGGACGTTGCCGTCGGTGGCGTGCAGGTGATGAAGTTCGGCGAATACGTGCATTCGTTGTACGTACCGACCAGCCTCAACCTGGTCAAGATCAAACCGTTACGCGGCACCGCGCTGTTCATCCTTGACGCCAAACTGGTGTTCAAACTGGTGGACAACTTCTTCGGCGGCGACGGCCGTCACGCCAAGATCGAAGGGCGTGAATTCACCCCGACCGAACTGCGTGTGGTGCGCATGGTGCTGGAACAGGCTTTCGTCGATTTGAAAGAAGCCTGGCAGGCGATCATGGAAGTCAATTTCGAGTACATCAACTCGGAAGTGAACCCGGCTATGGCCAACATCGTCGGCCCAAGCGAAGCGATCGTGGTCTCCACGTTCCACATCGAACTCGATGGCGGTGGCGGCGACCTGCACGTGACCATGCCGTACTCGATGATCGAGCCGGTGCGCGAAATGCTCGACGCCGGTTTCCAGTCCGACCTCGACGATCAGGACGAGCGCTGGGTCAACGCGCTGCGTCAGGACGTCCTCGATGTCGACGTACCCATCGGCGCCACCGTGGCGCGCCGCCAGTTGAAACTGCGCGACATCCTGCACATGCAGCCGGGTGACGTGATCCCGGTCGAGATGCCGGAAGACATGATCATGCGCGCCAACGGCGTGCCGGCCTTCAAGGTCAAGATGGGCTCGCACAAAGGCAACCTCGCGTTGCAAGTGATCGAGCCGATCGAGCGTCGCTGAAACGGCGCTCCTACCCCAAGCATTTAACTGAATTTTTGCCCGCCGAGGACAAATGATGAACGACGATATGAACGCCCAGGACGACCAGGCACTGGCTGACGAATGGGCTGCGGCCCTGGAAGAAACCGGTGACGGTCAAGCTGACATCGACGCCCTGCTGGCCGCCGACGCATCCAGCGGCTCGCGTCTGCCAATGGAAGAGTTCGGCAGCGTGCCGAAGAACAACGATCCGGTGACCCTCGATGGCCCGAACCTGGACGTGATTCTCGACATCCCGGTGTCGATCTCGATGGAAGTCGGCAGCACCGACATCAACATTCGCAACCTGCTGCAACTCAACCAGGGTTCGGTAATCGAGCTTGATCGTCTGGCCGGTGAGCCGCTCGACGTGCTGGTTAACGGCACGCTGATTGCGCACGGTGAAGTAGTTGTGGTCAACGAGAAGTTCGGCATCCGCCTGACTGACGTGATCAGCCCAAGCGAACGCATCAAGAAGCTGCGCTGAGTGAAACGGTTTCTCTGGGCTTTGCTGGCATTGCCATTGAGCGTGCTGGCCGCCGAGCCTTCAACGGCGACCACAGTGCCAGCCGCCACCGCGCCGATGGTCAACAGCGGCGTGGCCGGGCAACTGACGCAACTGGTATTCGGCCTGTTGCTGGTGCTGGGGTTGATCTTCTTCCTCGCCTGGCTGTTGCGCCGGGTGCAGCAGGCAGGTCCGGCAGGCAAGGGCCAGGTGATCGAGCTGATCGGTTCGCGCGCGCTCGGCCCGCGTGACCGTTTGCTGCTGGTGCAGGTCGGCAACGAGCAGATTCTGCTCGGCCTCAGCCCCGGCACCATCACCGCGCTGCATGTGCTCAAAGAGCCGGTCGAGGTGCCGAATACCAGCGAGAAAGCGACCCCGGAATTTGCCCAGCATCTGCTGAAGATTCTCGGCAAGGATCAGAAGGATAAGAAGTAATGGGTGCGTTACGCATCGTCTTGACGCTGGCCCTGTTGCTGGCCGCGCCGCTGGCATTCGCCGCCGATCCGTTGTCGATCCCGGCGATCACGCTGGGCACCAACGCCGATGGCGCGCAGGAGTATTCGGTCAGTCTGCAGATCCTGCTGATCATGACCGCCCTGAGCTTCATTCCGGCGGCCGTGATTCTGATGACCAGTTTCACCCGGATCATCATTGTCTTCTCGATCCTGCGTCAGGCCCTCGGCCTGCAACAGACGCCGTCGAACCAAATCCTCACCGGCATGGCGCTGTTCCTCACCATGTTCATCATGGCCCCGGTGTTCGACCGGGTGAACAAGGACGCGCTGCAACCGTATCTGGCGGAAACCCTTACCGCCCAGCAAGCGGTCGAAAAGGCCCAGGTGCCGATCAAGGACTTCATGCTCGCGCAGACCCGCACCAGCGATCTGGAGCTGTTCATGCGCTTGTCCAAACGTACCGACATTGCCACGCCGGATCAGGCGCCGCTGACCATTCTGGTGCCGGCATTCGTCACGTCCGAGCTTAAAACCGCGTTCCAGATCGGCTTCATGATCTTCATTCCGTTCCTGATCATCGACCTGGTCGTGGCCAGTGTGCTGATGGCGATGGGTATGATGATGCTCTCGCCGCTGATCATCTCGCTGCCGTTCAAAATCATGCTGTTCGTGCTGGTTGATGGCTGGGCGCTGATCATCGGCACCCTGGCCAGCAGTTTTGGAGGTGTCTCGCCATGACGCCGGAAGTTGCGGTCGATATCTTTCGTGAAGCCCTTTGGCTGACCACATTGATGGTCGCGATTCTGGTAGTGCCGAGCCTGTTGGTCGGCTTGCTGGTGGCGATGTTCCAGGCCGCTACGCAGATCAACGAACAGACCCTGAGCTTCCTCCCGCGTCTGCTGGTGATGCTGGTGACGTTGATCATCGGTGGTCCGTGGATCGTGCAGACGTTCATGGAATACATCATCCAGTTGTACAAAAACATCCCGATGGTCATCGGCTAAGCCATGCAATCGCTGCTTCAGCTGACCGACACCCAGATCAGTACCTGGGTGGCCTCGTTCATGTTGCCGCTGTTTCGCGTCGCCTCGATGCTGATGGTCATGCCGGTGTTCGGCACGACGTTGGTGTCGCGCCGGGTGCGCCTGTATTTCGCCGTGGCCATCACCGTGTGTATTGCGCCGAGCCTGCCGCCGATGCCGGCGGTCAGCCCGCTGGATCTCAGTGGCTTGCTGCTGATAGCCGAGCAGATTCTGGTCGGTGCGGTGCTGGGGTTTTCCCTGCAACTGTTTTTCCAGGCCTTTGCCGTCGCGGGGCAGATTGTCGCGATTCAGATGGGCATGGGCTTCGCCTCGATGGTCGACCCGGCCAACGGTGTCTCGGTGGCGGTGATCGGGCAGTTCTTCACCATGCTGGTGACTTTGCTGTTCCTGTCGATGAACGGCCATCTGGTGGTCTTCGAAGTCCTCACCGAAAGCTTCACCACGCTACCGGTCGGCAGCGGTCTGATGACCGCGCATTACTGGGAACTGGCCGGCAAACTCGGCTGGGTGCTGGGCGCCGCATTGTTGCTGGTGTTGCCGGCGGTGACGGCGTTGCTGGTGGTCAACATCGCGTTTGGCGTGATGACCCGCGCGGCGCCACAACTGAACATTTTCTCCATCGGTTTTCCGCTGACCCTGGTGCTCGGTCTGTTTATCGTCTGGGTCGGTCTGGCGGACATTCTCAATCAGTACCAGCCGCTGGCCACCGAGGCCTTGCAGTTGTTACGCGAACTGGCACGGGCGCGCTGAGTCATGGCAGAGAGCGAAAGCGGTCAGGACAAAACAGAAGACCCCACGGAGAAACGTAAAAAGGACTCCCGTGAAAAGGGTGAAATTGCCCGTTCCAAAGAACTCAACACCCTGGCCGTGACCATGGCCGGTGCCGGTGCGCTGCTGGTGTTTGGCGGCATGCTGGCCGAAGACCTGATGGAACTGATGCGCCTGAACTTCACGCTGTCGCGCGAAGTGATCATGGATCAGGGTTCCATGGGCGCGTTTCTGTTGCAGTCGGGCCAGATGGCGCTGCTGGCGATCCAGCCGATCATGATCACTCTGTTGCTCGCCGCGTTGATCGGGCCGATTTCCCTCGGTGGCTGGCTGTTCGCAGCGGGCTCCATGGCGCCCAAGTTCAGCCGGATGAACCCGGCGGCAGGCCTGAAGCGGATGTTCTCGTTCAAGGCTGTGGTCGAACTGCTCAAGGCCCTGGCCAAGTTCCTGATCACACTGGGCGTGGCGTTGGCAGTGTTGTCGGCGGACGTCGATGACTTTTTGCGGATCGCCCACGAGCCACTTGAAATGGCGATCATCCACAGCGTGACGCTGGTCGGCTGGAGCACATTGTGGCTGGCCTGCGGCCTGATCATCATCGCGGCTGTCGATGTGCCGGTGCAGCTCTGG
The DNA here is from genome assembly GCF_900187485.1 of Pseudomonas sp. Irchel s3a12. Classification (NCBI taxonomy): domain Bacteria; kingdom Pseudomonadati; phylum Pseudomonadota; class Gammaproteobacteria; order Pseudomonadales; family Pseudomonadaceae; genus Pseudomonas; species Pseudomonas sp. Irchel s3a12. The sequence continues at coordinate 42,343 of NZ_FYDN01000020.1, forward strand.
GAAGCCCACAAGAAACTGCTGATGACCAAGCAGGAAGTGCGCGACGAGCACAAGGATCAGGAGGGTCGCCCGGAGGTCAAACAGCGCATCCGCCAGACCCAGCGCGAGATGTCCCAGCGGCGCATGATGGCGGCGATTCCCGACGCCGACGTGGTCATCACCAACCCGACCCACTACGCCGTCGCGCTCAAGTACGACTCGGAGAAGGGCGGCGCACCCGTGCTGCTGGCCAAGGGCAGCGACTTCCTCGCCCTGAAAATCCGCGAAATCGCCGTAGCCAACAACGTCATGCTCCTCGAATCGCCGGGGCTGGCGCGTTCGATCTACTACTCCACCGAACTCGAGCAGGAAATTCCTGGTGGTCTGTATCTCGCGGTCGCGCAGGTCCTGGCCTACGTCTACCAGATCCGCCAGTACCGTGCGGGCAAGGGCAAACGCCCGGATCCGCTCAAGGACGACTTGCCGATTCCGCCGGATCTGCGTCGCGACTCCTGACGTCGTTGTGCAGCCATTGGTCTGAGATCTCCCTTTACTGTCAACTCTGACAGGTGCGCTTGTCGTGATTTTGCAGTTTGATGCAAGGTGGCGCCGTGAACCTGGCGCGGTCATGCGGGCGAGTGCAAGGGAGCACGACAATGAAAGGTATTTTCAGCAGTTATGACGAAAAAACCGGAAGGGGCACCATCACGCCGAAGCCCTCGGGACGATGTATTTCCTTTGCCGAAGCCACGGGTTTTTTTCTGACGGCCAAAGAATACCGATTCAGCATTCCATTGCCCGATGCCCTGCGGGCGAGCGTCAAAGTCGGCGGCGAGGTCGAGTTCGAATTGCCCAAGAGCAAGAATGGAAAAGTAAAAATCCTCCGGTATTGACCACTGTTCGCAAAGCCGCTGAAAACGGGGCGGCGGTTTTTTATGATCGTTCCCACGCGCAGCAAAGGAATGCAGCCCGGGACGCTCCGCGTCCCTTCCAAAGCCGAACGCGGAGCGTCCGTTGAGGCATTCCTTTGCTGCGCGTGGGAACGATCATCGCGTGTCGCTACTGCGGCACCTCCAGATTATCCATCACCCGATTCACCGCCAGCTCACCGAGCATGATCAATTGCGCGATACCCAGCAGCGTCCTGCGCTGCGACGCGGGTATGAGGTGGGCGAAGTCATGGGCGATGGTTCTGGCGCAAGCGAGTGTTTCGCTGGCATCGGCCAGCAGTTCCTCGTTTTTGAAGTCTGCGGTGACGGCGTACATCCGGCGGGTCTTACGCGGTGGTGGCGTGGAGCCGGGTGGGCAGAGGTAGTGATCGAGGGCGCGGTCGGCGGCTTCGTGGAGTTTTTTTGAATCGAGGGATTCGTAGGGGGAGGTGGGGTCGGTTTCGGGTGGGTTGGGTGTTGGTTTGATCATGGTGAAGCTCCTTTGAGGTGGAGCCGCGACAACCTGTCGCTAAACAGGAGAGGTGGCGGCTGTACGCAGGTTAGCGAACCGGTCAAAGGCACCCGGCAGACCCGAGGGTCTCCCGCATACAGCCACCATGACGAAATCGCGAAAATACAGATCCGCAACGAAGCCTGGAACGCTGATGCACCTTTGACTTGAGTTCGAGTCGCTAAACCCGATCGCTGATTCGTCAGCGACCGACCCACAATAGAACCCGACCCCAAGGCGCACAAGCCGGCGGATTCTGGCGTAGCTGTAGGCAATGGCGCAAGAATTTGTAGCCTGAAAGGCGTGTCTGAAGGTGTCTTTTAAACGCCTGAGTTTAGAAGGCGATTTGCGCTGACTTCACTGGCCCCTTCGCGAGCAAGCTCGCTCCCACATTTGGAATGCATTTCCCTGTGGGAGCGAGCTTGCTCGCGAAAAGGCCATCCCGGTCAGCAGAAAAACCTTAATCAAGCCCCGCTGTTTAAATCACTGGTTCAATAAATCCGTTCCCTTTGTGCTTGGTTGTCCGACTGCTTATAGCCGCCTTACATAAATACTGTCGATACGGTATTCATTCCCCCCATCCGCATTGGCACCACCTCCCCGATCTTCATGACTCACAACATTAATTGTGTAAGAACCGCTAACCGGGACTCTAAAAATAGCGGTTTGTTCGTAATAGGCACCTGTTCGGGGAACGACAAACACTCCCAGAATTGCTAAACCGCTTGAGGTGCTTATGCTGATCCTCGGTGGAAGATTGTCAGGCTGCGGATTGATATTCGCTACTCGGTAGGTAAAGCGATAGGTTCTTGCCGCTTTGAACTGAAAGGTCCGGTGCAATGCAACACCCGAATTTCCCGAGTGTTCCCAAGACTTGTTCTCATAGTAGCCATTTTGTAGTGTGGCCCTTCTCGATGCAGGTCCAAACACCCACCCCCCAGTATTACCATTGAAATCAGTTATCGAGTCTTGCCAAGTATTGGCGAGAACGTTCAATTGCAGTGGAGGGGAGGCAGGTTTTTCCCACTGGCCCATAGTGTTAGCAACCAGATAGGTGATAGTGACCGGTTGGCCTGCATTGGCAATGAATACCGGTCGCGGGATCGAAAAGATCAGGGCAGCAATTTCTGCAACATCTTTTGATTCTGTTGTGTGTCCCGGAGCCACACCTTCAAGTTCGACTTTTACTGACTGCCCTACCGACATCCCGGTATAAGCCGGAACTTCAATACGCGCCCCTGTATCGGCGATGTCGTCAAAGTCCAGCGTCGGGCCCGGTATGTCCAGAAGTTTGGGAGCAGTCAATACCAGTGATTTAATCAAGTAGGTTCGCACTGGAAAAAGCACAGCTTCAGTTTCTGCTGTTCCTCCGGCCAGGTTTACCCAAAAACTGATTTTCAGTGTACTGCCGTGCTTGAGTGTCTTCAGCCAGCTAACTGGTAACTCACGGCTCAGACCGGGTAGTTGGGTGTGAAGTCCGCCGACAAGGTCGTTGAAGGGCTCAGCGGGAATGGCGTCCGTCACCACTTCGTAACGCAACCACAACCTTTGTCCGTTTGCTTCGCCGGGCCAGGGAGACACAGTCAAACGGTCACTGACCTGCAACTGAGTGACATCCAGTTCTGGCCCTTGATTGATTTGCGGTTTAGGCAAGCGCGAATCTTCAGGAGAAATTGGCTGGATTGTAAGAGCCAGTGGCGGAGATTTAGCTGCCTGACCACCGTCCCGATTCAAATTCCAGCGCAACCGAATTTCCTTGGCATGCCTGGCCGCCAAAAACGCCTGGCTCAACACCGTATTCACCCGCTTATTGCTGTTGAACTCCACCAATGGAAACTGCGGCGAGCCCGCCGGCGGATTGACCTCGACCAGTCGTGCACGGTCTCCTTTCACAGCGCCAAGATACTCGATGCGCACCGTCACCCCGTTCGGATAGGCAAGCACATCAATCGGATCAACGGCCGGTGCCACCAGAAAAGGGGGCAACAACACAATGGTGCTGCCGCCGATCACGTTGGGCGTGGCAGTCTCGGAGGTTGCAGTAGCAATGCCGTCGCGCACCAGTTCATATTTCGCCCGCGCCACGCTGCCGGCGATCACTTTGGCATTGGGCACCATCAGTTTGTAGGTGAACGGAATGCGCCCGACATCGGCCTCGACGGTGTGCGATACGACCGGGGCGTCTGGCTTGGTGGCGGTGTAGGTCACGCGGATTTTGTCGTTGGGCTGCCATGTCGGCGCGAAGGCGTGTACCAGAACAGTGAGATCCTTGCCGCCGAGTTTGGCCAGATCGATGGTGCTTGGGTCATCGCTCGGATCGTCCGGGTCTTCGGCCAGATCGGGGGCGACCAGTCGGGTTTCCTTCAGGTGAACATCGACCTCCACCGTTCCAGAGTACGGCGAGTCGGTGTCTGGCCCGTTGCCAAGCTGATCGGTTACGGTGTAGGAAAACACGAACTTCGAATTGTCCCCGGCCTGCTGGAACACATCTTCCCCAACCATCACGCAAATTGTCGTCAGTTCGGCTGAAGGGCTGGCCGGGGCTTCAGCGGCGGAGACGGTTCGCACGACATCCTTGCCGTTGCAGTTCAAGCGGATTACGTCGTAGGCGCGGCAGTAGGGGTAGGTAAAGCACACCTGCACACCTTGTTTGGCGCGCTCGGCATCAATGCCGTCATCGATCACGTCCTGCGGCAGGATCAGTTGCAGTTCGGAGTGGGCGCCGTCGCCGGGCGTGCGATCCTGATTGCCGGGGCGAATGGCGTTGTACAGCAAGGTCAACTCAGGCGTCGACGTGCCTCTGTTCTCGCTGCCGCGGGTGATGGTGTAAACAAGCGTGTTGAGTTGATTTGGCCGCAACAAGCCTTTGGGCAGGTAGAGGGTATGAACGGCATTTTCCTGGCCAGGCTGGATGGTTTTTGTCGCTTCGGTGCTGGCGTTGTTCAGCACCAGGCGGATCACGTCGCCCGCATCGACCGTACCGGCTAGCGGAGGATCGACGTCAATGGTCAGGCCCATGGGTTTGAGGTCATATTCGCGTTTGGGCACACCATAATGGGCACCCACTACAGGCGTAGTCGCTTCAGGAGCGCGAGGTGGGGAGAGCGCCAACACGGCGTTGTCGGGTGTCTGGGTTGTGGTCATGACTGACGCTCCTGAGCGGTAAAAGGGTCAGGTGTCATCAGAACGCTTAATTGCCGATTGCACACCTGTCAGATCTGACAGGTGCGGGTGATGATCAGACGAGTGGTCGTTTACTGGATGAAAAAAACCGCCGTTCGGGTTGATTCGGAACGGCGGTTTTTTTGCCTGAAAAGCTGTGTTGCCTGTAAGTCAGCCTTCGTGAGCGAGCTCACTCCCACAGGAGGGCATCAGTGGCGGCGCTTTATTGCGGCAATTCCAGATTATCCATCACCCGATTCACCGCCAGCTCGCCGAGCATGATCAGTTGCGCGATCCCCAGCAGCGTCCTGCGCTGCGACGCGGGTATGAGGTGGGCGAAGTCATGGGCGATGGTTCTGGCGCAAGCGAGTGTTTCGCTGGCATCGGCCAGCAGTTCTTCGTTTTTGAAGTCGGCGGTCACGGCGTACATCCGGCGGGTTTTACGCGGTGGTGGAGTAGAGCCGGGTGGGCACAGGTAGTGATCGAGGGCGCGTTCGGCGGCATCGTTGAGTTTTTTTGAATCGAGGGATTCGTAGGGGGAGGTGGAGTCGGTTTCGGGCGGGTTGGGTGTTGGTTTGATCATGGTGAAGCTCCTGAGGTTATGGAGCCACTCTTTCCCTGTCGCTAAACAAGTGAAGGTGGCAGCTGTACGCAGGTTAGCGAACCGGTCACAGGCACCCCGGTAGACCCAAAGGTCTCCCGCATACAGCCGCCATAACGTAATTGCGGGCGAAGAGTCCCACAACGAAGCCACGAACGCTGATGCACTGAGATGGTCCGAGTCGCTAAACCCGATCGCTGATTCGTCAGCGACCGACCCACAATAGAACCCGCCCCCAAAGCGCACAAGCCGGCGGATTCTGGCGTAGCTGTAGGCAATGGCGCAAGAATTTGTAGCCTGGAAGGCGTGTCTGGAGGTGTCTTTTAAACGCCTGAGTTTAAAAGGCGATTTGCGCTGACTTCACTGGCCCCTTCGCGAGCAAGCTCGCTCCCACATTTGGAATGCATTTCCCAGTGGGAGCGAGCTTGCTCGCGAATGGGCCATCCCGGTCAGCAGAAAAATCTCGATCAAGCCCCGCTCACTGGTTAAATAAATCCGTCCCCCTGTGCGCATCCGCCAGATTGTATTTTCCTCCTCGGGTGTCAGCGCCGTTTGTCTGAAAAACCCGCGCACCTGTTAGTTCTGACAGTGGTCGAATGTTGTCGTGAGGTTTTCAATGGCCTCTGCAGATCCTTGGCAAACCGCTACGGAATTTTTCAGGAGCAGGGCGATGATTGGTTTGATGGTGATGCCGATTGAGGACGATATCGACGATACGCAACATGACATAACCCCTTTTGACTCCAACGGAGGTATGGGGCTTTTTTCGTTGTTCCCGCCCAATATCCCCGGGCAGTTCACAGGCATCGATTTTCCGCCGGCGCAAGTGGGGGTCAACCGCCCCTTGCTTTATACGAGTGCCAACGGACTTCGGGTGCTGGTACAGGCCTATCTGAATATGGCCGAAGGCGACACCATTCGACTGTACGTCGGTGAGAATTTGGTTGACACGTCGGTGCTGCCTGCTGACCACGGTAATCTCGATGTGGTGATGCACATCGCTGCGAAGCTGGTTCCGGCCGGCGTGCATACCTTGCGCTACGAGATTCTGCGCAAAAGCGGTCAGCCCCCTGAGGGGGCGCAGATCGAAGTCTGGTTCAAGATCGATCCGCCGGGTGGCAACGATCCCGAGCCGGACTTGCCCGGCCATCAACGACTCAAGCCGGCTCGACTTCAGTTGAAGCCCGGGCAGGTCATTGACGAGGAAGTGGCTGCCGAGGGCGTCACGGCGGTTATCCCTCCCTGGCCCTTCATGACCAAAGGGGACAAGTTGAAACTCTGTTTCCACGGCATTGCTGTCACGCCCTACACGGTGCTGGAAAGCGAGGTCGGAAAAGAGATCAGTGTTTTCATTTCGCCAGAGAATATCCGGGATGCGGGCCCCGCAAATCCGGCGGTGGTGGTCTATCAGATCGAAGATCAGGTAGAGAACGTCAGCGACTTTTCGGAGCGTACGACCGTCATCAGCGATCCAGACAAAAACTGGCTCGATCCGGTATTCGTTCCTCTCGCCGATGAAGATCTGGTCAGCCTTGATGAGGTTGGATTCGACGACCTGGAAGTTCAGATCATTACGCGCACTGGTTTTGTGAAGGGGCAAAAACTCCGGCTTCAATGGACGGCTACGGCGCAAAGCGGAGAGGTGGTCGAGCACAATGAAGAGCAATCGATTACTCGTATCGGGATTCAGTCTTTCAAAATTCCCAATCCGATAGTGCTTGCCAGTGCGTCCGGGCAGGTGCAAGTGGATTACCGGCGCATCAAAGATGAGGGGGAGCCGGATCGTTCAGAGATCTATATTTTCACCTTGCAAGGAAAGACGTTGCGACTGCCGGCGCCGTGGATGACGGATCTGGTGGGCGGCACTCTGGATCCTGCGCTAAGTCAGACCGTGGTGTTGTGCGGTCCCGATGACCGGATCAAAAAGGGTTTCAGAGTCACATTGACTTGGATGGGGACCAGTGCTTCCGGACGCCCGCACCTGTATCAGACGTATCGCGACGTCAGCGACCGGTTGGTAGGGCAGGCCATTGCCTTTAATGTCACTGGCAACAACATCGCTCCATTGATCCGAGGGTCGGTCGGTGTCTCGTATGAGGTCAGCCATGCCACGTTGAATCCTGCATTGGTATCGGAAAAGCTGTATGCACGTGTAGACGATTTCAAACCTGTCTTGCCTGCGCCGGTGGTCATTAGCGCCATTGATGGTGTGCTCAATCCTGCGCATGTGCCGTACGGAACGGATATTCAGGTTGCAGCAGCTTCGTATACCCGCCTGGGCGATGTGGTGCATGTGGAGGGGCGGGGCGATGCGGGCGGGGTAGTTTTTCGGGACAAGTTGCCGATTGATCAAACCCGGGCAGACAAAGATCTGGAATTTTGGCTGGACGGCGAAGCTATCAAGTTCTATCGGGAGCAGTTTTTCAGTGTGCTCTGGTGGATCGAGCGGCCAGACGAACTGCCGCAATCATCCGCGTTGCTCGAGTTGTATATCGGCGATCCGGCGCAGTCGTTGCAGCCGCCAACTGTACGCCGTGCGCCTGATGGCGTACTTGACCCGCTGGAAAATAATGGCGGTGCCCGAGCGCGAGTCCATGTGGCCAGTCCGCGCCCGGGTGATCAAGTGCGTTTGCTGGTCAAAGGGGCGCCGGGGGAGGGTTCGCCGACGTTTGCTCCTCTACCGTTGAATGCTGACAACGTTGCATTCTTTGTGCTGCGGCCTTCATTCATTGCGGAAAATCTGGGAAAACTGGTTGAAGTCCTTTACGAGCTGATCAGAAACGGCAAGACGATCCAGTCCAGGCCGTTGATGTTGACGGTCAAGACAATCAGTGACGGTGATCCCGTCCTGACTCGGCCGCATATCGTCGAAGCCGGTGCTGTACCGCTGATCGATCTGAGAATCATCCAGACTGACCTCACATGTGTGGTCAAGCCGCCGCTGCCGATTGCCGAGGTCGGGCAGCGCGTCTGGATCATGGTCAGCAGCGAGGGCGTTGAGCCGTTGGTATTGCGCCCCGGTACCGCGTTGACTGCCGAAGAAGTGACTCAAGGCATCAGCGTCAAGGCGGCGCGAAGCTGGTTCTACTCTCTGAAGGATCTTTCTGGATGTGCGTTGACCTGCAAAATAGCACTGAAAAGCACGGATGATGAGGACGCGGCATTGGTGCTTCCTGTGGCGCGGTATACCGTCAAAGTCACAGAAAAACTGGCAATTGATACGCAAACGATGCTTTTGAATGGCTGGAAACTGTTGGGCGGCACAGCGTATGGATTACGCGAGCGCGAGGTTGTCAACAATGTGCAAGTGCGCGTTCCAACGGGCGGGCGGCCGCCTTACACCTATCGTTCAGCCAATGCGGGCATAGCATCGGTCGATGCCAATGGCAAAGTGTCGGGGCTAAGTAATCAATCAACCACTATCACTGTGACGGATGCCGATGAAAACCAGGTTTCTTATCCGGTGCGGGTGATGAATGTCTACCGGCTGATATTGAACAATACCTTCATGACTGCAGCCGAGGCCGGCGCCTGGTTCAGGCAGTTCGGTGCCGTTAGCATGGACAACAGTGGACAACCCATGGGATGGGGGATTTTGCATAACAACTTTGTTGACGTGACGCCCATCTATGGCGGGCGGGGCTTGTATTACGGGCGGTTTGTGTCGGTCAATCTTTCATACCCGCACTTGTATGCAATCGAACATTCGTTGCTGGTGAGCAACGGGGTCATGGGCAGTCGCAACGTGTTTTTATCTGATGGGGCGACTCGCTCTCGGGCAATGGGGTATTTCCCGACGTAGTCAGATAGGCGTCATGGCTGAAAGTGGCGGCGATCAGCGCTTTCAGCGGCTTTCCGGGCGGGGCAAGCCGTTCTGGAGCCATCACTGTGGATCGTTCCCGCGCATAGTACGGGAACGATTTTCTGCACGGTAGTCAGGCGTTAATTCGGCAATTCCAGATTATCCATCACCCGATTCACCGCCAACTCGCCCAGCATGATCAGTTGCGCAATCCCCAGCAGCGTCCTGCGCTGCGACTGCTCCTAGAGTCATTGGAGCTGCCAACGTTCGCTGCGAGACGAATGAAGGTGGCAGCTATACGCGGGTCGCAGACCGGGACTCTAGAACCGGCAGAGCCGAAGGTCTCCCACGTACAGCCGCCATAAAAAAGCGGGTGTTGTGCGTCCAGAGATCGACGGGCTGCGAGACCCGATCGCTGATTCGTCAGCGACCGGACCACAATAGAACCCGACCCCAAGGCTCACAAGCCGGCGGATTCTGGCTTGGCTGTAGGCAATGGCGCAAGGATTTGTAGCCTTGAGACCGTGTCTGCAGGTGTCTTTTAAACAGCTTCGTTTAAATCGAAAAATTTGTGCCGGACATAAGGGCCCCTTCGCGAGCAGGCTCGCTCCCACATTTTGGAATGCATTTCAATCTGACATCTGGAATGCAATCCCCTGTAGGCCTTCGCCTGCTCGCGATGAGGATTTTTCAGTCGATCAATTCGAACCAGACAAACCGCTACCGCGAGCAGGCGAAGGTCTACATTGGTCATGTTTTCTCTCCCTGGTCAAAGTTGGAAAGCTTCTTGCAGTACCCGCCGTGAGCCCGCTCTGGGCGTCAAAAGTTTGCTTTAAAGGAACGGGGAAAACCGGTGGATCGCTCTCAGTTATTCAACACTGCTCGCACAAACGTTGCCGACCTCAGTCGAGGCAATCTGGGCGTGCCGTTGTTGCTGCTGGTCATGCTGGCGATGATGATGTTGCCGGTGCCGCCGTTCCTGCTCGACGTGTTCTTCACCTTCAACATTGCCCTGTCGATCGTCGTCCTGCTGGTCTGCGTGTATGCGCTGCGGCCGCTGGATTTCGCCGTGTTCCCGACGATTCTGTTGGTCGCGACGCTGTTGCGGCTGGCGTTGAACGTGGCCTCGACGCGGGTGGTGATGCTCCACGGTCAGGACGGCCACGCCGCTGCCGGTAAGGTGATTCAGGCCTTCGGTGAGGTGGTGATCGGCGGTAACTACGTGGTCGGTATCGTGGTCTTCGCGATCCTCATGATCATCAACTTCGTCGTGGTCACCAAGGGTGCCGGACGGATTTCCGAGGTGAGCGCGCGCTTTACTCTCGATGCGATGCCCGGCAAACAAATGGCGATCGACGCCGACCTCAATGCCGGTCTGATCGACCAGAACCAGGCCAAGATGCGCCGTCAGGAAGTCGCCCAAGAGGCCGAGTTCTACGGTTCGATGGACGGTGCCAGCAAATTCGTCCGTGGTGACGCCATTGCCGGCCTGCTGATTCTGTTCATCAACCTCATCGGCGGTATGGCTGTCGGTATCTTCCAGCACAACATGAGCTTCGGCGATGCCGGCAAGGTTTACGCCTTGCTGACCATTGGTGACGGTTTGGTGGCGCAATTGCCATCACTGTTGTTATCAACAGCGGCAGCGATCATGGTGACCCGTGCTTCCGGTTCGGAAGACATGGGCAAGCAGATCAATCGCCAGATGTTCGCCTCGCCGAAAGCGCTGGCCGTGGCCGCCGGGTTGATGGCGGTCATGGGCCTGGTGCCGGGCATGCCGCACTTCTCGTTCCTGAGCATGGCTGCGCTGGCCGCTGGCGGCGCGTACCTGTTCTGGAAAAAGCAGAACGTCGCTAAAGTCGTGGCGTTGGAAGAGGTCAAGCGCCAGCAGGATTTGCTGCCGTCGCCGGCCCGCGCCATGGAAACCAAAGAGCTGGGCTGGGACGACGTGACGCCGATCGACATGATCGGTCTGGAAGTCGGTTATCGCCTGATTCCGCTGGTGGATCGCAACCAGGGCGGGCAATTGCTGGCGCGGATCAAGGGCGTGCGCAAGAAGCTCTCGCAGGATCTGGGCTTCCTGATGCCTACCGTGCACATCCGCGACAACCTCGATCTGGCGCCAAGCGCCTATCGCCTGACCCTGATGGGCGTGATCCTCGCCGAAGCCGAGATCTACCCGGACCGCGAACTGGCGATCAACCCAGGCCAGGTCTACGGCACGCTCAACGGTATCAACGCCAAAGATCCGGCTTTCGGCCTCGAGGCGGTATGGATCGAAATCAGCCAGCGCGCCCAGGCGCAATCGCTCGGTTACACCGTGGTCGACGCCAGCACCGTGGTCGCGACCCACTTGAACCAGATTCTGTACAAGCACTCCAGTGAGCTGATCGGCCACGAAGAAGTGCAGCAACTTATGCAATTGCTGGCCAAAAGCTCGCCGAAACTGGCAGAAGAGCTGGTGCCGGGCGTGGTCACGTTGTCGCAGCTGCTCAAAGTGCTGCAAGCGCTGCTTGCCGAACATGTGCCGGTGCGCGATATCCGCAGCATCGCCGAAGCCATCGCCAACAACGCCGCGAAGAGTCAAGATACCGCCGCGCTGGTGGCTGCTGTGCGGGTCGGCGTATCGCGCGCCATCGTCCAAAGCATTGTAGGCACTGAGTCCGAGCTGCCTGTGATCACCTTGGAACCAAGGTTGGAACAAATATTGCTCAATAGTCTGCAGAAGGCAGGACAAGGCTCGGAAGAGGGTGTTCTGCTGGAGCCAAGCATGGCCGAGAAGCTGCAGCGTTCGCTCATCGAAGCGGCGCAGCGTCAGGAAATGCAAGGTCAGCCGGTGATCCTCTTGGTAGCCGGCCCGATCCGCGCGATGCTCTCGCGCTTTGGCCGCCTCGCAGTCCCTGGATTGCATGTGCTGGCCTACCAGGAAATACCGGACAACAAGCAAGTGACCATCGTTGCGACAGTAGGGCCCAACGGCTGAGGTAGTGGTTTATGCAAGTTAAGCGTTTCTTTGCCGCCGATATGCGTCAGGCCATGAAGCTGGTTCGTGATGAGCTGGGCGCTGATGCCGCCATCATTGGCAACCGCCGCATTGCCGGCGGTGTCGAGCTGACGGCGGCACTGGATTACAAATTGTCGGCGCTGGCGCCACGGGTTCCGAACATGGAACTCGAAGACGAGCTGCGCAAGACCCAGTCGCGCATCGTCACCGCCCAGGCCGAGTTGAGCCTGCGTGGCGAAGCCGACGGCAACAGCAATCGCCAGATCTTTGCCGGGTTGCCGTTGACGGCCGGCCTGCCGCTGACCGCCGCTGAACCGCTGAGCGAGCCGACTTACGCCGCTCCGGCGCGTCCGGCCCCGGCACCTGCGCAGTCCTCCGGCGGTGTCGATCCGCGTGCACTGGATTCGATGCGCTTTGAATTGAACAGCCTGCGCGAGCTGATGGAAGTTCAGCTCGGCACCCTGGCCTGGAATCAGCTGCAAGGCAGCCGTCCGGCGCAAGCCAACCTGTATCGCCGTCTGCAACGTATCGGTTTGTCCGGCCCGTTGTCGCGCGATCTGCTGGCGATGATCACCGATATCGAAGAACCGCGTCAGGCCTGGCGCATGTTGCTCGCGCACCTGGCACGGATGATTGCCGTACCGGAAGTCGAGCCGCTGGAAGAGGGCGGTGTGATTGCCATGGTCGGCCCTGCCGGCATGGGCAAGACCACTACACTCGCCAAGCTTGCCGCGCGTTATGTGCTCAAATACGGCGCGCAGAATGTCGCGCTGGTGAGCATGGACAGTTTCCGTATCGGCGCTCAGGAACAACTGAAGACGCTGGGCCGCATTCTCAATGTGCCAGTGACCCACGTCGATCCGGGCCAATCGCTGGTGCAAGCGCTGGATCCACTGCTGCGCAAACGCGTGGTGTTGATCGATACTGCCGGCCTGCAAGCCAGCGATCCGGCCCTGCGCATGCAGCTGGAAAGTCTGGCCGGGCGTGGCATTCGTTCAAAAAATTATCTGGTCTTGGCAACCACCAGCCAGAAACAGGTTCTAACCGCCGCTTATCACAGTTACAAGCGTTGCGGGCTTGCCGGCTGCATCCTGACTAAACTGGATGAAACGGCCAGCCTTGGCGAAGTGTTGAGCCTGGCGATCAGTCATGAATTGCCGGTCGCGTACCTGACCGATGGCCCACGGATTCCGGATGATTTACATCTGCCGCGCCGTCATCAACTGGTCAGCCGCGCCGTCAGCGTGCAAATGCAGGAAGAACCCAGCGAAGAAGCCATGGCTGACATGTTCGCTGATATCTATCACAGCCCGACCAAGCAGGTAGGCTGAGGTATTCATGAACAGTTTTTGTACCTACATCGATGGTCTGCCATGCATTGTTCCGGTTGTGAACGCGCAGCCAGTAATGTGGCCTCCGTCTATGCAAGACAAGGTAAAGAAATAACATGGGCAGCATGCATCCCGTACAGGTGATCGCGGTGACCGGCGGCAAAGGTGGCGTCGGCAAGACTAACGTGTCAGTGAACTTGTCGCTGGCGCTGGCAGAGCTTGGCCGTCGGGTCATGCTGCTGGACGCCGACCTGGGTCTGGCGAACGTTGACGTATTGTTGGGGCTGACCCCTAAACGCACGCTGGCCGACGTCATCGAAGGCCGGTGCGAGCTGCGCGACGTGCTGTTGCAAGGCCCCGGTGGCATTCGCATCGTGCCGGCGGCGTCCGGCACGCAAAGCATGGTGCACCTGAGCCCGGCGCAACATGCCGGCCTGATTCAGGCGTTCAGCGACATCGGTGACAATCTCGATGTACTGGTGATCGACACTGCTGCGGGTATTGGTGACTCGGTAGTCAGTTTTGTTCGCGCCGCGCAAGAAGTGTTGCTGGTGGTCTGCGATGAGCCGACCTCGATCACTGACGCTTACGCGCTGATCAAACTGCTCAACCGCGATTACGGCATGAACCGCTTCCGCGTCCTCGCCAACATGGCGCAGAGCCCGCAGGAAGGGCGCAACCTGTTCGCCAAGTTGACCAAGGTCACGGATCGCTTTCTTGACGTGGCCCTACAATACGTCGGCGCCGTGCCTTACGACGAAAGCGTGCGTAAAGCGGTGCAGAAGCAGCGCGCGGTGTACGAAGCCTTTCCGCGTTCCAAGTGCGCGCTGGCGTTCAAGGCGATCGCGCAGAAGGTCGACACCTGGCCGCTGCCCGCCAACCCGCGTGGCCATCTTGAGTTTTTCGTCGAGCGCCTCGTGCAGCAAACGGCAGGGCCCGTGCTATGACCGCAAGCGGTATGAACTACTACAAGAAGTCGGCACGTGACGCGCAGTACGAGTTGATCGAGCGTTACGCGCCACTGGTCAAACGCATTGCCTACCACTTGCTGGCGCGCTTGCCGGCGAGTGTGCAGGTCGAAGACCTGATCCAGGCCGGGATGATCGGCCTGCTTGAAGTCTCGACCAAATACGACGCCAGCAAAGGCGCCAGTTTCGAAACGTACGCGGGCATACGAATCCGCGGTGCGATGCTCGACGAAGTGCGCAAAGGGGACTGGGCGCCACGCTCGGTTCACCGCAATACCCGTATGGTCAGCGACGCGATTCGCTCAATTGAAGCTAAAACCGGCCGTGATGCTAAAGATCACGAGGTTGCGGCCGAACTCCAATTGAGTCTCGACGATTACTACGGGATTTTGAATGACACCTTGGGCAGTCGCCTGTTCAGTTTCGACGACCTGTTGCAGGACGGCGAACACGAAGGGCTGCACGAGGATGGCGCGAGTGCTCATATGGAGCCGTCACGCGATCTGGAAGATGAACGTTTCCAGGCAGCGTTGGCGGACGCGATTGCCAATTTGCCGGAGCGTGAGCGACTGGTGTTGGCGCTGTACTACGACGAAGAGCTGAACCTCAAGGAGATCGGTGAAGTCCTTGGCGTCAGTGAATCGCGGGTCAGCCAGTTACACAGCCAGTGCGCGGCCCGTTTGCGGGGGCGTTTGGGGGAGTGGCGAGCGCGCTGAAGGCAGTGTGGGGACACTGCGAACGAGGCTGGTGCGGTGATGAACGGCACCGGTCTTGCTCTGTTGTGCTCCAGACAGTCTTCGAGTGCTGCGCCGATTGATTGAAGTGGCGCGTCCAGGTGCTGGGCGCGTTTAAGACTGCTTGGAGGTCGAATTGAACAAAGACATGAAAATCCTCATCGTTGATGACTTCTCAACGATGCGGCGGATCATCAAGAACCTGCTGCGTGATCTTGGGTTCACCAACACCGTCGAGGCTGACGATGGCGTGACTGCCATTCCAGTGCTCAACAGCGGAAGCATCGACTTTCTGGTAACGGACTGGAACATGCCGGGCATGACCGGTATCGACCTGCTGCGCCACGTGCGTGCCGATGAAAAACTCAAGCACCTGCCAGTGCTGATGGTGACTGCAGAAGCCAAGCGCGAGCAGATCATTGAAGCCGCTCAGGCCGGTGTAAACGGCTACGTAGTCAAACCTTTCACGGCTCAGGCGTTGAAAGACAAAATCGAGAAGATTTTCGAACGCATCGGCTGATGAACGCGCGGGGGAGCTATGGAGCATAACGAATCTTCACAGGGCGATTTCGAGTCGACCCTGAAAAAACACGCGGTCGAACTGGTCGAAAGCCTTGAAAAAGGCAGGTTCGGCGACGCTGTGCAACTGATCCATGAGCTCAATCAGACCCGTGACCGTGGCCTGTACCAGGAAGTCGGCAAGCTCACACGTGAACTGCACAGTGCGATCGTCAACTTCCAGATCGATCCGAACATGCCGCAGGCCGAGGAAGTGTCGCAAATCACCGACGCCACCGAACGCCTGGGCTATGTGGTCAAGCTGACAGAGGCCGCGGCCAACCGCACCATGGATCTGGTGGAAAGCGCCACGCCGGTGGTCAACAGTCTGGCTGATGAAGCGCAGACCTTGAGCGCCGATTGGGGTCGCTTCATGCGTCGCGAGGTCGGGGCTGAAGAGTTCCGCGAGCTGGCGCGCCGGGTCGACGGTTTTCTGTCACGCAGCAGCACGGACAACCGTGCGGTGTCGAGCAATCTCAACGACATCCTGCTGGCCCAGGATTACCAGGACCTGACCGGTCAGGTGATCAAGCGTGTGACCCAACTGGTCACCGAAGTCGAAAGCAATTTGCTCAAACTCGTCCTCATGGCCAGTCAGGTCGACCGCTTTGCGGGCATCGAACATGACCGCGCCGCGATGCTTGCAGAAAAAGATCCACAAAAACATCTCTCGCAGGGTGAAGGTCCGCAGATTCATGCCGATAAACGAGAAGACGTTGTGTCCGGTCAGGACGATGTGGACGATTTGTTATCCAGCCTCGGATTCTAGAGTTGTGGAATTTTAGGTTTTTTGGGTTTTTAGACCTGTAGGAGCACCCCATTAATGAGCTTCGGCGCCGATGAAGAGATCCTTCAGGATTTCCTGGTTGAGGCCGGCGAGATTCTTGAGCAACTGTCCGAACAACTGGTCGAGCTGGAAAGCCGTCCGGATGACGCAGATCTGCTCAACGCAATTTTTCGCGGTTTCCACACTGTAAAAGGGGGCGCCGGCTTCCTTCAGCTCAATGAGCTGGTGGAGTGCTGTCACATCGCCGAAAACGTGTTCGACATCCTGCGCAAGGGTGAGCGTCGCGTTGATGCAGAACTGATGGACGTTGTCCTCGAAGCACTGGACGCGGTGAACAGCATGTTCAGCGAAGTCCGTGAGCGTGCACCGATCACCGCTGCCACCCCGGAACTGCTGGCCGCCCTGGCGCGTCTGGCCGAACCGCAATCGGCGGATGCCGCCCCGGCATCGCCGGTGGCCGAGATGATCGAAGAACTGGTCGTCGAAGGCGACGCGTCTGGCGACATCACCGATAACGAATTTGAACAACTGCTGGACTCGCTGAACGCCGTCAAGGCTGAAGCTGAAGCCCCGGCCGCTGTTGCACCTGCGCAAACGGCGGCTGAAGCCGCGAGCGACGAAATCACTGACGCCGAGTTCGAGTCTTTGCTCGATCAGTTGCATGGCAAAGGCCAGTTCGCGGCGGATGCCGTGGCTCCGACCGCAGCGGCTGCGGTAGCCCCGGCGGCGGGCGACAGCTCGGATATCACCGACGACGAATTCGAAGCCCTGCTCGATCAACTGCATGGCAAGGGCAACTTTGCCGTTGAAGCACTGGAATCGGCGATCGCCTCGGCACCGGCTGCGCCAGCCGCGCCGGCAGCCGCCGCAGCCGGCAGCGATCTG
This sequence comes from Pseudomonas sp. Irchel s3a12, assembly GCF_900187485.1. Lineage (NCBI taxonomy): Bacteria > Pseudomonadati > Pseudomonadota > Gammaproteobacteria > Pseudomonadales > Pseudomonadaceae > Pseudomonas > Pseudomonas sp. Irchel s3a12. Next base: position 59,594 of record NZ_FYDN01000020.1, read on the forward strand.
ATCAGCGATCACGAGTTCGAATCGCTGCTCGACGAATTGCACGGCAAAGGCAAGTTCACTGACGTTGGCGCCGCGACTGCCGGCGCTGCTTCCACGGTGGCTGCGCCTGCCGCCAAGGCTGCGGCCGCTCCGGCTGCTGCGCCGAAGGCAGCTCCCAAGCCTGAGCCGAAAGCCGAAGCGCCGAAAGCGGCTGCCGCTGCTGCACCGGCTCCGGCCCGTGCCGCCGCTGCGCCGCCACCGGAAAAACCGGCTAGCGAAGCCGAGACCACCGTGCGGGTCGACACCGCGCGTCTCGACGAAATCATGAACATGGTCGGCGAGTTGGTGCTGGTGCGTAACCGTCTGGTGCGCCTGGGCCTCAACAGCGGCGACGAAGCCATGTCCAAGGCCGTGTCGAACCTCGACGTGGTCACGGCTGACTTGCAGACCGCGGTGATGAAGACGCGGATGCAGCCGATCAAGAAGGTCTTCGGGCGCTTCCCGCGTCTGGTTCGCGACCTCGCGCGTCAGCTCAAGAAAGAGATCAACCTGGAACTGGTGGGCGAAGAAACCGACCTCGACAAAAACCTTGTCGAGGCCCTGGCCGACCCGCTGGTCCACTTGGTGCGCAACGCTGTTGACCACGGCATCGAGTCGCCGGAAGAGCGCGAGGCATCGGGCAAGGCCCGTGGCGGTCGTGTTGTTCTGGCCGCCGAGCAGGAAGGCGACCACATCCTGTTGTCGATTTCCGATGACGGCAAAGGCATGGACCCGAACGTCCTGCGCGCCATCGCGGTAAAACGCGGTGTGATGGACAAGGACGCAGCCGATCGCCTGAGCGATACCGAGTGCTACAACCTGATTTTCGCTCCGGGTTTCTCGACCAAGACTGAGATCTCCGACGTGTCCGGCCGCGGTGTCGGCATGGACGTGGTGAAGACCAAGATTTCCCAGCTCAACGGTTCGATCAACATTTACTCGACCAAGGGCCAGGGCTCGAAGATCGTCATCAAGGTGCCGCTGACCCTCGCGATCATGCCAACCCTGATGGTCATGCTCGGCAATCAGGCGTTTGCGTTCCCGTTGGTCAACGTCAACGAAATCTTCCACCTCGACCTGTCGACTACCAACGTCGTCGACGGCCAGGAAGTGGTGATCGTGCGGGACAAGGCGCTGCCGTTGTTCTACCTCAAGCGCTGGCTGGTCAGCTCCGCCGCTCACGAAGAGCAGCGTGAAGGCCACGTGGTGATCCTTTCGGTGGGCACCCAGCGGATCGGCTTCGTCGTCGATCAACTGGTCGGTCAGGAAGAGGTGGTCATCAAGCCATTGGGCAAAATGCTGCAGGGCACTCCGGGTATGTCCGGCGCCACCATTACCGGTGACGGCCGCATCGCGCTGATTCTCGATGTTCCAAGCATGCTCAAGCGTTACGCCGCACGGCGTATTTGAATCCGGGGCGGCGGGGCGACAACGTCCCGCGGCACCTAATGGAGTGTTTATGGCAGTCAAAGTCCTGGTGGTGGACGATTCGGGTTTTTTCCGCCGCCGCGTCTCGGAAATTCTTTCAGCGGATCCGAGCATCCAGGTGGTCGGCACCGCAACCAACGGTAAAGAGGCGATTGATCAGGCGCTGGCGCTCAAGCCGGACGTGATCACCATGGACTACGAGATGCCGATGATGGACGGCATCACGGCGGTGCGGCACATCATGCAGCGCTGCCCGACCCCGGTGTTGATGTTCTCCTCGCTGACGCACGAAGGCGCCCGGGTCACCCTGGATGCGCTGGACGCCGGCGCGGTGGATTTCCTGCCGAAGAATTTCGAAGACATCTCGCGCAATCCCGAGAAGGTCAAGCAACTGCTGTGCGAGAAAGTGCATAGCATCTCGCGCAGTAACCGTCGTTTCAGTGCCTACAGCGCGCCTGCGCCGGTTGCTGCACCAGCGCCGACGCCTGCTCCGGCAGCGTCGAGCTTCAGCAGCCACAGCACCAGTGCACCAACGCGTCCGGCTCCAGCTCCAGCGCCGACTCGCGCCCCGGCCGCCAGCGTTTCGTCGCCCGCGCCGAAACGCAAGGCCTACAAACTGGTTGCCATCGGTACCTCGACTGGCGGCCCGGTTGCGCTGCAACGCGTGCTGACTCAGTTGCCAGCGAACTTCCCGGCGCCGATCGTGCTGATCCAGCACATGCCGGCAGCGTTCACCAAGGCCTTCGCCGAACGTCTCGACAAGCTCTGCCGCATCAGCGTCAAGGAAGCCGAGGATGGCGACATCCTGCGTCCGGGCCTGGCGTTGCTCGCACCGGGTGGCAAGCAAATGATGATCGACGGCCGTGGCGCGGTGAAAATCCTCCCGGGCGACGAACGTCTGAACTACAAGCCGTGCGTGGACATCACCTTCGGTTCGGCGGCGAAATCCTACGGCGACAAAGTTCTGGCGGTGGTGTTGACCGGCATGGGCGCCGACGGCCGTGAAGGTGCGCGTCTGCTCAAGCAGGGCGGCAGCGCGGTGTGGGCACAGGATGAGGCAAGCTGCGTGATCTACGGCATGCCGATGGCCATCGTTAAAGCCGACCTCGCCGACGCGGTGTACAGCCTCGACGACATCGGCAAGCACATTGTCGAGGCGTGTCTCTGATGGATGTTTTAAGCCTTATCGGGATCATCATGGCGTTCGTCGCCATCATCGGTGGTAACTACCTTGAAGGTGGTCACCTCGGTGCGCTGGCCAACGGCCCGGCGGCATTGATCGTACTGGGCGGCACCATCGGTGCCGCACTGCTGCAATCGCCGATGAGCGCGTTCAAACGCGCCATGCAGATTCTGGCGTGGATCCTGTTTCCGCCACGGGTCGATCTGGCCGGTGGTATCGATCGCGTCGTCAACTGGAGCCTCACCGCGCGCAAGGAAGGCCTGCTGGGTCTGGAAGGCGTGGCTGATGCCGAACCTGACAACTACTCGCGCAAAGGCCTGCAACTGCTGGTCGATGGCGCCGAGCCGGAAGCGATCCGCAGCATCCTCGAAGTGGACTTCTACACCCAGGAAGCCCGTGACATCGAAGCGGCGAAAGTCTTTGAAAGCATGGGCGGCTACGCGCCAACCATCGGCATCATCGGTGCGGTGATGGGCCTGATCCACGTGATGGGCAACCTCGCCGATCCGACGCAATTGGGCAGCGGCATTGCCGTGGCCTTCGTCGCGACCATTTACGGCGTGGCCAGTGCCAACCTGGTGTTGCTGCCAGTGGCGGCCAAGCTGAAGTCAATCGCGTTGCGGCAGTCGCGTTATCGCGAAATGTTGCTGGAAGGGATCTTGTCGATCGCCGAAGGTGAAAACCCTCGCTCCATTGAGTTGAAGCTGCAAGGCTTCATGGATTAAGGGAATAACCTCATGGCACGTCGTCGCCACCAGGAAGAGCATGTAAACCACGAACGCTGGCTGGTTTCCTACGCTGACTTCATCACGCTGCTGTTCGCGTTCTTCGTGGTCATGTACTCGATTTCGTCGATCAACGAAGGCAAGTACAAAGTCATTTCCGAAGCGCTGATCGGCGTCTTCACCGACTCCGACCGCTCGCTCAAACCGATCCCGATTGGCGATGAACGACCGAAGACGGTGACCCCGGCCAAGCCGCTGGTCAAGGACGCTGAGCAGGTTGACGCCGGTATTGCCGGTGCCAGCGATCCGCTGAAAAGCATCGCCGATGACATCAGCGCCGCGTTCGGCGATTTGATCAGCTCCAATCAGATGACCGTGCGCGGCAACGAGTTGTGGGTCGAGATCGAGCTCAACTCCAGCCTGTTGTTCGGCAGCGGCGACGCCATGCCGAGTGACATCGCCTTCAACATCATCGACAAGGTTGCAGCGATTCTGAAACCGTTCGATAACCCGATCCATGTCGAAGGTTTCACCGACGATCAACCGATCCGCACTGCGCAGTACCCGACCAACTGGGAGCTGTCCTCGGCGCGCTCGGCGAGCATCGTGCGCATGCTGGCGATGCAGGGCGTCAACCCTGGTCGCCTGGCATCAGTGGGTTACGGTGAGTTTCAGCCGGTGGCCAACAACGCCACCGCTGAAGGCCGCGCGAAGAACCGTCGCGTCGTACTGGTGGTGTCGCGAAACCTCGATGTGCGCCGCAGCCTGACCGGCACTGGAACCGCCCATGCGCAACCGGATGCTGCGTTGAAGCGTGCTGGCACACAAACTGCACCGACCCCGGTCAAGACGCCGGGACGCGAGAGTGCCGTCAATTCTCCGTCACCCGCATTAACACGCTGAGCTATGTCTCGGTCGAGCATATCGGCCGGGAGGAACGAACCGAATGAGAGTCTGGGCAGTCGCCAATCAAAAGGGTGGTGTCGGTAAAACCACATCTTCCATCGCTTTAGCCGGATTGCTGGCGGAGGCGGGCAAGCGCGTGGTTGTGGTCGATCTCGACCCGCACGGCTCGATGACCAGCTATTTCGGCTATGACCCCGACAGCCTGGAACACAGCAATTACGACCTGTTTCTGCACAAGGGCAGCGTGCCGCAAGGCCTGCCGGGGCAGTTGCTGTTGTCGACCAGCGACGAACGCATTTCCCTGCTGCCATCGAGCACCGCGTTGGCAACCCTTGAGCGGCAGTCGCCGGGACAGAGTGGCTTGGGTCTGGTGATCGCCAAGAGTCTGGCGCAGCTGTGGCAGGACTTTGATTACGCCGTCATCGACAGCCCGCCGTTGCTCGGCGTGCTGATGGTCAACGCCCTCGCGGCGAGCCAGCAACTGGTGATCCCGGTGCAGACCGAACACCTGGCCGTCAAAGGCCTGGAACGCATGGTCAACACCCTGGCGATGATCAACCGCTCGCGCAAACAGGCGCTGCCGTTCAGCATCGTGCCGACCCTGTTTGATCGTCGTACCCAGGCATCGATGCATACCTTGCGCGTGCTGCGCGACAAATTCCCCGACGAGATCTGGCAGGGTTACATCCCGGTCGACACCCGTCTGCGCGACGCCAGCCGTGCCGGTGTCACGCCTTCGCAATTCGACGGCAAGAGCCGTGGCGTGCTGGCGTATCGCGCGCTGCTCAAGCATCTGTTGGCGCAACAACTTGTTCCGCAGGTGGCTTGAATGACGTTGAACCTTGTAGGAGCTGCCGCAGGCTGCGATCTTTTGATCTTGCTTAGTGGCGCTCCTGAAAAGATCAAAAGATCGCAGCCTGCGGCAGCTCCTACAGGGGACTGTGCATGAACCGGCCTTTGAAGTTGACGTCGAAGCCGCAGTTGGCCTTGCAGTCGTATCTGGACAGTTTGCTCCAGGAAATTCCTGACGCGTTGCCGACGCCAGTCGAAGTTGTCGAAGAAAGTACCGAGGCGCTGGACGAGTTTCAGGCCGCAGTGCTGGAAGAGCAGGCGCGTGACGCGCAGAAGGCTGCCAAACCTGTCGCACCGGTTGTTGCGCCTGCCGCCGCACCGGTCGCCAAGGCATCGGTTACATTGATTGAAGAAGCCGAGCCGGTTCGCGCGCCGGTCTCGACATTGGCACCGCTGCTGCAAACCCAATTGCTGAAAACCGCGCCGGAACCGGCAGTGGTCGAACCGGCCCCAGCTCCGGTTGCACCCGCGCCTGTCGAACAGACGCTGGTTCCACCGCTGGTGGAGGTACATCTGCCGCCGAGCAATACGCCGCCACCGGTGGAAACCGATGGTCGCCCGGCCTGGGCCTCGGAAGCGTTCGAATGCCTGCTGTTCGACGTCGCCGGGCTGACCCTCGCGGTGCCGCTGGTGTGCCTCGGCTCGATCTACTCGCTGGCCGGCCACGAGCTGACGCCGCTGTTCGGTCAGCCGGAATGGTTCCTCGGCATCCTGCCGAGCCAGGCCGGTAATTTGAAAGTGTTGGACACCGCGCGCTGGGTCATGCCGGATCGCTACCGCGATGACTTCCGTCAGGGCCTGCAGTACGTGATTTCGGTACAAGGTTACGAGTGGGGGCTGGCGGTGCATCAGGTCAGCCGCTCGTTGCGTCTGGACCCGAATGAAATCAAATGGAGAAGTCACCGGGGTCAGCGGCCATGGCTCGCCGGCACCGTGATTGAGCACATGTGTGCATTGCTTGACGTTTCCGCACTGGCCGAGTTGATCGCCAGCGGTGGGGCAAAGCACCTCGGCGGCCACAAGCCGCTACATAAACCGACATAGCAGCCGACATAACAATCAGGCGACGGCATTGTTGAATGCCGCCACACAGAACACACACCGCTCAGAGCGGTTTTTTCGAGGGGTCAGGGTATGAGTAGTCAGGCGACGAATGCAAAAGGTTCTGAAGATCCGATCCTGCAATGGGTGACCTTCAAACTGGACAACGAGACTTACGGCATCAACGTAATGCGCGTTCAGGAAGTGCTGCGCTACACCGAGATCGCTCCGGTGCCGGGCGCGCCAAGCTACGTGCTGGGTATCATCAACCTGCGCGGTAACGTGGTCACCGTGATCGACACCCGTCAGCGCTTCGGCCTGAGCACCGGTGAGATCAGCGACAACACCCGTATCGTCATCATCGAAGCCGACAAGCAAGTCGTCGGCATCATGGTCGACAGCGTGGCCGAAGTGGTTTATCTGCGTCAGTCGGAAATCGAGACGGCGCCGAACGTTGGCAACGAAGAGTCGGCCAAGTTCATCCAGGGCGTGTGCAACAAGAACAACGAGTTGCTGATCCTGGTCGAGCTGGACAAGATGATGAGCGAAGAAGAATGGTCGGAACTGGAGAGCATCTGATTGATTCTCGAGGTCGCGGTCATTGTCCTGTTCCTCTTCTGGGCAGGCACACTGGCAATGTTTGTGTCGTACATCAAGGCGCAGCGGGTGATCGCTGCGCAACAGGCTCAGGGCGATGCGTTGCGTGACCAGCGCATCAAAGACTTGGCCAAGCGTGTCGACGACTACCAGAACGGCAACGTGCGCATGGGCGACGCCCTGCACGAGTTGCGCACGGTGGTGAATCCGTTGCCGGACAAGATTGTCGCGCTTGAACAACGCGACCCGTCGAGCCTGTCATTCGCCCAGGCGGCGAAACTGGTGGGCATGGGCGCAAGCGTGGATGAACTGACTCAGTCGTGTGGGTTGACCCAGGCTGAGGCGGAGTTGATGCGCAAGTTACATAAGGGCAGCTAAGAGCTTCGAGCTTATAGCGGCAAGCAATATCAAAAGATCGCAGCGTTCGGCAGCGCCTACAGGGGAAACGCTAATCCTGATGTAGGAGCGGTCGAAGGCTGCGATCTTTTCATTTATGCATAAAGTACCGCCTGTCGGGACTGTCAGATCTGACAGTAGATAACAATCTTTGATGCTCAACATACTCAAGATGAAATCAACTTCATCAGGGTGTGAATATGAAACTCTTACTGTTCTTGACTTTAGTTTTTTCCGCTGCTGTTAATGCCATGTCTGGTCCGGCGTTAGTGGCAGACTTGAATGCAAAATATCAAAACAATGTTGCGCAGTGTTCAAATGGCACTCCTGCCTATTATTGTTCCGGTGTTCTTTTGCGGGCGGTAGACTACAGCACATTTTTCAAATTCTGGGATTATGGTTCACAGGCCACAAAACTTGGATCCGTTGCATTCACTTATATCCGCTCGGATGTCGGTAGTACTACATTTAATGGGAACAGAAAAAGCGGCTTTATCTTGAAGGACCAGACTTCAGCATTGGCGGTGGGTAAGGCCGTGAGTCTGCGTTGTATTTTCCCTTTTCCGACCGAATCACTCAATGAACGGGCAGACCACGGTTGTGGATTTGCACCGAAAGTGGCACAAGCGGATCCTGATCTTGCCAATTGTGCAAAGTTATGGGGCTCTCCCACTACGGCTGCGGCATGGTTGAAAAATTTCAAGGAACATGATTCTTTGCCAAAGAACCAATGTTCGTTAAGTACGGTTGTCGCTGCGCAATTCAAGGCCAGTCTGGAAGCACACAAGCTCATGGATGCAACGTGGACGGCCAAGCCCACTGAGGTCCTGGTTGAAACCTGGGATGAAAGCAAGCCTGAGAAACTTCCAGTCGAGGCCGTGTTTTACGAGGCTTCATCACCGGCTAAATTGGCGGACGCACAGAAATTTCAACGTGAGTATTATCTTGAGACGTCTTTGTACGTCCCTATTGTGAAAATCAATATGGCCGCAGCCAACAAGCAGATATTCAGTTTTGATGCGAAAGATCAACGATTCGGTCAGTTGGTCGCGGAAAGGCTGAACAGCCGATACAACAATGTTTCAAATAACTGTAGCGCAAAGCCTGCGTATTATTGCAGTGGTGTGATAGTGCGTACCACTGGGGCCAAGCCGTCTTACCATTCCTGGAATCCAAGCCCTACGGCAATCAACAAGAAAGGGGTTCCTTTTTCTTACCTGCGTAAGGATTTAGGCATCACAACACTGGCGTGGGGAGATCTTCACGGTTTTATTTTCAAGGACTTCGCCACTGCAGAGCGGCTGGGCACCTATCCGATCAGCCTACTGTGCTCGTTTCCTACGGATGCCGCGAGTTGGTACCGCGCAGGCGTTGGTGGTTGTGGAGCGCACAGTTCCTATCCCGCCAACAGTCGTTCCTGCCCCGAAGAAGGTGTCACCACTCTAGAGAAGTGGAAAACACATTATCGATCAGTGGCGGGTTCCGGATCTTTTTCAAACAGAAATAGACATCAATGTGGATTCACTTCTAGTGTTGAACAGTTTGCCATCAGCCTTGAAGCGCGAGCTCATTTTGAGCCGCCTGCGGGTGAGCGCCCACAGCACAACGAGATAATCATGTCTCTTTGGCCCCAGGATATTCCGAAGCAACTACCGCTTTACGCGTTTTTCTATCTTCAACGCCAAGACGGTGGTTCAGGGGTGACGGGGGCCAAGTACATCCAGCAGGACTATTTCAACATGACCGGTGATGTGTTGCCTGTTATCAGAGTGGATCTTGCACCCGGGGCAGCGGCCGCGTTCAGTTTTCATGAAGCAGATCAGGCCACAGCGGTGAAAGGACGTTAAGCGCGCTCGTCGCGATTGAGGTTGAAAGGCATAAGGTGTGGATTATCTGCACTTTATGCCTTTTTTTTCGGGGGGATTCAAAGCGTGACGCGCAATACACGAGAAAACATTAGATTATCGTTAGAGCCTGAGCGGTGAACGCTGTAGTTTATCGGCACGACCTTGCCCGCGTTTTCTGTTACCCAGTGTGCCGGAATGTTAAAGGTCATCGACGAACTGTTTTGAATCGGCTGGCTCTCGGTATCCCGGACCACCACGCCATGCCACCTTACTCTTACGGTATAACCGGAAGTCATGTTCAAGAACTTGACGGTTACATTTTTTCTGTCTGCAGAAAGTCGCGGCTGACTGAGATCAAATAGTTGTGGGTCGATACTCAATGAGAGTGATTTGGAAATGAGCAGCGGCGCGCCAGGGGTCGGGCGGACGCTATAGTTGACAGTGACAAGGCTGTCAATGGAATCGATAACTTCCAGGCGAGGAATTCTAAAGTTCAGCTTTCCGGGGATGCCTACGGTCAGTGTCTCGGTGTCATATTTATAACGGCCATTTGTCCAGCGTACCCTCACGGTTTGCCCGCCGAGCATGCCGACGTAGTGTGGCACCTGCACATTGACATGTGTGCTGTTATAAACGTCGTTGAAGTTCAGACGTTTACCGTCAGCACCGTAGGCCTCCAGAACTTTGGGGGCAGTAAGGTCCAATGCATTGAGTTCAGTACTCATCTCTTTAACTCCTTTTGGGGACATCAAGTGCGCGGCGGATTGCCTGCACTGCTTACAGCTCTACTCTCAACACCTGAGAGAACTGGCTTTGCTCATCGATACCGATCTGATTCACGCTGTAGTTGATCAATACGGTTTTTCCTTTGTTTTCTGATACCCAGTCCGCGGGGATTGAAAACTCTGCAGTGACCCCTGTTTTCATATCCTGCCATTGCGTCCGGCGGGTGATGATTCCGCCGAAACGGACGCGTGCCTGATATCCGTTGGCCATTGCCGGATATCGCACCGTCACTGTGGTTTGGTCGGGGGTAAGCCTTGGAGGGGGCAGCACGAATTCCTGGGCGTCTACCGCCAGGCTAAGCGGATCGGATCGGTGCAATGGGCCGTTCGGGTAGGTACGTACCGTGAAACTGACGGGAACGGTACTGCCTATGGAATCCACAACTTCCATGCGTGGAACGTTCAGGTTCATTGCGCCAACGGCCGTCACCGGTGTGATTGCACTGTCGTAGACATGCCGCGCGGACGCGTAACGGACACGAATGGTCTGCCCAATCGCCATTCCTACATATTGTTCAATCTGAACTGTTATGTGCCTGGCAGTGTAGATGTCGGACATTTTCAGGCGATCACCTTGCGCGCCATAGGCTTCCAGGACTTTGGCGGGCTTCAAGATGATTGTGGTTTTGACTGTGAAGGATTTAGCCTCGGACTCGGGCGATGCACTTCCACGAGCCACGCGCAAGGTGACATCGACCGCGCTTTGGTCGCTTTCGTTGGCCCAAGCCAACGGTATAGGGAACTCTAGTGCTCCGTTTCCTGAATAGGTCTTGGGCGTAGTCTCGCGCTCTATTCGCCCCTGCCAATGAACGCGGACGCTGTCGTCGGCCAATAGACCGGCACCTGAGGCAACAACCTGAATGCTGGAAAGGTAAGCAGGATCCAGTACATCTCCTTGTTCGCCTGTAACCGTGGGTGCAGGTATGCGATTCACGTTTACGCTGACTTCAGTGGGAATGGCCCAAGGGGCAAAGGCATGTGGACGGTTGCCACAGCGATCAATCACCTGGAAGGTAATTGAGTGCTTACCATCCCCCGCACGCTTGATCAGCTTCTCATCGAACAAGATTAAAATCGGATGGTTTTTCGGGTCACTTATTTGCTCAGGAGTGACGGGATAAAACATCACCTGTTCTTCATTGCCCCATCGCGCCATTATGCGGTCGAATGGCGTGATGTTCGGATAAGGTTCGATAAGCATGACAATGCCGTTTTTTGCCATTGCGGCATCGACACCCTTCCCGATATCGGGAATGAAGCTATACAACAGGCGGGGATGACCTTGTGGTTCGGGTTTATCGAGCACACCACCCGGAAGTGTTCGCTTGATCAGAATGTTGAGCTTGAACGAGTCGGCTTCGTTGTGGCTGGAACGGATAATACGATAAAAAACCGGAAACGCCCTTCCATCCAGTATCTGGCCCGCCGGTACATGGAAAAAAACGGGGGCTGTAAGTTTTTCGGAGGTGTCGAGGATTTCCGTCAGTACGGGAGTTACGTCGTCGCCCCAGAAGAGCTGGCACCTTTGGCCTATTGCGTTATCGAGCCACGGATCAACGCTGACGAGCAGATCGGCATTAAGGGGGGCGGCGCCAATGCCGCCGTGGTAACCCTCATTACCACCAATCGGTGAAATCCATGCGGGAATATCTGGTGCTCCTAGGGCCAGCGTATTGCTGTCCGTGGAGTTCTCATCGGTCTCGGGGGGCAAAGTCATCGGAGTGCTCCTGTCAGGGCAGCGCCGAGAACTATTCCATCGGAGCTGTCACTTCATCAGGCGACAACCGCGACTTTTCGCGCAACTGTCAGATCTGACAGTTGCGATGAACGGTATAACTGGGTGGGGCTTCGAGTCAGAGCCGGGGCGATCGCGTCGCTAGAAGATTCAAGCGGCAAGCAAAATCAAAAGATCGTAGCCTTCGGCAGCTCCTACATCAGGATTAGCGTTTCCCCTGTAGGCGCTGCCGAAGGCTGCGATCTTTCGCTTTCAGGGCTTAATAATCATCCCCACGCTCGGTAACATCCTTCTCGACCATCGGCGCATTCGGGTCCTGCCCCTCGGGGAATTTGCCCTTCAGGTTCCACGCAAACGCGATGATTTCGGCGATGGTGCGGTACAACTCTTCGGGAATGCTGTCGCCCAGTTCCATCCGCGCCAGCAAGCGCACCAACTCGGCGTTCTCGTAGATTGGGACTTCGCAATCGCGAGCAATGCGCAGGATTTCTTCGGCCAGTTCGTCATCACCTTTGGCGGTGAGGGTTGGCGCGTGGTTGCCGTCGTATTTGAGGGCGATGGCCTGGCGTGGGGCAGTGGAGTCGTTCATGCGGTTTCGTCGACCCAGCGATGTTCAAGACGGGTTTGGTTGCCTTGCGGCGGGGTGCCATGGTGGCAGTCGATGTCGCCGACGTTCAGCCCGCGATCGAGCAGGCGCTGGCGCAGGGCAAACAGGTTGTTTTCGATGAGTTCGGCGGTGTATGGCCGTTCGGCCCACAGTTGGCTGGACAGGCTGCCGGCGATCAGTTGCGCCTGAATCTGCATCGGCCCGAGCGGTTCCATGTCGAACGCCAGATCGACGCGCCACAGTTGCTGCTTGGGCTCGCGCTCGTCGCGGCGTTCGTTGGGTTGCGGTTCTCGCTCCGGCGCTTCTTCACGCTGAAACTTGACCTGCAACGGCACGATGTCCTGCAGATTGCGCATGGGGATTTCCAGTTGCCAGGTGCTGAGCAGGCGCCCATCGTCGGTGACGCCGGTCTGCTCCAGGCTCGACAGTTGATGGCTTTGCAGGCGCGAAACAGCGGCAGCAGCGAGGCGCAACAACTGTTCCAGATCGCCTTCGCCGTCCAGACTTTGCAGCAGGCGGTCGGGCAGCGGGAAGCTGCTCGGTACAGGTTTGGCGCTGACCTGGCCGAGCATGCCGAGGGCGTTACGGACGAAACTCGGCAGCGCTTGCGCCAGGGTGTTGGCGGCGATGATTGCGTTGAAACTGGTGCTGCTCGGCAAACCGGGGGTCAGTTGTGCGATCAGCTTGAGCAGATCGGCTTTCATGTCCGGTGCCAGCGTCGGGTTCTGCCCGGTCAGCAGTTTGCCTTCGAGGAACACGCCGCTGTTGGCCAGGGCAAGGGCCACGCCTTTGGCGGTGCTCAGTTGTTGCACGTCCGGGAGGCTGGCAAGGAGCTTGTCGACCACCGCGCGTAGATCCGCAGAGGTTTGGTCGGTGGCGGGTGGCAGGTTTTGCAGCGCGTTCAACAACCCGCTCAGCGACGCCTGACGACTTTGCTGGCCGAGCAGTTGCTGACTCACGGCCAGTTGTTCCTGGCGACTGCTCATCGGCAGGAATTTCAGGGTTTGTGCGTCTTCGACCAACGCCGACAGCAAAGTGCCGATGCGCAGCGGCTGCGGGCTGTCGATGGTCAGTGTGCTGCCGCTCTGCGCGGTGTTGAGCAAACTGACCAGCGAGCGGAACACCGCTGCCTGCCCCGGCGTCTGCGGCAGCGCCTGCGAGGTCAGCACCTTGCCTTGCAGCAGGGTGCCGACCGGCAATTGTGCGGTGTCGATGCGGGTGAGGGTGGCGACGCTGTTGGCAATGGCTTGTTGCACAGTAATCGCCAGATTGCCCGCCGAGGGCTGAGTGATCGCCAGACTGGTGCCTTGGGGTAGCGGCAGATTGCTGGTCGCTTGCACGGTGGTCTGGCGGCCGCCGTCGACGGTCACCTTGAGCAATAACTGAAAAGTCTGATCCGCCTGCTTGAGCGACAACACCTCGGCCTTGGCGCTCTGCCCGGCGCCGATCAGGCCTTCGACCGGGGTCAGCAGCTTGAGCAGCTCACCGACCTGCGGGCGAACGGTCGCCGGGGGGGGGGGCGGGAGCGGGAGGATGTTTATTTCGCCTGTCATACGCGGACACAACCTGAGGAAAATGCACTCTTGAGAGTAAGGCACGACATGTATAATGCCGCCCGTCTTGCGCTTCGAATAAAAAACATAGCAATTGTTTGACCCAGCTCTCTAGATCGAGCCGTCAATGCATCTATGCTGCATCTCTTTAACGGCCGCGCCAGAGCCGACTTGAACCGTATAAGGCCCGTGATCCCTTGACCAGTCCTGTCCTGCAAACCGTTGCCCTCGCGTGTGAACGTGATCTGCGGCTGCTCTTCGAAAATCTCGAATTGAGACTCGCCAGTGGCGATATGGTGCAGATCAGCGGTCCCAACGGCAGCGGCAAGACCAGCCTGTTGCGTCTGCTTTCAGGGCTGATGCAGCCGACCGCCGGGCACGTCCTGCTCAATGGCCAGCCGCTGACCGAACAACGTAGCGAACTCGCACGCAACCTGCTGTGGATCGGCCACGCCGCCGGGATCAAGGATCTACTGACCCCGGAAGAGAACCTGTCGTGGCTCTGCGCCCTGCATCATCCCGCCGAACGCGAGGCCATCTGGCAAGCGCTGGCAGCTGTAGGATTGCGCGGTTTCGAAGATGTTCCCTGCCACAGCCTGTCCGCCGGTCAGCAACGCCGTGTGGCGCTGGCGCGTTTGTATCTGGACAGCCCGCCGCTGTGGATTCTCGATGAACCGTTCACCGCCCTCGACAAACAGGGCGTGGCGCAGCTCGAAGAGCATCTGGCTGGACACTGCGAACGCGGTGGCCTGGTGGTGTTGACCACGCATCACACGCTGAGCCGGATGCCGGCCGGTTATCGCGATATCGATCTGGGGAACTGGGCAGTATGAGTGTGTTTGGCCTGCTGGTTGCCCGTGAATCCCGACTGCTGTTTCGCCGCCCGGCGGAACTGGCCAATCCGCTGATTTTCTTCGCCATCGTCATCGCGTTGTTCCCGCTGGCCGTCGGCCCGGAAACTCAAGTGTTGCAAAACCTGTCCCCCGGGTTAGTCTGGGTGGCGGCGCTGTTGTCGGTCCTGCTCTCACTGGACGGGCTGTTCCGCAGTGATTTCGAAGACGGATCCCTGGAACAGTGGGTCCTTTCGTCGCACCCGTTGCCACTTCTGGTCTTGGCCAAGGTGCTGGCACACTGGCTTTTCTCCGGTCTTGCGCTGGTTTTGCTCTCACCGTTGCTGGCGTTGATGCTCGGTTTACCTGCCGCCTGCCTGCCGGTTTTGCTGTTTTCGTTGCTGCTGGGAACACCGGTGTTGAGCTTACTCGGCGCGGTGGGCGCGGCACTGACGGTCGGTTTGAAACGTGGCGGCCTGTTGCTGGCGCTGCTGATTCTGCCGTTGTACATCCCGGTGTTGATCCTCGGCAGTGGCGCTTTGCAGGCAGCCCTCCAAGGCATGCCGGCGACCGGGTATCTGCTGTGGCTTGGTAGCCTGACCGCTCTGGCGATCACCCTGACACCGTTTGCAATAGCTGCTGGCCTGAAGATCAGCGTCGGCGAATAATGAGGTCTGGTTAAAATTTAACCAGCAAAGACCCTGAGACTGCTCACACCGATGAGCGGCACCCGTGATGGAAACAGTATGAACTGGACCTGGTTTCACAAGCTCGGCTCGCCCAAGTGGTTCTACGGCATCAGCAGCAAATTCTTGCCATGGCTGAGCATCGCAGCGTTGCTGTTGATTGGCGTCGGCGTCGTTTGGGGCCTGGCCTTCGCGCCGCCGGATTATCAGCAAGGCAACAGCTTTCGCATCATCTACATTCACGTACCTGCTGCGATGCTCGCTCAGTCGATCTACGTGATGCTGGCGGTGTGCGGCGTGGTCGGGCTGGTGTGGAAGATGAAACTGGCCGACGTCGCCCTGCAATGCGCCGCTCCGATCGGCGCGTGGATGACCGCCGTCGCGCTGGTCACCGGGGCGATCTGGGGCAAACCGACGTGGGGCTCGTGGTGGGTCTGGGACGCGCGCCTGACCTCGATGCTGATTCTGCTGTTCCTGTATTTCGGCGTGATCGCGCTGGGCAATGCCATCAGCAACCGTGACAGTGCCGCCAAGGCCTGTGCGGTATTGGCCATCGTCGGCGTGATCAACATCCCGATCATCAAATACTCGGTGGAGTGGTGGAACACCCTGCACCAGGGCGCGACCTTCACCCTGACTGAAAAACCGGCAATGCCTGCCGAAATGTGGCTGCCACTGCTGCTGACGGTGCTGGGTTTCTACTGCTTCTTCGGCGCCGTGCTGTTGCTGCGCATGCGTCTTGAAGTGCTTAAGCGTGAGGCCCGCGCCAGTTGGGTGAAAGAAGAAGTGCAGCACAGTCTGGAGGCCGCTCGATGAGTTTTGCTTCATTCGGCGACTTCCTCGCCATGGGCCATCATGGCCTGTATGTCTGGTCGGCTTACGGCATCTGTCTGGCGGTGCTGATCCTCAACGTGGTGGCGCCGATTGCGGCCCGCAAGCGCTATCTGCAACAAGAGGCGCGTCGTCTGCGCCGGGAGAACGGCAAGTGAATCCGCTGCGCAAGAAACGTCTGATCATCATTCTGGCCATTCTGGTCGGGGTCGGCGCTGCCGTCGGCCTGGCGCTCAGCGCCCTGCAGCAGAACATCAATCTGTTCTACACCCCGACCCAGATTGCCAACGGCGAAGCACCGCAAGACACGCGCATCCGTGCTGGCGGCATGGTCGAGAAGGGTTCGCTGCAACGCTCGCCGGATTCGCTCGACGTCAAATTCGTCGTCACCGACTTCAACAAATCCGTGACTATCACCTATCGCGGCATCCTCCCGGACTTGTTCCGTGAAGGGCAGGGCATTGTCGCCCTCGGCAAGCTCAACGCCGATGGCGTGGTGGTGGCCGATGAAGTGCTGGCCAAGCACGACGAGAAGTACATGCCACCGGAAGTGACCAAAGCCTTGAAAGACAGTGGTCAATCGGCACCAACGCCTGCGAAGGAGGGTTGATCGATGACGTCGACGATTTTTATTCCTGAGCTCGGCCATCTGGCGATGATTCTGGCCCTGTGTTTTGCCCTGGTGCAGGCCGTGGTGCCATTGGTCGGTGCTTGGCGTGGCGACCGTTTCTGGATGAGCCTGGCCCAGCCGGCGGCGTGGGGCCAGTTTGCTTTTCTGCTGTTCGCGTTCGGCATTCTGACCTACGCGTTCATGACCGATGACTTCTCCGTCGCGTATGTGGCGAACAACTCCAATACCGCGTTGCCGTGGTATTACAAATTCAGCGCGGTGTGGGGCGCCCACGAAGGTTCGTTGCTGCTGTGGGCACTGATTCTCGGTGGCTGGACCTTTGCCGTGTCGGTGTTCTCGCGGCAGTTGCCGCAAGTCATGCTCGCTCGTGTACTGGCGGTGATGGGCATGATCAGCACCGGTTTCCTGCTGTTTCTGATCCTGACGTCCAACCCGTTCAAACGCATCCTGCCGCAAATGCCCAGCAATGGCGCCGACTTGAATCCGTTGTTGCAAGACATCGGCCTGATCGTGCATCCGCCGATGTTGTACATGGGTTATGTCGGCTTTTCGGTGGCGTTCGCTTTTGCCATCGCGGCATTGATGGGCGGTCGCCTTGATGCGGCGTGGGCACGCTGGTCGCGTCCATGGACCATCGTCGCCTGGGCCTTCCTCGGCATCGGCATTACCCTCGGTTCGTGGTGGGCCTATTACGAACTCGGCTGGGGCGGTTGGTGGTTCTGGGACCCGGTGGAGAACGCCTCGTTCATGCCTTGGCTGGTCGGCACCGCGCTGATTCACTCGCTGGCGGTCACGGAAAAACGTGGCGTGTTCAAGAGCTGGACGGTGTTGCTGGCGATTGCCGCGTTCTCGCTGAGCCTGCTCGGCACCTTCCTCGTGCGTTCCGGCGTGCTGACCTCGGTGCATGCGTTTGCCTCTGACCCGGAGCGCGGCGTGTTCATCCTGATCTTCCTGTTGTTTGTGGTCGGCGGCTCGCTGACGCTGTTCGCCCTGCGCGCACCAGTAGTCAAGAGTCAGGTCGGTTTCAACCTGTGGTCGCGGGAAACCCTGCTGCTGGGTAACAACCTGGTACTGGTCGTTGCTGCATCGATGATCCTGCTCGGCACGCTCTATCCACTGATTCTCGATGCCCTGAGCGGCGCCAAGATGTCGGTCGGCCCGCCGTACTTCAACGCGCTGTTCATCCCGTTGATGGGATTGCTGATGGTGGTGATGGCGATCGGCGTGATCGTGCGCTGGAAAGACACGCCGGTGAAATGGCTGGCCGGCATGCTGACCCCGGTATTGCTCGGCAGCGTCGCGCTGGCCGTGGTGGCTGGTGTCGCTTACGGCGATTTCAACTGGGCAGTGATCGCGACCTTCCTGCTCGCCGCGTGGGTGTTGCTCGCCGGTGCGCGCGACATTGTCGACAAGACTCGCCACAAAGGTTTGATCAAAGGTCTGCCGACGCTGACTCGCAGCTATTGGGGCATGCAGATCGCGCACCTGGGCATCGCCGTGTGTGCGTTGGGCGTGGTGTTGTCGAGCCAGAACAGTGCCGAGCGCGATCTGCGTCTGGCGCCGGGCGAGTCGATGGACCTGGCCGGTTATCACTTCATCTTCGAAGGCGCCAAGCACTTCGAAGGGCCGAACTTCACCTCCGACAAGGGCACCATTCGGGTGATCCGCGACGGCAAGGAAATCAGCGTGCTGCACCCGGAAAAACGCCTGTATACCGTGCAGAGTTCGATGATGACCGAAGCCGGGATCGACGCTGGTTTCACTCGCGACCTCTACGTTGCCCTCGGCGAGCCGCTGGACAATGGCGCATGGGCGGTGCGCGTGCACGTCAAACCGTTTGTGCGCTGGATCTGGTTCGGCGGTTTGCTCACAGGTTTGGGTGGTTTGCTGGCGGCGCTGGATCGACGTTATCGGGTCAAGGTGAAAGCCAAGGTGCGTGAAGCACTGGGCATGACGGGAGCGGCTGCATGAGACGTTGGTTGATGCTGGTGCCACTGGCGATTTTCCTGCTGGTGGCGGTATTTCTTTATCGCGGTCTGTACCTCGATCCGGCGGAACTGCCGTCGGCGATGATCAACAAGCCGTTCCCGGAGTTTTCGTTGCCGGCAGTGCAGGGCGACAAGACCCTGACCAAGGCTGACATTCTCGGCAAACCGGCGCTGGTCAATGTCTGGGGCACCTGGTGCATTTCCTGCCGGGTCGAGCATCCGGTGCTGAACAAACTCGCCGAGCGTGGCGTGGTGATCTACGGCATCAACTACAAAGACACCAACGCCGATGCCTTGAAGTGGCTGGCCGAGTTCCACAATCCGTATGCGCTGGATATCCGCGACGAAGAGGGCTCGCTGGGCCTCAATCTGGGTGTGTACGGTGCACCGGAAACCTTCTTCATCGACGCCAAGGGCATCATTCGTGACAAGTACGTTGGCGTGATCGACGAGCAGGTCTGGCGCGAAAAACTCGCCGCCAAGTATCAGGCGCTGGTCGACGAGGCCAAGCCATGAAGCGCTTTCTGGCTGCCGTGGTTTTGGGCTTGAGTCTGGCCGGCGTCGCCCATGCCGCGATCGATACGTATGAGTTCGCCAAAGAAGGTGATCGCGAGCGTTTCCGTGAACTGACCAAGGAACTGCGCTGCCCCAAGTGCCAGAACCAGGACATCGCCGACTCCAACGCGCCGATTGCCGCGGACCTGCGTAAAGAGATTTTCCGCATGCTCGGCGAGGGCAAGGACAACCAGCAGATCATCGACTTCATGGTTGATCGCTACGGTGATTTCGTCCGCTACAAACCGGCGCTCAACGCCAAGACCGCACTGCTGTGGTTCGGCCCGGCCGGGCTGTTGCTCGGTGGTTTGGTGGTGATCGCGGTGATTGTCCGTCGTCGTCGCGGCCAGCGTGCCGAAACCCCGCAAGCGCTGTCCAGCGAAGAGCGTCAGCGCCTCGACCAACTGTTGGATAAAAACCAAGAATGATTGATTTCTGGCTTGCCGCAGGGCTGTTGCTTCTGGTCGCCCTGAGTTTTCTGCTGATCCCGGTTTTGCGTGAGCGTCGCGCCCAGCGTGAAGAGGATCGCACTGCCCTGAACGTCGCGCTGTATCAGGAGCGTGTCGCCGAGTTGCAATCGCAACAGGCTGAAGGTGTACTCGACGCGGCACAAATGGACAGCGGCCGTGCCGAGGCGGCGCGTGAGTTGCTGGCGGATACCGAAGGCGTTGCCGCACCGCGTGTGTCCAAGCTGGGTAAACCCTTGCCGTTGTTGGCGGCTGTGCTGGTTCCGGTGTTGGGCCTGGGTCTCTATCTGCATTTCGGCGCTGCCGACAAAGTCGAACTGACCCGCGAATTCGCCCAAGCACCGCAGTCCATGGAAGAGATGACCCAGCGTCTGGAACGTGCTGTCGCGGCGCAACCGGACTCTGCGGAAGGCCTGTATTTCCTCGGTCGTACTTACATGGCTCAGGAGCGTCCGGCGGACGCAGCGAAGATGTTTGAACGCGCCGCGAATCTGGCCGGTCGTCAACCGGAACTGCTCGGCCAGTGGGCGCAGGCGCAGTATTTTGCTGATGGCAAAAAGTGGTCGGCGAAGATTCAGGCCCTGACTGACGAGGCGCTGAAGGCCGATCCGAAAGAGGTCACCAGCCTTGGTCTGCTCGGCATCGCTGCGTTCGAAGGCGAGCGTTATCAGGAAGCCATCGATTACTGGAACCGCTTGCTGGCGCAATTGCCGCCGGACGACAACTCCCGCGCCGCGCTGCAAGGCGGGATCAAACGCGCCGCCGAGCGTCTGGAAGCCAGCGGTGGCAAGGTTGCTCAGGCGCCCGTAGCCGCGAAAGCCGCGCTGTTGAAAGTCAGCGTCAATCTGGCTAGCGAACTCAGAAGCAAAGTGCAACCGGGCGACAGCGTGTTTATCTTCGCCCGCGCCACCTCTGGCCCGCCGGCACCGCTGGCCGCCAAGCGTCTAACCGTGGCCGATCTACCGGTGACCGTCGAACTGGGCGATGCCGACGCAATGATGCCGCAGTTGAAACTGTCGAACTTCCCTGAAGTCCAACTGGTTGCGCGCATCTCCCGCGCCGGCCAACCGACCGCCGGTGAGTGGGTCGGTCGCAGCGGCCCTCTGGCCAGCAGCACCACTGCGCTACAAAAACTGACCATCGACAGCCCGGACAAATAACCGGACACAACAGGAAAGCACCGCCATGCACACCATCGCCCGAATCACAGTCCTCACACTGGCCTTGGGCTTGAGTGCATGTGCGGTGCAACGACCGGAACCGACGACGAATTTGCCGCCGATCCCGCCTTCGCAACCGAGCCCGACCCCGTCGACCTCGCCGGCCTCAGGCAAAAGCATCCCGGCAAAACCGGCCAAACCGGTGCCGCGCACCTCGGCCAGCTTCGCTCCGCCACCGGGCGGCAACAGCCACTGGGACCAGAAACTCGGCGTCTACGTCCTCGACGACCAGACCAACACCTTCTACCGCCAGCGCACCTACTACCGCTGGAACAACGGCTGGAGCCGCTCCGTCAGCCCCAACGGCCCGTGGGAAGACACCAACATCCACGGCGTGCCACCGGGGTTGGGCAAGCAGTTTGGGCAGTAAACGAAAACGGCGATCTTTGGATCGCCGTTTTGCTGTGTGCCTGTTGGGTTCGCACAGAAATTGCTCAAGGAAGTGCTGCGTAAAGCTCAGGATCTAGCGTTTCAATCACACTCTGTAAAACAACCGGACGTCGCTCTGTGGATTTTCGTGCTTGAGTAAAGATAACTCTAGGGTTACTTTTAATGGGCCGGGGCAAGGAGGCGATTGGTGCAAAGCAGGTTATTGATCAAGGAGCTGGAGGAGGCGGGTTGGACGCTGGACCGGATTACCGGCAGTCATCACATTTTCAGGCACCGTTACAACCCTTACACGATTCCCGTTCCTCATCCGAAAAAGGATTTGCCGTTGGGGACAGTCAAAAGCATCAGGAGACGTGCCGGGTTGTACAACCCGCCAGCCAGTTTCGAAGGAGATCCATAATGCAATATCCAATCTGTATCGAGTGGGGAGACGAGAACACTGCCATCGGTATTCAGATCCCCGATATTCCCGGCGCCGTTACAGCAGGGGATAGCTTTGAAGATGCCTACAAGGCGGCAGTTGAAGTCGCCCACATCATGCTGCAGGAGATTGCGGCGGACGGGGAGTCGATTCCTATGCCGACTTCGGCATCCGCTCATCGCAGTAATCCGGACTTTGCCGACATGGGATGGGGCATGCTCGAGCTGGACATTTCGCCCTATCTCGGCAAGACCGAGAAGGTCAACGTAACGCTGCCCGGTTATGTGATTCAGCGCATCGATCGTTATGTGCGCGAACACAACGTCAAAAGCCGCTCCTCCTTTCTGGCAGACGCGGCGATGGAGAAACTGGTTCGCTATTAAGCTTCATCGCTCCTCCAGGTTCAATCAATAACCTGTGGGAGCGAGCCTGCTCGCGAAGCTTTTGGCGCCTTATGCCGTCGCTAATGAACCACGCTGCGAAACACTCAAAAACCGCAACAACGCCAACAGCGGGAACGCACTTCCCACAATCACGATCCACAACCAGCCGCCATGCTCGAATACCGCGCTGGCCACCGACGAGCCGAAGGCGCCACCGATGAAGATGCTGGTCATGTACAGCGCGTTCAGACGGCCACGGCTTTTCGCGTCCAGCGAATAGACCGCGCGCTGGCCGAGGACCATGTTCATCTGCACGCAGAAGTCGAGGACCACGCCGGTCACGGCCAGACCGATCACGCTGTAGGCCGGGTGGATGAAGGCGGGCAGGAAGCTCAGGCTGGCGAAGACCATGGCCAGCAGCGAGGCGATGCGGGTGTGGCCAGCGTCAGCCAGACGTCCGCTGATTGGCGCGGCGATGGCACCGATGGCGCCGACCAGGGCGAAGATCGCGATCTCGCTTTGCGACAGACCATGGTTACGCGCCAGTTCCAGCGGCACGGCAGTCCAGAACAGGCTGAACGTGGCGAACATGCAGCCCTGGTAAAACGCCCGTTGGCGCAGTAACGGTTGCTGGCGCAACAGCGTCCACAACGAGCCGATCAGTTGGCCATAGGTAGCGCTGTGATCCGGCTGGCGCTTGGGCACCGTCAACGCCAGTACCACGCTGATCGCCGCCATCAGTGCGGCAGCAATCATGAACATCGCGCGCCAACCCAAATGGTCGGCGACCACGCTCGACACCGGCCGTGCCAGCAAAATACCCAGCAGCAGACCGCCCATGATCCCGCCGACCACTCGGCCACGGGATTCTTCCGGCGCCAAGTGTGCCGCCAAAGGAATCAGAATCTGCACCGACACCGAACTGAAGCCCACCAACAACGAGATCAGCAGAAACACATTCGGCTGATCGGTAAACGCCGCCGCCAACAGGCTGGCAATCGCCACCACGGTGGTGATGATCATCAACCGGCGGTTCTCCAGCAGATCACCCAGCGGCACCAGAAAGAACAGGCCCAGCGCATAGCCAATCTGCGTCAGCGAGACGATGAAGCTGGCCATGGTGTCGCTCAGGCCGATATCGGGCGCGATGAGGCCGATGATCGGCTGTGCGTAGTAGATGTTGGCAACGATGGCGCCGCAGCAAAAGGCGAACAGCAGCACCATGCCTCGGGTCATTGCGTGAGTGGTGGTGGTCATAAGGTTTCTCGATCCAGCGAAAGAATGCGCTAAGGCTATGGGGCAAACCGGATGGGCAGAAGACGCCTTCGGTTGATATCAGTTATTCCGTTGCGCAATGACGGGGTGCTAGCGGCGTGTCATCCATCGGCGGACCTTGCGTCCGACCGTTGCGGGTCGATGATACATTCACTTACATCCTGTTCGATAGCGTGCTTATGTTTGCATTGGCTTGTTCAACATTCATGACCGGAGGATTGCAATGTTTCGACAGACGCTTCGCCACACCGCAACGATTGCCCTGATCAGCCTGCTCGGCGCGATGAGCGCACAGGCCGCCGACGCACCGGGGATGCGCCTCGGCGTGCGCGGCGAGATCACCGGGGGCAGCGCCGACAGCCTCAAAGTCCACGTCAACAGCGGTGAGAACGTGGTGATCCAGTTGACTGGTGACACCAAAGTTCGCGCGGTCACCCTGGCCAATATCGAGGACATCAAACCCGGCAGTTACATTGGTTCGGCGGCGATGCCTCAGGAGGATGGAACGCTCAAGGCACTGGAGGTGCATGTGTTTCCGCCGGAACTGGCGGGCAGCGGCGACGGCCATCGGCCGTTCGATCTGGCCAAGGGCAGCAGCATGACCAATGGCAGCGTCGGCGACCTGGTGGTGAGCAACGGGCGGGTGCTGACGGTGAACTACAAGGGCGGGCAGCAGAAGATTCTAGTGCCGGAGGATGTGCCGATCGTCAATCTGGTGCCCGGGGATCGGAGTTTGCTGAAGGTTGGGGTGAAGATTGTTACGTTCGTCACGCAGAGTGCGGATGGCACGCTGACGGCGCAGTCGATTTCTGCGGGTAAGGATGGGGTGACGCCGCCGATGTAAAAGCCCCTCACCCTAACCCTCTCCCAAAAGGAGAGGGGACTGATTGGGGGATGCTTGAGAGGTACACCGACCTGAACGTGCTGTGGTGAATCCATAATCGATAAGGTCTTTCAGGTCGATGTAATTCGCCAGACACCTCGGTTGGCTCCCTCTCCCTCCGGGAGAGGGCTGGGGTGAGGGTAAGGCGGCCACAAAAAAGGCGACCACTGTGGGTCGCCTTTTTATGTCAGCTCAAGCCTTACTGCCCGCTATAAATCTGATCGAAAACCCCACCATCATTGAAGTGAGTCTTCTGCACCGTACGCCAGTCACCAAACGTTTTCTCCACCGAAAGGAAATCAACTTTCGGGAAACGATCGGTGTACTTCGCCAGCACCGCCGGATCACGCGGACGCAGGTAGTTTGCCGCCGCAATCTCCTGACCTTGCGGCGACCACAGGTACTTCAGGTACTCATCCGCCGCTGCACGCGAGCCTTTCTTGTCGACCACTTTGTCGACCACCGATACCGGCGGCTCAGCCTCAGCCGAAACGCTCGGGTAAACCACTTCGAACTGATCACGACCAAACTCGCGGGCAATCATCTCCGCTTCGTTTTCGAAGGTCACCAGCACGTCGCCGATCTGGTTGGTCATGAAGGTCGTGGTGGCGGCGCGGCCACCGGTATCCAGCACCGGCGCTTGCTTGAACAGTTTGCCGACGAAGTCTTTGGCCTTGTTTTCGTCGCCACCGTTCTTCAGCACATAACCCCAGGCCGACAGGTAGGTGTAGCGGCCATTGCCCGAGGTTTTCGGGTTTGGCACGATCACTTGCACGCCATCCTTGAGCAGATCCGGCCAGTCTTTCAGGGCTTTCGGGTTGCCTTTGCGCACGATGAATACGGTGGCCGAGGTGAACGGTGCGCTGTTGTTCGGCAGACGCGTGACCCAATTCTCCGGGACCAGTTTACCGTTGTCGGCGAGGGCGTTGATGTCGGTGGCCATGTTCATGGTGATGACGTCAGCCGGCAGGCCATCGATCACCGAACGCGCTTGCTTGCTCGAGCCGCCGAAGGACATCTGTACGGTGATGTTTTCGTTGTGCTCGGCTTGCCAGTGTTTCTGGAACGCAGTGTTGTAGTCCTTGTAGAAATCGCGCATCACGTCGTAGGAAACGTTGAGCAGCGTCGGGGCTGCCTGAGCGATGTTGGCCAAGGCCAGGCCGGCGGCGAGAAGTGAGGCGCCAAAGAGTTTTTTCACTGCGCATTCCTTGTTGTCTATTTATGTAGGAGCTGCCGAAGGCTCGGGCCGCGTTCGGACGATCTTTTGATTTTGTTTTTACAACATCAAGATCAAAAGATCGCAGCCTGCGGCAGCTCCTACAGGTTCGGGGGTGATGTTCAATTGCCACTGACTATAACGGCGCGCGCATAGTCGTTTAAAGATTAAAAAGCTCTTTGCTTATTCCAGTTTCTTAAACAGCGCATTGCCGCATCGCGAGCAAAACGCGGCGCCATGTTCATGGCTGTTTTTCTTGCACACCGGGCAATCGTGTTGCAGCTGTTCGCCGCGCATGGCGTTGGCCAGTTCGGCGGTGAAAATCCCGGTCGGCACGGCGATGATCGAGTAACCGGTGATCATCACCAGCGACGAAATCACCTGGCCCAGCGGGGTCTTCGGCACGATGTCACCGAAGCCCACGGTGGTCAGCGTGACGATCGCCCAATAGATGCCTTTGGGAATGCTGGTGAAGCCATGCTCGGGGCCTTCGATCACATACATCAAGGTGCCGAACACCGTCACCAGGGTGCAGACGCTGACCAGAAACACCACGATCTTCTGCTTGCTGCCGCGCAGCGCCGACATTAGATAATTGGCTTGCTTGAGGTACGGGCTGAGCTTGAGCACGCGGAAAATCCGCAGCATGCGGATGATCCGGATAATCAGCAGGTACTGCGCATCGCTGTAATACAGGGCGAGGATGCCCGGCACGATCGCCAGCAAATCCACCAGCCCGTAAAAGCTGAAGGCGTAGCGCAACGGCTTGGGCGAGCAGTACAGACGCAGGATGTACTCGCCGAGAAAGATGATCGTGAAGCCCCACTCGATGTAGGCCAGCACGTCGGCATAGTTCTGGTGAATGCTGTCGATACTGTCGAGCATCACGATCACCAGACTGGCGAGGATGATCAACAGCAGGATGCCGTCGAAGCGACGCCCGGCGCGGGTGTCGCTCTGGAAAATCATCACGTAAAGCCGTTCGCGCCAACTGTTGCTGCTGTCCATGGATAACGCCTGAATCGAAGATCAGCGCAGCCTAGGTTGATTCTCCCCATGAGCGCAAGGCGCACGCCCGACGCTGGCTTTGCCGAGCATCTGAATCCCGGCGCGGATCAGCCAGCCGGCGAGGATGAACGGCGCGGTCAACGTGGCGAGGCCGACGGCGGCAAACAGCGGTGTAACCAGCAGCGCTAACACGATGCCGACCAGCGGCAGCCACGGTTGTTGGCGTTGCGCGGAGAAGGCGAGGGCGGCGAGCACGGCGTTATAGCTGCCGAGGCCTAAAAGTGCAGCGCTGGTTTCGTGGTGTAGCAGACTGGAGCCGAGGCCGATCGCCGACGCCAGCAGCGCCCAGCAGAATGCACGGCGATCAGCGATCAGCAAACCGACGGCGATCAATGCGCCGGCCAGTGGATGACCGAGGAACATCACCTGACCCAAGCCGCGCAGTTCAGCGGCGAGCAGGTTCAGCGTGTTCATCTCGATGTGCGCCATCGGCGCCGACGGCTCGGCGAACAGTAGCAGGATCCAGCTCATGGCCACGAACGGTGAGGTGTAGGCCGGTATGGAGCGGCTGCTGTAGACGTGTTTGAGCCATTGCTGCGTGACCATTGCGCTCAAGCCGCCAGCGGCAAGAATCAGCGGTGGCAGCATTGGCGACCAGGGGAAATACAGGCTCAGCAGCAGGCCGAGCAGCACGCCGTTGTAGCTGAACAGTCCGGCCTGGCGATCAGCCTTGGCGTAGTTGCGCCGTTGTGCGGTGAGCAAACCGGCGACGGCACCGAGCAGCGCACCGGCGAACAGCACCGGCGCGGTCAGCAGGATCGCCAACAGGCACAGCAGGCCGCACAGCGGATGGCGCTGGAGGAATATTTGACTGAAACCGTTGAGCAAAGCCTCGGCCCAGTCGGGGCAGTGGGTGTTGAAGTGATTGGCAGGCATGGCATGTCATTCGATACTGATCGTTCCCACGCTCTGCGTGGGAATGCCTCATAGGACGCTCTGCGTCTGCTCTTGGGACGCAGAGCGTCCCGGGCCGCATTCCCACGCGGAGCGTGGGAACGATCATGGTGGGCGGTTAAATCAATGTTTCGATCCGCAGCGAGTTAGTCGACCCAGGCTGCCCGAACGGCACCCCCGCAGTGATCAGCAGTGTGTCGCCGCGCTCGGCCATACCCTGCGCCTGGGCGATTTCCAGCGCGGTGGAGCAAACCTCATCGACCTGACGCAGGCGATCGTTGACCACCGAATGAATGCCCCACGCCACGCTCAAACGCCGTGCGGTCTGCAGGTTCGGCGTCAGGTTGAGGATCGGCGCTTTCGGCCGTTCCCGCGCTGCACGCAAACTCGACGCACCGGACTCGCTGTAGTTGACCAGCACCGCCACCGGCAGCACGTTGCTGATACGACGAATCGCGCAGCTGATCGCATCGGAAACGGTCGCTTCAGCTTTCGGCCGGCTGACGTCGAGTTGGGTCTGATAATCCGGGCCGTTTTCCACCTGGCGAATGATCTTGCTCATCATCTGCACCGCTTCGAGCGGGTATTCACCGGACGCGGTTTCCGCCGACAGCATCACCGCATCGGCGCCTTCGGCCACGGCGTTGGCAACGTCAGTCACTTCGGCGCGGGTCGGGGCAGGGGAGAAGCGCATCGACTCAAGCATCTGCGTCGCCACCACCACCGGTTTGCCGAGTTCGCGGCAGGTGGTGATGATGTTCTTCTGAATCTGCGGCACGCTTTCGGCCGGCACTTCAACGCCGAGATCGCCACGGGCAACCATGATCGCGTCGCTCAGTTCAGCGATTTCGCGCAGTTGCTCAACGGCCGAAGGCTTCTCGATTTTCGCCATCAAAAAGGCTTTGTCGCCGATCAATGCGCGGGCTTCGATGATGTCCTGCGGGCGTTGCACAAACGACAGCGCGACCCAGTCCACACCCAGTTCCAGACCGAAGCTCAAGTCACGACGATCCTTGGCAGTCAGTGGGCTGAGGTCGAGCACTGCTTGCGGCACGTTGACGCCTTTGCGATCCGACAACTCGCCGCCGTTGAGCACGGTGGTGTCGATCGCGTCAGCGTATTTGGTGACCACACGCAGACGCAGTTTGCCGTCGTCGAGCAGTAGATCCATGCCGGCTTCCAGCGCGGCAATGATTTCCGGATGCGGCAGATTCACTCGGCGCTCATCGCCTGGTGTTGCGTCCAGATCAAGACGGAACGCCTGACCACGATGCAACTGCACCTTGCCGTCGGCGAACTTGCCGACGCGCAGTTTCGGTCCCTGCAAGTCCATCAGAATGCCCAGCGGGTAGTTGAGCTGGCGCTCGACTTCGCGGATCCACTGATAGCGCTTGGCGTGGTCGGCGTGATCGCCGTGGCTGAAGTTCAGGCGGAAGATGTTGACCCCGGCTTCGACCAGTTCACGGATGTCTTCGATGCCATCGACAGCAGGCCCGAGGGTGGCGAGGATTTTGACCTTTTTATCAGGCGTCATGATTTGCAGCTCTCAAGGATCAGGATGGCGCGGAAGTCGTTGACGTTGGTGCGGGTCGGCTCGGTGACGATCAGCGCATCGAGCGCCGCGAAATAGCCGTAGCCGTTGTTGTTATCCAGCTCGTCGCTGGCGCTCAAACCGAGGGCGGCGGCACGGGCGTAGCTGTCCGGGGTCATGATTGCGCCGGCGTTATCTTCCGAGCCGTCGATGCCGTCGGTGTCACCGGCCAAGGCGTAAACCCCGGGCTGGCCTTTGAGGCTGTCGGTGAGGCTAAGGAGGAACTCGGCGTTGCGTCCGCCACGGCCATTGCCGCGCACGGTCACGGTGGTTTCGCCGCCGGAGAGAATCACGCACGGTGCCGCCAATGGCTGGCCGTGATGGATGATCTGGCGGGCGATACCGGCGTGGACCTTTGCCACTTCGCGCGATTCGCCTTCGAGGTCGCCGAGGATCAGCGTGCTGAAACCGGCCTGACGGCATTTCACCGCCGCAGCGTCCAGCGATTGCTGAGGGCGAGCGATCAACTGGAAGTGGCTGCGCGCGAGGCTTGGATCACCGGGTTTGACGGTTTCCGACTCAGGGCTTTGCAGCCAGGTGCGTACCGAAACCGGAATCTCGATGCCGTAGCGTTTGATGATCGCCAGCGCTTCGGCGGAGGTGCTTGGATCGGCCACGGTCGGGCCGGAAGCGATGACCGTGGCGAGGTCGCCCGGTACATCGGAAATCGCGTAGGTGTACACAGTGGCAGGCCAGCAGGCCTTGCCGAGGCGGCCGCCCTTGATCGCCGAGAGGTGCTTGCGCACGCAGTTCATCTCGCCGATGGTCGCGCCGGATTTGAGCAGGGCTTTGTTGATCGATTGCTTGTCGGCGAGGGTGATGCCTTCGGCCGGCAACGCCAGCAGGGCAGAGCCGCCACCGGAGAGCAGGAAGATTACGCGGTCGTCCTCGGTCAGGTTGCTGACCAGTTCCAGCACGCGTTTGGCCACGGCCAGACCGGCAGCGTCCGGTACCGGGTGGGCGGCTTCGACCACTTCGATTTTTTCGCACGGGGCGCCGTGACCGTAACGGGTCACCACCAGGCCTGTGACTTCACCTTCCCAGCAGCGCTCGACCACTTGCGCCATCGCCGCGGCGGCTTTACCGGCGCCGATGACGATCACCCGACCGCTGCGATCAGCAGGCAAATGGGCTTCGAGGACTTGGTTCGGATGAGCCGCGTCGATGGCTGTGGCAAACAGCTCGCGCAGCAGTTGTTGCGGATCGACCGACATGGCGGGCTCCCAATCTTATTGTTCTTGGTTAATGCTGATGATCGTTCCCACGCTCTGCGTGGGAATGCCTCAATGGACGCTCTGCGTCCGCTTCGGCAGGGACGCGGAGCGTCCCGGGCTGCATTCCCACGCAGAGCGTGGGAACGAGCGACGGGGCAGTGGCTTATTTGTTGTCGCGAATCGAGAAGTTGGCCATGTGTTCCAGACCCTTGATCAGCGCCGAGTGGTCCCAGTTGCTGCCACCGATGGCCGCGCAGGTGCTGAACACTTGCTGGGCGTTGGCGGTGTTCGGCAGGTTGATGTTCAGCTCTTTGGCGCCTTGCAGGGCCAGGTTCAGATCCTTCTGGTGCAGGCTGATGCGGAAGCCTGGATCGAAAGTGCCTTTGATCATGCGCTCGCCGTGCACTTCAAGGATCTTCGAGGAGGCGAAACCACCCATCAGTGCTTCACGCACCTTGGCTGGATCGGCACCGTTTTTCGAAGCGAACAGCAGGGCTTCAGCAACGGCCTGAATGTTCAGCGCGACGATGATCTGGTTGGCGACTTTGGCGGTCTGACCGTCGCCATTGCCACCGACCAGGGTGATGTTTTTGCCCATGGCCTGGAACAGCGGCAGCGCGCGTTCGAAGGCATCGGCGTCGCCACCGATCATGATGCTCAGGGTCGCAGCTTTGGCGCCGACTTCACCACCGGACACCGGTGCGTCGAGGTACTGCGCGCCTTTCTCGTTGATCTTGGCGGCGAACGCCTTGGTCGCGGTTGGCGAGATCGAGCTCATGTCGATGACGATTTTGCCTTTGCTCAGGCCTGCGGCAACGCCGTCGGCGCGGAACAGTACGTCGTCGACCTGCGGGGTATCCGGGACCATGACGATGATGAATTCAGCTTCCTGCGCCACTTCGCGCGGGTTGGCCAGGGCGACGGCGCCAGCGGCGACCAGGTCGGCCGGGGCGGCGTCGTGGTGCGCGGACAGGAACAGGCTGTGACCGGCTTTCTGCAGGTTCGAAGCCATTGGGTGGCCCATGATGCCGGTGCCGATAAATCCGATTTTAGCCATGAGAAAATCCTCTTGTTTTTATTGCTGCTTCAAGCAAAAAGGGAGCTGCTTTTATGTAGGAGTGAGCCTGCTCGCGATTCAGGCGCTGAGGTACATCAGGTGTACCGAGGTGAATTCATCGCGAGCAGGCTCACTCCTACAGGGGATCTGCGTCAGATTGCGTTGTGGGTTTTCAGCCAGCCGAGGCCTGCTTCGGTGGTAGTCAGCGGCTTGTACTCGCAACCCACCCAACCCTGATAACCGATGCGATCGAGGTGTTCGAACAGGAACCGATAGTTGATTTCACCAGTGCCTGGTTCGTTGCGCCCTGGGTTGTCCGCGAGCTGCACATGGTTGATCTCGCCCAGGTGCGATTGCAGGGTGCGGGCCAGATCGCCTTCCATGATTTGCATGTGATAGATGTCGTATTGCAGGAACAGATTGGCGCTGCCGACCTGCTCGCGAATCGACAGGGCTTGCGCCGTGTTGTTCAGGTAGAAACCCGGAATGTCGCGGGTGTTGATCGCTTCCATCACCAGTTTGATGCCCGCTGCCTGCAGCTTGTCGGCGGCGTATTTCAGGTTGGCGACGAAGGTCTTTTCCACCGTGGCATCGTCAACGCCTTGCGGACGAATACCGGCCAGGCAGTTGACCTGGGTGTTGCCCAGCACTTGCGCGTAGGCAATCGCCAGATCGACCCCGGCGCGGAACTCTTCGACCCGATCCGGCAGGCACGCGATACCGCGCTCGCCCTTGGCCCAGTCACCGGCCGGCAGGTTGAACAGCACTTGGGTCAGGCCGTTGGCGTCGAGCCTGGCCTTGATTTCAGCGGAGCTGAAGTCGTACGGGAACAGGTACTCGACACCGCTGAAACCAGCCTTGGCGGCGGCGTCGAAACGGGCAAGGAAATCCTGTTCGGTGAACAGCATGGACAGGTTGGCTGCGAAACGCGGCATGGTGGTCTCCCGTTCTAGATTCTCGTTCCCACGCTCTGCGTGGGAATGCCTCAATGGACGCTCTGCGTCCGCTTTGGGACGCAGAGCGTCCCGGGCTGCGTTCCCACGCAGAGCGTGGGAACGATCAGCGGTCAGCAGTTAATCGAGCAGCGAAATCGCCGTTGGCGCATCGTTGCCGACCAGCGCCAGGTCTTCGAATTCGTTGACGGCGTTGATCTCGGTGCCCATGGAAATGTTGGTCACACGCTCCAGAATGATCTCGACGATCACTGGCACCTTGAACTCTTCGATCATCTGTTCGGCCTTGCGCAGGGCAGGGGCGATTTCCGAGGGCTCGAATACACGCAGCGCTTTACAGCCGAGGCCTTCAGCCACTGCGACGTGGTCAACACCGTAACCGTTGAGTTCCGGCGCGTTCAGGTTATCGAAGGACAGCTGCACGCAGTAGTCCATTTCGAACCCGCGCTGCGCCTGACGGATCAGACCCAGGTACGAGTTGTTCACCACGACGTGGATGTACGGCAGTTTGAACTGAGCGCCGACCGCCAGTTCTTCGATCATGAACTGGAAGTCATAGTCCCCCGACAGGGCCACGACTTTCCGGCTCGGATCGGCCTTCACCACGCCCAGCGCTGCCGGAATGGTCCAGCCCAACGGACCGGCCTGGCCGCAGTTGATCCAGTGACGCGGCTTGTAGACGTGCAGGAACTGCGCGCCGGCAATCTGCGACAGACCAATGGTGCTGACGTAGCAGGTGTCCTTGCCGAACACCTGGTTCATTTCTTCGTAAACGCGCTGTGGTTTCACCGGCACGTTGTCGAAGTGGGTCTTGCGATGCAGGCTGGCTTTGCGCTGCTGGCAGTCTTGCAGCCAGGCACTGCGGTTTTTCAGCTTGCCGGCGGCTTGCCATTCACGGGCCACTTCGATGAACACGGTCAGTGCAGCAGCGGCGTCGGAAACGATGCCCAGATCCGGCGTGAACACGCGGCCGATCTGCGTGCCTTCGATGTCGACATGGATGAACTTGCGACCTTCGGTGTAAACGTCAACCGAACCGGTGTGACGGTTGGCCCAACGGTTACCGATCCCCAACACCACGTCGGATTTCAGCATTGTCGCGTTGCCGTAACGGTGCGACGTCTGCAGACCGACCATACCGACCATCAATGGGTGATCGTCCGGGATGGTGCCCCAGCCCATCAGGGTCGGGATCACCGGGATGCCGGTCAGTTCAGCGAATTCAACCAGCAGATCGCTGGCGTCGGCGTTGATGATGCCGCCGCCGGCCACCAGCAATGGACGCTCAGCCTGATCCAGCAAA
This sequence comes from Pseudomonas sp. Irchel s3a12, assembly GCF_900187485.1. NCBI lineage: Bacteria > Pseudomonadati > Pseudomonadota > Gammaproteobacteria > Pseudomonadales > Pseudomonadaceae > Pseudomonas > Pseudomonas sp. Irchel s3a12. The sequence continues at coordinate 93,123 of NZ_FYDN01000020.1, forward strand.
GCCAAAGCCTTCTCGACCTGAACGCGGGTCGCGGTCGGTTTGGCCAATGGCAGCGGCTGGTAAGCGTCGATGTCGAATTCGATTTCGGCCATCTGCACGTCGAACGGCAGGTCGATCAGCACCGGGCCAGGACGGCCGGAGCGCATTTCAAAGAACGCTTTCTGGAACGCGTAAGGCACTTGGCCCGGTTCCAGAACAGTGGTCGCCCACTTGGTGACTGGCTTGACGATGCTGGTGATGTCGACAGCCTGGAAGTCTTCCTTGTGCATACGGGCGCGGGGTGCCTGGCCGGTAATGCAGAGGATTGGAATCGAGTCGGCCGAGGCGCTGTATAGCCCGGTGACCATGTCGGTACCGGCAGGGCCGGAAGTACCGATGCACACGCCGATGTTGCCGGCCTTGGTGCGGGTGTAGCCCTCGGCCATGTGCGAGGCGCCTTCCACGTGGCGAGCAAGGACGTGATCGATGCCACCGACCTTCTGCAAGGCGGAGTACAGCGGGTTGATGGCAGCGCCCGGGATGCCAAAAGCGGTATCAACCCCTTCACGGCGCATCACCAGAACGGCGGCTTCGATTGCTCTCATTTTGCTCATGGTTTTGTGCCTCTTTACGTTTTGTAATTGTATACAAGTGGCTTTGCGCAGAGTGTATTCACGGCGGACGGCGCAGGTCAATCCATTTTCTCAAGCGCCTGTTTCATTCGTCGGAAGCGTGTCTGACTGTGGCTTTTCGTCGCATGTGGCGCTTTTCGAGAATTATTGTATACAAAAAAATAACTCATTGTGTTCTATTTGTTGCATCGGGCTGCGGCAGAAAACCGCAGGCCCACGACTTTCCCTATAACAAAATGAGGACGGCACCATGAGCGCTTTAACCTTGAAAGTCGCAGTCAACCTGGTCAACCAAGCCATCACTGCAGGGCGCGGCATCAACGCCGCGCCGCTGACCATCGCGGTACTCGATACCGGCGGCCACCTGATCACCCTGCAACGCGAAGACGGCGCCAGCCTGCTACGTCCGAACATCGCCATCGGCAAAGCCTGGGGGGCGATTGCCCTGGGTAAAGGCTCACGCCTGCTGGCACTGGATGCACAACAACGCCCGGCGTTTATTGCCGCACTCAACAGCATGGGCCAAGGCAGCGTCGTGCCGGCACCGGGTGGTGTGTTGATTCGGGATCAGGCGGGGAATGTGCTGGGCGCGATCGGCATCAGCGGGGATTTGTCGGATATTGATGAGCAGGTGGCGATCAGGGCGGTGGAGGCGTTGGAGTTGCGGGCGGATGCGGGGGTGGCTGCCTGAATCTGCGTTGATTGAATAACCGCTATCGCGAGCAGGCTCACTCCTACGGGGATTTGTGTTCAGACACAAAATGTTTGAACACCCCTGATCCCCTGTAGGAGTGAGCCTGCTCGCGATTGCTATCTACCAGACACATCCTGTCAACAGTTGACCGCTCCATTTGTCTTTCCCGGTACTAGCCTTTTCATGACCTGATCACAGAGGGCAAAGGAATGCCGGATCTACCTGCTGCACATAAATTGCGAGTCGGGCGCTATACCGAAGTCAGTCGAATCTATCTGTTAACCAGCACCACTTATCAACGAAAGCCGATTTTCACGAATTTTGCCTTGGGAAAATTGGTCGCTGATCAATTCCGACACGCGCAAGATTCGGGGCTGGTGAGCTCATTAGCCTGGGTAGTCATGCCAGATCATTTCCATTGGCTGATTGAATTGCGACGAGGTTCATTGAGTGAGGTGATGCAAAAAACCAAATCGCTGAGTACCAAGGCTGTCAGGCACGCTTCCGGTGGAAACAGCGTTCTCTGGCAGAGAGGGTTTCATGACCGCGCGCTGAGACGGGAAGAAGACTTGGTGAGGATGGCGCGTTATGTCGTGGCCAACCCCTTGCGGGCCGGGCTGGTGGAGAAGCTTGGCGACTATCCGCTGTGGGATGCCATTTGGGTTTGAGCTGAAACCGAGTCGCCTCGATCGCGAGCAGGCTCACTCCTACAGGGGAACGCATTCCAAATGTGGGAGCGAGCCTGCTCGCGAAGCGGTCACCGCGGTCTTACTGATCCGGCTCACACCCCTTCAACACCAACCGGATTATCGTCTGCGCCGCCGCTTCATAATCTGCCTCGTCCAGCTTGTCCTTGCCGGTCACCGCAGAAATCTGCCAGTCAAAGTCGGCGTAGGTCTGGGTTGCGGCCCAGATGCTGAACATCAGGTGATTAGGGTCGATCGGGGCAATTTGCCCGCGGTCGATCCAGCTCTGGATGCAATCGATGTTGTGCTTGGCCTGGCCGTTGAGTTGCTCGACCAGGTCGGCGCTCAGGTGTGGCGCACCGTGCATGATTTCGCTGGCGAATACTTTCGAGGCGAAGGGCAGGTCGCGGGAGATGCGGATCTTCGAGCGGATGTAGCCGCTCAGCACTTCGCTCGGTACGCCGTCCGGATTGAACGGAGTCGAGGCCTGCAAAATCGGCACGATGATGCTTTCCAATACCTCGCGGTAGAGGTTTTCCTTGGACTTGAAGTAGTAGTAGACATTGGGCTTGGGCAATCCCGCCTTGGCGGCGATGTCGCTGGTTTTGGTCGCAGCGAAGCCCTTGTCGGCAAACTCCTCACTGGCGGCACGCAGGATCAGTTCTTTGTTGCGCTCGCGGATTGTGCTCATAAACCCGGTGGTTCCTTGCCTGTTCTGGCGGTTGCGCATGGTAGCACCGGCCTCGCGCAGCGCTCAAGAATGCCCCGCGTGGTCTAAGGTCGCGTTATGCTTCGCAACATTCATACATAAAAGGAAACAGGATTCATGGCAGGAAGCAGTTTGCTGGTGCTGGTCGACGATATTGCCACCGTGCTGGACGACGTGGCGTTGATGAGCAAAATGGCCGCCAAGAAGACCGCCGGCGTACTCGGCGATGATCTGGCGCTCAACGCCCAGCAGGTCTCCGGCGTGCGTGCCGAACGGGAAATCCCCGTAGTCTGGGCCGTGGCCAAGGGCTCGTTCGTCAACAAACTGATTCTGGTGCCATCGGCGCTGGCGATCAGTGCGTTCGTGCCGTGGTTGGTCACGCCATTGTTGATGGTCGGTGGTGCGTACTTGTGTTTCGAGGGCTTCGAGAAGCTCGCGCACAAGTTTTTGCACAGCGCGGCTGAAGATGAAGCCGAACATGCGCAACTGACTGAGGCGGTAGCGGATCCGGCGACCGATATGGTGGCGTACGAGAAGGACAAGATCAAAGGCGCGATTCGCACCGACTTCATTCTCTCGGCAGAGATTATCGCGATCACTCTGGGCACCGTGGCAACTGCCTCGCTGACTCAGCAAGTGATTGTCATGTCCGGCATTGCGATTGTGATGACGGTGGGCGTTTATGGCCTGGTGGCGGGCATCGTCAAACTCGACGACCTCGGCCTGTGGCTGACGCAAAAGCCTGGGCAGTTTGCGAAAAAAGTCGGCAGCGCCATTCTCAGCGCCGCGCCATACATGATGAAAACCTTGTCGGTGGTGGGTACGGCGGCGATGTTCCTGGTCGGTGGCGGCATCCTCACCCACGGTGTGCCGGTAGTGCATCACTGGATTGAAGGCGTTGGCGCAGCGGCGGGGAGTGCCGGGTTTGCGGTGCCGATGTTGCTCAATGGTGTGGCGGGGATCATCGCTGGTGCTGTGGTGTTGGCGGTGGTTTCCGTTGTCGGCAAAATCTGGAAAGCCCTGAAAAACTGACATTCAACACAAAACCCTTTGTAGGAGTGAGCCTGCTCGCGATAGCGGTGTGTCAGCACTGCAAATGGTGGCTGGTACACCGCTATCGCGAGCAGGCTCACTCCTACAGTTGATTTGTGTTGTGCCAATAAAAAGGGCCATTCAATTTTCATTGAATGGCCCTTTTTTGTGCCTGCCGTTTTTACTCGGCGATCTGCAACTTACGCGCCTCGGTATACACGTAACGCACCTTCTCGTACTCGAACGGCGAGTTCATCTGGCCGTAGCGGAAGCTGGTCTGGTAGCGCTTGTCGACCGCGCGCAGGGCCCAGATTTCCGGGTGGTTGGAGCTGACTTCCGAGACGTTGAGGAAGTTGATCGCTGATTCGGCGGTGTAATCCACAGCAAGACCGGCGGTGTCGCGGATGTTCGACGGGCCGAGGATTGGCAGCACGAAGTAGGCGCCGCCCGGTACACCGTAGAAGCCCAGGGTCTGGCCGAAGTCTTCGCTCTGGCGCGGCAGGCCCATGGCGGTCGCTGGGTCCCAAAGGCCGGCAATGCCGATGGTGGTGTTGAGCAGCAGGCGCGCGGTGGTTTCCATCGAGCGCTGACCTTTGAACTGCAACAGGCTGTTGACCAAGTTCGGCACGTCACCGAGGTTGTTGAAGAAGTTGCTTACCCCGGTACGCACAAAACTCGGCGTGATGTAGCGATAGCCATCGACCACCGGCAGGAACACCCATTGGTCGAAGCGGTAGTTGAAGTGGTAAACCCGGCGGTTCCACGACTCCAGCGGGTCGTAGACGTTCAGCGCGTTGAGCGTCGAACGCTCGAACTCGCGCTGATCCAGCCCCGGGTTGAACTTGAGTTTGGACAGCGGCTCTTTGAAGCCGTCGCTGTCGACGACGACCGGTGCGTTGGCTTTACTGTTGTCGGCCTGGGCCACGCCTGCGCAGAGGAGCGCTGCCATCAGCAGGAGATATTTAGCCACGGAAGAACTCCAGCATGGCGTCGCTGTTGACGCGGTAGTTAAGGTTGCCGCAATGGCCGCCCAGTGGATAAACGGTCAGGCGATCACCGAATGTTTTACGCAGGAAACCGAGGTCGCCCGGGCCCAGGATTACGTCGTCGGCGTTGTGCATCACGGCGATTTTCGGGCTGTCATGCAGGTAATCCTTCAGCGCATACAGACTGACCTGATCGATCAGTTGCAGCAGGCTGCCGCCGTCCGTGCGCGCACGCCACATCGGGATCACCTGTTCGGTCAGGTAGCAGTCGAAGTCGCACTGCAGCGCACGCTTGAGGAACGGCGTGAGGCTGGTGCCTTCGGTTATCGGGAATTTCGGCGGAGTGATCAGGCCGCGGCGGTTGATCAGATCCGAGGTGAAGGCAATGTCGGCCGCCGAGAAGCGGAACGAGGTGCCAATCAACATCGCCATCTGTTCGTTGGTCAGGTGCTGCTTGGACTGCTGGAAGTCGTAAAGCAGTGCATCGTTGAGGTCGATGTAGCCTTTCTGCTGGAAGTAGCGGGTCAGCTTCGACAGCACCAGTTCATAGAACGTGGTGCTGGTGTTGATGCCTTTCACCTCGGTTTGCACCAACTTGTCGAGGTTGGTCACCGAGGTGTAGAGGTTGACCGGCGGATTGAGCAGCAGGACTTTCTTGAAGTTGAAGCTGCGGCGCGTCTCGTCCAGATGCGCTACGAAGGCGGCATCAAGGGCGCCGAGGCTGTAACCGGTCAGGTAATACTCGGTCACCGGCAGTTTCGGGTTCTGCGCGCGCACAGCCTGCATCACCCGGTACATGTCCTCAGCGTCTTCCTTGGTCACGCCTGGGGTGGCGAAGCGGGAGGCGGCGCTGATGAAGTCGAAACTGGTTGGCGAAGACAGCTGCACAACGTGATAGCCGGCCTTGTAGTAGAGCTTTTTCAGGTATTCGTTGAGGGTGCTGTCATAACGCGCGCCGGTGCCGGCGATCAGGAAGATCAGCGGTGCCGGTTTGTCCTGGGTGGCGATGCGATAGGTGAGTTTTTTCACCGCCCAGAAGTTGTCTGGCAGGATGAACTCTCGCTCCGGGCGCAACGTCAGGCTGCGGTCCGACTGATTGATGTCGTCGTCCAGCGGCAATTCCGGGCGCAAGTCCGGCGGCGTCGTGGCGATGGTCGCCTCGAACGGGTTGGTCAGGGGGTAGCCATAACTGGCGGCATCGATATCCACCGCCAGTGCGGACGCACTCAAAATAAGGCCGCTGAACAGCGCGGCGAAGCGCAAGGAACGGAGCATGACTAGATCCCTTAGAGGAAGGTGCCGAATGAAGTTCGCAGGCTATGACCACCGGGGTTGCGCCAAAGTGCCATGCTGCGGCACCAAACAGGCAGAATTCGGAGTAATAGTAGCTGGACGATACACTTTGCATGCCCTGAATGAATAGTTAACAGTTGTTAGTTCTTGCACACGGCTGGCGGCAGATTAAGCTGGCCGCCGATTTCCGAAGATTGGAGTGTTTCATGTCCCGCCGTTTGCCCGTGATTTTGCTGCTCGTTCTGTTGCCGTTGTGGCTGGCCGCCAGTTATGGCGCGCGTTATGGCTTTATGGAAGACGGAAAGTGGGTGGGCATCTGCGTCGACGAGGCCAGCCGCTGGGAATGTCAGGTGCGGTCGAACCTGGGCTTGATGATTCATTTCAAGGTGTTGGGCTGGACGGCGCTGGGCGCGGCGTTGATCGGGTTTGTATTGCCGGGGCGGGCAGGGTGGTGGCTGGCGGTGCTGGCGCTGGCGGTCGGAGTGCCGGCACTGGCGTTGTACAACACCACGTTTGCGGTGTTTGCGTTGGTGATTGCCGGGTTGCGGTTGGTCCGCGAGTCTCGTACTGCCTGATGGAAAAGATCGCAGCCTGCGGCAGCTCCTACATTGAGATGGCGTACACCTTGTAGGAGCTGCCGAAGGCTGCGATCTTTTGATCTTGCTTTTGATCAGTCCTTGCGAACACGCAGGCAGCGCCACAAAGCAGCCACCATCAACACACTCACCAACGCCCAACCCCACGCCTGCTGATTCTGCAACCCTTCCTGATACAGCTGCGGCGCAATTCCCGCGCCGACAATAAACGTCAGCAACGCAATCTCCCGACGCGGCACGCTCACCGGCCGGCACAGATAAACCAGCGCTGGCAGCACAAACGCCATGCTCGCAAAGCTGCGATAACGCGGATCGAAGACCATCTCCAGCATCATCACGGCTGCGGCAAAACCTGCCGCCGCGACCAGCCATCCTGCGTGGCGCTCCAGCAGATTGAACGCCCGCTCACGCCAGCCAGTACGGGCGCTCAGCGTCAACGCCGCGTGTGCCAATACCAACAGATTTAGCGCCGTCAACAAGCCGACCCACAGCCACTCACTGGCAAACCGCGTGGTTACCCGTGCCAGATCACCCCAGGCGCCAATCGAGCAAGCGGCGAGGGCACCCAGCAGCGGCAACACCAGCGCCGAACGCGTGGTGCGAACGCGACCGCCAAGAATCAGCGTGCCAAGAAAAATCAAACCACCGACCGCCAGCCATTCCTTCCAATAGGGGACGTTGGTCACCGGCCCTGCCAGCACGCCCTTGTCCTGACGGTCGGCATCGAACAAGCCCCAATAGCCACCGACTGCGCCTTCACTGCCGCGCTTCCACGGCTGGTCGAAGGCTTCGATCAGGTTGTAATGCCAGCCTTCCTTCTCGGCCATCGCGACAAAACCACGAATGAATTTGGCCTCGTTGACCCGACTCGGCAGGGCGGTCTCACGCTGGCGGCCTTCGCTTGGCCAGCCGGTTTCGCCGATCATCACGTCTTTCGGCGCGAATTTATTACCGAACACCTGGCGCACATCCGCCACATGCTGCAGGGCGACGTCGATGTTCGACGGATCATCTTCCCAGTACGGCAGCAAATGAATAGTCAGAAAGTCCACCGCTGGCGCGACTTCAGGATGCTTGAGCCAGAACTCCCAGACATCGGCGTAAGTGACCGGTTGCTTCACCTGACTTTTGACCTTGTTGATCAATCGGGCCAGTTGCGCGCCGGTGACTTCCTTGCGCAGCAGCGCCTCGTTGCCGACGATCACCGCGCTGACCACATCCGCGTTGGCGTTGGCCGATTTGATCAGCAGGTCGACTTCCTTTTCGGTGTCCACCGGGTTGCTGTTGACCCACGCGCCGATCATCAATTTCAAGCCGTGTTTGCGCGCCAGATCCGGCAGCGCCTCAAGGCCCGTCATCGAGTAAGTGCGTATGCACTCAAAGCGTGTCGCCAGCAATGCGAGGTCGGCGTCCATGCGCTCCGGGCGCAGTTTGAACGGCACGTCGAACGGCGATTGGTCTTTATCGAACGGGGTATAGGAGGCGCACTGCAATTTATGCGTCGGCGTCGCCGCATCCGGCAGAATCACCGGTTGGCCGAGGCCGTACCAGAAGCCACCGAGGGCAAACAGCCCGAGCAGGCAGGCGAAGAGATAAGGCAGAGCGGGGAAACGGGAAGTCGCGGACATGGTCAGGCCGAGTGGCTGCAAAGCGAGGCATGTTACCTGCATTTATAGAGGGGTTGGTGACCTGCATGATTTGCACATGCAAAGTTCGGGCGGATTATTTGGCGTCATTTATATAGTCGCGATTAATGGCCTTCTGATGTCGTTTCTCGTTGCCTTGAGGTCGCTGACAGAGCAGGTCGCCTGCGGCGTCAGGTTGATGATCAGGGCATCAGTACTCCGCTGATGTTCGAGTTGGTTTGCGGTCAGGCGTGATGGGGGCGCTGTGCACCATAACAATACGTTGACGATGCCCGGCATCCGTCGGGCGCAGCATTTCGGGGAAGTAACGATGAAGATGCGACGACTTTTAGGCGCAGGTGCCGCTCTGGTGCTTGCGATGAGTTCCACTTTCGCCAGCGCAGAAAAACAGACCCTGAACATCGGTTACGTTGACGGTTGGTCCGACAGCGTCGCGACCACCCACGTGGCGGCCGAAGTCATCAAACAGAAACTCGGCTACGACGTGAAGCTGCAAGCCGTCGCCACCGGGATCATGTGGCAGGGCGTGGCCACCGGCAAACTCGACGCCATGCTTTCGGCCTGGCTGCCAGTGACCCACGGTGAATACTGGACAAAAAACAAGGATCAGGTCGTCGATTACGGTCCGAACTTCAAGGATGCGAAAATCGGCTTGATCGTGCCGGAGTATGTGAAAGCCAAGTCGATCGAAGACCTGAAAACCGACGACACCTTCAAGAATCGCATCGTCGGCATCGACGCCGGTTCGGGCGTGATGCTCAAGACTGATCAGGCGATCAAGGATTACGGCCTCGACAAGTATTCCCTCAAGGCCAGTTCCGGCGCCGGCATGATTGCCGAGCTGACCCGTGCCGAGAAGAAAAACGAATCCATCGCCGTCACGGGTTGGGTGCCGCACTGGATGTTCGCCAAGTGGAAACTGCGCTTCCTCGATGACCCGAAAGGCGTGTACGGCGCAGCTGAAACCGTAAACAGCATCGGCAGCAAAGAACTCGCGACCAAAGCGCCGGAAGTGGCCAAGTTCCTGAAGAACTTCCAGTGGGCGTCGAAAGACGAAATCGGCGAAGTCATGCTGGCGATTCAGGACGGTGCCAAGCCTGACGCAGCGGCCAAGGATTGGGTCGCCAAGCACCCGGATCGCGTGGCTGACTGGACCAAATAACCGCCACCCCGCCATACCCGTGTAGGAGTGAGCCTGCTCGCGATAGCGTCCCGTCAGCTGATGAAAATATCGACTGATAAAACGCCATCGCGAGCAGGCTCACTCCTACAGTTGTTTTGTGGCGTACCGGAAATTGGCAAAAGTGTCATGGCGTTCTACTACTAAGGTCGTCTGTTACCGCTCCCGCAGCCGCATACATTAGCTATGTTCCAACAATAATCTGTGCTGCGAGGATAAAAACAATGAACGACAGCATTTACCTCTCGATTCAAAACAGTCCCCGATTCAAGGAGCTGGTGCGAAAAAGGGAAAAGTTCGCCTGGATACTCTCGGCGATCATGCTCGGGCTTTACTCTGGCTTCATTCTTCTGATCGCTTACGGGCCGCATATTCTGGGCGCGAAACTCAGTCCGGAATCCTCGATTACCTGGGGAATTCCAATCGGTGTCGGACTCATTCTTTCTGCATTCATCCTCACCGCTATCTACGTGCGCCGCGCCAATGGCGAGTTCGACGACCTGAACAATGCGATTCTCAAGGAGGCTCAGCAATGATCCGGCGTCTACTGGCTTTATTGAGTGTTGCGGCTTTCGCGCCGGGTGTCTGGGCGGCTGACGCGTTGACGGGGGAGGTGGCCAAACAGCCGCTGAACATTCCCGCGATCCTGATGTTCGTGGCGTTCGTCGGTGCGACGCTCTACATCACCTACTGGGCCTCGAAGAAAAACAACTCGGCGGCCGACTACTATGCAGCGGGCGGCAAGATCACCGGTTTCCAGAATGGTCTGGCGATCGCCGGTGACTACATGTCCGCGGCGTCCTTTCTGGGCATTTCCGCGCTGGTGTTTACCTCCGGCTACGATGGCCTGATCTACTCGATCGGCTTCCTGGTGGGCTGGCCGATCATTCTGTTCCTGATCGCCGAGCGCCTGCGTAACCTGGGTAAATACACCTTTGCCGACGTGGCGTCCTACCGCCTCGGGCAAACCCAGATCCGCACCCTGTCGGCCTGCGGTTCGCTGGTGGTGGTGGCGTTCTACCTGATCGCGCAAATGGTCGGTGCCGGCAAATTGATCCAGCTGTTGTTCGGCCTGGACTACCACGTTGCGGTGATTCTGGTCGGTGTGCTGATGTGCATGTACGTGCTGTTCGGCGGCATGCTGGCGACCACTTGGGTGCAGATCATCAAGGCTGTGCTGTTGCTGTCCGGTGCCTCGTTCATGGCGCTGATGGTAATGAAGCACGTAGGCTTCGACTTCAACACGCTGTTCTCCGAAGCGATCAAGGTTCACGCCAAAGGTGAAGCGATCATGAGCCCGGGCGGTCTGGTCAAAGATCCGATTTCGGCCTTCTCGCTGGGTCTGGCGCTGATGTTCGGTACGGCTGGCCTGCCACACATTCTGATGCGCTTCTTCACCGTGAGTGACGCAAAAGAAGCCCGCAAGAGTGTGCTCTACGCCACTGGCTTCATTGGCTACTTCTACATCCTGACCTTTATCATCGGCTTCGGCGCGATCCTGCTGGTCAGCACTAACCCGGCCTTCAAAGATGCGGCTGGCGCGCTGTTGGGCGGCAACAACATGGCGGCGGTGCACTTGGCCAACGCGGTCGGTGGCAGTATCTTCCTCGGCTTTATCTCGGCGGTGGCGTTCGCGACCATTCTGGCGGTTGTGGCCGGTCTGACTCTGGCCGGTGCTTCGGCTGTGTCTCACGACCTGTATGCCAGTGTGATCAAGAAGGGCAAGGCGAACGAGAAGGACGAGATTCGTGTCTCGAAGATCACCACCATTGCCTTGGCAGTGTTGGCGATTGGCTTGGGCATTCTGTTCGAAAGCCAGAACATTGCGTTCATGGTGGGCTTGGCGTTCTCCATCGCGGCGAGCTGTAACTTCCCGGTGCTGCTGCTTTCGATGTACTGGAAGAAGCTGACCACTCGTGGTGCGATGATTGGCGGCTGGTTGGGGCTGGTGAGTGCGGTGGGTCTGATGATCCTCGGCCCGACCATCTGGGTGCAGATTCTGCATCATGAGAAGGCGATCTTCCCTTACGAGTATCCGGCGCTGTTTTCGATGATCATTGCTTTTGTCGGGATCTGGTTCTTCTCGATTACTGACAAGTCGGCGGCTGCGGATAACGAGCGGGCGCTGTTCTTCCCGCAGTTTGTGCGTTCGCAGACTGGGTTGGGGGCGAGTGGGGCGGTTTCGCATTGATGGTTTGATGGTTTTGTAAATGTTGTGCTGAATGCCCCGGTTGAGAGATCGGGGCATTTTTATTGGGCGGTTATCGGCTAGAGCTGTGTACATATCCGTTGCTGCGGTAACGGCGGCTTAGGGTTCCGCCCTTACGGCGGGTCACTTTTTCCAGACGCCGAAAAAGTAACCAAAAAGGCTTGCTCCTACGTGCGGCCCGCTCGCTGGGGCTCGGGGTTCCTTCGCTCCGGGATCGATCCGGGCGCAGCGCCTACGGTTTGCTTCGCTGCACCTCCTCTCGCTGTGTTTGGCTTCGCCAAACGGTCGCTGCGCTCCCACCCCCGGATCAATCCCTCCACTCAGCCTTCCGACGTCGCCTTACAGATCAAGAGCTGCAGCCGAGCTAACGCTCATCCTGTTGAGTGGTGAAGAGCATGCGGTCGGCTTTTGTTCGGTGTTGGATTTGCCCCTCATCGGAACGCCGCCCGCCCAGCCCTCTCCCGAGGGAGAGGGGGCCGATTTGTTTGCTTTTTAGAGCCTGAGTTCACCGCGGTATCGCACGTCGGCGTAACTCTCCCAAACTCCACCGTCAGTCCCCTCTCCCTCCGGGAGAGGGCTAGGGTGAGGGGCTCTTGATCTGGCTTCAGCTTTTGATCTTTTGCCCCATCGGCAGGCCGAGCGGAGGTGTTCATCCGGGGTAGGCGCGCAGCGCCGTGCGGCGTAGCCGCATACATCGAGAGGAGGTGCAGCGAAGCAAACCGTAGGCGATGCCCCCGGATGGACACCGTAGCGAGGGAACACTGAGCCTCAGCGAAGTGCCGTACGCCGGGGCAAAGCCTTTTGGGTTTGATCTGGTCAAACGATACTGGACACGGTTATAGGGTTTTACCCTTTTTCATGCCGCCAGGGCCTCCATGTCCACCGGAGTTCGGTAGCCATTGTGACTGTGCAGCCTGATCCGATTGTAATAATGG
>NZ_FYDN01000021.1:0-67006 GCF_900187485.1 Pseudomonas sp. Irchel s3a12
ACCACGCAGGCGTTGGTGATGCTGGCTCGCAAACTTGCTCGGGTGGTATTCGCCTTGCTGAAAGGGCAAAGCGAATACCAGACAAAAGTCAGTTGAGGGCTTCCCCTCAACCATAGAATCTCCCACAGTGGGCCAGTGTGACTGGCAGAAATTGAGTAACCCCCAAGAATCACCAAGGAATTCATACATGTCGTGGATGCCACCCCAGCATGAGCTGCTGTCGCCAATCACCGGTGATGACGGTTCGCAGATCAACCAGATCCAGCTCAAACCGCTGTTCTACGCCGCACAGAAAGAAGCGCTGGAACGCGCCGGCGATGACGAAGACGATCAGTTCTTCGAACTGGCCCTGCTCGCCACCGGCCTGTCGGTCAAGGAACTCGACCAGCTCAAGCGCCCGGACTACGTGAGCATCGCCCAGTACGTGCACGAGATGTCGACACGCCCTGCGTCATACTTTCTGGAGCAGGTCGAAGAGGCGGAAAAATCCGCCGATCCCGACCAGGTGCAATTGCTGCAACCGCTCGCCGTGACCGGCCGCACCGTGACCTCGCTGTCGCTGGAAATGCCTGCACTTCGCGCCACCAAAGTGATGAAGAAACTGAAAACGGCCAAGGAACGCGCCGAGTTCATCACCGCCCATTGCACCGGCCTGATGATCCCCGATCTGGCCCTGATGACCGTCCCGGACTGGACGCAATTGCAGGTGCGCATCGACGATTTTTTAAACCAGCCGGCGGCCTACTTTCGGAACGCGACATCGAAGTAATCCTCGATATCGTCCCGCTCATTTACCCGGTAAGTGAAGCGGAAATTCTCGAATGGGACGCCGAAAAGGCGTTGCGCCGCTACGACATAGCGATCACTCGCCTTGGCGTGAAACAGGAGTAGAGCGGCAATGGCAGAGAACAGATATGCGCTCACATACGCCGGTGAGAGCGGCAATACAACGGGCGGATTGTCGCTGCCCGACAACCTCGGTAAACCGCTGCAGGATTTGAACGTCACATTGGCGTTGGCAAGCGTGGATATTCGTTTGCTGACTCAGGAGCAGGTCAAGCTGCGCGAGCTACTGGTCAGCCAGCAGTCGTTGTTCAAGGCTGGCGCCGCCGCCCCCGCCACGAGCGAACCAAAGTCAAAACTCAACGCCGAGATCGAGCAGCGTCCGCCGCCGAAAATCACTCAGTCGGCAATGGCCAACGAAACGGTGCTGGTTGAATTGAATCAGGTGCTTCACCTGAGTAACGAATCGCTTCAGGCGCTCTCGGAAACGAACCTGGAAATCGCCAGTGATAAACGGGTTGCCCCTAGTGGGTCTACTGGCGCGGATTTGCTGCAAGTGCAACTCGCAGCGCTGCGGTCCGGCATCAGTGATGGTCTGAAGGGCGAGCAGAAAAAGGAGGCATTACAGGACTTCTCTCGTGATGCCGCCATCAATGCCTCGGCCTTCAAGATCGATGTCAAGGCTGCTGGCGAGATGTTGGCGGGCTGGCGCACCGCTCTGAAGCTTGATCGGGTGCAGAGCCAGGATCTGGCAGACGCGACCAGCTACCTTGGCAACAGTGGCCTGAACGTCAAAACCGCTGACATCGGTTCCGTCGTTCAAAGTGCCGGGGAGGGCGCCAAAGCTGCAGGGATGACGCCCGAGCAAGTGGCTGCACTTGCGGCAGCATTTCTGAACAGTGGCGCTAATAAGACAGATGCCGCAGCGGCGCTGAAGAGTTTCACGACGGTTCTGGGTAAAGGTCAGTCCGCCTCATCGGCGCAGCGCTCGGCCTGGGCCGAAATGGGGCTGAACCCCGAGTCGCTGGCACGTGGGATGAGTGAAGATGCCCCCCAAACGATTAAGTTGGTTCTGGAAGAACTCAGGAAACAACCTGAAGAGAAACAGGCTTCACTGACAAAAACGCTGTTTGGCAACGATGATGCAATCCTTGAGTTGTTGAAGAAGCCTGAGGATGCTCAAACTGCGTTCAAACTGGTTTCTGACAAATCCCTGTATGCAACATCCAAACGCGGTGAGGATGCAGGTTCGGCGGCGCAAACCGCTGAGGCTTATGGCAATACATCGCAGGGACGCTGGAATGCGCTGGATGCGAGTCTGAACAGGCTTTCCACGGCGGTCGGCAATTCATTGGCCCCGATGACAGACGGCTTTGCAGTGGCGCTGACTGCTGTGGTCAATGAACTGAGCGCGGCGGCCGAATCCTTCCCGTTCGTCACCGCTGCACTGACTTTGCTTGGGGTAGCTGCCACGCCGTTCGTAGCGGGCGCGCTGAAGACCGGTGTGTCCTCAGTGCTCGACGCGGTTTCGACAAGACTTTTGCGCTTGGCGGCTGCGCGTTTACCGTCTGAAATCGGCGAAATGATCGTCGGTGAGGATGACGACAATGGCGGTCGCAAAAAGAAACGATCAGCACGCAGGCCGGGTCAAGGCAAACGGGCCAAGACCCCGGCGAAAAGTGCTCCGCCGCGCACTCCAACTGCTCGCCAAAGCCTGGGCAATCGCTTACGCGGTGCAGCGCTCAAGGTTATGCCTGCCATCAAAAGCACGGCTGCCAAGGTCTTGCCCGCAGTGCGGAGCGCAGGCGCCAAGGTTATGCCTATGCTGTCTCGAGCTGCGCCTATTGTAGGTAAAGTCGCTGCACCATTGATGATTGCACACGCCGCTTACAAAGGCCTGAAAGGCTGGCGTGAGGGCGATGACAAAGCCGTGGGAGCGGCAACAGGTGAGTTAGCGGGTACAGCCATTGGCGCGGCCGTCGGCTCGCTTTTTCTTCCCGTTGTCGGTACAGCCATCGGGGGAGTCCTGGGTGGATTAGCGGGATCATACCTGGGGGAAAAACTCGCCAGCCCGCCCGCCGACAAACTCTCTGCGCCGGGAGATGTCGCGAAAAATCTGGTCAACGCTCCCTCCCAAAGCCAAAACCAGCAAGTCACCTTCTCGCCCTTGATCCAGGTCACCTGTCCGGCTCCGGACACGGCTGAACAAATCCGCACAATCATCGGGCAGCAACTGAGTGGGCAATTCCACGGCCAGTTCCTGCCGCTGTTGACCAACAACCCTCTCGCCACCCGCCGTGACGCAGCTCTGACCGATGGAGTCGCCTGATGAAACAACAAATGGCATTGGGCAGTTTCATCTTTGGCCTCTCGCGCCAGTTTGCGTACCACTCGTTGTTGCGCAAGTCCGATGGCGGCTGGACAGAAATACAGATTCTCACTAGCAAACCCAAATCCAGTCAGACCGGGCAGAAGCCGGAAACCCTGACCATCACCGGCAAGTCGATGTACGCCGTGGCCATGGATCGGCTGGATGAATTGCGCGCCTTACAGGCACTGCGCATACCGCTGCCATTGATTGACGGCATCGGTCGCAATTGGGGCTTGTGGCGGATCAACAGCGTTCAGGAAACCCAGACCCAGATCATCGATGACGGTACGGCGATGGTGGTCGATTGGGTCATCGAATTGGCGGAGTTCAACAATGCGTAAGGTACGAAGCGTGGCCGGTGATTCGGTGAATCTGCTGCTCTACCGCGAAACGGGGCGCAGCGATGATGTGGCTGAAGAAGCGCTGTGGAAACTTAATCCGACGCTGGCCGAGCATGGTCCGATCCTGCCTGCGGGCATCTGGATCGCACTGCCTGAACTCGACAGCAAACCCGCCGCAATCAAACCGCTCACAGCCTGGGATTAAGGAGGTCGCATGACACTGGGTTTTACCCCGGCGGTAGAAATCTACGGCGCCCATGCGGCCCTGCTCAATCAGCGTCTGATCAGTTGGGAACATATCGATGCCGCGGGCATCGAGTCGGACCAACTGACGTTGACGGTGGACCTTGAAGGTCTCGACGGTTTGCCGAGTCTCGGTGGCCGAATCGGCCTGAAAGTCGGTTACCTGGAATCGGGCATGGTCGACAAAGGCCAATTCAAAGTCACTCGCCTGACGCCGACGCTGTTCCCGTTCCGCCTGACATTGGTAGCCACTGCGGCGCCATTCAGCAAGGATGATGAAACCGGCTTCAAGCAGCGACGTACCGCCAGTCACGGGCCAACGACGCTGGGTGGATTGTTTCGCGAGCTGGTATTGCGACACGGCTTTTCACCGCGGGTCGCTCCCGATGTGTCGTTGATCCGTATCGAGCACATTGATCAGACCAACGAAACCGACATGGGCTTTCTGACTCGATTGGCGATGAAGTACAACGTGGTCGCCAAACCGTACGATCAGATTTACGTGCTGGCGCGGTCCGGCCAGACCAAATCGTTGTCGGGGCAGACGCTGGCGGATGTGACCTTGTCGGTGACCCGCAACAACCGCCCCGGCGATCATGCCTTTATCAGCGCCACTCTGGAAGAATCCGCCCGCGAGCAGGCCAAAGGCTGCAAGACCTGTTTTGTCGATGCGGCGACAGGCGTGTTGCGCTGGGTCGAAACCGGGCTTGCGCCGTTCAAGACCATCCGCCAGAAGCAACCCAACGAAGCGGATGCCATCGCCGTCGGCGAGGGTGAAGTGCGCAAGATGCTCCGGCAAAAGTTCAAGGTGAAGATCACCTGCCCGGGCGATCCACGGTTGGCGGCCGAAGGCCTGGTGCTGCTCGATGACACCTGGCCGGACTTCATGCGCGGACGCTGGTCGATCGACAGGGTCACCGCCAGTGGCAATCGAGAGAACAGCTATCGCTGCCTGATCGATGCGTCGTGCCTCGACCCCAAAGCCGAGTCCAAAGACTGACCCACGAGCCACCCTGTAGGAGTGAGCCTGCTCGCGATAGCGGTGCCACATTCAAAACCAACGCGCCTGACACACCGCTATCGCGAGCAGGCTCACTCCTACAGGGGCCTGCGGTAACTCCCACTATTTTGGAACACCCCCATGAAGATCACCCCGATCCTCACGCAATTGCGTGGGCAATGCCCTGGCTTTGCCAATCACATTTCGGTGGGTGTCGATCTGGCGCTGCTACAAGGCAACCCGGATCTGCCGACACCTTCGGCCCACATGCTGCCACTGGCCGACTTGGCGAGTGAAAGCACCACCCAAAACCTCACCACTCAACCGATCCGCGACCGCTTCGAAATCGTCCTGGTGCTTGACGCCACCGACGCTACAAAAGCGCTGGATCTGTTGCACGACCTGCGCGCCGAGTTGTGGCGCGCGCTGGTCGGTTTCAAACCAGATTCGACCTACAGCGCCATCGTTTACGACGGCGGCGAGATGGTCTCGATCAACAGCAGCCGCGCCTTTTACCGGCTGCGCTTTTTTGCCGAGTTCCAGCTTGGCCGCAATCTGCCGAGTCAGCCTGCGGAGAGTTGGCACGAACGCGAACTGGACGGTTTGTCGTCCTTTACCGGGGTCACCGTGCGGGTCGATGCGATCGACCCCGCCGACCCCAACCTGAAACGCCCGGGCCCCGATGGGCGCGTGGAAATGACTTTCTCTGGAGACGTAACCCCATGAGCAATCGCATCACCGTACTGCCGGCCGCTGGCCGTGTCGTACCGGACCCGGAGGCCGGCGATCTGCTGCCGCTCGAAGGCCGTGAAGTGCTGGACAGCGCCTGGTGGCGCCGACGTCTGGCCGACGGCGATATCACCCTCAAAACCGCACCAGCCAAACAAAAGGGAGCCAAATAATGGCGATCGGATTCAGCAACATCCCCGCGGACATTCGTGTACCGCTGTTCTATGCCGAAATGGACAACTCGGCCGCCAATAGCGCGAGTTCGACCCTGCGTCGTCTGATCGTCGCTCAGGTCAACGACAACATCGCGCCGACGGAAGTCGGCAAACTGGTGCTGGTGTCCAGCGTTGCGCTGGCCAAGAGCATCGGCGGCCAAGGCTCGATGCTCGCCTCGATGTACGAGACCTTCCGCAAGGCCGACCCGATCGGTGAGATCTGGTGCCTGCCGCTGCACAACACCGAAGGCGCGATCGCCAAAGGCGTGCTGACCCTGACCGGCACCGCCACTCAGGCCGGCGTGCTCAATCTGTATGTCGGCGGCGTGCGTGTGCAAGCCACCGTGGTCAACGGTGCCACCGCTGCCCAAGCGGCCACCGCCCTGGCGCAGAAAATCAACGCCACCGCCGACCTGCCGGTCAGCGCTGCCGCTGCCGAAGGTGTGGTCACCCTGAATGCCAAATGGACTGGCGACAGCGGTAACGACATCAGCCTGCAATTCAATCGCCTGGGCAAGAGCAACGGCGAAGACACCCCGGCCGGCCTGACCACTGCAGTCACCGCCATGACCGGCGGCGCCGGTGTGCCGGATCAGGTTGAAGCCATCGCGGCCCTGGGTGATGAACCGTTCGAGTTCATCGCACTGCCATGGTCCGATCTGTCGACCCTCAACACCTGGCAAGCGGTCATGGATGACAGCACCGGTCGCTGGTCGTGGGCCAAGCAACTGTTCGGTCACGTCTACAGCGCCAAACGCGGCACTGTCGGCACTCTGGTTGCTGCCGGCCAGGCACGCAATGACCAGCACATGACCATTCAGGCGCTGGAGCCGGGCGTTCCGCAACCGTTCTGGGTACAAGCCGCCGCACTGGCTGCACGCACCGCCGTATTCATCTCTGCCGACGCCAGCCGTCCGACCCAGAGCGGCAGCCTGCCGGGCGTTGACCCGGCACCGGCGAGTGAGCGCTTCACCCTGACCGAGCGTCAGTCGCTGCTCAACTACGGCATCGCCACCGCGTACTACGAAGGCGGCTACGTGCGCATCCAGCGCTCGATTACCACTTACCAGAAAAACGCTTACGGTCAGGCCGACAACTCCTACCTGGACAGCGAAACCATGCACCAGTCGGCGTTCATCGTGCGCCGTCTGCAAAGCGTGATCACCAGCAAGTACGGCCGGCACAAACTGGCCTCCGACGGCACCCGCTTCGGCGCCGGCCAGCCGATCGTCACCCCGGCGACCATTCGCGGTGAACTGATCGCGCAGTACGCCAAGCTCGAACTGGAAGGTCACGTCGAGAACGCCGAGCTGTTCGCCGAGCATCTGATCGTCGAGCGCGACGTGCAGGACCCGAGCCGCGTGAACGTGCTGTTCCCGCCGGATTACATCAACGGTCTGCGCGTGTTCGCACTGCTCAACCAGTTCCGTCTGCAGTACGACGACGCGGCTTGATCGCCGCGTTTGACCACCAGCATTCAGCCCACCGCGTGTGGGCTTTTTTATTCAAGGGAGTAACACCATGGGTCAACTGATTGCAGGCACCTGCTACGTCAAAGTCGACGGCGCACAACTGACCATCAATGGCGGCTGCGAAGCCCCGCTGATGGCGGTCAAACGCGAAACCGTCGTACCCGGCTTCTACAAGGAAACCGACATTGCGCCGTCGTTCAAAGTGACCGCGCTGCACACCGCCGACTTCCCGCTGAAGAAGCTGATTGAAGGCACCGACATCACCGTCACCTGCGAATTCAGCAACGGCAAAGTCTACGTACTGGCCGGCGCCTATCTGGTCGAGGAGCCAGTCTCCAAAGGTGATGACGCCACCATCGAACTGAAATTCGAAGGCATCAAGGGGACCTGGCAATGAGCGGCGCCGTGAAGCTTCAGGTTGCGATCGAAGCTCACGGCGAGCCCCTGACCGAACTCCTTCTGCGCCGTCCGACGGTGCAGGAGGTGCGAGCGATCAAGGCGCTGCCGTACAAGATCGACAAGAGCGAAGAAGTCAGCCTCGACATGGACGTGGCGGCCAAATACATCGCTGTGTGCGCCGGTATTCCACCGTCGTCGGTCAACCAGTTGGATCTGGCTGACCTCAATGCGCTGAGCTGGGCCGTTGCGAGTTTTTTCATGAGTGCGGCGTCGGCGCCATCACCGACCTGATCGCCGTCGCCTATGACCTGGCCTGGTTCTGGAAGGTTGACCCCGAACAGATGATGGCCAGGCCACTGGATGTGCTCCGCGAATCGCTGGAGCACGCGCAACGGATCAATGCGATGCAGCAGGTGCAGTGATGGCAGACGAAGAAAACAAAGTGAAAACGCCGGTGCTGATTACGGGCATCGATGAACTGTCGCCCAAACTTGGCGCCCTGCGAGTCAAGGTCGAGAGCTTCAAGAACAACCTCGAACAGACCGGCCTCGGTAAGCTGGACATCAGTGGCCTGTTCAAGGGCGGCAGCGTGATCACGCCGTTCGTGGACGGGATCAAATCGGCGGCGGCGTTTCAGGGCAAATTGACCGAAGTCAGCGACACGGCAAAAACCGTCGACCTGCCCGCTACGCCGAAAGTCGCTGCGCAAAACATGAACGTGTTCAGTGCATCGATGGAAAAGGTTTCCGCAGCCGTCGATGCCGCACTGGTGCCGGCGGTGGGCGCATTGGTGGTCGGGCTGGAACCGATGCTGACCCAGGTCGGCAGCCTGCTCGCCGACAACCCGAAACTGGTCGAAGGCCTGGCGGCGGGGGCGATTGCCTTCTCTGCCATGCAAACCGCCGTTACCGGCATGACCCAGGTGATGGACGTCATGAGCATGGTGCTCAAGACCAATCCGATCATGTTGATCGCCATGGGTATCGCAGTGGCAGCCGGTTTGATTTATGCCAACTGGACGCCGATCAGCCTTTTCTTCAAAGGCATGTGGGAGGGCGTGAAAAACATCGGTTTGAGTGCGATGGCGACGTTGCGCTCGATCCTCGATTGGCGACCGCTGGATGCGCTGGCGGCGCTGTGGTCACCGATCGAGGGATTTTTCTCCGGGATCTGGGACAAGGTCAAAGCGGTCACCGCGCCAGTGATCGACTTTTTCAAATCGGTGTTCTCGTGGACGCCCGCCGGCATGATCCTGGAAAACTGGGCGCCGCTGACCGGTCTGTTTTCGGCAATCTGGGACTTGCTCAAGGCCTTGAGTGTGCCGGTGATGACGTTCCTCAAAGGTCTGTTCGACTGGACACCGTTGGGGATGATCATCAACAACTGGGGATCGATCACCGGGTTCTTCGCCTCGATCTGGGCGGCGCTGCAACCTGCGGCGCAAGCGATCAAGGACTTCTTCGGCACGTTGTTCGACTATTCCCCACTGGGGATGATCGTCAACAACTGGGGCAGCATCGTCACGTTCTTCGAACCGATCTGGGCCGCATTGCAAACCTCGGCGCAGCAGATCAAAAGCTTCTTCCAGAGCCTGTTCGAATGGTCGCCGCTGGAACAGATCGCGATGTACTGGCAACCGATCAGCGAAGTCTTTTCGGCGCTGTGGGGCGTGGTGCAGGCGTTGGCCGCACCGGTACTCGAGTTTTTGCACAACATGTTCGAATGGACGCCGTTGGGGCAGATCATCAAGAACTGGGGGCCGATCACCGAGTGGTTCGGCGAGTTGTGGCAAAAACTGCAAACCGTGATTGCGCCGATCAAAGAGCTGTTCGACGGCGGCTTTGCCGGACTGATCGCCAAGGTCACCGGCAAGGTTGAAACGTTCACCGAAGCGCAACGCCAGACCAATGCCGAAGGCAAAGGCGAACTGGCACCCGCGTTCTTCGGAGCAACACCGCAAGCAGCCAACGGTGCACTGCAAAGTGGTTCGTTGCCACAGAGTTCTGGCGCACTGATTCAACAAAGCGCAATCAACAACCGCACGCAACTCGAAGGCGGCCTGACCGTGCGCTTCGAAAATGCGCCGGCAGGGCTGCGTACCGATCAACCGCAAACCAATCAACCAGGGCTGGCGCTGTCTTCGCGCATCGGCTATCGCTCGCTGTCGGCAGGAGGTTCCAATGAACTGGCGTGACCGTTTGTTGCCGGCATCTTTTCGTGGTGTCGGCTTCTGGATCGATCAGGCGAAAACCCCGGTCGGTCGCAAAGGTCAGTTGCATGAATACCCGCAACGCGACCTGCCGTATTTCGAGGATCTGGGCCAGCAGGCCAAGACTCACGAAATCACGGCATTCATCATCGGCGCCGACTGCCTGGAGCAGCGCGACAAGCTGCTCAAGGCATTGGAGGCGGGCAATGGTGAGCTGGTGCACCCGTGGCTCGGGCGCCTGCAAGTCAAGGTCGGTGAGTGCGACATGACCCATACCCGCCAGGACGGCGGGCTGGTGACGTTCAGTCTGAAGTTCTACCCCGACCGGCCGTTGCCGTTTCCGACTGCCACCGTCAGTACGCAAAAAGTCCTGTTGGCCAAGGCTGACACTTTGCTGGGGTCAGCAGTGTCGCGTTTCGAAGAGGTCATTGTCCGGATTCAAGCGGCACGGATTGGCATTAACAATCTGCGAAACAGCCTGACCGGGGTGTTCGATGTGATTAAGGAACAGCTGAAACCACTGATCGCGCAATACAAGGAAATCACTGAACTGGTCAGAGCCGTCAAGGAGTTGCCCAAGGAAGTGGCGGCGGAGTTCAAGGGGTTGCTCGGCGATATCAAGGAGCTCAAGGCGTTCGCGAAGGAGGGCTACCGTGGCGTGATTGCCGACGTGTCCCAACAACTCGAAGCGATCCGCAAGGCTGATGCGCCGAAGATCACCACGGGCAAGGACACCAATGCGGCGGCGCAAGCCATGGCCGATCTGGTGCAGGACACTCTGATTGTCAAAGTGGCGCAATGGGTTGCCTCAATGCCGGTGGCGGCGAAACCGGTGAAGTTGCTGTCGACCCCTTCCTTGGATCAGCAGTCGAAGCAGCCGATTTCTCGACAGGAAGTGCCGGCTACCGACGATTTACAGGCGCTTCAAAAGGACTTGGTCGAGGCGCTCCAAATGGCCAAAAACAAAGCCGGTCCAGCGCACTATCAGGCTATCAGCGACGTGCAGGATGCTCTGGTGGCGCACCTCAAAGCCGTAGCGTCATCGGGGGTGCGTCTGGTCACCAAGTCGTTTCAGGAAAGTTTGCCGGCACTGGTAGTGGCTTACAAACAATTCAGTGATGCGACACGGGTGACCGAAGTGGTCCAGCGTAACGGAGCGACCAACCCGTTGTACCTGCCACCCAACGACGTGAAAGTCTCTCGGGAGTAGTCATGGACGTAATGGACAACCATGTCACGCTGACCGTCAACAACATGGAATACGGCGGCTGGAAAAACGTGGAAATCACCGCTGATCTGGAGCGCCAGTTCCGCACCTTCAAACTCGACATCACCTGGCAGTGGCCAGGGCAGACGGTGGATCAGCGGATCAAACCGGGTGACCCCTGCGAAGTGAAAATCGGCCAGGACCTGGTGCTCACCGGCTATGTGTTCAAGGCCCCGATTCGCTATGACGGACGCCAGATCAGCCTGAGCATCGAGGGCAGTTCCAAGACTCAGGATCTGGTCGATTGCGCTGCCAGGAACACGCCGAACCAGTGGCAGGAACAACCGCTGCTGAGCATTGTTCAGGCGCTGGCGATGGAGTACGGGCTGATGGTGGTCAATGAAATCCCCGAGACCGCGCGGCTGACCAAACACACGATTGTGCCGGGAGAAACGGTGTTTCAGTCGATCGACCGTTTGCTCTCGCTGCTGCGGGTGTTTTCCACCGATGACGAGCAGGGTCGGCTGGTGCTGGCCAAGCCGGGCAGCGGTGGGCGGGCCAGTGATGCGCTGGAGCTGGGCAAGAATATTTTGTCCGCCAGCGCGTCGATGGATCAGAGCCAGGTGTTTTCCGAATACCGGGTGATCGGCCAGCAGAAAGGTTCGGACAAGAAGAGCGGGGCGGCGGTCAGCGAGGTTGAATCCAGCGCGGCCGATCTGAGCTTCAAACGTCGACGCACCACGATCATCAACGAGGGCACCGCGCTGACGTTCGAACTAGCCCAGCAACGCGCCCAGTGGGAGTGCGCCACCCGTATGGGGCGGGCGCAGACCACCACTTATCAGGTGCAGGGCTGGCGCCAGTCCAACGGCGATCTGTGGCGCCACAACACGCTGGTCAAGGTCACGGATCCGGTGCTTGGATTTGATGGCGACATGCTGATTTCCAAAGTCACGTATTCGCTGTCGGCGCAAGGCTCGGTGACCACGCTGCAAGTGGCGCCGCCGCATACCTTCGATGCCAATCCAATGCCACCGAAAAAATCCCCGGCCTGACACCGAACCCTGTAGGAGTGAGCCTGCTCGCGATAGCGTCGGCAGCCTCAACATCACAGTGCCTGACCCACCGCCATCGCGAGCAGGCTCACTCCTACAGTTGATCGCGTCGTGGCCGCCTCTTTGAAGGACACCCCATGAGCCTACTGACACGCCTGCTGGCGCGCGGCACTGTCGTGCTCGCCAATTCGGCATCCAAGCTGCAATCGCTGCAAATGCGCCTCACCGCCGGCGAAGTGAACGACGACATGGAGCATTTCGAACCCTACGGCTTCACCAGTAACCCGCTGGCCGGCGCCGAAGGTGTCGTCACTTTTCTCGGTGGCGACCGCTCCCACGCCATCGCGCTGGTCATCGCCGACCGCCGCTATCGCCTGCAATCGCTGGCGTCGGGCGAAGTGGCGATCTACACCGACGAGGGCGACAAGATTCATTTCAAACGCGGGCGGATCATCGACATCGAAACCGCCACGCTGAACATCCGCGCCAGCAGCGCGGTGAACTTCGATACGCCGGTGATCAACCAGACCGGCAAGATCGTTTCCACCGGCGATCAGTTGGCCGGCGGCATCAGCCAGATCAAACACGTGCACGTCGGCGTACAGGCCGGCAGCGGCCAGACCGGCGCGCCGGCAGGAGGCAAGTGATGCTGATCAGCCCGAACCTCCACGCCGCGCTGACCCGCGCCGTACTCATCAGCCTGTTCACCTGGCGCCGCGCCGCCGATGACGACGCCCTCGACGACGAAGAACGTTTCGGCTGGTGGGGCGATACCTTTCCCACCGTTGCCGACGACCGCATCGGCTCGCGGCTATGGCTACTGAGGCGGGTGAAATTGACCCGACAAACGCAGATGGACGCCGAGTTCTACGCCCGCGAAGCCTTGCAGTGGCTGATCGACGACGGCCACTGCAGCGCCATCGACATCATCAGCGAACGCCTCGACGCCCAGCGCCTGAACCTGCGCACGGTCCTGACCCTGGCCGACGGCGAACGTCTGGACATCAACCCCGATAACAGTTGGCAGGTGATCTATGCCGTTTGAAACCCCTTCGCTGCCGGTGCTGATCAAGCGCACCCAAAGCGACCTGGCCGGCGATTCGCTGCGCCAGTCCGATGCGCAAGTGCTGGCCCGTACCCTCGGTGGTGCGGCTTATGGTCTGTACGGTTATCTCGACTGGATTGCCGAGCAGATCCTGCCCGACAAGGCTGATGAGTCGACCCTGGAGCGCATCGCCGCACTGCGTTTGAACCAGCCGCGCAAACCCGCGCAAGTCGCCACCGGCAGCGTCAGCTTTACCGCCACGGCCGGTGCCGTGCTGGATGTCGACACGCTGCTCCAAGCGAGCGATGGCCGCACCTACAAAGTCACCACCGCACGCACGACCGTCAATGGCAGCAACACCACCACGATCGCCGCGCTCGATGCCGGCAGTCTGGGCAATGCCGACGCCGGTCTGGCGCTGACACCGGTGCAGCCGATTGCCGGTGTGGTCGGCAACAGCTTTGTCGTGCTGGCACCGGGACTCAGCGGCGGCGTAGCGCGGGAAAGTCTGGAGTCGCTGCGTTCGCGGGTGATCCGTTCCTACCGCGTTATTCCCCATGGCGGCTCGGCCAGTGACTACGAGACCTGGGCACTGGAAGTGCCGGGCGTAACGCGCGCCTGGTGTCGTGGCGGCCTGCTCGGGCCGGGCACGGTGACGGTGTTCATCATGCGTGATGAAGACCCGCAACCGGTGCCCAACGATGAGCAATTGGCGGAGGTTCAGGACTACATCGAACCGCTGCGTCCGGTGACTGCGGAAGTGCACGTGCAGCGGCCGATTCAGGTGCCGGTGGTGTATCGCTTCAAGAGCGTCAATCCGGACACCACCGCCGTGCGTGCCGCCGTTGAAGCGCAATTGCGCGACCTGCACAACCGTGAGGCCGATCTGGGTGTGCCGTTGCTGATCAGCCATATCCGCGAAGCCATCAGCAGCGCCGGTGGTGAGTACGATCACACCCTGACCGCGCCGGCCGCTGACGTGCCTGCCGGGCAAAGCGAACTGCTCACCTTCGGAGGCTGCGTATGGGGGGCATAAGAACCGCCGCGCAATATCAGGCGCAACTGCGCGCCTTGCTGCCCAGTGGCCCGGCATGGGACCCGGAACGCGTGCCGGAACTCGAAGAAGTGCTGCAAGGCGTCGCCGTCGAACTGGCCCGCCTCGATGCCCGCGCCGCCGACCTGCTCAACGAAATGGACCCGGCCGGGGTCAGCGAACTGGTGCCGGACTGGGAGCGGGTGATGAACCTGCCCGACCCGTGCCTGGGCGCCACGCCACTGTTCGACGACCGCCGCCTCGCCGTCCGCCGTCGCTTGCTCGCGGTCGGCAGCCAGGCCGTCGGCTATTACCTCGAAATCGCCAAAAGCCAGGGTTACCCCAACGCCACCATCACCGAACTCGAAGCCCCGCGCATGGGCCGCTCGCGTTTCGGCTCGGCGCACTGGGGCACGTGGGAGGCGCAGTTCATGTGGACGCTCAACACCGGCGGCCGCTTGCTGCTCGGCCGGCGTTTCGGCGCGAGCTATTGGGGTGAGCGCTTCGGCGTCAACCCGGGTTCGGCGCTGGAATGCCTGATTCACCGCAGCGCACCGGCGCATACCAAGGTGCACATCAATTATGACTAGGGAGGGATGAGGGGATGGATTATCCGAAGAGTGTGCCCGGTTCTGGGCTGGTGAACGGATTGCGAGTGATGACGGAAGTGAGTGGAGATTGTTTTTTCCTTCAACGGAAGTTGAAAACGGTGTCAAAAGGAAAGTGGGTGTGCGCGGTATTTTCTTTTGGTTGTTCGTTTTCTTGAAGTTGTCGCTGTAGATCGATCTTTGATGGTGTAAGAATAGTGGGTTAGGAGTAGATATGGATTACCCAAAAAGTGTTGCGAGTGCTGGTTTGGTTAATGGGCGGTTTGTTGATGAGGATCCGGAGAAGGGTACGCCGGGATCATTGATTCCGGCAGGTTGGGGGAACTTAGTGACACAGGAGATTTTGAATGTAGTTAAAGCTGCAGGATTAACACCTGATGAGGTTAAAGAGGATCAATTGGTTTCGGCTGTTAAGTTGTTTGTTGACTTTACGATAATGAAGAACAAACCTGTCACTTTAGGTGGGTATGGGATTACTGATGCGCTTGAGGTCGGGCAAGCACTCATATTGGCTCCACCTGGTATGGTTGCTTATTTCGCAATGCCTGGGGCTCCCGCTGGTTGGTTGAAAGCAAATGGCGCATCGGTCAATAGAGTTGCGTACGCCTCTTTGTTTTCTGCTGTTGGCACAACTTATGGAACGGGTGATGGAACAAGTACGTTCAAGCTTCCGGATTTGCGCGGTGAATTTTTGCGTTGCTGGGACGATGGTCGTGCTGTGGATAGTGGTCGCCAATTTGGGAGCAGTCAGGCTCATGCGATTCAAAGTCATTCGCATACCGTCACGGCTTATCAGGCAAACGATTTTAATTCCGGAGGTGGGATTACTTCTACGGATGATTTCTATAGTGGGCCTTATAATTTTTCGACCTCGAGTGTTGGAGGCGCGGAGACTCGCCCGCGAAATATAGCGCTACTTGCGTGTATCAAATACTAGGGGCTTTTATGAAAATTATTTATAACTGTGATCCCGCCACAGGGAAGTTTTTGTTTTCAAGTCAGGCTGATGTTTCTCCGATGGAGGAGGGTGTCTGGCTTATTCCGGCAAATGCTTATCTTGACCCCCCACCGTCTGTCAGAGTTCGCGAGTGTGCGGTTCGAGAGGGGGGGCAGTGGAAAATTGTTCCTGAATATCACGGCATTGCATATCGAACGGATAATGGAGATCGTGTCGAACTGGATATCCTAGGTGAGTTGCCGTCTGAATTTACCTTGGAGCCTCGACCGACAGAGTTTCATATTTGGAATGGTAAGGGGTGGGTTAAAAACGGTGACTTCGAATTTTCTGAGTTGTGTAAAGCTGAGAGGATATGGCGAAATGCAGAAATACAGCGCGTTCAGTGGCTGTTTGAGCGCCATCGGGATGAGAGCGAAATAGGCAGAGCTTGCACGCTGGACTCTAATAGCTTCACTGAGTTGCTTATTTATATACAGACCCTACGGGATTGGCCTGGGTCGGAGCTTTTTCCAGTACGAACACATCGTCCGGTAGTACCTGCTTTGCTTATGCTGAAAGTATCGTGAAGTGTTGAAAATCTACCTTCCATTATTTAAGGCCGAAAGATGTTGTCGAAATATTAAAAAATACTCAACGCCCGCACCCGTGTGGGCTTTTTTTCAGAAAACAGACCGTGAACAGGTCCACAGAGATCGTTGTGCCGGCGCCGGTCATTTGTCATTTCAAAGGAACGAGCAACCTATGGATTATCCCAGTAAGCGTCCCCAGCGTCGGTCTGGTCGATGGCCGTTTTGTTGATGAAAACCTGGTGGCGGGAACGCCGGGGTCTTTGATTCCGGCGGTATGGGGCAATGCGGTCACAGAGGACCTTTCGCGGGCCGGAGGGTCGAGGTGAGCTCATCAGAGTGTGCGATGAGGGGCGTGGGGTTGATGTCGGTCGCTCGGTTGGTAGTTGGCAGGTGGACATGTTCCGCGCTCATCGACACGAACTCAAAAGCGAGTGAATAGCCCGCGACGCCTGCCGAACAGGTTGTTTCACCAATCTCATAAGCGCAACTCAATTGATTAAAGCCTCGTAGACGGCCTGGTGCTGTCGGTATTCGGCTGCCTGTCAGAGCTTGAAGGCTATGGCGTGGAGGGTCTGCAACGATGCGCGTTTGTTGACAGCAGATTGGCGGCCTTCAGGGCCAGAGTGGCTTGTTTAAAAAACGGGAGAAATTTAATGGATTACCCAAATAGTGTGCCCAGTGCCGGTCTTGTAAACGGTCGGTTTGTCGATGAAGACCCGCTGAGTGGTAGGCCGGGATCGTTGATTCCAGCGAGTTGGGGAAATAGCGTTACGCAGGAAATTCTTGAAGTCATCAGAACCTCGGGAGCAGTCGCGGACGAAGCCGATAACACTCAGTTAAGAGCAGCAATTAATACGCTGATCTCGAAGAAATACAGTGAAAGCCTGGCCAGTCAAGAAGACGCGGAGTCTGGTGCCAGTACCACCAAGTTAATGACACCGTTGCGCGTAGTCCAATCCATTGCGAAGAAAATCCAACAGGCGACAGAGTCCATCGTAGGCATAGCAAGAGTTGCTTCTCAGGCAGAGGTCAATGCTGGCGTTAGCGACGCGTCTATTGTGACTCCGAAAAAACTTAGACTTGGATTCAAGGTAAATCTGGGCATTTCAGGCTACATCGTTTTTCCCTCTTGGATGGGAGGGTTGATCATCCAGTGGATTAACGGCAGCGCCAGTCAGTCAGGCAACAACAATTGTGGTGACCTGAATTTATGGCCACTCGCATTTCCCAATGCGATGTTTCTCGCGGTCGCCACCCATGAAGGTGGTTCAACGGCAACCTTCTTGACGTGGAACGATACTTCAACAGTAAGTAGGAAAGTGGGCATCAATGTGCGCTGTCCTGATTATTCCAACTCTTCCATTTCCGCCCGAATCATAGGAATAGGGTACTGACTATGTATTATTTTTCGCCGGCAACTTCTGGTTTTTATCATTCGGATGTACACGGAGTGAGTATTCCTTCCGACGCGTTTGCACTCAGCGAAGGTGAGTACTGCGGGCTGGTATCGAATGCTCCGAAAGGTACGGTTCTGTCGTTGAATAGTGAAGGACGACCGGAGCGGTTTTTTTTGGCGGAACCGTCCAGTGACGCGCAAGAACGAATGTGGCGCGACAAGGCGTTGGAGCTGACTCAGTGGCTAGTCCTTCGCGATGCCGAAGAACTGGAAATGGGCGAGGGCACAACCCTGCGTACCGAGGAGTTCAAAGAGCTTCTGGTCTACCGGCAAGCACTGCGCGACTGGCCCAATCAGCCGGACTTCCCGGATGCCCGCTCGCGCCCGTTCGAACCTGACTGGCTTGACGGTTTGCTACGGGCAAATGGCTGAGCGCTTCGCCCTTCAATCAAGGATAGATATACATGGATTACCCAAGAAGTGTCCCCGGCTCAGGCTTGGTTGACGGCAAGTTTGTCGATGAAGATGCCATCGCTGGAACACCGGGATCATTGATCCCAGCGAGCTGGGGCAACAGTGTCACCCAGGAAATTCTCAGCGCGATTACCGCAGCGGGGTTGAGCCCGGATGAGCAGCAGACCGACCAATTGGCTCAAGCGATCCGGCAGTTGTCCAGACCCGACCCGATGCAACAATTCCCTGTGCAGGTGTATCGCAGGAATTTGCTCATTAATGGCGACTTCCGAATCTGGCAACGTGGGGCGAGCAATCAGGCTCCTAATATCGGTGGTTATGTGGCGGACCGTTTTCGTTGCGACTGGAACGGCAACGCCGGGGTAAGCATCACTCGCCAGACGTTTCCACTCGGCCAAGGGGAGGTTCCTGGTGAACCTGCCTGCTTCTTGCGCTGGCAACAAACTGCGGCAGGCGCAGGGGCAACGATTCACAGGATTTCACAAAGTATCGAATCGGTCAGAACACTCGCCGGTAGGACTGCAACATTGACGTTCTGGGCGCGATCCGATGCCGCGCGGCCATTACAAGTCGCCATCGCCCAACAATTCGGTGTGGGAGGATCGGCCGCGGTTGTGAGGGTTGTTGACGTCTTTCAGCTAAGTACAACGTGGAGCCGACATACAGCAACGTTTCAAGTGCCTGCCATTTCCGGAAAGATGCAAGGGGCCAGCGATTGCCTGACATTGTCTTTCGACCTGCCTTTGAATGCTTTGCAGACGGTCGATCTGACCCTTGTGCAGCTAGAGGAGGGACCTGTTTCCACGCCTTTCGAAGTTCGACCAATTGTCGAAGAACTGATGCTATGTCAGCGCTACTACGAAAAGTCTTTTGCGAGCGGAATACCGGTCAAGGCAAACAACGGAACCAGCACCTGTATTTCGACGTTCACCCAAGTACCGTCAGGCAACATGGGGCAATACGGTATGACCATCGGTTTTCTGGTGCAGAAAAGAGTTCAGCCCACCGTGACCGCGTATTGCCCGGCTGACAGCAGCAATCAAGTCTGGAATCAAACAATTAGCAAGGCGTGCACTGGCACTACATTGCAAGGTGTAACGGATCGCAGTATCTCATTCGCAACTGTCACGCCTGTAGGAAGTGCCCCTGGGCAAACCTTGCAACTGGAATGGACAGCAGACGCAGAAATCTAGGAGAGAATTCATGACCTATCAGTTGACCGCTTGCGGTGTGCTGCGCACGGAGGATTTCGCGTTCATCCCACCCGATCCAACCAATCGTGACTGGCTTGAATATCAGGAGTGGCTTTTATCGGGCGGTCAAGTGCAGTCCCCCGGGGGAGCACTTGGAGAGGCCGTAGAGCAGAGCACCCTGAAAACTCTGGCAAAAAAATGGCTGACAGGCATTAACCGTCAACCGTGATTCAATCGGGGCAATATCCAGGGAGGATCAAGCATTATGCAAATAACTGAAAACAACCTTATCGACATCATGCCCAACGCCCGCTCCCAAGCGGGCGTTTTTGTTTCTGCACTCAACAGCGCGATGACGCGCCGTCATATCGACTCGCCCAAACGCGTCGCGGCGTTCCTTGCGCAAGTCGGTCACGAGTCCGGGCAATTGCGCTACGTGCGCGAACTGGGCAACAACCAATACCTGAGCAAATACGACACCGGTACGTTGGCCTTGCGTCTGGGCAACACACCAGAGGCTGACGGCGACGGGCAAAAATACCGAGGGCGCGGGCTGATCCAGATCACTGGCCGCAGCAACTATCGCCAGTGCAGCGTTGGCCTGTTCGGCGATGAGCGTCTGTTGTCCCTGCCCGAACTGCTCGAACAGCCACAATGGGCCGCCGAGTCTGCGGCATGGTTCTGGGAGCAGAACGGCTTGAACGAACTGGCTGATCGCGATCAGTTCAACACCATTACCCGTCGCATCAACGGCGGGTTGAACGGTTTACAGGATCGCCTGGAAATCTGGGCACGGGCGAGGGCGGTGCTATGCCAATCCCCTGGCGAGTGATCGCTGTTGTGTTGCTGGCTGCTGGTGCCTTTGCAGCGGCCTGGCAATTTCAGGAGTGGCACTACGGCCGACAGCTGGCCGAGCAGGCCCGGTTAAACGCCGAAACCCTCAATCAACTGACGCAGACCGCCGCCACTGCGCAACAGGCTGAGCAGGATAAACGTCTGGCGCTGGAGCAACGGCTCGCGACCAGTGAACAAACCCACTACCGAGCGCTGAGCGATGCCCAACGTGATCAGGATCGCCTGCGCGATCGTCTTGCCACTACTGATGTGCGCCTGTCAGTCCTTCTCGACGCCAGCGACGTTGCCCCAGGCTGCAACGTGCCAGCCACCGCCGGCGCCAGCGGCGTGGATCATGCAACCGTACGCGCCCGACTTGACCCGGCGCATGCTCAACGAATTATCGCCATCACCGACACCGGCGACCGTGGACTGATCGCCTTGCAGGCTTGTCAGGCCTATGTCAGAGCGCTGGCGCCCGAACATTTTGAATGAGTCTGTGTATTGAAAGCGCAACCGGCTCGTGTACGGTGGAGGCATTCCACACGATCCGGAGCACGCCGTGAAAGAGATCACTCAACTGGCCGCCGACCTTGGCCGACGTCTGCAACTGCTCAATGCCCACGTCACCACCGCTGAATCGTGTACCGGTGGCGGGATTGCCGAAGCCATTACGCGGATCCCGGGCAGTTCGGCGTGGTTCGAGGCTGGCTACGTCACGTACTCCAATCGGCAGAAAACCCAGCAATTGAATGTGCCGACCGAGTTGTTCGAAACGGTGGGCGCGGTCAGTCGCGAGGTGGTCGAGGCGATGGTGCGTGGCGCTCAGGACAAAAGCCTGGCGCGATTTGCCGTAGCCGTCAGTGGTGTGGCCGGGCCGGACGGTGGATCGCCCAACAAACCGGTCGGCACGGTGTGGCTGGCGTGGGGCGTTGGTGAAACGGTCACCAGTGAGGTTCAGCACTTCTCCGGCAACCGCGATGACGTCCGCCGACAAACGGTGAAGGCCGCGCTAGAGGGGCTCCTGCGACTAGCGGCACGAGAAATCGAAAATCAGGGGTAGGCGATCCGCGAACGCTGTGGAATAATACTGGCTACTTATACAGGTGTTGGCCGTCAGGCCTTATTGATTACGTGAGGACTTTAATGGACGACAACAAGAAGAAAGCCTTGGCTGCGGCCCTGGGTCAGATCGAACGTCAATTCGGCAAGGGTGCCGTGATGCGTATGGGCGATCAAGACCGTCAGGCGATCCCGGCTATCTCCACTGGCTCTCTGGGTCTGGACATCGCGCTCGGCATTGGCGGCCTGCCAAAAGGCCGTATCGTTGAAATCTACGGTCCTGAATCCTCCGGTAAAACCACACTGACCTTGTCCGTGATCGCTCAGGCGCAAAAAGCCGGCGCGACCTGCGCATTCGTCGACGCCGAACACGCCCTCGATCCTGAATACGCCGGCAAGCTGGGCGTCAACGTCGACGACCTGCTGGTGTCCCAGCCGGACACCGGCGAACAGGCACTGGAAATCACCGACATGCTGGTGCGTTCCAACGCGGTTGACGTGATCATCGTCGACTCCGTGGCAGCTCTGGTACCAAAGGCTGAAATCGAAGGCGAAATGGGTGACATGCACGTGGGCCTGCAAGCCCGTCTGATGTCCCAGGCGCTGCGTAAAATCACCGGTAACATCAAGAACGCCAACTGCCTGGTGATCTTCATCAACCAGATCCGTATGAAGATCGGCGTGATGTTCGGCAGCCCGGAAACCACTACCGGTGGTAACGCGCTGAAGTTCTACGCTTCGGTCCGTCTCGACATCCGCCGTACTGGCGCGGTGAAAGAAGGCGACGAAGTGGTTGGTAGCGAAACCCGCGTCAAGGTTGTGAAGAACAAGGTCGCTTCGCCATTCCGTCAGGCCGAGTTCCAGATTCTTTATGGCAAGGGCATTTATCTCAACGGTGAGATGATCGACCTGGGCGTGCTGCACGGTTTCGTCGAGAAGTCCGGCGCCTGGTATGCCTACGAAGGCACCAAGATCGGTCAGGGCAAGGCCAACTCGGCCAAGTTCCTGGCGGACAACCCGGAAATTGCCGCGAAGCTCGAGAAGCAACTGCGTGACAAGCTGCTTACTCCAGCCGTGATCGACTCCAAGGCCTCAGCAGTCAAAGAGACTGAAGACGACCTGGCCGACGCTGACATCTGATTGCAGCGATGACCACTGCAGTACTCGATACCCTCGTCGCGGTGCGGCGAACTGCCATGGACCTGCTCGCACGTCGCGAGCATGGTCGAGTCGAGTTGACGCGCAAACTGCGTCAACGCGGCGCTGAGGCGCAGATGATCGAAACAGCCCTCGACCGTTTGACGGAAGAGGGGCTGCTTTCCGAAGCCCGTTACCTTGAAAGCTTTGTTTCCTACCGTGCCCGTTCCGGCTATGGCCCTCTGCGGATTCGCGAAGAGCTGAGCCAGCGCGGTTTGCAGCGCGCCGATATCGAACTCGCCCTGCGCGAAAGCGGTATCAGTTGGCAGGAGCAATTGCAGGAGACGTGGCAACGCAAGTTCTCCGGGCATTTACCGATTGATGCGAAAGAACGGGCCAAACAGGGCCGGTTCCTGGCCTATCGGGGGTTTTCGATGGAGATGATCAACCGCTTGTTCAGCGGTCGAGGGATAGACGATTAAACCGATTCAATAAAAACGGCCCGCTATGAAAATAGCGGGCCGTTTTTTTTTGCCCTCAAATTGCCTTTGACGGTTCGCGGCTGCGTTGCGCTGTTTGCGGTTGGGAATCTGCCCAGTTTTCCGGCAGGTTGATGTAATCGATCAACTCCCTCAGACGCCCGTGAGTGCGCGCGTTGAAAGCGAAGGCCAGTCGCGCCAGATGGCTGAACTGCGCTTCATCGTGTTCCTCGCCGGCGTAGGCCTGTTGATGAAACCGATCGCTCAGGCACAAATCGGCAAAGGCCTCCTGCATGTGCTCCAGCGCTTGATCGCTGAGTTTATGATTCATGCGGATCACGAATTGTCGCTTGAGCCAGCGACTGGAGTGGAAGTTACTGTAGAACTGGTTGATCTGCTCCACCGCCTCGTCGACGCTGTAGACCAGTCGCATCAGTTTCATGTCGGTCGGCAGGATGTAGCGGTTGCTCTCCAGTTGCTGGCGGATAAAGTCCATCGCGCCCTGCCAGAACGTGCCGCCTGGCGCATCCAACAGCACCACCGGCACCAATGGACTTTTACCGGTCTGGATCAATGTCAGCACTTCCAGCGCTTCATCCAGCGTGCCGAAGCCACCGGGGCATAAAACCAGTGCGTCGGCCTCTTTGACGAAAAACAACTTGCGGGTAAAGAAGAAGTGGAACGGCAGCAGATTGCCGGTGCCGTCCACCGTCGGGTTGGCATGCTGTTCGAAGGGCAGGGTGATATTGAACCCGAGGCTGTGATCGCGGCCGGCACCTTCGTGCGCGGCGGCCATGATGCCGCCGCCAGCACCGGTGATGACCATCATTCCCGAGCGGGTCAAGGCTGCACCGAGTTCGCGGGCCATCGCATACAACGGATGTTCGACCGGTGTGCGCGCCGAACCGAATACGGTGACTTTGCGTCGGCCCTTGAATTGCTCCAGTACCCGAAACGCCTGCTCCAGTTCGCGCAGGGCTTGCAAGGTGATCTTGGCGTTCCAGCGGTTGTGGTCTTCCTGGGCCATGCGCAGCACGGTCAGGATCATGTCGCGGTAGATAGGGATATTCGGGCTGTTGGGGGAAACACGGTTGAGTTGTTCTTCGACCTTGCTGATGAGGTCGGGGCCGCTTTCCTGAAAATGACGACTGAGCAAGTCATTCGGTTGGTAAGGCATTCAACGTCTCCTTCTGCACAGGGCGTCGGCCCTGACGAGCGGCGTCAGTGCCGCGCTGCAAAAAACACACGATCGGCAGTTCCTTGCCTGCCGTTGAAAAAAGATCGGGAATACACTGAATCTAGACCCTCGCGCGCATTTGCGCTGACTTGATCATTGCGCTGTAAAGTTTTGGCTGGCAATCGTTTATTGATTTTCCGCGTGTTGCTTCACCGCTCGTCCGAACGTGCGCCGAGGGGCAATCCCTCTGATTAACTAACGTACAGGCGCCGTACGACAGCTTTGCGTCAACGATCGTACGCCAGGCGCATGCAATTCAAGGATTCGTGGGTGGCAAGGAGGCGGGACATATGGCCAGAGTGATTCTGGAGATCGATACGCAGCTGTATCGAATGTTGAAAGCGGCAGCCGAGACCAATCAACTCAGTCTCGAAGAGGAGTGCTGCCGGCGGTTGGCGGGCGGCGAGCGCCGTTCACACTATCTACAGGCCTTGCTGGCCGAACTGCGCGCCGAGGATGAACAGCGGCGCGCCAATTCGCGATGATTACTTCTTCTTCGCCGGGGCGGCTTTCGGGCAATCCGATTCCTGGTAGCTGGCGGAGCCGATCGCTTTGTTGGTTTTCACTTCAGTGAAGTCGTAACGCATGATCGCACCCTTGGCCATCAGCTTGCGGAACGACGGGTTGTTGCACACGGAGGCGCCCAACTGGAAATACACGGCTTTAGGGTCTGCGCGCATTTTGTCGGCGTGGCTCTTCTGCACGCTCAGGTGGTTGATCAACTGCGTGCCTTCCACGGTGAAACCCTGATCAAGAATGTCTTCACTGATGGCGCGTGGCGTGCCGACGCTGCTTTGTGCGGCGACGTTGCGCAGCTCGCGGTTCAGATTCTGCTCACTCAGCGATGCAGCCTGAGCGGTGAAGGACGACGCCAGCAGAATGGCAGCGGTGGGAACGATAAGGCGCAGCATGAAACTCTCCTGGTTCAGTGACTGGTGGTTCGACCAGCCACGTGACTGTGCGTTCAGTGGCGGCGAATTATAGGGGAGCCGGTCGGGAGGGTACAGGCTTGTGCCCGTCGCTCTGGTAAACTGCCGGCCTTTATTGCCCTGCCGAGTGTTGTTCGTGTCGAGTTTTCCTGCTTTTCGGCGTTATCCGCGATGAACCATGCCCCTAACGCCGTCGCCCGTCTGCGCGATCAGCGCGAAGATGAAGGCATCAAGCCGATTCAGGCTCGTGGCTTTCGCTCCGAGCGTTGCCGCGACTGCCGGGTGATCATCAGCCATTGTTTGTGCGCGTGGCGGCCGAGCGTCGAAACGCGTTCCGGCGTATGCCTGATCATGACCGGCAAGGAAGTGTTCAAACCGAGCAACACCGGTTGGCTGATTGCCGATGTGGTTCGCGATAACCATGCGTTTATCTGGTCGCGTACCGAGCCCGATCCGCAGATGCTGGCGCTGCTCAATGACCCGCAATGGCAACCGTATCTGGTGTTTCCCGGCGAATACGTGGAGCCCTCGCGAGTAACCAACACCGTCGCCATCGATAGCAGCAAGCGCCCGCTGTTCATTCTGCTCGACGCCACCTGGACCGAGGCTCGGAAGATTTTCCGCAAGAGCCCGTATTTCGACCGTTTGCCAATCCTCAGCCTGCTGCCCGACAAGCTCTCGCGCTACCGCTTGCGCCGTTCGACCCGCAGTGAGCACCTGTGCACCGCCGAAGTCGCGGCGTTGTGCCTAGAGCTGGCCGGTGACAGCGACGCCGCCTCGGCGTTGGACGCCTATTTCGACGTGTTCAGCCAGCATTACCTCGG
Source organism: Pseudomonas sp. Irchel s3a12 (assembly GCF_900187485.1). Taxonomy (NCBI): domain Bacteria; kingdom Pseudomonadati; phylum Pseudomonadota; class Gammaproteobacteria; order Pseudomonadales; family Pseudomonadaceae; genus Pseudomonas; species Pseudomonas sp. Irchel s3a12. The sequence continues at coordinate 25,803 of NZ_FYDN01000021.1, forward strand.
CGCCAAACAGCAACTGGACATGAATGAATCGACGCCGGCTCACGCCGAGTTGCTGCCCTATATACGAAAGCCGCAGCCGGAGTTGGCCCAATAGTGGCCCATACTGTACAAGCCAGCGGCCGTGCTGCTTGACCACCCCGTCTTCGCTGGGCATGCTTGGCGCCGATTAGGGTGCGGCCAAGGTTTGAAACGCCGTGTTTGCTGATGATTGGCGTTGAACGTGCCCCTGTGGATATCGCTTGAAAGCGGCATCTTGAGTTGCTTTGGCCAGACCGGAATGCTCCGGGTCTGCCATCAAAAACAGGATCATTTGAAAAATGGCCACATACGACATCCTGATTGCCGATGATCACCCTCTGTTTCGTAGCGCCCTGCATCAAGCGGTGACGCTGGGCCTTGGCCCGGATGTTCGGCTCGTGGAGGTGGCGAGCATCGCCGAGCTGGAAACGCGTCTGACCGAAAAGGCTGACTGGGATCTGGTCCTGCTGGACCTGAACATGCCAGGCGCTTTCGGGTTTTCCGGTTTGGTCATGCTACGGGGACAGTACCCGCAGATTCCGGTGGTGATGGTCTCGGCGCAGGAAGAAGCTTCGGTGATGGTCAAGTCCCGTGAGTTCGGCGCCAGTGGTTTTATTCCCAAGTCCAGCGACCTCAGCGTGATTCAGGAAGCCGTGCGCAAAGTGCTCGATGGCGATGTGTTCTGGCCGCCACAAGCGTTCGAGGCGGTCAGTGTTTCCGACGAAGCCAAAGCCGCCAGCGATGGCCTCGCCAGCCTGACGCCCCAGCAGTTCCGCGTGTTGACCATGGTCTGCGAAGGCCTGTTGAACAAGCAGATTGCCTATGAACTGAGCGTGTCGGAAGCGACAATCAAGGCCCACGTCACGGCGATCTTTCGCAAGCTGAATGTGCGCACTCGTACGCAGGCGGCTTTACTGCTGCAACAACTTGAGTCAATTCCGAGCCAATAATGGCTGGCGTCTTCACGCTTTTTTGACTTTTGTTGATCTAGCTTTCCCACTCCTTTTTGGTTGGTTTCTACTTTATGTCACCTTTCAAGGGCCAGACCGGCCTGAAACGTATCCTCAATGCCTCCGGTTACTCGCTGGATGGCCTGCGCGCAGCTTTTACCGGTGAAGCAGCCTTCCGCCAATTGGTACTGCTCAATGTGGTGCTGATTCCACTGACGTTCTTCCTTAATGTCAGCCGTGTCGAACAAGCGTTGTTGATTGCCGTGTGCCTGTTGGCGCTGATCGTCGAGTTGCTGAATTCGGCGGTGGAAGCGGCCATCGACCGCATCTCGCTGGAACTGCATCCACTGTCGAAGAATGCCAAGGACATGGGCAGCGCCGCACAATTCGTGGCATTGAGCATGATCGCGCTGGTGTGGGCAGTGATTCTGCTTTAAGCGATTGTCGGCAAAACGATCTCGTCGCTGCGCTGCACCCCGGCGGTGAAAGCGCGGCACAGATCGAGAAATTCGCGCATGGCAGAAGTCTGATACTTCTGTTTGTGCCAGATGAAGTAGAACTGTCGCGCCAGATCCAGATCCGGCGTTTCCACGGGCACCAGACTGCCGCGGCGGAACGCATCACGCAGCGCCAGCCGCGAGATGCAGCCAATCCCTAGTCCTGATTCCACCGCACGTTTGATCGCTTCGGTGTGTTCCAGCTCAAGACGGATATTCAATGCGCTGCGATGGTGACGCATGGCTTGATCGAAGGTCAGCCGCGTGCCGGAACCCTGTTCACGCAGAATCCATGCCTCGCGAGTCAGTTCTTCCATGGTCGCGCTGCCGCGCTTGGCCAGCGGATGCTGCGGAGCGCAGAACACCACCAACTCATCCTCAACCCAGCTCTGCACTTCGATGTCCGGGTGGCTGCAATCACCTTCGATTAGACCCAGATCAATTTCGTAGTGGGCGACTTGTTGCACGATATTGGCCGTGTTCTGTACGTGTAGCTTCACCTGGCTTTCCGGGTGGCGCTGCATGAAACTGCCGATCAGCAGGGTCGCCAGGTAATTGCCGATGGTCAGCGTCGCGCCCACTGACAGCGAGCCGAACCCGGATTTGCCGTTGAGCAGGTCTTCGATTTCCTTGGCCTGATCGAGCAGGGCCACCGCCTGCGGCAATAGCTGTTTGCCGAGGGCGTTGAGGCTCAGCCGTTTACCGGCACGGTCGAACAGCTGGCAGCTGGATTGGCGCTCGAGTTCGGTGATCGAGGTGCTGGCGGCCGACTGCGAGAGGTTGAGCAGACCCGCAGCACGGGATACGCTTTCCTGCTGGGCGACGGCGACGAAGACTTGCAGTTGACGGAGAGTAAATCGCATATCGATATAACCGATAACCCTTATCTTAATAATCCAGTTAACAGATATTGTCGTCGCTATTAGAATGCGATGCAATTGCGCACCGTCGCCTTCAAAAGCCAGCGCAGACCCAATATCCAGGAGTCAAACGTACATGAGCAACATGAACCACGAGCGTGTCCTCAGTGTTCATCACTGGAACGACACTCTGTTCAGCTTCAAGTGCACCCGCGATCCGGGCCTGCGCTTCGAGAACGGTCAGTTCGTGATGATCGGCCTGCAACAGCCCAACGGCCGGCCGCTCATGCGCGCTTACTCGATCGCCAGCCCGAACTGGGAAGAGCATCTGGAGTTCTTCAGTATCAAGGTGCAGGACGGCCCGCTGACCTCGCAACTGCAGCACTTGAAGGAAGGCGACGAGATCATCATCTCGAAGAAGCCTACCGGCACCCTGGTTCTCGACGACCTGAACCCGGGCAAGCACTTGTACCTGCTGAGCACCGGCACCGGTCTGGCGCCGTTCATGAGCGTGATCCAGGACCCGGAAACCTACGAGCGCTTTGAAAAAGTGATCCTGGTTCACGGTGTGCGTTACGTCAACGAAGTCGCGTATCGCGAATTCATCACCGAGCACTTGCCGCAGAACGAGTTCTTCGGCGAGGCGCTGCGTGACAAGCTGATCTACTACCCGACCGTGACCCGCGAGCCTTTCGAGAATCAGGGCCGCCTGACCGACCTGATGCGCAGCGGCAAGCTGTTCAGCGACATCGGTCTGCCACCGATAAACCCGCAGGACGACCGCGCGATGATCTGCGGCAGCCCGAGCATGCTCGACGAGACCAGCGAAGTGCTCGACAGCTTCGGCCTGAAGATCTCGGCGCGGATGCGCGAGCCGGGTGACTACCTGATCGAGCGTGCGTTCGTCGAGAAGTAAGCCCCCCCTTAAAAAGCCCCCATTGCCTATGCAGGCAATGGGGGCTTTTTTATGCCCGAAACATTTCCTTCATGCCTGCCACAATCCATGTAGGAGCTGCCTCAGGCTGTGGCAGGAATGACTTCGAGTACGCGGATCTGCTCAGGCGTCGGGTAATGCCAGCGCACATCCAGATCCCAGAATTGCGCGCCGTACTCGCGTTCAGGCGCCGGGGTTTGATACGCCGGGCGAGGATCCTGCGCCAGGCACTGCTCGATCAGCTCGACCAACGGCTCTTGGAGGCGCTGAGCGTGTGTGTGCGCTTGTTTCAGTGCAGCGTCCGTCCACTGCACGTCAATCAACTGCGGCGCGGCGCTGGCGATGCTATTGGCGGCGTCGGGAATGATATCGGCGTAAGGCACGTAGGGTTTGATGTCGAGAATCGGCGTGCCGTCGAGCAAATCGATCCCGGAAATGAACAACCGATTGGCTTCGACCTTGTCCAGTTTCACCACCGATTGGCCGATGCCGTTTGGTCGGTGGGTGGCGCGGGTGGCGAACACGCCCATGGACTTGTTGCCGCCCAAACGTGGCGGGCGCACTTTCAGCCGTGGTTTGTCTTCCAGTGCCTGATGAAACAGGAATAGCAGCCAGACATGGCTGACCTGTTCCAGACCCTGCACGGCGTCACCCTGATCGAACGGCGCCACCAGTTCCAGCACGCCACGGGCGGCGGGGGCCAGTTGCGGTTGGCGGGGGATGGCGAATTTCTCCTTGAAGCAGGAGCGCACGAAGCCGATGGGGGAGACGCTGTAAGTCATGGTGTGTATTCGACGCGGGGCAGGGGTGGGCATGATAACCCGGTAGCCCTTATGGCAGGTGGTGACTGGGCTGACGCCATCGCGAGCAGGCTCACTCCTACAGGGGCATGGGTGTACACAAAATCTGTGTTCGCTGAAAATCCCTGTAGGAGTGAGCCTGCTCGCGATAGCTTCACCGCCGACCTAGAGGCTGAACCCACCATCCAGCGGAATAATATTCCCGGTCATATAGGCCCCAGCCGTACTCGCCAGACTGATCGCCAACGCCGCCATCTCCTCTTCACGCCCCCAACGCTTCATCGGAATCAGCGCCGTATCCTCGGCCAACGCCTGCTGATCATTGCCAATATGCTGGGTCATCTTGCTCGGAAAGCGCCCCGGCGCAATCACGTTGACGTTGATGTGCTGGCTCACCAGTTCCCGCGCGAGAATCCGCGACAATTGATGTAGGGCAGCTTTACTCGGCCCATAGGCATACGCCTGCTCGCCAAACGAAGAAATCCCCGCCACCGAACCGATGTTGATGATCCGCGCCGGGTTCGCCGCCGAACCCGCTTTGCGCAACAACGGTAGAAACTGCTGGATGCAACTGAACACCGACGTCACGTTGAGCTGCATGACTTTTTCCCAACCCTTGACCGGGTAGCTCTCCAGCGGCGCCCCCCAAGTAGTGCCGGCGTTGTTCACCAGAATATCCAGATGCGTGATCTGCTCGCCCAGGCGCGCGGCCAGTTCCTGCACGCCTTCTTCCGTCGCCAGATTCGCCGCCACGCCGTGACACTTGCCCAAGGCGCTGAGTTCTTCCGCGGTTTGATGGCAGGCTTCGGCGTCGCGCGAGCACACGTAGACACGCGCGCCAGCCTCGACAAAGGCTTTGGCGATCATTTTGCCGATACCACGGGTGCCGCCGGTCACTAGAGCGGTGCGGCCTTGCAGGGAGAAATACGGGTGCATGGCGAGTCCTGAGTGCTAGGGATCAATACACCCTAGTCGTCAGCCGCGAAAAGCGGAGCCACTATTTTCAGAGGGAATGAGCGGTCATGCGTTGCGGCGGCGACCATCCGTCGCCACCGCAGAAGGGAATCAGGCCGAGCGAACGCGCAGGGTCAGACCCTTGAGGAAGTTGCGCAGCAACTGGTCGCCACACGGGCGGTAGTTGGTGTGGCCGACCTTGCGGAACAGCGCGCTCAGCTCAGGTTTGGACACCGGGAACTCGGCGGCCTTGAGGATCGCGTGCATGTCGTCTTCTTTCAGTTCGAAGGCCACGCGCAGCTTTTTAAGGATGATGTTGTTGGTCACCGGCACTTCGATCGGCTGCGGCGGACGGCTTTCGTCCTTGCCACGCTTGAAGATCACCAGGCCATCGAGGAAGTGTGCGATCACTTCGTCCGGGCAGCGCACGAAACCTTCTTCGTCTTCTTCTTTCTTGTCGAGCCAGGTGATCACGTCGGCGAGGGCCACGTCCATGCCACCGAGTTGGATGATCTCGACAACCTTCTTGTCGCTGATGTCGAGCATGTAGCGCACGCTGCGCAATACGTCGTTATGAATCATGTGAGTAATCCTGATAAGCGTTGTGGGCAGCGCGCGGGCGCACTGCCGGAATGTGTGGCGGCAGTGGAAGTCTTAGAACTTCTCTTTGCCGGACAGGTAGCGCCATTGGCCGACCGGGACTTTGCCGATCGAGACGCCGCCGATACGGATGCGGCGGATGCCGATAACCTTCAGGCCAACCGCTTCGCAGAACTGGGCGATGATGCCGGGCTGCGGGTTTTTCAAGGCGAAGCGCAGGCGGTTTTCGTTCTGCCAGCTGGCCTTGACTGGCGGCAGCTCCTTGCCCTTGTGGGTCAGGCCGTGCTGCAAACGGTTGAGGCCGTGGGCGACCATGTCTCCTTCGACTTCAACCACGTATTCCTGCTCGATCTTCGCGGCGTCGGCAGTGAGCTTGCGGAGGATTTTCCAGTCCTGGGTGAACACCAGCAGGCCGCTAGCCTTGGCTTGCAGGTCGGCGCTGGCGGTCAGGCGCAGGAAGTGCCCGCGCAACGGGCGCTTGCTGAAGCGGTGTTCTTCGCTGAGGGTTTCGGCGCTCAGCGATTGCATGGCGGTCTCGACATCCATGCCAGCCGGCGCGTTGAGCAGGATGGTCACCGGCTCCGGCGCGGTGGCCTTGGCGTCCTTGTCGAGCTCGACCTTCTGGTCGCCGACCTTGAATTGCGGCTCGTCAATCACTTCGCCGTCCACGGTGACCCAGCCGCCCTCAATGAACAGCTCGGCCTCCCGGCGGGAGCAACCGACCAGTTCGATGAGGCGTTTGGAGAGGCGAATCGGGTCAGTCATGACAGGGCCGTAACAAAAAAGGGGTGGGCATTGTACCTGTGTGGCGCCGGTTAAGCCCGGTTCCATTTACAGGCTGTTCGCTTTACCTGTGGGAGCTGGCTTGCCAGCGATGGCATCACCTCGGTATTTCTTGCAGACCGCAGCGCCCGCATCGCTGGCAAGCCAGCTCCCACAGGGTTTTATGGTGTGTCAGCCATTGCTGGTGCGCTGCTGGTTCTGCCGCAAGCGCATATGCAGCAACGGATACGGCTGCCCCATGCCATCCACCTCCGAACGGCCGATTACCTCGAAACCCTGCTTGAAGTAAAAGCCCAGCGCCTGCGGGTTCTGCTCGTTCACATCCAGTTCATCGGCGTTCAGATGCTGCAGGGCGTAAGTCAGCAACTTTTTACCCAGGCCCTGACCGCGATGGGCGGGGTCGATGAACAGCATCTCGATCTTGCCCGCTGCAACTCCGGCAAACCCGGTGATGCGCTGGTTAGCGTCCTTGGTGCAGATCAGCATTACTGCATCGAGATAGCGGGTGAGCACCAGATTGCGCAGCAGCTCGATATAGCTGTCTGGCAGAAAATCATGGGTCGCGCGAACCGAGGCCTCCCAGACCCGGGTCAGTTCCTGATAATCGCTGAGTTTCGGCGTGTGGATGACCGAATGGTGACGCATGCCCGTCTGCCTCTTGTCCGTTTCAAGGGAGTCCGTCCCCCGCTAAACGATAGCCGTAAAAAAGCCCCGCATCTCGTAAAAAGAGCGGGGCTTTTTGTATTTTTTGCGGTGTCTTGCTGGATACTTCTGTCGCCAGCAAGAGCTCACCCTCTCCCCCAAGGGGGCGAGGGGGAAGGGAGCTGATCTCCGTGCTGTTCAAAGCCTGAGTCCGACTCGATATTTCAGGTCGCCGCAATTCGAAAGAACACCTCGATCAGTCCCCGCTCCCTCTGGGAGGGGGCGAGGGGGAAGGGAGCTGATCTTCGTGCTGTTCAAAACCTGAGTTCGACTCGAACGTTCAGGTCGGTGCAGCTCGCAAGAACACATAGATCAGTCCCCTCTCCCTCCGGGAGAGGGTTAGGGTGAGGGGCTTTTGATCTTCAGATCAGATCTGCTCAGCCCACAGGTCATATTCGTCAGCGTCAGTAACCTTGCACCAGACCTTGTCGCCAGGCTTCAAATTGCTGCCGTTATCGATAAACACATTGCCATCGATTTCCGGCGCATCGAAGAAGCAGCGGCCAACCGCGCCTTGCTCGTCAACTTCGTCGACCAGCACTTCAATCTCACGGCCGATGCGCATTTGCAGGCGGGCCGAGCTGATCGCCTGCTGGTGCGCCATAAAGCGATCCCAACGATCTTGCTTGACCTCGTCCGGCACCACTTCCAGATCCAGATCATTGGCCGGAGCGCCTTCAACCGGCGAGTACTGGAAGCAGCCAACGCGGTCGAGCTGGGCTTCGGTCAGCCAGTTCAGCAGGTACTGGAAATCTTCTTCGGTTTCGCCCGGGAAGCCGACGATGAAGGTCGAACGGATGATCAGGTCCGGGCAGATTTCGCGCCAGTTCTTGATGCGCGCCAAGGTCTTGTCTTCGAACGCCGGGCGTTTCATCGACTTCAACACTTTCGGGCTGGCGTGCTGGAACGGGATGTCCAGGTACGGCAGGATCTTGCCTGCGGCCATCAACGGGATCAGCTCGTCGACGTGCGGGTACGGGTAAACGTAGTGCAGACGGACCCAGACGCCGAGAGTGCTCAGCGCTTCGCAGAGTTCGGTCATGCGGGTTTTCACCGGCGCGCCGTTCCAGAAACCAGTGCGGTATTTCACGTCAACGCCATAAGCGCTGGTGTCTTGCGAGATCACCAACAGCTCTTTAACGCCGGATTTGACCAGGCGCTGAGCTTCGTCGAGTACATCACCGACCGGACGGCTGACCAGTTTGCCGCGCATCGACGGGATGATGCAGAACGAGCAGCTGTGGTTGCAGCCTTCGGAAATCTTCAGGTAGGCGTAGTGGCGCGGGGTCAGCTTGATGCCTTGTGGCGGCACCAGGTCGATCAGCGGGTTGTGATCCTTACGCGGTGGAACCACTTCGTGCACAGCGTTGACCACTTGCTCGTACTGCTGCGGACCGGTCACGGCCAGCACGCTCGGGTGCACGTCGCGGATATTGCCTTCTTCCACGCCCATGCAGCCGGTGACGATGACCTTGCCGTTTTCCTTGATCGCTTCACCGATCACCTCCAGCGATTCAGCCTTGGCCGAATCGATGAAGCCGCAGGTGTTGACCACCACAACGTCGGCGTCCTGGTAAGTGGACACCACGTCATAGCCTTCCATACGCAGCTGGGTAAGGATGCGCTCGGAGTCGACCAGTGCTTTCGGGCAACCCAGAGATACGAAGCCAACCTTTGGATTGGCCGGCGCAGGAGTGGTGGACATGTCTAACCTCGGTATTTTGTGACGCCGCTTGCCGTGTGGGCAAGCCGACGGATGGGCGCTTAGGGCGCGCCTCTGATCAAAAAGTGCGCAATTCTAGCGGTGAGGAGCGCACTTGACCAGCTTTATGCCGGGAAATGCGACGAGTGCTGCGCTATGCTTCGCGCCGTTGAGCTTTACCGATTATTTACAGTCAACAAAACGTCTGTAACAGCAGGTAAAACAGCGCATGCTGCACCACAAAGCATAGTGCTTCATTCCAAGAAGCCGGTTCTGAGAAGTAGGAGTGTTGGATGGGTCAGGCAAGTAGTCAGGCGGCGGGCGCCGAGCATTCGACGGCAAAGCCGATCGGCATGCTGGTCGCCGCGGTCGGGGTGGTTTACGGCGACATCGGCACTAGCCCGCTGTACACCCTCAAAGAAGTCTTCGCCGGTCATTATGGTGTGCCGGTCAACCACGATGGAGTCTTCGGGATTCTGTCGTTGATTTTCTGGTCGCTGATCTGGGTCGTCACCATCAAGTACGTGTTGTTCGTACTGCGCGCTGACAACCAGGGGGAAGGCGGGATCATGGCGCTGACCGCTCTGGCGCGACGTGCATCCAGCCGCTACCCGAAACTGCAAACGGTGCTGGTGATTCTGGGGCTGATCGGTGCAGCGCTGTTTTATGGCGATAGCATGATTACGCCAGCCATTTCCGTACTGTCGGCGGTTGAAGGCCTGGAGCTGGCGTTCGACGGACTTGAGCGTTGGGTGGTGCCACTGTCGTTGATCGTGCTGGTTGCCTTGTTCCTGATTCAGAAGCACGGCACCGATCGCATCGGCAAGATGTTCGGCCCGGTAATGGTGGCGTGGTTTCTGGTGCTGGGCACTTTGGGTGTTAACGGTATCGTCAAACACCCTGAAGTGCTGAGCGCATTGAACCCGGTGTGGGGCGTGCGCTTCTTTATCGTACATCCTGGCATGGGCGTAGCGATCCTCGGTGCGGTGGTGCTGGCGCTGACCGGTGCCGAAGCCCTTTACGCCGACATGGGCCACTTCGGCCGCAAGCCTATCGCCCGCGCCTGGCTGATTCTGGTGCTGCCGGCCCTGGTGCTGAACTACTTCGGTCAGGGCGCGTTGCTGCTGGAAAACCCGGAAGCGGCGCGTAACCCGTTCTACCTGCTGGCGCCGAACTGGGCACTGGTGCCGTTGGTGGTGTTGTCGACCCTGGCCACGGTCATTGCTTCGCAGGCGGTGATTTCCGGCGCGTTCTCGTTGACTCGTCAGGCCATTCAGCTCGGCTACATTCCGCGCATGCACATTCAGCACACGTCCAGTGCCGAACAGGGCCAGATTTACATCGGCGCGGTGAACTGGGCGCTGATGGTGGGCGTGATCCTGCTGGTCATCGGCTTCGAATCCTCGGGCGCGCTGGCGTCTGCTTACGGTGTGGCCGTGACCGGCACGATGCTGATCACCAGCATCCTGGTGTCGGCGGTGATCCTGCTGCTATGGAAATGGCCGCCGCTGTTGGCGGTGCCGATTCTGCTCGGGTTCCTGTTGGTCGATGGTTTGTTCTTTGCTGCCAACGTACCGAAGATCATCCAGGGCGGTGCCTTCCCGGTGTTGGCGGGTATTGTGCTGTTTGTCCTGATGACCACTTGGAAGCGCGGCAAGGAACTGCTGGTCGATCGTCTCGACGAAGGCGCGCTACCGCTGCCGATCTTCATCAGCAGCATTCGCGTGCAACCGCCGCATCGTGTGCAGGGCACCGCCGTGTTCCTCACCGCGCGCTCCGACGCCGTGCCCCATGCGCTGTTGCACAACCTGCTGCATAACCAAGTGCTGCACGAGCAAGTGGTGCTGCTGACCGTGGTCTACGAAGACATCCCGCGTGTGCCACCATCCCGACGCTTCGAAGTGGAAGCGCACGGGGAGGGGTTCTTCCGGGTGATCCTGCACTTCGGCTTCACCGACGAACCGGACGTGCCGCAAGCGCTGAAGCTGTGTCATCTGGATGATCTGGATTTCAGCCCGATGCGCACGACTTACTTCCTCAGCCGTGAAACGGTCATCGCCTCGAAGCTCGAGGGTATGGCGCGTTGGCGTGAAGCGCTGTTCGCGTTCATGTTGAAGAATGCCAATGGCAACTTGCGGTTCTTTAATTTGCCGTTGAACCGGGTGATTGAGTTGGGGACGCAGGTGGAGATGTAAGCCTGGCCTCAACCGAAAAGCCCCCGTCAGCCTTGTGGTTGGCGGGGGCTTTTTTGTGGGCGGCAACTTCAGATCAAAAGATCGCAGCCTTCGGCAGCTCCTACAGGTTTCGCATTCCATGTAGGAGCTGCCGAAGGCTGCGATCTTTTGATCTTCAAACCTTTACAAGCCTTCAGGTATCTCTGCTTCAGACTCGGTCTTCGTCCGCGCAGGTCGTGGGATCAGCGCTTGGATCACATCATCAATCAAGGCTTTGCCCATCACCGTCAGGTAATACGCGGCCCAGGCATTGCGGTCAGTGTCTCTGATGAAGGCGGCGTCTTCTGCGAAGGATTTGGCGAGGGACAGCAGGTCGGAGGATTGGGACAAGGCATCGATGATCGGGATGCCGGAGCGGACGTTGAAAAACGCTTGATCCGAGTTGTAGAGGCAAGGGGTGAAGCCGATGGTTTTAAGATCAGATGGATTGTTCATTGTCAGTTCCCTTGATTTTGAGAGCTGCCGCATCCGATACCAAGCGAATGGGTGGCAGCTGTGCGCAGGTTGGTAAACCGGGGAACCAAGGAAACCGGCACGCTCGAAAGCGTCCCACACACAGCTGCCATAACACAGGGGCTCGGACGGGATTTCGCCTGAGTCGTGTCGGGTGCGCTGTTGCGCCTTATTCCACCGGGTTACCAAGCCCGATCGCTGAATGGGTCAGCAACGTCCGGAGGGTATCCCGTCAAAAAACAGCGCAATAGAGCGGCAGAGCGTCCAAGCACGAGTTTCGGAGTTTGCCTACAAGGTCTGTGGGCGTCATCTGATATTGCGAGACCAGAAGTAAACGAAACTAAACGTTGCTGGCGGTTTTGCGGGTATTTGTTCAGCAGATGAATGAGTGTGGAGTTGACGATTCGATAATGCCAATCAAGCAGGTGTCCACGTTTTATGGAATGTGGACACTTGGCGTTTTTAGCTTCCTGAAGAGTCAAGAGATTTACGAGCCTTGGCACAAAACCGCTGATCCAGCGCAATTCCCTTGTGGGAGCGAGCCTGCTCGCGAAGGCGTAGTGTCAGTCGACGAATCTGTAAACTGACCCACCGCTTCGCGAGCAGGCTCGCTCCCACAGGGGATTTCCCACAGGGGATTTTCGTGGCCGCTGGAATGTAAAAAGCCCCCGAAACTGTGAAGTTGCGGGGGCTTTTTGTGGGCGTGGCTCAGATCACTCTTCGGCGACCGAGTCCTTGCTCTGGCGCTTCTCGATCAAGTCCACCAAACGCTTGGCCAGCGCCGGGTAGTTCTCGTCGAAGTGGTGGCCGCCAGGCAGTTTCACCGCCTCTCCGACTGCCGTCTTGTCGGTGCAGCCACTTTCATCCGTCTCTTCTTCACCATAGATGCACACGACCTTGGCCGCTGGCAGCTTGGCCATTTCCGGGCCGGTGGCGGCTTCTTTGCCGGCGTTACCCAGCCAGCCTTCGACTTCGATTTCGAAGCTGCCGGTACGGGCGAAGGCCAGCAGGATGATTGCGTCGACGCGCTGCTGCTCGGTTTCTGGCAGGCGGTTGTAGATTGCCGGCAACACGTCGGCACCGAACGAGTAACCGGTGAGGATGAAGCGCTTGGTGCCCCATTTCTGCCGGTAGTGCTGCATCAGTTCGGTCAGGTCCAGTGCGCTTTGCTCCGGGCTCTTGTGCTGCCAGTAGTAGCGCAGGGTGTCGATGCCTACCACCGGGTAGCCGATCTTGGCCATTTCACCGGCCACGTCGCGGTCGAGGTCGCGCCAGCCGCCGTCACCGGAGAGGAACAGGGTCACGGTGTCTTTGGCCTGGCCGGCCGGCACTTCAACCACCGGGATCGCCAGACCGCCGTTGGCCTTGTCGCCGCCGACGAGGATCTTGCGCAGTTCGTTGTTCAGCACTTGCGGCAGGTTGATGTCGTAGTCGCTGATGCTGGTTTCGGCGTTCGGTTGATCGCGCACGAAACCTGCGCTGGCGTCGTCCGGGTTGTCGTTCCACGCCACCAGCCAGTGGCCGTGGGCGGCGGATTTCGGCAACAGGTGAGTGCAGCCGGGTTTTTCCAGCGCCAGGTCCACGGAAATCGCTTGGGCCTTGTCGTCCTTTTGCTCAGACAACCAACGCCAGGCCAGTACCGCGCCGGGGCCGATACCGCTGACCAGCGTAGCCGGGCCGTTCAGTTCGCGCAGACCGGTTTGCAGGGCGCGGCTTTGCAGCAGGCAGTCCTTGGGCAGAATCACCTGAACGATTTGCGCCGAGGCGCTGCGGCTCAGGGTGGTCAGTTGTTTTTCAGAGAGTTTCTGGTCGTCGTTGACCGCGACCAGCACCTGCGCCTTGGGTTTGGTGCCGGGGATGACGCGGGTCAAAACGGTGCCGTCTGCCGCCGTAACAGGTTCGAGCGTCGGTTCTGGTGCCGGACGTTTGAGGTACCAGAAACCGCCGCCGGCAATCACGGCCAGCACGATCAGTGCGGCCAGGATGTACTTCAGGGAGCGTTGAATCATCAGCGTTTCACCAATCCAGTCAAGCCGCCCGCGATCAGGGCAGCAGTGTCGGCCAGCGCCACCAGCGGATCAAGTCCGGCGGGCACGGCCATATAACGGGGTTCCCAGTCAGGCTGGAACTTGTCTTTGAAGCGGCGCAAACCTTGGAAGTTGTACAGCTGCTCACCACGGCGGAAAACCATCGAGCCCAGACGCTGGGTCAGCGGTGCACCACGCCGGGGTTGCAACCCCGACAACGGCACCATGCCCAGGCTGAAGCGCGCGTATCCGTGACTCTTATAGTGTTGAATCAGGCCGACCATCATGAATTCCATGGTCAGCTTGGGGGCGTCCGGGTGCGCGCGCATCAGGTCGAGACTGGCCAGGTCATGGCTGTAAGTCTCGAGCAGGTTGGCGAATGCCACCGGGCGACCTTCGAAGCGAATCACCGCGATGCGGAAATGCTTCAGGTAATCGTCGCTGAATCGGCCGAGGGAGAAGCCTTTCTCACGCACGTTCTTGCCGGTCAGCCATGCATCGGAAATCACTTTCAGCTCATCCATCGGCGCTTGGCCCGGTTCGTGGATTTCCAGCGACAAGCCGTCGCGGGTGCCACGGTTCCAGGTGTAACGCAGGTCCTTCATCTCTTTGCCCTTGGCTTCCAGGTCAAAGCGAAGCAGATCGACCCGGGCTTCTTCGCCGAGTTTGATCGCGGTCAGGCCGATGTCCATGTAGTACGGCAGGTTCTCCGCGCGCACCTGGTAGAACACCGGGCGAGCGTGGTGAATGTCACAAAGGTCGCGGAACTGCCAGATCATCTCGGCGCGTTGCTGGCCGGGGCCGATCGGGTCGTACAGCGCCACCAGGCTGCGGCCACGGCGTGCGTACATCAGGAAGGCTTCGTCGTTCTGGTGAAACAGCAACGCCTTGTCACCGGTCAGCGCGAGGCCACCGTCGGGTTGCGACGATGCCATCAGTATCTTTGCCGCACGATCGAGTTCGTCTGGCGTTGGCAGGTGAATGACCGGGCGCGCGGTGCGCAGCAGCCAGGTCAGCGCGATCACCAGCAACAGCACGGCAGCGCCAAGCAGCGAACGCAGGCCACGCGGGGCGTCAGCGTCGAGGGTGAACTGCCACCACAGTTGATGGCTGTACGGCACGTCCTGATAGGCGAACAGCAGCAGCCACGTCGAAGCGCCCAGCACACAGAGGCTGGCCACCAGATACAGGGGGGAGAAGGGCAGTTCGGTCAGGCGGCTCGGGCGATAGAACGAGCGACGGAACACACCGAGCAAGGCTGCGGTGAGGGTCATCAGCGTCGCTTCTTCCCAGTCGAAGCCTTTAAGCAGCGAGAGCAGGGCGCCGACCAGCAGCAGAATGGTGGTCAGCATCCACGCCGCCGACAGGCGCCGGCGCAGGCCCTGGGCCAGCATCAGGCAGAGCACGCCGATCAGGCTGGCGCCGAAGTGCGAGGCGTCGACCAGACGATGCGGGATCAGAAAGCCGATGTGTTCCAGACGTGTATCGATCTCGGGCGTCGCACCAGAAAACAGCAGCACCACGCCGGACAGGAACACCAACACCGCCAGAATCGGCGCGGCCAGACCAGACGCGGCGCGCATGGTCTGGGTTTGAAACAGGCGCTGACCTTCGTTGATCAGCAGGAATACGCAGGCCACCAGCAGCGGCAACACCACGTAGATCAGGCGATACAGCAGCAGCGCCGCGGCCAGTGGTGCGGCACCTAGCGTGTCGGCGAAAGCGGCCAGCAGAATCGCTTCGAACACACCGACGCCGCCGGGTACATGACTGAGTACACCGGCAGCCAATGCCAACAGGTACACCAGCAGGAATGCGCCGAACGGCGGCGCCTCCGGCAGCAATAGATAGAGAACGGTCGCGGCAGCGGCAACGTCGAGGGCGGTAATGATCAGTTGCAGGAACGTCAGGCGACGCCCCGGCAAGCGCAACGTGCGGCGGCCAACCCTGACCAGCAGGTTGTCGCGCAACGGTTGTTCCGGCAGGCGCCGACGGTAGATGCCAACAGCCAGTACTGCGCCAAGCGCCAGCACGACAGTGGCGACTGTGCCGAGCAGACCTTCGGACAAACCCAAGGCTTGAGAGGCAGCAGGCAGGTCGCTCAGCGTTGCCAATGCAGCCAGTGGCGGCAGGGCGCAACCCAGCGACAGGCTGGCGAACAAGGTCATGTGCGCGACTTCCGACGCCCCCAGACCCAATCGTGCATATAAACGGTAGCGCACCGAACCGCCGGACAGCAGCGACAGACCGATCGCATTGCCAATCGCAAACGCGGTGAAGCCGCCCAGCGCCAATGTGCGCGGCGGCAAGGTCACGCCGGCATAGCGACTGGCCGACCATTCGTAGCCAAGCAGAATAATGAAGCCGACCACGGTCGCGCCGAAGGCGCCGAGCAGGGCGGGTTTCGGCACGTCAAGAATCGAGTCGTGCAACGCATCGAGATCGAGTTCGGCGAGCAGATGACGACAGGCAATCAGCGCAATGGCGAACAACAGCAAGGTGACCCCCAGCCCGATGGGCTGACGGTATTTGCTCAACCGATCCAGCAAGCGCAGGCGCTCGGGTTTGATCGGGTGTTCCGCTGTGACGGTGTCTTGTGGATCAGACGAGTTGGCGCGCATCAATCACCTCTTGGATTGTGCGCGACAGGATGGAGGTATCCAGCCAAGTTACCAATCCCTGTAGAAAAAAATAATCACAAAATACTACGCCTCTCACCGGGCATCGGCGAGGGCAGTTCCTGGATTGCAGAGGCCTTGCCTGCGACTCAAGCATAGTCGCAAGTGAGTACTTCTGAAGATCCCAAGCGGTTCACTGCACAGTGACAGATCATTGTTGCGAAAGGACTTTTTCAACAGATACAAAAAAGGCCACTCTTTCGAGTAGCCTTTTTTGATGTTTGGTTGCGGGAGCCGGATTTGAACCGACGACCTTCGGGTTATGAGCCCGACGAGCTACCAGACTGCTCCATCCCGCGTCTGTGTGGCGGCATTCTACAGGCGAACGGCGAGGTGTCAACCGCTAATCCCATAAAGGGTCAAATAAGTGTGCATTCGCGTCAAACGGTCGCAGCTGATGCGTTAAGTTTCGGAAATGCAAAGAATTCCTGTTTGGCGATCGCTTCTTTATAAGAAGAGGAAATCGACAAAACAGACGCGCACAAAAAAGGCCACTCTTTCGAGTAGCCTTTTTTGATGTTTGGTTGCGGGAGCCGGATTTGAACCGACGACCTTCGGGTTATGAGCCCGACGAGCTACCAGACTGCTCCATCCCGCGTCTGTGTGTCGGCATTCTACAGAGGAACGCAGGGGTGTCAACCCGCAATCTGGATAAATCTGTTGAGGTTCAATCGGTTAGCGCATTTTTACGGGTGTTTGTCACGCTACAGGTCAGGCGGGGCAAGGCTTTCAGCTCTATTGGCGGCCGCTCGTCGATTGAGAAAATAAATTCAAAGGACATTTCCTACCGCTTGGAAAGAACATTCATACCACTGGTGCTATATACAGGTGTCAGTGAGATACTGCCGATCCGGTTCGCCACGTTTCCTTTTCTGACATGACTCAGCGAAAAATCATCCACATTGACTGCGACTGTTTCTACGCTGCCATCGAGATGCGCGATGACCCGCGTCTGGCCGGCAAGCCGTTGGCGGTGGGTGGTTCGGCGGACCGGCGCGGGGTGATCGCCACCTGCAATTACGAAGCGCGGGCCTATGGCGTGCGTTCGGCGATGGCTTCGGGACATGCTTTGAAGCTGTGCCCGGACCTGACCATCGTCAAGCCGCGCATGGACGCCTATCGCGAAGCGTCGAAAGAAATACACACGATCTTCAGCGACTACACCGACCTGATTGAACCGCTGTCGCTGGATGAGGCTTATCTGGATGTTTCCGATAGCGCGCATTTCGGCGGCAGTGCCACACGCATTGCCCAAGACATTCGCCGGCGGGTCTCCAATCAATTGCACATCACCGTGTCTGCGGGCGTGGCGCCGAACAAGTTTCTGGCAAAAATCGCCAGTGACTGGAAAAAGCCCAACGGCTTGTTCGTTATTACGCCGGATCAGGTGGAGGAGTTTGTCAGCGGTTTGCCGGTGAGCAAGTTGCACGGCGTCGGCAAGGTCACCGCCGACAAGCTCGGCAAGCTGGGGATCGTCGACTGCCAGCACTTGCGCGAGTGGGACAAGCTGGCGCTGGTGCGCGAGTTCGGCAGTTTTGGCGAGCGACTGTGGAGTCTGGCCCGTGGGATCGATGACCGGCTGGTGCACAACGACAGTCGGCGTCAGTCGATCAGTGTGGAAAATACCTACGACGTTGATCTGCCGGATCTGCGCAGTTGCCTGGATAAATTGCCCGAACTGCTCGAAACCCTGAAAACCCGTATGGCGCGGATCGACAGCAGTTATCGGCCGGGCAAGCCGTTCGTCAAAGTGAAGTTTCATGACTTTACCCAGACGACACTCGAGCAGGCCGGGGCAGGGCGGGATCTGGGTAGTTATCAGTTGATGCTGACGCAGGCGTTCAATCGCGGCGGGAAACCGGTGCGGTTGTTGGGGGTTGGGGTAAGGCTGGAGGATTTGCGGGGTGGGTTTGAGCAGATGGAGTTGTTTGAACGTTAAAGTCAAAAGATCGCAGCCTTCGGCAGCTCCTACAGGAAAACGCGTTCCAATGTAGGATCTGCCGAAGGCTGCGATCTTTTATGGGGCCTTAATTCGGTCCCGGATCCGCCACCAGACGTCCGGCATCCTTGGTCAGCGACTTGAGAAACTCAGCCTGCAACTCAGGATCGTTACGCGTCAGTTCGATGAGGCTTTGTTCCAGCTCGCTGGCCTCTTCTTCCAGACCCAGTTCCGACAGACGTTTGACCCGGAGCACCCACTGGCTCACTTCGTCGTCTTCCAGGTCGTCATAAATCAGCCCGTGCGCTTCCAGCAACTTGCCACGCAGATGACTGCTGATCACCAGCGATGAGTCAGAGTGCACGTCATCCTTGGCGTCTTCGACGCTGATCTGCAGTTTGCCGACATGATTAAGGTCATTTTCGGCAAACGGACTGTCGAGCAGGTTCAGGCGCAGTACACCGTTACGATCAGTGGTCATGTCGAAGGTCTGTTTGCCAGCCTTGACCTGCACCGGACGTTCGCTCCACGGCAGGCTCGAATACTCCGTACGCTTGTCGCGCTGGACTTCATCGATGCCGGCCAGGTTCTGTTGCGCGCGACCGTTGGACTGCGCGTTCATGAACGGGTTGAGCCCGGCAAAACCATAGCTAAGCCAGTCCCTGGTGACGCTGTCCGGCAAGTTGCCGAGGGCGAACACATTGACCACGTTGGCGCCGATGCCGCCCACCACGGCTACCGCGCCCAGCGGAATCTCATAGATCTCCCGCCAAGGCTGGTAAGGCGTGTAGCGATCGTAGCGACGCGTCACTTCGAACTCGGTGACTTCGAAGGTCTTCTGCTCGTTGATCTTTACGCGTCGCTGCGGCAGCTCAAGCTCCTTAGGCTCACCGACATCGATCTGCAGGCTGTGGTCGAGCAACTTTCGCTCGACCCGCTCTTCGTGCTCGCTGCGTTGTGACATGTGATTGGCACAGCCGCTGACCAGCAGGGCACCGCACAGGGCGGTGCCACCTAGGCCTAAGGTGTTTCGCTTGAACATGACGTCTCTATCTGGTTTCAGCGGCGGATACGGGCCTGAAGGAAGGACACCACATCGGCGACCGGCAGCGCTTGCGCTTCCGGCTCGGTACGGCTCTTGTATTCCAGGTTGCCTTCGGCAAGACCGCGGTCGCTGACCACGATCCGGTGTGGAATGCCGATCAGCTCCATGTCCGCGAACTTGATGCCCGGGCTGGTTTTCTTGTCGCGATCGTCCAGCAGCACTTCGAAGCCGGCGGCTGTCAGTTCGGCGTACAGCTTGTCGGTGGCTTCGCGCACCTGCTCGGTTTCATAGCGCAGCGGTACCAGAGCGATCTGGAACGGCGCCAGGGTGTCGCTCCAGATGATGCCGTTGGCGTCGTTGTTTTGCTCAATGGCCGCAGCCACCACGCGAGACACGCCGATGCCGTAGCAACCCATTTCCAGGGTGACTGGCTTGCCGTTCTCGCCCAGCACTTCACACTTCATCGCTTTGCTGTACTTGTTGCCAAGCTGGAAGATGTGCCCGACTTCGATACCGCGCTTGATTTCCAGCGTGCCCTTGCCGTCCGGGCTTGGGTCACCAGCGACCACGTTACGCAGGTCAGCCACGGTCGGAACTGGCAGGTCACGCTCCCAGTTCACGCCGAAGTAGTGCTTGTCGTCGATGTTCGCGCCGATACCGAAGTCGCTCATCAGCTCGACCGAACGGTCGATGATGATTGGCAGCGGCAGGTTCAGCGGGCCGAGCGAACCGGCGCCGGCGCCGATGGCGTCACGCAGTTCGGCATCGGTGGCCATGACCAGCGGGCTGGCTACGCCAGGTTGCTGGGCAGCCTTGATTTCGTTGAGCTCGTGGTCGCCACGGATGACCAGTGCGATCAGCTTGCCTTCTTCTTCGGCGCGCACGATCAGGGTCTTGATGGTCTTTTCAATCGGCAGATTGAATTTTTCCACCAGCGCCGCGATGGTTTTGGTGTCTGGCGTATCGACCAGGCGCAGCTCTTCGGTCGGAGCAGGGCGCGAAGTTTCGCGTGGCACGGCTTCGGCTTTTTCGATGTTCGCCGCGTAGTCGGAGCCGTTGCTGAAGACGATGTCGTCTTCGCCGGATTCGGCCAGTACGTGGAATTCGTGCGAACCGGCACCACCGATCGAACCGTTGTCGGCTTCAACCGGACGGAATTTCAGGCCCAAGCGGGTAAACACGTTGCAGTACGCTTGGTGCATGCGGTCATAGGTGACCTGCAGCGATGCCTGATCAGCGTGGAACGAGTAAGCATCTTTCATGATGAATTCACGGCCACGCATCAAACCGAAGCGTGGGCGGATTTCGTCACGGAATTTGGTCTGGATCTGGTACAGGTTGATCGGCAACTGTTTGTAGCTGCTCAACTCGTTGCGCATCAGATCGGTGATCACTTCTTCGTGGGTCGGGCCCGCGCAGAAGTCGCGACCGTGGCGGTCTTTGATGCGCAGCAGCTCAGGGCCGTACTCTTCCCAGCGCCCCGATTCCTGCCACAGCTCGGCCGGTTGGGTGCTCGGCATCAACACTTCCAGAGAACCGGCAGCGTTCATCTCTTCGCGAACGATGGCTTCAACCTTGCGCATGACTCGCAGGCCCATGGGCAGCCAGGTGTACAGGCCCGAGGCGAGTTTGCGGATCATGCCGGCGCGCAGCATCAGCTGGTGGCTGATCACGACCGCGTCGGAAGGCGTTTCTTTCTGTGTGGCGAGCAAAAATTGACTGGTGCGCATGGTTGGCCGTTGTCGGTTGCTATGACTGGAAATGACTCCGCAGTGTACCGGCGAGATTTGCCGACGTACAGGCGTGAGGTCAGTGGGGAGGCACGACGGCGAGATTCCTCCCGCCGTTGCCGAAACGTCTTACGATTCTTCTGCGACCGGCGTCGGCACAGGCTCGGGCGTTGGCGTCGGGCCTTCGCGGCGGCTTTCCTGGAACCAGTGCAACGCGATCAGAATCAGCGTCGGCACGCCGAGCAGAGCGGTGATCAGGAAGAAGCTGTGATAGCCGAACTTTTCCACCAAGACACCGGAATACCCGCCCATCAGGCGCGGCAACAGCAGCATGATCGAGCTGAGCAGCGCGTATTGCGTGGCCGAGAACTTCAGGTTGGTCAGGCTCGACAGGTAGGCAACGAACGCCGACGTCGCCAGGCCGGAGCTGAAGTTATCGAGGGAAATGGTCACCATCAGCATCTGCAGGTTCGGACCCATGTCAGCGAGCATGACGAACAGCAGGTTGGTGGCTGCCGAGGCCGCGCCGCCGATGAACAGGATCGGCAGAATGCCGAAGCGCACGATCAGCAGGCCGCCCATGCCGGCGCCGACCAGCGTCATGATCAGGCCGAAGATCTTGCTGACACTGGCAATCTGATCCTTGGTAAAACCCTGATCGATGTAGAACACGTTGGCCATGACGCCCATCACCGTGTCCGACATTCGATAGGTGGCGATCAGGCCGAGCAACAGCAGTGCCTGCCAGCGATAGCGCAGAATGAAGTCGTTGACCGGCGTCAGCACCGGGGCGAGGCCGCGACGGCCCATGGTCGACAGGCACAGACCGGTCAGCAGCGTATACAGAATGGCACGCAGGAACGCGCGGTCTTCGAGCAGCAGGTCGAGCGGGCTCATGCCGCCGAACAGTACGCTGGCGAAATCAGTGTTGTAGAGCTGGGTGAACATCGCCGGTACCGAGACCAGCAACACGATGAGCACAAACACCGACATCAGTTGGTGCATGAAGGTGTAACGCCCGGCCTGTAACTGAGTGCGTAGCGGCACCGGCGGCTCGCGCATGAACAGCGTGGTCAGCAGCGCGGGAATCATCAGTGCACCGAACAGCGCGTAGGTGCCGGCCCAGGCCGAATGCTGATAGTTGAAGCCAGTGGAGCCGAAGCCCTCAGCGAAGAACAGCGCACCAGCAGTGGCCAGCAGTGCAGCCACGCGATACCCGGACATATAGCTGGCGGCGAGGGCGGCCTGGCGGTTGTCTTCGGCGATTTCCAGGCGATAGGCGTCGACCGCGATGTCTTGGGTGGCGGAGGCGAAGGCGACAACAACAGCAATGGCGATCAACCAGGACAGGTGCTTTTGCGGGTCGCAGAAACCCATGCCGATCAAGCCGAGGATGACCAGGGCTTGTGAGAGCACCAGCCACGAACGGCGACGGCCAAGTTTGCCCAGCAACGGCAGGCGCCATTGGTCGAGTAAAGGTGACCAGACCCATTTGAACGCATAGGCCAGGCCGATCAGGCTGGCGTAGCCGATGGTTTCACGGGCGACACCGGCTTCACGCAGCCAGACGGATAGCGTAGAGAACACCAGCATGTACGGCAGGCCGGCGGCGAAACCGAGCAACAACAGCACGAGCGTCGAAGGACTGGCATAAGCGGCTAGCGCGGCGCGCCAGGTTTTACGGGGCATGGGCTGAAGTCTGCCTCAAGATTGCGGAAACAAAGCGCGCACTCTAACCGCTGTGCTCTACCGGACGCCAGCCATGGCGCTGAATATCCACACGATTGTTCAGGACGGTGATGCCTTCCATGCGCAATCGGGCCCGCTGTTCATCGCCGGACGGGCTGCCCACCGGCAGGCTGATCCGACCGCCGGCGCCCAGCACGCGGTGCCAGGGCAGCTTTGTATCGCCGGGTAACTGACTCAAGGTGCGGCCGACCCAGCGGGCGGCGCGCCCCAATCCGGCCAGTTCAGCTAACTGACCATAGCTGACGACTTTGCCTTCGGGCACTTGGGCGAGCGTCGAGTAGAGCGCCGTGCGTCGGATTTGCGCATCGTTTTCAACGCTGTCGAGCGGGTCTTTCACGTGCGCGGTTCCTGAGCATGAACAGTTTGATGGCTTTCAGAGTAATCGGTGATCGCGCAATTGAGAAATGAACTCATCGGAAATAGTCCGGTCAGTCCTTGTCAGGGTCTTATTCCTACGGATAATGCCGACCTTTTTTCGCAAACTTGAGCCTTCGATTTGCTTATGTTGTCCAGATCTCTGCTGTGCCTTGCTGTTTTCAGTGCGTCCACGCCCCTGCTTGCCGACACCGTCTGGTTGAAGAACGGTGACAAGTTGAGCGGCACCATCACCGTGTTCGATGGCGGCAAGCTGTTGATCCAGACCAAATACGCCGGTGCGGTCACCATTGACTGGAAAGAGGTCAAGACGCTGGACAGTGATCAGCACTTGCTGGTCAAGCAGGATGCCTACAGCGGTGAAGTGTCCAAGTCGCTGACGGCTGCCGAAGATGGCAAGGTCACCCTGGCCAATGGTGAGGCGCCGAAAACCGTTGAGCTGGCGAGCATTCAGCAGATTCTCAAGCCGAAACCGGTGGTCGAAGATCTGGTGTGGAAGGGCAATGTCGACCTGGCGCTGGATTATCAACGCGCCGAGAAAGACACCGATGACTACGATGTCGGCTTCAAGACCACGGCGCGTCATGGTCGCTGGCGTCATACCGCCGAAGGTGAGTACAACCGCGAAGTGCAAGACGACGAGACCACTACCAATAACTGGCGCGCCGAGTACGCACTCGACCGCTTCCTGACCGATAAATGGTTTTGGCAGGGCCGTCTGAACTACAAGCGTGATCACATCGAAGAGCTGGCACGCCAGCGTGTGGTCGGTACCGGTCCCGGCTATCAGTTCTGGGATGACGAGTTGGGCGCGTTCTCGCTGGGCTCGCTGCTTAACCGCACCGACTACGAGTATCGCGATGGCAGCAAGGACAACTTCTATTCTGTCGCGATGAAGTGGGATTACAACCGTTACCTGATCGGCAAGAAAGTCGAGTTCTTCACCAACGGTGAAGTGGGCAAGCCGCTGTCCGGTGTCGCCGATTACGCGCTGGATGCTGAATTGGGGCTGCGCTACAAGGTCACCGACTGGGCATCGCTCAACCTCAAGGCTGAACGCGACATCATCAGCGGCACCAACGATGCCGATCTGAACAAGACCCGTTATACCGCCGGGTTTGGCGTGGCCTGGTAAGGCACCCACAAAAAATCGCAGCCTTCGGCAGCTCCTACAGAGAATTGATGTACATCCTGTAGGAGCTGCCGAAGGCTGCGATCTTTTTTTACGCCCGGAAAAGAGGCGCCCACAAAAAAGCCCCGCTTTTAAGGGCGGGGCTCTTTTCTAAAGAAGCTACAAGTTAGATAACTTGTACTTCTTCAGCTTGCATGCCTTTCTGACCGCGGGTAGCGATGAAAGAAACCTGTTGGCCTTCTTTCAGGCTTTTGAAGCCGTCGGATTGGATAGCTTTGAAGTGAACGAACAGGTCGTCACCGGATTGTGGAGTGATGAAGCCGAAGCCTTTTTCATCGTTGAACCACTTAACGGTACCGGTTTGGCGATTAGACATGGTGTAACTCCTTGAACAAAGATAACTGCGACTCAGGAAGAACCCTGGCCGAGACTGAGTGCAAAGAGCAGGAAAAATTCTTGTAGATGGTTGGATCGAAATTCAACATATCGTGTAGAGATTCTCAGTGACACAAGCAACACAGTGACGCCACCTTAACCCAGTTTCCGAGAAGTGCCAATGCTTCTTGCGAAGGTTTCTCTGTTTTCGGGATCGGCGGTGTGACGGTTCGTCGCCAAAGCCCGTATTTCATGGGTGTTCGGCGAGAATTGCACCGCGCACTTTGAACCGGGCGGCGCGCCCGGTAAGATGCCGGACAGAATTTTTCCACCTCGCTATTCAGGACACCCCGCCATGAGCATCAAATCGGACAAGTGGATTCGCCGCATGGCGCAGGAACAGGGCATGATCGAGCCGTTCGTCGAGCGCCAGATGCGCGGCAGCGATGACAGCCGAGTGATCTCCTACGGTGTGTCGAGCTACGGCTACGACGTGCGCTGCACCAATCACTTCAAGGTGTTCACCAACATCAACTCGTCCATCGTCGACCCGAAAAACTTCGATCCGGGCAGCTTCGTCGACGTCCACAGCGACGTTTGCATCATTCCGCCGAACTCCTTCGCCCTGGCCAGCACCGTCGAATATTTCCGCATTCCGCGCAATGTGCTGACCATCTGTCTGGGCAAAAGCACCTACGCGCGTTGCGGCATCATCGTAAACGTCACGCCGCTTGAGCCTGAGTGGGAAGGCCACGTGACCCTGGAGTTCTCCAACACCACCAACCTGCCGGCGAAAATCTACGCCAACGAAGGCGTGGCGCAGATGCTGTTCCTCGAATCCGACGAGGAATGTGAAGTGTCCTACAAGGATCGCGGTGGCAAGTACCAGGGCCAGCGTGGCGTGACCTTGCCGCGCACCTGATCGGTCCATCCGACAGATCGCGGGAATTCTTTGGCGGGCAGACACTCTATGGGGTGTACTGCCCGTTTTTGCTTTCGGCAAAACGGGCCTTCGCCGAGGAGTGCCCTATGAAGATCGATCCGCAAATCACTGCCGAACTGGCAAGGCTCGAGCCCAATCAGATTGGCGTATTGGCCTGGTCCTTGTTGGCGCATCCGCCACTGAGCATGGCCGGCGGAATTCCCGGACAGCCCGATCCCGATACCCCCAACGAACAACCCACCGAGCCTGGCGAACCGACGCTTCCGGACGAGCCGCCACCGGCACCGGTTGCCTGATCTGCATTGAAAACCAATGGCCAGTCAGATGAGGTCTGCAAGGACTTCAACTGACTGGCCATATTTCGTTATCGCCGATGACGAAAATCCTGCAACTCTCTTCGCGCTCGACCGCATAGCCGCCGGTGAAGGCGCCGAATGCCGGTAGCAGGCTGAGGCGTTCGCCGAGCCTGAAACACGCCAGTCGCAAGCTTTGCCGACCCTTGCCGCGCAGCCGATAGACCGGGTGTACGTGACCCGCCAGCACGTGCCTTTCAGGGTGCGGATCAGGCTCATGCTGCAAGGCGAACGGCCCGAGCAGCAGCGGTTCCGGCACCACCCGGATATTCAGCGATTCAGGTGGATCACCGGCGCGTTTGTCATGATTGCCGCGAATCAGTGTCATCGGCAGATCAGCGTGGCGCGCGCGCCATTGTGCCAGCGCGTCCAGCGTACCTGGCGCATGAGAGCCGGGCCCGTGGAGGAAGTCACCGAGAAAGATCAATAACCGGCAGGGCAGCTTCGCCAGCAGCCGATCAATCACTGCGATATTGCTCGCCGTGGTGCCGTGCGGAACCGGTTGACCCAGACTACGGTAAGCCGCCGCTTTGCCGAAATGCACATCGGCAATTAGCAGGACCTGTTGCGCGGGCCAGTACAGGGCTTTTTCCGGCAAAAGCCATAGTTCTTCGCCGGCCAGGCGTACTGGGTAGCCTGAACTCATGAGGATTTATCCTTGTCTGCGCTGTTCTCCAGATCACCAACCATTCGCCTGATGCGATCAGCGAGTTTTTCCGAACTCATGCTTTCGCGCATGCGCTCCACCAGCAGCGGGAAGCCCAGTGGTGTAGGACGGTTAACCTGATGCACGTCCAGTTTCATCTGATTGATCCGGTCCAATGTCTGCTCCAGACGCTGAATATCCAGTTCTTCTCGCAGGACTTCTTCCCCGGCCTGGGCCAGCAACAGATTATCTGCGTCGTATTGTTTGAACACTTCAAAAAACAGTCCGCTGGACGCCTGCACCTGTCGGGTGCTTTTCGGTGCGCCGGGGTAGCCGGCGAAGACCAGCCCGGCAATCCGCGCGATCTCGCGAAAACGGCGCAAGGCCAGTTCGCCTGCGTTCAGACTGGCCAGAACGTCCGCTAATAAATCATCGGCATTGAAGAGATCGGCATTCAAATACTCGGCCCAGTCGATCGGCGTGGCGCTGAGCAATTCCAGGCCGTAATCGTTCACCGCGATGGAAAACGTCACAGGCTGCTGTTGACTGACGCGCCATGCCAACAGGCTCGCCAGTCCCAGATGCACCTGGCGCCCGGCAAAGGGATAGAGGAAAAGGTGCCAGCCTTCGCGGGACTTCAGCACCTCGGCCAACAGGTTTTCGGTGGTGGGCAGTCCAGACCAGCGCATCTGCGTTTCCAGTAACGGCCGCAATGCGTGCATTTCCGGCCCGACAAACTCACCCTGCGCGGCCGCGCTGAAACGACTGACGACGGCGGCGGCGAGCTCATTGGAAAGCGGCATGCGCCCGCCATTCCAGCGCGGCACGGCGGCTTTTTTCGCGGTGCTGCGTTTGACGTAAGCGGTCATGTTTTCCACTCGCACCAACTCCAGCAAACGCCCGGCGAAGAGAAAACCGTCACCCGGTTTAAGCCGCGCGATGAAACCTTCCTCAACACTGCCCAACTGTTTGCCACCGCCGCCCTTGCTCCAGAATTTCAGATGGATGCTCGCGTCACTGACGATGGTGCCGATGCTCATGCGATGGCGCCGCGCCAATCGCGCATCCGGCACTCGCCAGACGCCGTGCTCGTCTGGCTCGACCCGGCGGTAATCCGGATAGGCTGTCAGAGACATCCCGCCATGGCGTACGAAAGCCAGCGCCCAGGCCCAGTCAGCAGCTGTCAGGTCACGATAAGCCCAGGCGCCACGGACTTCTTCGTACAGCTCATCGGGTAAAAATCCACCGCCGAGGGCCATGCTGACCAAATGCTGGACCAGCACATCCAGCGGTTTGTGCGGTGACTGGCGTGGTTCGATACGCCGTTGTTCGACGGCATCACGGGCGGCAGCGGCTTCGATCAGCTCAAGGCTGTGAGTCGGCACCAGCGTTACTCGCGAGGTGCGTCCCGGCGCGTGGCCTGAACGACCGGCGCGTTGCATCAGGCGCGCGACACCTTTGGCCGAACCGATTTGCAGCACGCGCTCGACTGGCAGGAAATCCACGCCCAGATCCAGGCTTGAGGTGCAGACCACGGCTTTGAGTTGTCCGTCTTTCAAGGCCTGCTCGACCCAGTCGCGAGTCTCGCGAGACAGCGAACTGTGATGCAAAGCGATCAACCCGGCCCAGTCCGGCCGTGCCTCCAGCAGCGCCTGATACCAGATTTCCGATTGCGCTCGGGTATTGGTGAAAACCAAGCTGCTGGCGCAGGCCTCCAGTTCGGCGACCACTTGCGGCAGCATCTTCAGGCCGATGTGTCCGGCCCATGGAAAACGCTCGATGGCCGGTGGGAGGAGAGTGTCGACCTTCAGCGCTTTTTCGCTTTGTCCCTGAATGCTGACGCCGCCGCCCTGTGGGATCAGCACTTGTTCGGCGTGGGATTGATTACCGAGAGTGGCGGACACCCCCCAGACGATCAGTTCGGGTTGCCAATGCCGTAGGCGGGCGAGGGCCAGTTGCAGTTGCACGCCGCGCTTGTTGCCCAGCAGTTCGTGCCATTCATCGACGACGATCATGCGTAGGCTCGCCAGCGCCACTTGGGCATCGGCGCGGGCGAGCAGCAGGGTCAGGCTTTCCGGGGTGGTGATCAGCGTGGTCGGCAGGCGCCGGCTCTGCCGGGCGCGTTCGCTGCTGCTGGTATCGCCGGTGCGCAGGCCGATGCTCCATGGGATCTGCAAATCATCTACCGGCGCTTGCAAGGCGCGAGCGGTGTCGGCGGCGAGGGCGCGCATGGGCGTGATCCACAGCACGGTCAGCGGTTCGGCCGGTGGTTTGCGCTTGCGTGGGGTTTCAACAACAGCGGCGGGTTTGGCGAAGCGATTGAGCGCGGCAAACCACACCGCATAAGTTTTACCGGCGCCGGTGCTGGCGTGGAGCAGACCGGATTGGCCGTTTTTCACCGCCGCCCAGACCTGTTTCTGAAAGGCGAACGGCTTCCAGTTGCGGGCGCTGAACCAGGTTGTTGCAAGGTCGGAAGATTTCGCCATGCGGGCTGCGCGCGCTCTGGAGGTGTTCTTCCAGTGACCACATCAGTTGGCGAAAGGTTTAATCAGGGTGACCGTGTAGGAGCTGCCGAAGGCTGCGATCTTTTGATCTTGATCTTGATCTCTACAAAACAAGATCAAAAGATCGCAGCCTTCGGCAGCTCCTACAGGGGAACGTGGGCTACTTGAGGTTACCGCTGAGGAATTGCTTGAGGCGTTCGCTTTTCGGGTTGCCGAGCACTTCTTCGGGGGCGCCTTCTTCTTCCACCAAGCCTTGGTGCAGGAACAACACCTGGCTGGAAACCTTACGAGCGAAGCTCATTTCGTGGGTCACCATGATCATGGTCCGACCTTCTTCAGCCAGCCCCTGAATCACCTTCAACACTTCCCCCACCAATTCCGGATCGAGCGCCGAGGTCGGTTCATCAAACAGCATTACCTCCGGTTCCATCGCCAGCGCCCGGGCAATCGCCACGCGCTGTTGCTGACCGCCTGAGAGAAACGCCGGATATTGATCGGCCACTCGTGCCGGCAGGCCAACCTTGTCCAGATAACGCCGCGCACGTTCGTCGGCTTCCTGTTTGCTGCAACCCAGCACCCGGCGCGGGGCCATGGTGATGTTTTCCAGCACGGTCATGTGGCTCCACAGGTTGAAGTGCTGGAACACCATCGCCAACCGCGTGCGCAGGCGCTGCAGTTCATCGGCGTCGGCGACGTGCATGCCGTGGCGGTCGGTGACCATGCGGATCGCCTGGCCATCGAGGCTCATGGCGCCATCGTTAGGTTGTTCGAGAAAGTTGATGCAGCGCAAAAAGGTGCTTTTGCCCGAGCCGCTGGCGCCGATCAGGCTGATCACGTCGCCGGTCTTGGCCTTGAGCGAAACGCCTTTGAGCACCTGATGGTCGCCATAGCTTTTGTGCAGGCCTTCAACGGTCAGTTTGTACATGGGACAGACATCCTCAAGGCGAAAGTAGGTAGCCGCTGCGATAGGCTTCAGCGCCCGCGACGTGGGCGATGACCATGCCGGCAGTGGCCATGCGTCGCAGCGAGCGGGCGTACATCACGCCGGCGCTGGTGCAATGAATGGGGGTGACCCGGTCGTGGATCGGGTCGATGATTTCGGCGATCTGTTGCCCGGCTTCGAGGTATTGACCCGCCGTGGCGGTGTACACCAGCAGCCCACCGACCGGGGTGGTCACCGGTTCCACACCGGCCAGCGGCGTGGCGGGGAACGGCAACGGTGGTTGCGATTTGGTCTCGCCAACGATCGCATCGGACTGGATCAGATAGTCGATCAGCGCCTGGCAGTCGCGGCTGGCCAGCGGATGGGTGACGTCACCCTGGCCGCGCAACTCGACGGTGACTGAAAAACTGCCCAGCGGAATCTCGAAGTGTTCGCCGAAGCGCTCCTTCAGTTGCCACCACAGCAGGGTGAAGCATTCGTCGAACGACTGACCGCCGGAGTCGGTGGCCAACAGACTCGCCTGGGCTTCGATGTAGCGCGCCAGCGGTTCGACCTGCGGCCATGCTTCGGGCGTGGTGTAAAGGTGCACTACCGATTCGAAATCACAGTGCAAGTCGAGCACCATGTCCGCGTCGCAGGCCAGCCGTTGCAGGGTCAGACGCTGGGATTGCAGTTGCGTGCTGGCGGTCTGGCGGGCGAGGGCGTCGCGCAGATGTGTGCGGATCAGTTCGAGGTTGTGTTGCGGATCGTCGTTCAGCTTGCCTTCGATGGCGTTGCCGATCTCTTCACTGAGATCGACGAACCAGCGGTTGAAGTTCTGCCCGCTCTCCAGTTCGTAGCGGCCCAGCGGCACGTCCATCAGCACTTGTTCGAGGCCGACCGGGTTGGCCACCGGCACCAACACGATTTGGCTGCGCAGGCGCCCGGCGGCTTCCAGCTCCGCCAGACGCTGCTTGAGGTGCCAGGCCACGAGCATGCCGGGTAATTCATCGGCGTGCAGCGAGGACTGAATGTAGACCTTGCCTTTGGCCTGCTCCGGGCCGAAGTGGAAACTGTGGATCTGTCGTGCGGTCCCCGGCAGCGGGGCCAGCAAGTCATGAATCAGGTGGCGCATTTTTTATCTCTTTATTCCTGAGATGGGCCTAGTGAGTCGGCCCGAGGAAGGCCAGCCATCGGCGTTCGGCAAGGCGGAACAGGCCGACCAGCGCAAAGGTGATGGTCAGGTAGATCAACGCGGCGATGCCGAACGACTGAAAGGTCAGGAAGGTCGCCGAGTTGGCGTCCCGCGCAACTTTCAGGATGTCGGGGATGGTCGCGGTGAAGGCCACGGTGGTGGAGTGCAGCATCAGGATCACTTCGTTGCTGTAATACGGCAACGAACGGCGCAGCGCCGACGGCATGATCACGTAGGCATACAGTTTCCAGCCAGTCAGCCCGTAAGCCTTGGCCGCCTCGACTTCACCGTGGTTCATGCTGCGGATCGCCCCGGCGAAAATTTCCGTGGTGTAGGCGCAAGTGTTCAGGGCAAAGGCGAGGATTGTGCAGTTCATCGCATCGCGAAAGAAACTGTCGAGCAGCGGCTGCGCACGCACGGCGGCCAAGCTGTAAATGCCGGTGTAGCAAATCAGCAACTGGATATACAGCGGCGTGCCACGGAACAGGTAGGTGTAGAACTGCACCGGCCAGCGAATGTAGAAGTGCGGCGAAACCCGCGCGATCGACAGCGGAATCGACACCAGGAAACCAATGAAGATCGAGGCGCTGAGCAGCCACAGCGTCATCGCCAGACCGGTGATGTTCTGGCCGTCGGTATAAAGGAAGGCGCGCCAGTATTCCTGCAGAAGTTCGATCATCGTACGGCCTCCCGGGCACCGGCGGCGTAGCGGCGTTCGAGCCAACGCAGGATGAAGTTCGAGGCACTGGTGATCAGCAGATAGATCAACGCGGCGAGAACCAGGAAGTAGAACAGTTGATAAGTGCTTTTACCGGCGTCCTGCGCGGCTTTGACCAGATCGGCCAAACCGATGATCGACACCAGCGCAGTGGCCTTGAGCATCACCATCCAGTTGTTGCCGATGCCCGGCAGGGCGAAACGCATCATTTGCGGGAACACCACAAAGCGAAAGCGCTGACCGCGTTTGAGACCGTATGCGGTGGCGGCTTCAACCTGACCGCGCGGCACGGCGAGGATCGCGCCACGGAAGGTTTCGGTGAAATACGCGCCATAGATAAAACCCAGGGTCAGCACCCCGGCGCTGAACGGGTCGATTTCGATGTATTCCCATTCCAGGTAATCGGTCAGGGACGTCAGCCAGGTTTGCAGGCTGTAGAAAATCAGCAGCATCAGCACCAGATCCGGCACCCCGCGAATCAGCGTGGTGTAGAGCTGGGCGGGCAGGCGCACCAGTTTGACTTTTGACAGCTTGGCACTGGCGCCGAGCAGGCCGAGCAAAACGGCCACCAGCAGCGACAACGCCGATAATTTGATGGTCATCCAGGTGCCTTCCAACAGCAACGGGCCAAAACCCTTGAGGCTGAAGGCTGCGAGCCCCAGATTTTGTAATAGGTTTTCGAACATAAATCAGCAACCTGAGCGGATGGAAAAGGCGCCCATCGAGGATGGGCGCCGGGGCATTATTTGCCGCTGTACAGATTCAGATCGCCAAAGTGTTTCTTTTGAATCTCGGCATATTTGCCGTCATCGTGTAACGCTTTGATACCTTTATCTAAAAGCGCTTTCAGCTCAGTGTTACCTTTCTTAATACCGACAGCGGTTTTGGCTGGCAGCAATTCGCTGTCGACTGGCTTGCTGACGTCATAGTCGGCGCCCTGTGGCGACTTCAAAAAGCCCAGTTCGGCTTGCAGCATGTCCTGGATGCCCGCATCGAGACGGCCGGAGGTCAGGTCGGAGTACACCTGATCCTGGTTCTGATAGGCCTGGGTTTTCACGCCGGCCTTGTCCAGCACGGCTTTGGCGTAGGCTTCCTGAATAGTGCCTTGCTCGTAACCGACGGTTTTACCTTTCAGCGACGCAACGTCGGCGGTGATGCCGGAGCCTTTCTTGAACACATAGGCGGTCGGGCCGGAGAACAGCTCGCTGGAGAAGTCGATGACTTTTTCCCGGGCCGGGGTCACGGTCATCGACGAGATCACACCGTCGAATTTGTTGGCCTTGAGGCCCGGAATCATGCCGTCGAAGTCACTTTCAACCCACTTGCACTTGACCTTGAGTTCGGCGCAGATCGCGTTGCCCAGGTCGATGTCGAAGCCCACCAGGCTGCCGTCGGCCGCTTTCGACTCGAACGGTGCGTACGAAGGGTCAACGCCAAAGCGCAGCTCTTTGTATTCCTTGGCCAGCGCGGAGCCAGCGGCCATGCACAACGCCAGTGCAGAAAGGGTCAGCAATGCTTTTTTCATTATTCAATCCCTAAGAACCAATATGAGCGCTTGTGGCGCAGAATTATTGTTACTGGAACGCGTACGACCTATAGAAAGTAGCAATTTCCGAACCAGAGTCCCGAACAAGTGTTTTAAAAGGTGAGGAGAGCTACAAGATCAATGGATGAATGCACGAAAACGGGCGCGGCAGAAAGCGTGCACTGATTTGTGGCTTGTCGGGGACAGTCAAGCAGATCGCTGATCGTTCCCACGCTCTGCGTGGTAATGCAGCCCGGGACGCTCCGCGTCACCTCCAAGGCCGAACGCGGAGCGTCCGTTGAGGCATTCCCACGCGGAGCGTGGGAACGATCAATGTCCCGGGAAAAGGGGTCAGGCCAGCAGGTCTTGCAGGGTGGCGAGGCTATCCGCTTCATCCACGGTTTTATCCTGGCGCCAGCGCAGCATCCGCGGAAAACGTACCGCGATCCCGCTCTTGTGCCGCCGCGAAAGGGCGATGCCTTCGAAACCCAGTTCAAACACCAGGCTCGGTTTCACGCTGCTGACCGGGCCGAACTTTTCCACGGTGGTTTTGCGCACGATGCTATCGACTTTGCGCATTTCCTCATCGGTCAGCCCCGAATAGGCCTTGGCAAACGGCACCAGCGCACGCTGGCTCGACTCGGGCGGGCCGTCCCACACGGCAAAGGTGTAATCGCTGTACAGACTGGCCCGGCGACCGTGACCGCGCTGCGCGTAAATCAGCACCGCATCGACGCTGAACGGGTCAACTTTCCACTTCCACCACACGCCCATGTCTTTGGTGCGCCCGACGCCATATAACGCGTCGCGCGCCTTGAGCATCATGCCCTCGACACCCAGTCGCCGCGAGGCTTCGCGCTGGCAGGCGAGGTCGAGCCAGTCGCTGCCGGTCAGCACCGGCGAGGGTAAAAGTACCGGACTGTTACAGCGGGCGATAACGTCTTCCAATTGCGCGCGGCGTTTGGCCTGCGGTTGATTGCGCCAGTCTTCGCCTTGCCATTCGAGCAGGTCGTAGGCGAGCACCACCACCGGCACGTCTTCGAGGATTTTCTTGTCGAGGGTCTTGCGGCCGATGCGTTGTTGCAACAGGGCGAAGGGCTGCACTGCCGGCGGTTCGGTCGATTGCGGATCAAAGGCGTCTTCGGTGCGCGGATGCGTGCTTTTCCACACGACGATTTCGCCGTCGATCACCGTGCCATCGGGCAAGCCGTGTACCAGGACCTCCAGTTCGGGAAAACGCTCGGTCACCAGTTCCTCGCCCCGCGACCAGATCCATAGTCGGCCCTCTCGCTTGACCACTTGTGCGCGGATGCCATCCCATTTCCATTCAATCTGCCAATCGCTGGCCGGGCCGATCAGCGCTTCAAATTCTTCCACCGGTTGCGACAAAGCGTGGGCCAGGAAGAACGGATACGGCTGACCACCCCGCTGGGCATGTTCATCGCTGGATTCAGGGGCAATCAGCTTCAGGTAACTGGCGGCGCTCGGCCGGTTGGACAGATCGGTGTAACCGACCAGACGCTGCGCCACGCGCTTGCTGTCCAGCCCGGCCATCGAGGCCAAGGCCCGGGTAACCAGCAATTTCGACACGCCAACGCGAAAACTGCCGGTGATCAATTTGATGCACAGCATCAGGCTTGATCGATCCAGTTGCGCCCACAGGGCCGGCAGTTGCCGGTTCAGATATTCCGGTGCTTCACCGCGCAGTGGCAGCAGTTTGTCCTCGATCCACTCGGCGAGGCCGGCGTCGGAGGTGTGCGGGTTTTCTGCGAGTACCAGCGAAATGGTTTCCGCCAGGTCACCGACGGCTTGATAGCTTTCCTCGAACAACCACGGTTCCAGGCCGGAGATCTCGACGGCGAGTTCACGCAGAATTCTCACCGGCACCAGTTGCCGGGGCCGGCCACCGGAGAGAAAGTACACCGCCCACGCGGCGTCGTGCGGTTCGGCCTGGGCGAAGTAGGCTTGCATCGCCGCCAGTTTGGCGTTGCTCGAGGTGGTCGCGTCGAGCTCGGTGTACAACTCGGCGAATGCTTTCATGCTGGCATCTCGGCGATGGTCGGTTCGGTGGCGATGTGTTCTTCTTCGTCATCGCCGTATTCGGTGTTGAAACCCTGGGCATCCAGACCCTGTTCGCGCAGATGCCGCACCAGCACGCCGATTGAACCGTGGGTGACCATCACCCGCTCTGCGCCGGTTTGCTCAATGGCCCAGAGCAGGCCGGGCCAGTCGGCGTGATCGGAGAGCACGAAACCGCGATCGACGCCGCGCCGCCGTCGGGTGCCACGCAAACGCATCCAGCCGCTGGCAAATGCGTCGCTGTACTCGCCAAAACGGCGCATCCAACTGCTGCCACCGGCCGAAGGCGGGGCGATGACCAGAGCCTGGCGCATGATCGGGTCGCTTTTTTTTACGTCCCCGGCGTAGATCGTCGGCGGCAAATACACGCCGGCCTCGCGGTAGACCCGATTCAGCGGTTCGACCGCACCGTGGCTGAGGATCGGGCCGAGGCTTTCGTCGATGCCGTGGAGTATCCGTTGAGCCTTGCCGAACGAGTAACAGAACAACACGCTGGCCTTGCCGGCCGCGATGTTCGCAGCCCACCACTGGTTGATCTCGCTGAACACCTGCGCCTGTGGCTGCCAGCGATAAATCGGCAGGCCGAAGGTCGATTCGGTGATGAAGGTGTGGCAGCGCACCGGTTCGAACGGGGCGCAGGTGCCGTCCGGTTCGATCTTGTAGTCGCCGGACGCGACCCAGACTTCGCCACCGTATTCCAGACGCACTTGTGCAGAACCGAGCACGTGGCCGGCGGGGTGAAAGCTCAGGGTGACACCGTGGTGTGTCAGACGCTGGCCGTAGGCGAGGGTTTGCAGGTTGATGTCCTGCCCCAGACGCGCGCGCAAAATCCCTTCGCTGGCGCTGCTGGCCAGATAATGTTGGTTACCGGTACGGGCATGATCGCCGTGGGCATGGGTAATGACCGAGCGCTCGACGGGGCGCCACGGGTCTATGTAGAAATCTCCGGCAGGGCAATACAAACCCTCGGGGCGGGCGATAACAAGGTCCATGTCCTTACCAGAATGGGGGGCTTGTTAGCTATGAGGTTGGCGCTGGGCTGGAAGTTCTATCGACTTTGAAGAGCAACCCTCACCCCAGCCCTCTCCCTGAGGGAGAGGGGGCCGACCGATATGTCTGGCGAGTGACATCGACCTGAAAAACCGCGCCGAACACAGATTCTGGACCAGATCAAAAGCCCCTCACCCCAGCCCTCTCCCGGAGGGAGAGGGGGCCGACTGAGGTGTCTGGGAGAGCTACGCCGACGTGAAAAACCGAGTCGAACACAGATTCTGGACCAGATCAAAAGCCCCTCACCCCAGCCCTCTCCCGGAGGGAGAGGGGGCCGACTGCGGTGTCTGGGAGAGCTACGCCGACGTGAAAAACCGAGTCGAACACAGATTCTGGACCAGATCAAAAGCCCCTCACCCCAGCCCTCTCCCGGAGGGAGAGGGGGCCGACTGAGGTGTCTGGCCAGCTACGCCGACGTGAAATACCGAGTCGATTACGGATTCGGCAAGGCACGAACCGAGTTGATTCTGGATTCGGCAGTGCACGTTCAGGTCGGCGTATGACTCAAGCATCCCCCAATCAGTCCCCTCTCCCTCCGGGAGAGGGTTAGGGTGAGGGGCTTTTGATGTACAGCTTATTTGCCGGGAGTAAGCGTCAGGCGGGCCTTGCCATACACCCGATCAAAGTTCTGCGGCTGCATCGGCAAGCCGATGTACTGCCCCTTCAACCACGCATCGATGCCATTGAGGTAGTTCGGACTCACCGGATTACCCGACTGCCCCGTACCGTTCTGGCCCATCAGCGGTTCGGCTTGGCCGAAGTCGACGATGAAACGCATCGACGGTGCGCGGGTAGTGGTGAAATCCTGGCCCCAGGCGAACGCCGACGTGTTCAACGTCGTGTGATCGCCACCGGCCGCCAGTGGTCCGCGCACGGTCTGGCCATTGCTGTTCTTCCAGGCATAACTGTGCAGCTTGCCCCACTGCCAGGCCCGGTGATCGCCGCCCAACTGACTCTCGCCAGCGCTGATCGCCGCCGCGAAGCTACGGGCAAGAATCACCGCTTTGTCTTCTTTCTGCGGTGTACGAATGTCGTCCCAGAACGGACTGTCCTCACGTCCCAACAAATGGTCAGCCTGCGCCGCGTAAGACAGATCACCATTGGCGATAAACGCCTTCCACGCAGGACTCGATTCCGGACCGAGCTCATCGAGGAAGATCTGTTTCATGCTT
The DNA here is from genome assembly GCF_900187485.1 of Pseudomonas sp. Irchel s3a12. Classification (NCBI taxonomy): domain Bacteria; kingdom Pseudomonadati; phylum Pseudomonadota; class Gammaproteobacteria; order Pseudomonadales; family Pseudomonadaceae; genus Pseudomonas; species Pseudomonas sp. Irchel s3a12. The sequence goes on from NZ_FYDN01000021.1 coordinate 63,447, forward strand.
TCCTGCAGGAACAGCTCATAGATCGCCGCATCCGCCGAGGTCGGGCTGAGCTTGCCGTCGAACGCCATCAACCGCGTGAACGCTTCGCGCGCCTTGCTGCGATCCGCTTCCGGCAGGGCATCGATCGCCTGTTTCAGCGGCTGCTTCATGCCCGGTGCTTCGAAGACTTTCTTCAACTTGGCGGCGAAGGTGGTGGTCTGGTCGTACTGCATGGCGATCACGCTGCGGCTGTCGTGCTTGCTGCTGCCGGCCAGTTCCGCCAGACGCTCGCCACGTTCCGGCGCCGCCCAAGAGTTCGACAGTTGCATGCCATAACCGTGAGGAATCACACGCTGGTTGGCGGTGCCGAGCCAGCCTTGCGCCGGATCCTGATCGTACGGATGCAGCATCGGGTCGGCGTAACCGTCCCAATCGTAGCGACCTTCCCAGCCCGGCGACGGCAGCAAGCCTTCGCCTTCTCGGCGGTTGGGGAAACGCCCGGTGACCTGCCAACCGATGTTGCTCGCATCGGCGAACACCAGGTTCAGGGCGATGGCGCGGATCTCGCGGCTCGCGTCGGAAGCGCGTTCAACGGTTTGTGCACGGGTCAGATCAAAAAACGCATCCAGCGACTTGTCATCAGTGAAGCTCGGGGTCTGCAAGGCCAGGCCGAAACCGCTGCCTTGCGCGGCCGCCTGAGCACTGTTGAGCAATGCGCCGTGGCGGGTTTCGTACACCGCTTCGCGAATCGGCCGTTGGCCTTTGACGAAGTAGGTTTCGTTGCGCACGCCCAGCGGCTGCCATTTGCCATTGACCTCGTAGGTCAGGCTGCTGCCCTGGCGGCGAATTTTTTCCAGAAACAGATCCTGGTTGTCGCCGAGCACGCTGGTCATGCTCCACGCGACTTTGCCGTTGAAACCGCCGAGGACCATCGGCAGACCGGCAACGGTGACACCGGCGGCCTGATATTTCGGTGCGCGGATCTGCACAAAGCTCCACAGCGACGGCGCGGCCAGCGGCCCATGGGCGTCGCTGGCCAGCAGGCTCTTGCCGCTGCGGCTGCGTTGCGGGGCGATCGCCCAGTTGTTCGAAGACGGGGTGCCGAGCAGGTTCAGCGCGGACAGTTGCTGGCTGGCGTTGCTCAGTTCGGTCAGGCCGGGGATCTGCCCGTTGAGCTTGAGCCCTTGCAGCTTGTCGGCCTCGGCCAGTGGCAGGTTTTCGTCAGGCGCGGACGGCGTCAGCCAGGCGAGTTTGTCGGTGGTGACGGTTTGCGCCAGCACCAGCGAGGAAATTTCTTCCGGCAGGTTGGCCGACTGGCTGAAATTCAGCAGGGCGAAAATCAGCGCCGAGTCTTCCGGCTTCCAGTATTCCGGCTTGTAACCACTGGAGGCGAGGTCGCCCGGCAGCTTGTCGGCGTAGCGGAACAGGTAGGCGTTGACGCCTCGTGCATAGACTTCGAAGAAGCGCTTGAGGCGTGGCGACGAAGCCTTGTACAGCTCGCCAGCGCTTTTCTTCAGATTGACCGCGCGCATGTAGCGGTCGGCATCGAGCATCGACGCGCCGGACATTTCCGCCAGGCGGCCCTGCGCCAACAGGCGCAAGGTGACCATTTGATTGATGCGATCGCTGGCGTGGACGTAACCGAGGCTGAACAGTGCGTCATGGAACGTGTTGCTCTCGATCAGCGGCATGCCCATGGCATTGCGACGTACCGACACGTTCTGCGCCAGCCCCTTGAGCGGTTGCACGCCGGAAGTCGGGGGGAGGGTGTCCTGAGCATTCCAGGTCTGGCAACCGGACAGGCCCAAAACACCGGCCACTGCTGCGGCAACGCCGAACCGGGGAAGAAAATGTGTGAGGGCTGGCGAGGCCATGGCAAAGCTCCTGCGGGGGGTAGCGTCAGTAAAGGCGCTACGTTAGTGAGCAGGAGGTGGCCGCGCAAGCGGGGGCGGGGGTTATTTGCGTATTTCTGTCGAATGGAAAAGATCTCAGCCTGCGGCAGCTCCTACATAAGCATGCATTCCCCTGTAGGAGCTGCCGAAGGCTGCGATCTCTTGCCGTTCAATCAAGCCTTCGGTGGATTGATTTTCTGCACCAACGCGTAGGCCTTCAACGTCGCCGTGCGATCTTTGATGTGGTTGAACCAGCGCTGCACATGCGGGAAGTCTTCAAGGTTCTGGCTTTGCCATTTGTGCGAGACGATCCACGGGTAGATCGCCATGTCGGCAATGCTGTATTCGCTGCCGGCGACGAATTCGTTATCAGCCAGTTGCTTGTTCAATACGCCATACAACCGCGCGGTCTCGTCGATGTAGCGCTTGATCGCGTAGGGGATTTTCTCCGGGGCGAACTGGCTGAAGTGGTGATTCTGCCCGGCCATCGGCCCCAGTCCGCCCATTTGCCAGAACAGCCATTGCAGCGCCGTTTGCCGACCGCGCAGGTCTTGGGGCAGAAACTTCCCGGTCTTCTCCGCCAGATACAAAAGAATCGCCCCGGATTCGAACAGCGACAACGGTTCGCCGCCATCGGCCGGTTCATGATCGACGATGGCCGGGATGCGGTTGTTCGGGGCGATTTTCAGAAAGTGCGGCTGAAACTGCTCACCCTGGCTGATGTTGATCGGGTGCACGTTGTACGGCAGGCCGGCTTCTTCGAGAAACAGGGAGATCTTGTGGCCGTTGGGGGTGGTCCAGTAATACAGGTCGATCATGGAGAGCTCCAAAGCAGAAATGGACTTGCGTGCGGACAGCAAACGCCGGCGTCAGGTCGTCCCGTGTGCGTTCGATAGCTTGCTTAGTAGGAAGAGGTGATGCTGAACTGCGCAGAATTCAATGACTCTGCATGAGAAAAATCGCCATGGAGCTTCAGGCCAACGCTGCACTGATCATCATCGATCAGCAAAAAGGCATCCTGCAGCCGCGTTTGGGTCGAAGGAATAATCTTCAGGCGGAAGAGCGAATCCTTGATCTGCTGGGGCTGTGGCGGCGTAGCACAAGGCCGGTGATTCATGTGCAACATCTGTCGCGTGAACCGGATTCGGTGTTTTGGCCGGAGCAGGAAGGGGTGGAGTTTCAGGAGAGGTTTTTGCCGCAGGACGGCGAATGGCTGATTCAGAAACAGGTGCCGGATGCGTTTTGTGCCACGGGATTAGAGGCGCGGTTGCGCGAGGCGGGGATCGGGCAATTGGTTATCGTCGGCGTGGCGACGAACAACTCAGTGGAGTCAACGGCGCGTACGGCGGGCAATCTTGGCTTTGCTGCGTGGGTAGCGGAGGATGCCTGTTTCACCTTCGACAAGGCTGATTATTTCGGCACATTGCGTACGGCTGAAGAGGTGCACGGGATGTCGCTGGGGAATTTGCAGGGGGAGTATGCGACGGTAGTCAGTTCTGCAAAGATTCTGGTGGCCGGCTGAAAAACTTCACCGTATGTGCCGGCCCCTTCGCGAGCAGGCACGCTTGTATGGTAGGACTTGAAGGGAGGAGGAGGGACAAGGCTCGATTCTGACTGTTGACGCAGCACAGACCGTGGGAGATTTCGCCCCTCCTCCTTTCACCCAAGCGCCGATAAAGAATGCATCTG